>NZ_JBQEPY010000024.1:0-172166 GCF_052045915.1 Burkholderia sp. 22088
AGGCGATCGACACGGGCGGCGGCACGGAGCCGAGCTGCCACTTGATCGCGATCCAGGTGGTGCCCCAGATCAGCACGGTGACCGCCGGCGGCGCACGCGCCATCGGACACCACGCCGCTGCGCATCGTGATCGTCGACGACAACCGCGACTCGGCCGACACGCTCGCCGTGCTGCTCAAGGTGAAGGGGCATGCGCCGCGCGTCGCGTACAACGCAGGCGATGCGCTGGCGCTCGCCCGCGACTACGCGCCGCAACTGATGATCCTCGACCTGACGATGCCCGACGTCGACGGCTTCACGCTGCTGCACGAACTGCGCGCGATCGACGCGCTGCGCGACACGACCTGCGTCGCGCTGTCCGGCCACGCGCGCGCGTCCGACCTCGCACGCACCGAACGCGAGGGCTTCGACGCGCACCTCGTGAAACCCGTCGAGATCAACGTGCTCGACGCACTGCTGCAGCGTGTCGCACGCGGGATTCGGCGTCCGTCGTAACGCCCGTGCTCGAACTGCCGCACGGCTCGCCGTGGCGCGGCATTGCATTCAATGCGGCAACCCGAACGCGGCCTTCAGGCTCGCGACGATCATCTGCATCGCGATCGCCGCGAGGATCATCCCCATCAGGCGCTGGGTCACCGCCGTCACGCGCGGCGACAGGTAATGCCCGATCAGCGGCGCGGACAGCAACGAAACGGCCAGCAGCACGAGAAACGCGGCGAGCCCGAGCGCGAACGCGAGTTCCTGTCCGGTCGAGAACGCGCTGTGCCCGAGCACGATCATCGTCGCGATCGTGCCGGGGCCGACGAGCAGCGGGATCGTCAGCGGATAGATCGCGACGCTCTCGGCCGCCGCCGGGTCGGCGCCTTCGTCCTCGCCCGGCGAATGCTGGCGGCTCGGCGCGCCGTGCAGCATCGACAGCGCGATCAGCAGCACCAGCAACCCGCCCGCGAGGCGGAAATCGTCGATCGTCAGGCCGAATACGTGCAGGATCGCGCCGCCCGCGACGGCCGACACGATGCAGCCGACCGTCACGCCGATCGCGGCCGTCAGCGCGACCTTGCAGCGCACGCCGTCCGCCGCGCCTTCGGTCAGCGACAGGAACACCGGGATGTTCGCGATCGGGTTCATGATCGCGAACAGCGCCGCGAACACCTTGATCGAAAAGGTCAGGTCGAAGGCCACAGGTTCGCTCCCGTCTCACGCGTCGGTTCGCATGCCCAATCGCACGCAGGTTCCACTTCGTTTCCGGTGCACGGCGCGCGCCATGCTGCTACGATCGACGCACCGCGTTCACGCACGGAGGGCCCCGACCGATGCAAGCCACCGACACCTTCATGGATCACGAGATTCGCGTCGAGGCGACGCGCAACGCGAACGGCGCGTGGGTCGCGCAGGTGCGGATCTTCCGCGACGGCGCGCCGGTCGACCTGCCCGCGCCCGAACTCGTCACGCCCGAATGGCTCACGTGCGACGAAGCGCTGCGCGGCGGCATCGACCAGGGCCGCGTGATCGTCAAGACACGCGACCGCTAACGTCGCGCGGTTCGTCGCCGCATCGTCGGCGGGCAGCGCGCCGCGCGTTTCACGCATCGAAATCGAGATCGCCGATCAGGATTTCGCGGTCGCGCTGGGTCCGTGAGCTGAAGTCGACCGGCAATTCCATCTGCCAGCGTTCGATCGTGACCGGCAGCGCCGCGAGATAGCGGTCGAAGCGGCTGCGGTCGGGCTCGGCCAGCAACGCAGCGATCGCGTCGTCGTGCCACGCGAGCCGCGCGTTCAACCGGTTCGGCAGCCCGACCGTCGACGTGAGGCCGATCACGTCCACGCAGGTCGGACTCCCCTGCCCGTCGTGCGGCACGACTTCCACGCGCACTTCACCAGGCTGATACAGGCCGAGCACGCGCGCCGCGATGCGCGGCGCAAACTCGGTTTCGAAACGTGCACGGATTTCAGGACTCATCTTGCCTCCGGGTTCGAATCATGTCGTCACGCGGCTGTCATGCGGCTGCAATCTGCCGCTCGAATGCCGCTTCTGCCTTCAGGCTGTCGAGATCGCGGCCGATCGTCGCGACCGCGAGCCGCGTGTCGCCGCGCCAGTACGCGATCGCGCAGTCGTGTGCGCCGAGGTCGCCGTCGATCTCGACGCGATCCCATTGCTCCGCATGCCCGACGTAGTTGATCGTCAGGTCGTAATGCTGGCTCCAGAAGAACGGCACCGCGTCGAACGGGCGCTGCTGGCCAAGCATGTTGCGCGCCGCGACGATGCCCTGCCGCTCGGCGACGACCCAGTGCTCGACGCGAATGCGCTCGCCCGTCAGCGGATCGGGCCAGCGCGCGATGTCGCCGGCCGCGTAGATGCCGGGCACACTCGTCTGAAGGAAGCGGTCGACCGTCACGCCGCGCTCGACGGCCAGCCCCGCTTCCTGCGCGAGCGCGACGTTCGGGTGCACGCCGATGCCGACCACCACGACGTCGGCCGGCAGCACGTCGCCGGTCGACAGCGTCACGCTGTCCGGCGTGATCCGCGCCGGCGTCGCGCCGAGATGGAACACGACGCCGTGCGATTCGTGCAGGGCCTTGATCGTGTCGCCGAGCGCTTCGCCGAGCACGCGTGCCATCGGATGCGCATCGGGCGCGACGACCTGCACGTCGAGCCCGCGCGTGCGCAACGCGGCGGCCGCTTCGAGCCCGATGAAGCTCGCGCCGACCACCACGCAGCGGCGGGCCGTTTTCAGCTTGTCGATCAGCGCGTCGCAATCGGCACGCGAGCGCAGCACGCACACGTGCGGCAGATCCGCGCCCGGCACGCTCAGCCGGTTCGGCTCGGCGCCCGTTGCCAGCAGCAGCGCGCCGTACCCGACACGGCTGCCGTCGGCCAGTTCGACCGCCTGCCGCGCAGGGTCGATCCGCGCGACACGCGTGCCGCACCGCACGTCGATCCGGTGGTCGGTATAGAACGACGGCGCACGCAGCGGCAGCCAGTCGGCGTCGGCCGTGCCGGCGAGATAGTCTTTCGACAGGTTCGGCCGGTCGTACGGCGGATCGGCATCGGCGGTGAGCATCGTGACGGGATGCGGATAACCCGCCTGCCGCAGCGTCACGGCGGCCGCGATCGCAGCGGCGCCTCCGCCGACGATCACCACCGACGCAGGCAGCCCGGCCGCATTCAGCGTGGGAGGCGCGGCGGCCGGCCGCGCATCGAGCACGACGGCACGGCCGTCGCGGCGTTCGACGCGCCAGCACGGGAGCCCGTCGAGCGCCGGTGCGCGCAGCAGTGCGCCCGTGCGCAGGCAGAACGCCGCGTGATGCCATGGGCAGTGGATCGTGTCGCCCTCCAGCAGGCCGTCGGCCAATGGCGCGCCGTAGTGCGGGCACTGCGCGCCCACGGCAAACAGTTCGTCGGCGCGGCGCACGAGCAGCACCGCGGTATCGCCGACATGGCCCTCGATCATCGCGCCGTCGGCGAGATCGTCGAGCGCGATGCCCTGCGTGAGGTCGGGGCGTGACGACGAAGCGTCGCTTCCAGTCATGACGTGGCTCCCGGAAAGTCAGGTAACGATCCCATTATCGACATCCCATTTGAAAAGAACAGGTACAGACGCCTCCGCAGCGCACGCAAACACCGACTGTAGCTTGTACGCGAGCCATGACGGGCGTAGAACGTCATCAACGTTGCGGCGCAACACACCCGTTGCCTGTGAGGGCACGTCGCGCGTCCTGCGCAATCCGCGTGCCACATTCCCCCCTTCACCAGGAGTGCTACCCGATGGCCACCGTCCTGTGCGTGCTCTACCCCGATCCGGTCGACGGCTACCCGCCGCGCTACGTGCGCGATGCGATTCCGGTCATCACGCACTACGCGGACGGGCAAACCGCGCCGACGCCCGCCGGCCCGCTCGGCTTCCGGCCCGGCGAACTCGTCGGCTCGGTGTCCGGCGCGCTCGGGTTACGCGGCTATCTGGAGGCGCACGGCCACACGCTGATCGTCACGAGCGACAAGGACGGCCCCGATTCCGAATTCGAGCGCCGGCTGCCCGAAGCAGACGTGGTGATCTCGCAGCCGTTCTGGCCCGCGTACCTGACGGCCGAACGGATCGCCCGCGCGCCGAAGCTGAAGCTCGCGTTGACGGCCGGCATCGGCTCCGATCACGTCGATCTCGACGCCGCCGCGCGCGCGCATGTCACCGTCGCCGAAGTCACCGGCTCGAACAGCATCAGCGTGGCCGAGCACGTGGTGATGACGACGCTCGCGCTGGTGCGCAACTACTTGCCGTCGCATGCGATCGCGCAGCAAGGCGGCTGGAACATCGCCGATTGCGTGTCGCGCAGCTACGACGTCGAGGGCATGCATTTCGGCACGGTCGGCGCGGGGCGCATCGGGCTCGCCGTGCTGCGCCGGCTGAAGCCGTTCGGCCTGCAGCTGCACTACACGCAGCGCCACCGGCTCGACGCGTCGGTCGAGCAGGAACTCGCGCTCACGTATCACGCCGATGCCGCGTCGCTCGCGAGCGCCGTCGACATCGTCAACCTGCAGATTCCGCTTTACCCGTCGACGGAGCACCTGTTCGACGCGGCGATGATCGCGCGCATGAAGCGCGGCGCGTACCTGATCAACACCGCCCGCGCGAAGCTGGTCGACCGCGACGCGGTCGTGAATGCGGTCACGTCCGGGCATCTCGCGGGCTACGGCGGCGACGTGTGGTTTCCCCAGCCGGCGCCGGCCGATCACCCGTGGCGCGCGATGCCGTTCAACGGGATGACTCCGCACATCTCCGGCACGTCGCTGTCCGCGCAAGCACGCTATGCGGCCGGCACGCTGGAGATCCTGCAGTGCTGGTTCGACGGCAAGCCGATCCGCAACGAATACCTGATCGTCGACGGCGGCACGCTCGCGGGAACGGGCGCGCAGTCGTACCGGCTGACGTGACGCCACGCGCCGCGCCCGACGCGCGGCGGTACGGTCAGTCGACGCAGTAGGCGGCGAGCTTGCCGACGGTCACGACCGCCTGCTCGATCTCCGGCGACCACGGGCTGCTGTAGTTGAGGCGGATGAAATTCCGGTAGCTGTCCGCGATCGAGAACATGTAGCCGGGCCCGATCGTGATGCCCTGCTCCAGCGCGAGCTGGTACAGCCGCATCGCATCGACCTGCACGGGCAACTCGACCCACAGCACGTAACCACCCGCCGGGCTCGAGATGCGCGTGCCTTCCGGGAAGAACCGCGACACCATCGTGCGCATCAGGTTCGCCTGCTGCGCATACGCCTTGCGAATCCGCCGCAGGTGATGCTCGTAGCCGTCGCGTTCGAGAAACTCCGCGATCGCGAGCTGCGGCAGCGACGGCGTCGCGAGCGTGTTCAGAAATTTCAGCTTCTCGACCTGCTCGCGATAGCGGCCCGGCAGCGCCCAGCCGATCCGGTACGCGGCCGTCAGGCTCTTCGAGAACGACGAGCAATGCAGCACGATGTCGTGGCGGTCGAACGACTTCAGCGTGCTCGGATGCATGTTGCCGAAGTACAGTTCGTTGTACACGCCATTCTCGATGACAGGCAGGTCGGCTTTCGCGGCGAACTCGACCAGTTCGCGCTTGCGCTCGTCGGGCATCTGGAAGCCGAGCGGGTTCTGGAAGTTCGGCATCACCATGCACGCGGCAATCGGCTGCGACTTCGCGATCGCGGCCAGCGCCGCGATGTCGATTCCGTATTCCGGATGCGTCGCCACCTCGATCGCCTTCATCCCCATCCGCTCGATCGCGTGCAGCATCGCGTAGAACGTCGGTGACTCCACCGCGATCGTGTCGCCCGGCTTCGCCACCGCCTGCAGGCACAGGTTGATCGCCTCCGTCGCACCGACCGTCACGATGATCTCGTTCGGGTCCACCGACATCCCGTTTTCCAGGTAGCGCCGTGCGATCTGACGGATCAGCCGCGGATGCCCGGGCGGCAATCCGTCCGTCACGCCCCACAGCGACTTGTCGCGGCCGGCCGCATACGCATAGCGGTTCAGCTTCTCGAACGGGAACAGGCTCGGATCCGGGTACGGCGAGCCGAGCGGCACTGCGTCGTCGGTGCCGATCGAGCGCAGCGTCGACAGCACGAGCCGGCTCACGTCGACCGACGACGAGATCGCGATCGGCTTCGACGGCCGCAGCTCGCGCACCGGCGCATGGCCGTCGTCGCGCCGCAGGTTCACGAAATAGCCGGACTGCGGGCGGCTTTCGAGCAGCCCGCGGCTTTCCAGCAGCAGATACGCGTGCAGCACGGTCGTGATGCTGATCCGGTGCTGCTGGCTTGCCTGCCGCACCGACGGCACACGATCGCCGTGTCGATATACGCCTTGCCGGATGAGTCTCTCTACGTCGTTTGCAAACTTCTCGTAGAGCTTCATCCGCCTCGCCCCGCCAGCGATGAACCGGCCTGCGCTGCACGGGCGGCATGGCCGCGCCGGTGCACGAAGCCGGATAGCCGTGCCCGGGCGCGGGGGTCCCGGTTCGAACCTCGTCCGTTATCGAAATTGAAGGCGGATAGCAACGCGAATCTCATCTAGACAAGGTTCGGCATCCTACTGCGTCATTTCGACGAATGTAAGTGACAGTTTGGCGAGGAAACGCCAAATCCGGCCGGCGTGGTGAACAGATTCGAACGCGACGGCACGGCCCGGCGCGGGGCCATTCACCGGGCTCCATGCAGGAGCACGTGCTCGCGTATTGCCGCCGGCCGACGGGCGGCCATCACGCGAAGCCCGGTCATGCGCGGGCCTCGCGTGTGATCAAGCGTCGTCGACGTTGTCCGCGTAGTGGTCGATCGCGACCTTGCACTCGTCGAACACCACCGTCAGCCACGCGACGTCGTTCGACTCGACCCACTTGCGGATCTGCAGGAATTGCCCGGTGCCGAGATCGGCGACGCGGGCCGGATCGGCGGTCGTCACGTCGACGGTCGCGATCGCGCGCTTGCCGCTGCCGGGCAGCGGCGTCAACGTCGCCGCGATGTCGAAGCGCCGGTACGATTGATCGATGCGCATGCGGTTCTCCCGAAGCAGGCCGAAAGGAAGTGTCTCAATCGAGCGTCTGGCGGAACACCTTGCCGCCGAATCCCGTCACGACGTTGTCGACCGAGAACGGCGTGTCCTCCTTCGCTTCGAGGATGACCGCGACGCTGCCGGGCACGAGCCGCGCCGCAATCGTCTCGACGAACGTGCCGTCGAGCAGCGCGTTGCCGGCCGCTTCCGCGAGAATGCCGGCCCCCGCGCCGGCCGCCATGCCGGTGACCACGCCGAGCGGCCCGGCGAGCAGACCGAGCAACCCGCCTGCGATCGCGCCGATCACGCCACCCTTGAACGGACGCGATTCGGCATCGAGCACCGCGAGCTTGCCGGTCGCGTCCTTCTCGACGACGACACCGTTCTCGATGTGGAATCCCTCATGCTTGTCCGACAGCGCCTCGAAATCGCTCGCGGCCCGACGGGCCGTGTCGACGCTGCCGAACACGGCGACGATCAGTTGCCTGGTCATTCGATACCTCGCCCGGTTGGTTGGTTGGTTTGATCAGTTTGCCCGCTTTGGCCGGTTACAGCCGCCGCACCGCACGCGGCACGCCGCCCGCTCCTCACCTGCGCGCATGCACATCGTCCTCGACATCGTCGACGTCCGCCGGAAAGCGATGCTGGCCGAAACTCAGGATCAGCACGCCCACCGCGAGCAGCACGATTCCGAACGTCGTCATCAGCATCCGCTCGGGGCTGTCGGTCGCCCCGCGCAGGATCAGGTCGCGCGCGAGTGACGTCATCGCAATGAACAGCGGAAACCGCACGGGCAGCCGGCCGAGCCGCAGGTAGCGCACGTCCATCGCGAGCACTTCCAGGTACAGGAACATCAGCAGCAGGTCGGTCAGCGACACTTCGCCCGCCAGCACGACCTTCCACGCTTCCTGCGCCATCGCGAACGCGGTCGCGAGCCCGATCACGATCAGCCCGGCCAGCTCGGCCGCGTGAAGGAAATGGCCGAAGCGGCGGCGAATGCGCTCGGCCGGCGAGCTGGGAACAGTGGTCGTATTCAAGGTGACAGTCGCGTTGAGGAAACTTGAACGGCGCCGGGTGGCGGGAACGCCGCGTCGCGCGCGGCAGCATGCACGGCCCCGCTATCGGCCGCGTCGGGCGCGTCGGGCGCATCCGGCACCGCCGGCGCGTGCGGGCCGGCCGCGCCGATCGCCTGCTCGACCGCGGACAGCGTCCGGCGGCAGCACACGTGGAACGCGACGCCCGCATCGGAGCAGGCCACGTCGTCGTGCTCGCGGCACAGCAGCAGGCGACAGCCGAGATACCGTTCGAGGCAGTCGATCCGTTCGCTCACCTGCGCTTCGTCGAGCCGCAGTTCGGACGCCGCGCCGGACAGGCCGCCACGCTCGACCACCGCGACATACACACGCATCGCTTCCAGCAGGTTCATGATGACGCTCCTCGTCGGCGGGCGCAGCGGAACCTAATCTACTGCACGCGCCGCGCACGCTCAAGAGCACAGCGCCGCGCACGCCAGGAGTACAGCTGCGCGCGCGCCGCCCGAAAACCGGCCCTGTTTGACGCATTCGCATGACAGTTCGGCGATACGGGTTCCAAAGCCCCGCCGAAGCTGCTAGATTGCTTGCTCGACGACGTTACGCGGTGCGGGCCGGTCACGCGCCGCGCGGCCGGCCGCCACCGCCGCGGCCCGTTGCGCGAGGCACGCGCGACGTCCTTCATCCGCATGACACCAAGAGAACAGTCGCATGACACAGTTCAACCGTTCGCCTTCGCGCGCCACGGCCCGCCCGTCCCGACATGACTGACCGGCAGCCCACGATGCAGACACCTCCCCCGCTCTCCCAGGCCGTTCACAGCCCGATCACGCGCAGCGCGATCTTCCTCGTGGCGACGATCAATCCCGGCGCCGATCACGCCGACACGATCCGTTCGTGGTGCGGCGACATCGCCGCGCTCGTGCGCTCGGTCGGCAAGCGCGTGCCGGGCGGCAACCTCACCTGCGTGTGCGGCTTCGGCGCCGACGCATGGGACGCGCTGTTCGGCGACCCGCGCCCCGCCGCGCTGCATCCGTTCCGCGAGTTCGGCGCGGGGCAGCGCGCCGCGGTCGCGACGCCGGGCGACATCCTGCTGCACATCCGCGCGGAAGCGATGGACCTGTGCTTCGAACTCGCGACGCAGCTGCTCGGCGCGCTGGGCGATGCCGTCACGGTGGTCGACGAGGTGCACGGCTTCCGCAATTTCGACCAGCGCGCGATGATCGGCTTCGTCGACGGCACCGAGAACCCGGAAGGCCGCGAGGCGGTCGACTTCACGGTGATCGGCGACGAAGACGCGGAATTCGCTGGCGGCAGCTACGTGATCGTGCAGAAGTACCTGCACGACATGGCCGGCTGGAACGCGCTCGCGGTCGAGACGCAGGAGCGCATCATCGGCCGCACCAAATTGTCGGACATCGAACTCGCGCCGGACGTGAAGCCGTCCTGCTCGCACAGCTCGCTGACCACACTCGACGAGAACGGCCAGGAAGTGAAGATCCTGCGCGACAACATGCCGTTCGGGCGCCCGGGCGCGGGCGAATTCGGCACCTATTTCATCGGCTACGCGCGCTCGCCGGCGCCGATCGAGCAGATGCTCGAGAACATGTTCGTCGGCCGCCCGCCCGGCAACTACGACCGCCTGCTCGACTACAGCCGCGCGGTCACCGGCTCGCTGTTCTTCGTGCCGTCCGCCGACCTGCTCGAAGCGCTCGCCGATCGCGCGGCGCCGGCCGCCGACGCCGCGCAGCCGGAAGCGTCGCCGTCCGCGCCGCATCGCGACGGTTCGCTGAAAATCGGCTCGCTGAAAGGCATCCCGTCGTAACGCAGGGTACCGATGGCCGTCCGGCGCGCGACCGCGCGCCGGGCGTGTCGGGAACCGCCTCTGTTCAGTCGGCCGGAGCGCGCGTACAGCGCTGCGCAACAGCCCCCCACCGCGCCACCGCTTATGGGCAGTGACGCGCGCAGGCTTGCATTCCCGGCACGCCGGCCACGCGACTCAACCCACCAGAATATAGAGCCAGTTCTTCGGCAACGCCCCGCCCGGGCCGTTGCTGCATGCCAGCAGCCGTTCGCCGGATTGGGGGTGCGTGATGCCGGTACGGAACGTCTCGATGGCCTTGCGCTCCAGACGGTCGAACGCGTTCCCGACCAGGTTGTGCGCTTCGAGATAGATCGGGGCCATCAGCTTGAAGTCAGGCTTGGTGGCGCGATGTTTCGCCAGCCGGGTGTACAGGTCGCTGGTGATGCCGATATAGAACTTGCTGTACTCCGGCTTCGCGGCAAACGCGTTCAATACCTGCCGCAAATGCCCGATCACATCCTCGTGATTGATGACGCCCGTCTTCAGCATGTATTTGTCTTCGGGCGAGACGAGTTGCAATGCCATGAACGACCTCCACTTGTTGTGAAGCATCAATAGGCTGCGTCTATGATTCATCCGGGCCCGGCTCCGACGACCGCCCAACCCCTGCTGGCAGAAACCCGGCTGGATGAATGTTCGTAAGAATGCACGACTCGCGACAGGACGTCGACGGGAATTGATTCCGCACAGCGTCGAACGCGGCCCGGGCGACGGTGCCGCCGGCACGCCCCGGGTATCGCGGCAATCCAGTCGCGGCATTCCGTGTTCGCCCACACCCGCACCGCACGAATTGCATCACAGTTGCGCGACCGCACGGTGTCGTTTCGATTTGTGCTGCAGCGGTGTCGATCGAGCCTGCTAATATTCATTTTCGTCCGCGATCGGCAGGCTGGCATCACGCACAGCCCGTCAGCCGATCGGCCCGCCATCAAGTGTTTCCGCTGACGTGAGGCAATCCAAATCCATGAATAACCTGCACCGCGAACTCGCCCCGATCTCGTCTTCCGCCTGGGAACAAATCGAGGAGGAAGTGGCACGCACGTTCAAACGATCGGTGGCCGGCCGCCGCGTCGTCGATGTCGACGGCCCCGAAGGCCCCGAGCTGTCGGCCGTCGGCACCGGGCACCTGGTCGCCGTCGACGCGCCCCGCGAGCACGTGAACGCGCGGCTGCGCGAAGTCCGCACGATCGTCGAGCTGACGGTGCCGTTCGAGTTGAGCCGCGATGCGATCGACAGCGTCGAGCGCGGCGCGCGCGATGCCGACTGGCAACCGGCGAAGGACGCCGCGCAGCGGCTCGCGTTCGCCGAAGACAACGCGATCTTCGACGGCTACCGGGCCGCCGGCATCGTCGGCATCCGCGAAGGCACGTCGAACCGCAAGCTCACGCTGCCGGCGGACGTCAGCGCGTATCCCGACGCGATCAGCGATGCGCTCGAGGCGCTCCGCCTGGCCGGCGTCGACGGCCCGTATTCGGTGGTGCTCGGCTCGGATGCGTACACGGCGCTCAGCGAGGCGCGCGACCAGGGTTATCCGGTCCTCGGCCATATCAAACGGATCGTCAGCGGCGAGATCATCTGGGCGCCGGCGATCAGCGGCGGCTGCGTGCTGTCCACGCGCGGCGGCGATTACGAGCTGCATCTCGGGGAAGACGTATCGATCGGCTACACGAGCCATACCGACAAGGTCGTCCGCCTGTACCTGCGCGAAACGTTCACGTTCCTGATGCTGACGAGCGAAGCATCGGTGGCCGTCGCACCGCAGGGCAACCCAACGGCCTGACCTCGGCTGTCCGCGCGATGCCCGCCGGGCGTCGCGCGCGGCCGGCCGCACCGCCGGCCGCATGTTCGTCGCCGATCGAACCCACTTTGCATGGAGTGTGTGATGAGCGAGTCGAATGAGGCATTACAGGCGCTGCAGGCGTCGGTCGACCAGTTGAAGAAGGCGGTCGACGCGAACGCGAGCCGCCAGGCCGGCGACACCGCCGTGCTGTTCACCGTCCTGTCGCTGGTCCTGGCCGAGTTGCCGCCCGACACGCGCAACCTGATCGAGGATTCGTTCTCCGTCTGGGCCAATGGCCTGCCGGATGCAGCACTGTCAACGGACGTGAAGCAGATCGCCCGACAACGGCTCGCGATGACCCTCCCGGACTGACCGCGGCACGCCGCGGTTGCGCCCTGTCCGGTCCGGACCGTGCAACCCGCCTGCTCCTTCGGCCGCCACGCACGCATCGTCCGCGGTGCGCGCATGGTTGCATCCGGCCGCTCGCCGCACGTCCCCCGTGCGGCGCTTCCGTCGCGCCCGACCACCCGCGGCGCCCTCCATCCACCTGCCACCGGCGCCCTGCGCGCCCATGTCGCACCGCGCCCCGTTCGCGTGGCGCCCGCCCCGCTTTCCGGTCACCGCGCGTTACGCGTGCCGCGCACGCCCGCGCCGCCGTGCATCCGCCCGTCTGTGCTCCTCTTCGCCCGTGCGCGCCCGCATCCGAGGGTGCAATTCGCAGCCGGGCCGGCGCGGAACTGTGTCTTGGATGGCCTCCGCCGATTCGCTATTTTGAACGCAGTCGAAGCGATGCCGTGGGCTCCTCCCGGCACGCACGCCTGCCGTCCTGACCGCGACCGCGCACGACGCCGGCGCGCACTGCGCGACAGCCCGGGCACGGCCCGCGCGCCGCCGTGCCGCCCTGCTTCATGTCGTGCGTTCGCGGTCGGGCCGCGCAAGCGCCGCACCGCATCGGGACTTCACCCTTCGACCCACTTTCACCGACAGGAGCCAGACCACCATGCCCGCACTTTGCGATATCTGCCACGCCCGGCCGGCCGTCGCGCGCGCAACCGTGATGCAGGACGGCGAGCGCAAGACCATCTCGATCTGCGACTACCACTTCCGTCAGCTGATGCGGCATCAAAGCATGCTGAACCCGTTCGATTCGCTGCTGGGCGGCGGCTCGTCGTCGCTGTTCGGCGGGCTCGGTGACGAATCGCCGCTTGCCGCCGAAGTCCCGCGCGAATCGGTCGACCCGACCGACGCGTTCAGCGAGCAGACGCTGGAACTGCTGCAGCGCGCGGCCGAGAAGGCGCACGAGCTGCGCCGCAGCGAGCTCGATTCCGAACACCTGCTTTACGCGCTCGCGGACACCGATGTGTGCGCCGCGCTGCTGAAGGAACTGAAGCTGTCGCCGCAGGACATCCGGTCGTACATCGACGAGCACGCGCACACCGGCACGGCCGACCCCGATGCGCCGCTCGACAAGCTGTCGATCTCGCCGCGCGTGAAGAAGGCCGTGCAGTACGCGTTCCAGGCGTCGCGCGATCTCGGCCATTCGTACATCGGCCCCGAGCACCTGCTGATCGGGCTCGCGTCGGTGCCGGACAGCGTCGCCGGCACGCTGCTGAAGAAATACGGCGTGACGCCCGAGGCGTTGCGCCAGAAAGTCGTGAAGGTCGTCGGCAAGGGGGCCGAGGACGGCCGCGTCGATGCGCCGACCGGCACGCCGAACCTCGACAAGTTCGGCCGCGACCTCACCGCGATCGCGCGCCAGGGCAAGCTCGACCCGGTGCTCGGCCGCGCGCAGGAAATCGAGAGCACGATCGAGGTGCTCGCGCGCCGCAAGAAGAACAACCCGGTGCTGATCGGCGAGCCGGGCGTCGGCAAGACGGCGATCGTCGAAGGGCTCGCGCAGCGGATCGTCAACGGCGACGTGCCCGAGGTGCTGCGCGACAAGCGGCTCGTCGAAGTCAACATCAACTCGATGGTGGCAGGCGCCAAGTATCGCGGCGAGTTCGAGGAGCGCGCGAAGCAGTTGATCGACGAAGTCACGGCGAAGCAGGACGAACTGATCCTGTTCATCGACGAGCTGCATACGATCGTCGGCGCGGGCCAGGGCGGCGGCGAAGGCGGCCTCGACATCGCGAACGTGCTGAAGCCCGCGCTCGCGCGCGGCGAGCTGAGCCTGATCGGCGCGACGACGCTCAACGAATACCAGAAGTACATCGAGAAGGACGCCGCGCTCGAGCGGCGCTTCCAGCCGGTGTTCGTGCCGGAGCCGAGCGTCGAGCAGACGATCGTGATCCTGCGCGGGCTGCGCGACAGCCTCGAGGCGCATCACCAGGTGACGTTCGCCGACGACGCGTTCGTCGCGGCCGCGGAATTCGCCGACCGCTACATCACGTCGCGCTTCCTCCCCGACAAGGCGATCGACCTGATCGACCAGGCCGCCGCACGCGTGCGGATCGGCGCGACGTCGCGCCCGGTCGACATTCAGGAAGGCGAAGCGCAGATCGCGCAACTGAAGCGCGAGCAGGACTACGCAACCTCGCGCAAGCGCTTCGACGAAGCGAAGCAGTTCGAGGAGCAGATCAACGCGAAGCAGAAGGCCGTCGACGAGAAGATGGAGGCGTGGCAGCGCAAGACGGGCTCCGAGACGCTCGAGGTGACGGTCGAATCCGTGGCCGAGGTCGTGTCGCGCCTGACCGGCATCCCCGTGTCCGAACTCACGCAGGAAGAACGCCAGAAGCTGCTGAAGATGGAAGAGCAGCTGCGCGAGCGCGTGGTCGGCCAGAGCGACGCGGTAGTGGCCGTCAGCGATGCCGTGCGGCTGTCGCGCGCGGGGCTCGGCCAGACGCACCGGCCGATCGCGACGTTCCTGTTCCTCGGGCCGACGGGCGTCGGCAAGACCGAGCTCGCGAAGGCGCTCGCCGAGACCGTGTTCGGCGACGAGCAGGCGATCATCCGCATCGACATGTCCGAGTACATGGAGCGGCACGCGGTCGCGCGGCTGATCGGCGCGCCGCCCGGCTACGTCGGCTACGACGAAGGCGGCCAGCTCACCGAGCGCGTGCGGCGCCGCCCGTACAGCGTGATCCTGCTCGACGAGATCGAGAAGGCGCACCCGGACGTGTACAACGTGCTGCTGCAGGTGTTCGACGACGGCCGCCTGACCGACGGCAAGGGCCGCGTGGTCGACTTCAGCAACACGATCATCATCGCGACGAGCAACCTCGGCGCCGCGATCATCATGGACAACCTCACGCAGCCGGAAGCCGCGCGCAAGACCGACAAGGCGGTCCGCGAGGAACTGATGCAGGTGCTGAAGAGCCATTTCCGCCCCGAGTTCCTGAACCGCATCGACGAGGTGATCGTCTTCCACGCGCTGTCGAAGGAGAACATCCGCTCGATCGTGCAGATCCAGCTCGACCGCGTGATCCGCACGGCCGCCGCGCAGGACATCACGCTCGTGATGGGCGATTCGCTCGTCGAGCACCTGACCGAAGCCGGCTACCAGCCGGAGTTCGGCGCGCGCGAGCTGAAGCGCCAGATCCGCCAGACCATCGAGACGCGGCTCGCCAAGGAGATCCTCGCCGACCGGCTGAAGTCGGGCGACAAGTGCGAGGTCGACTACGACAAGGACAGCGACGAAGTGAAGTTCAACAAGCTCGCCGCACCTGAAGCGAAGGAAGCGAAGGACGCCGACGGCAAGGCCAAGCCCAACGGCCGGGCCGCCAAGGCGGCAACAGACGCGAAACCGGACGACACGCCCGCCGACGCCCCGCCGCCCGCGGCGAAACCCGGCAAGAAGTCGTCCGGCGCGAAGAAGGACGCACACTAAAACAACGCATGCCCTGCAACCCGGGGCACGCATGACCGGCTCCGTCCGCCGGACGGAGCCGCCCCACGCCGCGACACGGCGCAACCGAGCCACCCGCACCGGGCCCGGCTATTGGAGATTCACCATGACAAATCGACGCGAAGTGCCAGGCATCAGGAAGTACGACGGGCCCGCCGGCGGTTGGGGCGCGCTTCGCGCGACAGCCGACGCGGTGCGCACCCAGATGGAGACCATCGAGGCGCCGATCGTGCTGATGCGGACCAACCAACCCGACGGCTTCGACTGCCCCGGCTGTGCGTGGCCCGACAAGGAACACAAGTCGACGTTCCAGTTCTGCGAGAACGGCGCGAAGGCCGTCACGTGGGAAGCGACGACCAAGCGCGTGACGCCCGAGTTCTTCGCGGCGAACACCGTGTCGTCGCTGCTGCGCATGTCGGACTACGAACTGGAGAACATGGGCCGGCTCACGCATCCGCTCGTCTACGATCGCGCGACCGACACGTTCCGCGAGATCGCATGGGACGATGCGTTCGCCCGCATCGGCGAAGTGCTGCGCGCGCTGCCGCCGGAGCAGGTCGAGTTCTACACGTCGGGCCGCGCATCGAACGAAGCCGCGTACCTGTACCAGCTGTTCGCGCGCGAGCTCGGCACCAACAACTTCCCCGACTGCTCGAACATGTGCCACGAGCCGACCAGCGTCGGCCTGCCGCAGTCGATCGGCATCGGCAAGGGCACCGTGTCGCTGGAGGATTTCGACCACTGCGAGCTGATCATCTCGATCGGCCACAACCCCGGCACGAACCACCCGCGGATGATGGGCACGCTGCACGAGTGCTCGCGGCGCAACGTGCCGATCATCGTGTTCAACCCGCTGCGCGAGCGCGCGCTCGAACGCTTCGCGGACCCGCAGGACATGATCGAGATGGCGTCGTTCGGCTCGACGCGGATCGCGTCGACGTACTACCAGGTCGACGCCGGCGGCGACGCGGCCGCGCTGAAGGGCATCATGAAGGCGCTGCTGAAGCTCGAAGCCGAGCAAGGCAACGTGCTCGACCGCGATTTCATCGCGCAGCACACCGACGGCTTCGACGCGTTCTCGGCCGACCTCGAGGCCACGTCGTGGGACGACATCGAACGCGCGAGCGGCCTCAGCCAGGCGCAGCTCGAACAGGTCGCGCTCGCGTACGCGAAGTCGAACGCGACGATCGTCACGTACGGGATGGGCGTCACGCAGCACAACAAGGGCACCGCAACCGTGCGCCTGATCGCCGACCTGCTGCTGATGCGCGGCAACATCGGCAAGCCCGGCGCCGGCGTGTGCCCGCTGCGCGGCCATTCGAACGTGCAGGGCAACCGCACGGTCGGCATCACCGAGAAGCCGTCGGCCGAGTTCCTGAAGAAGATCGAGGACGCGTGCGGCTTCACGCCGCCCGCGCATCACGGGCACGACGCGGTGCAGGCGATGCAGGCGATGATCGACGGCACCGCGAAGGCGCTGCTGTGCCTCGGCGGCAACTTCGCGGTCGCGCTGCCCGATCCGGAACAGTCGTTCCCGGCGATGGCGAAGCTCGACCTGAGCGTGCATCTCGGCACGAAGCTGAACCGCTCGCACCTGCTGGTCGCGAAGGAAACCTTCATCCTGCCGGTGCTCGGCCGCACCGAACTCGACATGCAGGCCACCGGCCGCCAGTCGATCACCGTCGAGGATTCGATGTCGATGGTCCACGCGTCGGCCGGCAAGCTCAAGCCGGCGTCCGACCAGCTGCGCTCGGAGCCCGCGATCGTCGCGGGGATCGCGCATGCGACGCTGCCGAACAGCAAGGTCGCATGGCTCGACCTGATCGCCGACTACGACCGCATCCGCGACCTGATCGACCGCACCGTGGACGGCTTCGAGGCGTTCAACGAGCGCATCCGCACGCCGGGCGGCTTCCGGCTGCCGCTGCCGCCCACCGAGCGCGTGTGGCCGACGCCGACCGGCAAGGCGATGTTCTCGGTCTACAAGGGCGTGAAGGAGGATGCCGACGTGCTCGGCGGCGAGCAGGTGCTGCGGCTCATCACGCTGCGCAGCCACGACCAGTACAACACGACGATCTACGGGCTCGACGACCGTTATCGCGGCGTGTTCGGGCGTCGCGACGTGCTGTTCATGAACCCGGCCGATCTTGCGAAGTACGGGCTCGAACACGGCGACGTGGTCGACATCGAGACGATCACCGCATCGGGCCGCACGCTGCGTCTCGAGAAGATCACCGCGATCGAGTACGACATCGCGCCGGGCTCGGTCGGCGCGTACTACCCGGAAGCGAACGTGCTCGTGCCGCTCGACTACATCGACAAGGAAAGCGGCACGCCGTCGTACAAGTCGGTGCCGGTGCACGTCGTGCGCTCGGCGGTGGTCTGATTCGCGGGCAGGCGGGTTCGCGTCGCGGCACGCCGCGCGCCTGAACCCGCCTGCCGCCCCGCGCCCGCCTTTCCCGGCCGCCGCATCGCAACCGATGCGGCGGCCGTTTCATTTCATCGCGCCGAACGACGCCCGGTTTACCGCACCGCCGTCGGCGGCATCGTCGCGCCCGTCTGCCGGCGCCGATACGCGCTGTCGCGCGTCGCGAGCCAGTAGTACAGCGGCGACGTCAGCGCGAGCCCCACGAGCCACGACAGGTCCGCGCCGCCGAGATGCGCGGGAATCGGGCCCGCGTACATCGGCGTGTTCATGAACGGGATCTGCACGAGGATGCCGATCGCATACGCGAGCAGCGCCTGCGGGTTGAAGCGGCCGTAGATCCCGCCGTCGGCCATGAAGATCGACTGGATGTCGTACTTGCCCTTGTGGATCACGTAGAAGTCGATCAGGTTGATCGCCGTCCACGGCACCAGCACGACGAGCAGCGCGAGCACGAGATCGACGAGGTTGCCGACGAAGTTCGTCGACGCGCCGATCGCCGCGTAGCAGCACGCGACGAAGATCACGACCGACACCACCGCACGCGCCTTCGCGGTCGGAATCCATTTATACGCGAACGTCTGCACCGACGTGATGACCGCGAGCACCGCGCCGTACAGGTTCAGCGCGTTGTGGCTGATCACGCTCAGCAGGAACAGCACGAGCATCAGCGGGCCGAGCGGGCCGGTCGCCTGCTTGACCGCATCCATCGTGTCCGCGCCGGCCGGCACCGCGAGCACCGCGACCGCGCCGAAGATGAACGCGAGCGTCGAGCCGATCGTGCAGCCGAGGTAGGTCGCCCAGAACGTCGACGCCACGCCGACGTTTTCCGGCAGATAGCGCGAATAGTCCGACACGTACGGCGCGAACGCGATCTGCCACAACGCCGACAGCGATACCGTCGCGAGCCAGCCCGCGAAGTCGAAGCCGCCGCGCGTCAGGAAATCGTCGGTCGTCACGTGCGAGAGGATCATCCAGAAGCCGACGACGATGCCGATGCCGAGCACCCACGTACCGATCCGGTTCAGGATGTGGATGAACCGGTATCCGACGATCCCGATCAGCCCCGAACCCACCGCGCCGATCACGATGCCGACGGGCACCGGCACCGACGCAGCGATGCCGTGCACCGACTTGCCGGCGAGCACGATGTTCGACGCGAAGAAACCGACGTACATCACGGCCGCGATCACGGTGACGAGCAACGCGCCCCACGAGCCGAACTGCGCGCGGCTCTGGATCATCTGCGGGATGCCCATCTGCGGCCCCTGCGCCGAATGCAGCGCCATCAGCACGCCGCCCACCGCCTGGCCGACGACGATCGCGACGATGCCCCATAGCAGGTTCAGGTGGAACATCTGCACGCCGAGCGCGCCGGTCACGATCGGCAGCGGCGCGATGTTGCCGCCGAACCAGAGCGTGAACAGGTCGCGCACCTTGCCGTGGCGCTCGGCGGGCGGCACGTAGCCGATCGTGTGCTTCTCTATCATCGGGGACGCATTGCGTTCCGCGTTCGTCATGGTGAAGTCTCCTTTCCTGCGCGGCGATGCGCGCGTGCCGTGTCAGCCGGCGCGCGTCGGGGTGCGCGCCTGCAATCGGGTCCGGATACGCGAACGACGACGCACCGCGTGCACGCGCGGCGGAGTCGAACGCAGCGAACGAACCGCTCGCGGGGACGGATGACATGCTCCGCCGGCGCGTGCGCGGCCGCTTCGTGATCGTGGTGATCTTCGCGATCCAGGTTGGAGACGATGGTGCGCCACGGGTATCGCGACCGGAAAATACTAAAAATATTTCCGGGACATACGAAAAAGCTCTGCAGCGGAAATTCCGGCGCCTGGGCCTTTCAGGTAAGGTGCTACGCACAACCATGGACAGATTGCGCCCGCGGCGGCACGCCGGGGCCGTGCATCAGAGGTGCGTGTGGCTCACTACACTTTGCGGCAACTGAAATATTTCGTGACGACGGTGGAATCCGGCAGCGTGGCCGAGGCCTCGCGCCAGCTCTTCATCGCGCAGCCGTCGATCTCCAGCGCGATCAAGGGGCTGGAAGAGAGCTTCGGCGTGAAGCTGTTCATTCGTCATCATGCGCAGGGCGTATCGCTGACGCCGGGCGGCACGCGCTTCTACCGGAAAGCGCAGGAGCTGCTGCGCATCGCGCACGAATTCGAACAGAACGCGCTCGCCGACAACGACGTGATCACCGGGCAGATCGACATCGGCTGCTTCGAGACGGTCGCGCCGCTCTACCTGCCGCAACTGATCGCGGGCTTTCGCGAGCGCTACCCGGGCGTGAACATCCGGCTGCGCGACGGCGACCAGCAGGAACTCGTGCAGGGCCTGACGTCCGGCACGTTCGATCTCGCGCTCATGTACGACCACGATCTCGACGGCACGATCGAGACCGAACCGCTGATGCCGCCGCAGCAGCCGTACGTGCTGCTGCCGGAGAACCACCGGTTCGCGGGCCAGACGCACGTGTCGTTGCGCGACCTCTGCGTCGAGCCGATGATCCTGCTCGACGTGCAGCCGAGCCGCACCTATTTCGTCAGCCTCTTTCACGAACTCGGGCTGACGCCGAACATCGTGTTCGGGTCGCCGTCGATCGAGATGGTGCGCGGGATGGTCGGCCAGGGGTTCGGCTTCTCGCTGCTCGTCACGCGCCCGCATTCCGAATACACATATGACGGCCAGCGGGTCGTGACGATCGGCCTCAGCGAAACGGTGAGCCCGTCGGGGCTCGTGAGCGCGCGGCTGAAGCGCGGCCAGCTCACGAAGCAGGCGCAGTCGTTCGTCGACTTCTGCCGCGAGCGGCTCGCGCAGATCGTCGCGGAAACGGCGAGATAAGACGCGCAAACGCGCACGCACCGCGCGAGGCGGTGCGGGCGTGTTTGCAGTGACGATTTCAGGCGGCCGACGACAGATAGGCGGCCAGACGACTCAGCATCGCGTCGCATCCATGCAGCTGGTCGAGCGTGACGAACTCGTCGGGCTTGTGCCCCTGGTCCATGCTGCCGGGCCCGCATACGACGGCCGGAATCCCGGCCTGCCCGAACAGCCCGCCCTCGGTGCCGAATGCGACCGTGCCGAACGCATCGGAACCGCTCAGCATCGCGAGCAGGCGCGCGGGCTCGCTGTCCGGCGCCGTGGCCAGCCCCGGATACGCGCCCAGCGGCTGCAATCGAATGTCGGTATCGGGCTGCACCGCACGCATTCGCGGCAACAGTTCGGATTCCGCATAGTCCTGCAGCTTCCGCGGCACGTCGTGCGCATCGAAATCCGGCAGCGCACGCACCTCGAAGTCGAACTCGCATTCGGCCGGCACGATGTTCAGCGCGCGGCCGCCCTTGATCAGCCCCGTCTGCACGGTCGAGAACGGCGGATCGAAGCGGCCGTCGTGCCGTTCGGGCCGCGCGAGCGCCGCGCCGATCTCGCCGAGCCGGCCGATCAGCTTCGCCGCATAGTCGATCGCGTTGACGCCCGACGGCGCGTACGCCGAATGGCACGCGGCCCCCTTCACGTGGCAGCGCATCGCGAGCTTGCCCTTGTGGCCGAGCACCGGCTTCAGCTCGGTCGGCTCGCCGATCAGGCACAGGCGCGGCCGGTGCGCTCGCGCGGCCAGTGCGTCGAGCATCGGCCGCACGCCGAGGCAGCCGACTTCCTCGTCGTACGAGAACGCGAGATGCACGGGCACGCGCAGCGGCCGTGCGACGAACGCCGGCACGGCCGCGAGCGCCGACGCGATGAAGCCCTTCATGTCGGCCGTGCCGCGCCCGTACAGGCGGCCGTCGCGCTCGGTCAGCCGGAACGGCTCGACCGTCCACGCCTGCCCGTCGACCGGCACCACGTCGGTATGGCCCGACAGCGCGATGCCGCCGCGATCGCGCGGCCCGATCGTCGCGTACAGGCTCGCCTTCGTCCGTTCCGCGTTGTAGAACAGTTCGCTCTCGACGCCGAAGCCCGCGAGATAGTCGCGGATGAAACCGATCATCTCGAGATTCGAATCGCGGCTGACCGTCGCGAAACCGATCAGCCGCTCGAGCAACGCGCGGCTCGACGTGTCATTCATCGCCCGGCACTCCGTAGCTCGGCGCGGCGGTCGGGTTCAGCGCGCGCGTCTGGTAGTCCTGCATCTGCGGCCGATACGCCCGCCACAGCGCATCGAGCTGCCCGACCGGATCGGCATCGGCCCAGTCGACGCGCAGGTCGACGATCGGCCAGGTCACGTCGCCGGCCACCTTCAGCGCGGCCGAGTGCACCGGCCCCGCCTCGCCGCCGGCTGCCATCGCCGCGTGCATCGCGGCGAGCAGGCGATCGGCGAGCAGGCCGGGCGCCTGCTCGAAGGCGCGCGCCATCGCGTCGATCACGTCCTGCGAAGCCAGCAGGTTGCCGGCCGCCACGCACTGTTCGCCGCGCACCGCGTGATGCGTGCCGAGCGCTTCCTTGCCGGTGAAACACGCCGCCTGCCCCTGCCCGTCGATCACCGTGACCTGCCGGTACTGGCTCCAGCCGTTCGCGCTGAGCGCGCGGTCGAGCGCCGCGGCGGGCGTGAGCTGTTCGTGCTCGATCAGGTCGAGGATCTGCGGGCCGAGCGCCGGCAGCGTGATGTTCTGCGTCGCGACGGCGCCGACGCCCGCGCGCACCCACGGGCAGCGCGCGCCCACCGCGATGCTCGACGAGCTGATCGCGATGCCGAGCTGGCCCGTCTCCGGGCAGCGCCCGACGATGGAGAAAGTCATGTCGCCTCCCGGGCGCGGTTCGGCTGCCAGTTGTCCGGAATCACGGCGATCACGTCGATTTCCATCAGCCACTGCGGCTGGCCGAGCGCGGACACGACGAGCCCCGTCGAGATCGGATACACGCCCTTCAGCCACTTGCCGACTTCCTGGTACACCGGCTCGCGATAACGTGGGTCGATCAGGTAGGTCGTCGTCTTCACGATGTGCGTGAGGTCGCTGCCGGCTTCCTCCAGCAACTGCCTGACGTTCTTCATCGCCTGCTCGGCCTGCGCGCGCGGGTCGCCGAGGCCGACCAGGTTGCCGTCGAAGTCGGTGCCGACCTGGCCGCGCACGTAGACGGTGTTGCCGGCCCGCACGGCCTGGCACAGGTCGTTGTCGAGCGTCTGGTTCGGGTAGGTATCCTTCGTGTTGAACATGCGGATACGGGTATGGGTCGGTTGGCTCATCGAAATCCTTCAGTCGTCAGGGGCACGCCGCCGCACTGGGCGCGAACACGATCGCGGTGCGGCAGGCGGGCGGCATGGGTTCGGTCAGTTGACCGCGTCGGCGAGCGGCCGCGCGTCGGCGTGCGACGCGGCGCCGCCCGGCTCCGGGCGCGATGCCGAGCGGCGCTGCGATGCGTCGTGGTATTCGAGGTAGGTGCGCTGCGTCGCGATGTGATCGGCGATGTGCCGCGCGTCGTGCCACACGCCCCAGATGAAGCTGGAGCCGCGCCGCGACAGCCACGGCAGCCCGAGGAAATAGATGCCCGGCTCCTTCGACACGCCGCGCTGGTGCTGCGGCTTGCCGTTCGCGTCGAACGCATCGACCTTCAGCCAGCCGTAGTCGACCGCATACCCCGTCGCCCAGACGATCGACGTGACGCCCGCGCCGGCGAGATCGAGCGCGAGGATCGGGTGCGCGACGCAGTCGGGGTTCGGCAGGATGTGACGGGCGTCGGGTTCGGCCGGCAGGTCGAGGCCGTTGCGGGCCGCATAGGCGTCGGCCGCGTCGAGCAGCGACAGGTAGTTCTCGTCGCCGCGCGCGAGATTGATCGCGAGATCGCGCTCGAACGTGGCCACGCCGCCGTTGAACGACTTCGTCAGCCCGACGAGCGTCACGCCCTGGTTCGCGAGCTTGCGGAAATCGACCGTATGGCCGCCGCGCGCGCCGCTCACCGCGATCGTCACGTGTTCGCGGCCGGGCGTCGCGACTTCCTTGTCCCATTCGCCGAGCACGCCGAGCCACCAGCAGAAGTCGCGGCCGCGATACGCGCGCGGCGGGCGGTCGTGCGGGCCCACCGACAGGTAGACCCGGCGGCCCGCGCGCTGCAGCTCGTCGGCGATCTGCACACCCGACGAACCCGCGCCGACCACCAGCACCGCGCCGTCCGGGAGCTGGCCAGGGTTGCGGTAGTCGGCGGAATGGAGCTGCACGAGGCGCGCGTCGTCCGGCGCGATGGGCGGAATCACCGGACGCTGGAACGGCCCCGTCGCGACGACCACGCGGTTCGCCTCGATCGTGCCGTCGGACGTCTCGACGACGAAACCCGGCTTGCCCGTATTGCGCACGACCCGCTTCACCTCGACGCCGGTGCGGATCGGCGCGTCGAACTTGCGCGCGTACGCTTCGAAGTAGTCCGCGACCTGGTCTTTCGACGCGAACGCGTCGGGGTCGAGGCCGTCGAATTCGAGCCCCGGGAAGCGGTCGTGCCACGCGGGGCCGTTCGCGACCAGCGAATCCCAGCGCCCCGTGCGCCAGCGTTCGGCGATGCGGCTGCGCTCCAGCACGAGATGCGGCACGCCCAGCTTGCCCAGGTGCTCGCTCATGGCCACGCCGGCCTGACCGGCGCCGACGACGAGCGTATCGATTGAGGTTGTTTCGACTGCCACGGCTGTCTCCTTCTGAAGTGCGGCTCGGCGCGACGCGCGTGCTGTCGCTCGAGCTGGAATGGAGACATTCTGCTGACACGCCGCTTGCGGCGAAATGATGATTTTTGTTGGTGTTGATGAGCAAAAAGCTGGGGGGCGCGCGGGCGTCGAGCGGCACGGGACGACGCGTCCGTGTTGCACCGGCGCCCGCCCGGACGGCGGGCGCCGGCTTCAACCGGTCGCGCCGGCTACGCGTTCGTCCATGGGCCGGCGCCCTGCCGATACTGGATCACGCCGCCGTTGATCCGCACCCGCAGGTTGCCGTCCGGCAACTGCACCCAGTTCTGCATGTCGAGGCTCAGCATCAGCGCGGCGAAGAAATCCCGCAGTTGTTGCGACTCGCTGGCCTGCCAGAGATCGATGCGCCCGAGGCAGGTACGCAGGTCGCCGCTCTGCTGCATGATCGTCTCGACCTGCCCGGCCACGTTCGCCGACGGGTCGTACACCTTCGTACCGTCGTCGCTGACGATCGACAGATGGATCGCGCGCACCGACGCCGGCTGGCCCGGCGTCTGCTCGACGAGCGCGATGCAGCTCGTCATCGCGCCGAAATCGATTTCCGACGCATCTCCCCAGATGCGCTCGCCAACCACCAGCGGCGCGGGACCTTGTACGTTCTGAATGTCGTAGGGCATGGGTTCCTCACTTGACTCGATGGGACTGCCGGTGGCGGGAACGACGCGTGTCCGGGAAAGCGGACACGCGTCGTTCCCGCCGCTCACATCCCGCGGCGGGCCTGGCGGCCCGGCGGGTCGTGTCGATTGATTCCTGGTCGCCGCGCGCGGTCGCGCGCTACGCACCCTTCTTGTCCAGCAGCGCCTGATACCGCTGCAGGCTCTCGTCGATCTTGTCGAGCGCGACGCTCGCGGCCTCGCCTTCGATCGCCTCCGCGGCTCCCGCGACGACCGCCGCCGTCGCGACGAACAGGTCGGTCAACAGCAGGCCCACCGCATCCATCGCCATCCCGCGTACGTTCTCGTCGATGGTCTTCTGCGCCAGGTCCTTCATCAGCACGCTCTTGCCCGCGATCGCCAGCGACGTCGACGCCTCGAAGTAGTTGGCCGCCGCCTGCGCGACCATCCCGCCCGCCTGCGTGATCATCATGTTCGGGCCGACGGCGATCTGCGTCGTCGCGTAGGACGCCGCCTCCGCGTTGATCGCCTGCACGGTCTGCAGCGCCGAACCGCCGCCCCCGGCCGGATCGGCGACCTGGTTCGGCGCCTTCAGCGCATCGGTGAGCCTGCGCAGCCGGTTGACCGGCCATGCGCGCGCGCCTGCTTTCGGCGCCGCGACGGGCGGCGCGACATCGGCAGGCGTCGTTGCACCTGCTGCCGCGGACGCGCCATCGTGCGGCGCCTGCGGCGCACCGTCGCCGCGTCCGCCCAAAAGGCCTTTCATGTTCATGGTTCAGGTATCCCGAGAGTCGACTAATGCGTGGAACCCGTCTGCGGCCCGGCCGCCGGCGCTTGCGCCGCGCCGCCCGCTGCCGGCTTCGGCGACGCTTCGACGGACAGGATCATGGCCACCGCCTTCGACACGACGGCGTTCGAAATCTGGTTCAGCGCCGCCTGCTGCTGCGTCATGTTCTGCGCCGAGATGCCGACGGCCTGGCTGAACATCTGGTAAAGCATGCCCAGCGCCTGGGCCGGGGATCCCGCGACGACGTTGACATTGGTCTGCGTCAGCGCGTCGGTAACCTGCTCATTGACTTTGTCTGCCACGAGGCCTCCTCGGATCTCGGCTCCGGCATGCGATTGAAGGAACGGCAAGCCATCGACGCCGCGCATGCCGTTAGGAACGCTGCATGCCCGCGTTCGTGAACGCGCTCACGCGAGTTCCTCGCGCAATTTCCGGCGCAGCAGCTCGACACGCTTTCTGGCCAGCGGCTCGTTGATCCCGAGCGTCGCCGCGATGTGCAGATAGGGCCGGTCCTCCTCGAACTTCAGCGTGAACAGCATCTGCTGCTGCGACGGGAGCGTGGACAGCACCTGCTCGAGACGCAGCAGCTGTTGCCGGAGCAGCAGCTGCTGCTCCACCGACGGCGCGTGGCCGGCCAGCTCGACGGTGTGATCGTCGTCCCAGCCCGGGTCGAATTCGAGCATGCCGCTTTCGCGCACACGGCGGCGCGCGCCGTCGAGGAACGCGTGGTTCAGCGCCAGAAAGAGAAAGCCGGCCAGGTTCCGGACGCGCTCGGGCGAACGTTGCAGGTAGATGTGGACCTTGAGCGCGGTATCGGAGAGCAGTTCGTCGGCACGGTGGATATCGCCCTTGCACAACAGGCGCGCGCGGCGCCGCAATTTCCCCTGCATTTCCCGCCACGTGTGATCGAGCTGCTGCGCCGGTGACTCAGGCGTCGAAACAGCGTGCTGGTTCGAGGTTGTCATCCCGTGCCTTCCTTTTTTATGGAAAACACAGAATCGATTCGATGCCGGGAATGGCGCTGTTACCCGCGTAACACCGTTTTAAAGATAATCGCTTCGTGTAAATTTTCTTGATTATTGTGAACGGAAACTTTAATTCCCCGGCATCTCCTCATCCGTCGTTTCGGGCGCGCCGTCGAGCGTGAACAATGGCATTTCGATGAAAAATGGCGACTGCCGCCGCGACGTGATTACGCCGGCACGCTGCTGTCGATGTCGGTCGACCAAAGGTCCCTGGCGCCGAAGCAAAACCATATCGGGATCGCTTTCCCATTATCTGGTTATTTTCATCATTCATTTTTCACGCAATGCCAAAGGCAGCGTTTTTCGCTAGGTGGCCGCATCGTCAAACAACCTTGCACGGAAAACATGCCTGCCCTCGTCAACGGTCGAACGCTGTGCAATATCCCGATACTCGCCGATCTTCCGGAAAGCCTGCTCGCTCACATCGAGCGGCATCTCGCGCCCTGGCCCGAACACGGCAATCGCCTGTTGTTCTTCAAGGGCGATCCGGGCGATTTCGTCGCCTTCGTGCACTGCGGCCGCGTGTACAAGACGCTGCACGAACCCGGCGGACGCGAACTCATTCTCGGCCACTCGTTGCCGGGCGAACTCATCGGCGAAAACACGCTGGTTCGCGCCCACCGGCGCAGCTTCACCGCGCAGTTGAGCCCCGACTGCCGCGTGTCGCTGCTGCATCGCCAGTACTTCGCGCCGCTGCTGGCCAACGCGGATTTCATGGCGCGCATCCACGAGCAGCTGTGCCGGCACGTCCACCAGCTGAGCGACTTCGTCGAATCGACATGCCTGTACCGGCTCGAAGCCAGGCTCGCGCGCCATCTGCTGAACCGCATGCAAGGGAACGATCTCGAGGTGAGGCTGCCGGAGAGCCAGAGCATCCTCGCCGCGATGCTCAACGTCAGCCGGCCGCGACTGAACAGCAGCCTGCAGAAGATGCAGCGCGACGGCCTGATCCGGCTTCACGCGAACGGCGTGACGATCGAAAAACCGGAGCAGTTGCGGACCATCGTCAACGCCAATTGACGCGCCGGGCGCATGCGCCGCGACGCCGCGGCGGCAGGAAGTCGCGCGCGCCGGGTTGCGCGGCGCGCGGTGAAGATCAGCCGCGCCAGTGGCCGATGGCGTTCATCAACTGCGCGACGGCGGTCAGTTGCGACGCAAAGTTGTCGTTCGCGGAGCGCGCCGCGGCGGCCACCGCCACCGGCGAGCCGGCGTAGAGCTGCATGACACCGACGGTCGTGGCGGCGAGGTTGGACATCGCCTGGTTCGCCTGCATCTGCACCGCGTTGTGAAGCAGGATCGCGGACGCATGGCTGTTCGACTGCATGAGCGTGCCCAAGGCCACGGCGGGCGCTTCGCCCACCACCTTGACGTTGGCTTGCGTGACCGCATCGGTCACCGCGGCGGAAACCTGTTCCGGCATGTCGTTGCTCCTGGTTTGCCCGCCGCTGCGATGCAATCGCGGCGAACGCATGAATGGGTCGGTCGGCGACGTGCGCCGATCGATTGCATCGGTACGCGCGAACGCTCGCCGTCGCGAGCGTCGGGATGACGACAGGCGCCGGGCGGCAGCCGCGAAAATCGGGGCCGCCGCCCGGCGTCGACGCCGGGTTACGCGTCAGGCCAGCGCCTTGCCGAGCGCGAGCACATCGGCCAGCACGGACAGCACGCCGTTCGAGCCGATTTCCGTCGCGGCGGCGCCGGCGCTCGCCGGCCCGAGCGTGTAGAGCTGCATCGTGCCCACGTTCGTCGAGGTCGGCAGCTGTACCGCGGCCTGCGACTGCTGCTGCACGGCGTTCTCGAACAGCACGCTGAGCGAATGGCTCTGGGCCTGGTACAGCGAGCCCGTTGCCATCGCCGGCGCTTCACCCACCACCTTGACGTTGGTCTGCGTGACGGCGTCGGTGATCGCGGCATTGACCGCGCACGTCTTGCAGTTGCAGGGGTCTTTCGGATCCTTCGGATCCGTCGGGGCGCTTGTATCATTTGCCATCGAATTTCTCCTGGTTTGCGAACGGGCGCCGCATCGAATCGGCTCTACCCGTCCTGTCGTTTGCTCCGGAACACCGCGCGGCACCGCTGTTCAGGCGCCGGCGGACGTGCTGCGGTTCGGCGGTGCGGCGGTGCTGCGGCGGTATCGGCGGCCCGAGCCGCTTGCGCCGCCGCTCGCCCGCGGCGTGACGACCGCGCGTTACGGGCGCATCGCCTTCCCGATCGCGATCACGTCGGCCAGAATGGAAATGATCCCGTTCGCGCCGATTTCCGTGGCGGCCGCCCCCGCGCTTTCCGGCCCGATCGTGTAGAGCTGCATCGTCCCCACGTTCGTCGACGTCTGCGACTGGATCGCGGCCTGCGACTGCTGCTGCACCGCGTTCTCGAACAGGATGCTGAGCGAATGGCTCTGGGCCTGGTACAGCGAGCCCATCGCCATCGCCGGCGCCTCGGCGACCACCTTGACGTTGACCTGCGTGACGGCATCGGTAATCGCGGGATTGACCTGGCACACCTGACACGTATCACCCATTTTTTGCTCCTTGATTCACGTAGTTGAGAGGTCGCACATCGGGGCCGGCCGGTCTCGCGTCCAGCCGCCGGACTTCAGCCGCTCGACTTCAACCGCATGCCCGGTGTGCTACTCCATGGACGCTGGCCCGGGGGTATCGTGAACAGAAGCGGGGGCGGTGGCGGCAGCGGCCGGTTCGTGCAGGTCGGCCGGACGGGCGCCGATGCGTTGCAGCCGCTCGTCGATCGCGTCGAGCCGCACGACGAGCCGTTCGGCAAGCGAATCGACGTAGTGCCGGAAGCAGGCGTCGATTTCCTGCCGGATGAGGCCGGTCAGCTGTTCGCCGATCACCGCCAGCGCCTCGCGGGTGCTGTCCTGGATGTCGGCCGCGCCGGATGCCGGTGCGTCGTCCGGCGGCTCGTGCGCGTCGAGTACGCCGGACACCTTCTGCTGTTCCGACGCCAGCATGCCGAGGGTCGTCTCGTTCTGCGCGTCGATCGTCTGCAGGATGCCGCGCATCTTCTCGTACGCCTTCTGCTGGTTGAGCTGCAGGAAATGCTTGACCTGCTCGCGCGCCTCCTGCCGGGTTTTCAAGCGCGGCAATGGCGGGGGCGCGGCGCTCGCCTGCGTGGCCGCGCCGGCCGCGCCGGCCGCCGAGGCCGGCTGGGCCGCGTGACGACCCGGCAGCCGCTCGAGCAGCGCCCGTTCTTCAGCCGGCTCGAGGGGCCGTCCCAATCGTTTCTCCGCGAACTGCCGCAGCAACGGGTCGAGTGCGTCGTCGCTCATGGCTCACACCTCCTCGAGGTCGGCCCGCGCCGCCGGTGCGTGCGGTTCGGGGGCGGATGGACGCGGCGCAGGGGCGCCAGCGCCGGCGTACTGCAATGGATATCGCATGGTGTTCTCCGGGAAATGGACAGGCGGCAGCCCCGCCGGAAATTTCGGCAGGACCGCTGCAGGGACGAACCGTGCGACGGGTCTGTGAAATTGGTTGTCGCCGTGCGTCGCGCCTACGCCGGCGGGCCATGCGCAGGCAAGCAGCGCCGCCGCGCATGCCGGCCGATACCGTTGCGCCCCGTTCGCCCGCCGCCCGGTGCGTGGTCTCTTTTATTGAAATCGACCTACGCCGCGATCATGTTCCGCCGAATTCGATCTCCAGCCTGTTTTTGCGATCCTAAGTAATCTGACCGTTCTTGTTTCGCAAGCGGCCTATCAACGATTCCTCTGCGAGGGCGGCTCGATCGCTCAGGGCGTAGAACGCCAGCATGCTGACGAGCATCGCAAAGGCCACGCCGCTCGTATCCCAGCGCAGCCCCACGCTGAACGCCATTGCCCTGATCGCGGTCATGCCGAGCGCCATGACGAGCAACATCCCCGCGAATTCGAGCGCGACCCGCACCGGCGCCCGGACGAGCACGCGTACCGGGCCGCGTCGATGCCCGTCCTTGCGGTCGGCCTCGCGCCGAATCAACAGCGCCAGCATGGCCAGCATCGACATCGGGAACCACTGGAGATGGAGCACGAGCATGTTCCACATGGCACCGGTATCGAGCGTGCCGCCGCAGATGTCGAGAATGGCCTCGAGGGGCGCCCGCATCGCATCGAGCGTCAATCCCGCGCAGATGGCGGCCATGCACCAGAGCATCGACCGGCGCGCGCACCTGCCCGGCGATCCGCCTCTCGTCGAGTACCCCGCCAAGCCGCAGGCAAACGCACCGATGCCGTTCCATATCCAGCTGGAAGGGGCACCATGCAGCCGCGTCGGCAGGTCGCACGCCAGGTAGCCGAGGATCGCGAACGCCAGCGCGCCGCGCACGCGTTCGGGCATCGGGAGCATGGCCGTTCGTGCAGACCCGGCCGCCACGCATGCGCGGATCGCGCCCGTCACCGTCGCCGGACGCCTGGCCGGGCCGGCCGGCGGAGCACTCGGGGCAGTCATGGCCGTTCAGGCAGGATCTCGCATGACCGCGTACCACGAGCACACCACCCCGGCCGGCGCGACGCCGCCGTTGCCGCTCGCATGCGGAACCGTCCGGACGATCGAACCGGTCAGCGCCGGACGCTGGTTGATGCCGTTGGGCCAGGGCGCGCTCACGTACCCGACATAGTCGTAGACCCACTCCTCGCCGCTGACCACGCCGCGCCCCTGGAAGCGGACGGTGCCGGGATTCCCGTAGCTGATCCAGCCGTTGAGCTGCAGCTCCCATCCCGGGCCGAAAATGCGCCCCTTGAAGATGCCCGCCGGTGCCTGCGCGATCTCGATCGTGCCGAGGCCGAATTCCAGGTCGTTGAATGCGGTGGCCGGGTCGGGATCGTTCAGGAAACTGCGATAGGTCCACTGGCCCACCAGGCTGCCGGTTTCGGGTGTGTAGCTCATGCGCGCGTCTCCCCTTCATGTCCATGTCGTCGAAATACCGAAGTGAACCGGCGCCACGCGATGGCGCCGGTTCGTCACGCGCCGTCGTTACCGGACCTCGAGCCGGAACAGTTTCGGCGCGGCTTGCGGAGCCGCACCGGCGACGGCTTGCGAAACGGGCGGCGAAGCCGGTTGTGTCTGCAGGCGTACGCCTTCGCGCGTATGGATCTCGACGTCGTACTGGGCCCCCTCCACCGCACTCACCGAGAACTGGTCCAGCGGAAAGAACGCCTTCACTTCGAGGTGCGTCTGGCAGTTCGCGCAGTACTGCACGCTCCAGCGGCTCAGCACGGCCTCCGTGCCGAGCAGGTGCCGCTCGCCGTCCACGTTGACGTACGCGGAGACCAGGAACGACCCCGCGATCGGCGCGCGATTCAGCCCGGACACGCGCACGACCTTGCTGCTGTTGCCGGCCGGCACGGTCGTCGCCGCCAGCGAGAGCTTCGGCAGGTCTTCCAGCGAACCGGGGCCGTACGTGTAGCCGAGCTGCTCCTCGATGTTGATGCAGTCGAGCGACGTATAAGCGCGCTCCTTGCCGTTCTCGCTCTTCTTGAACGGATCGAGCGGCGACGAGAGCGTGAGCCACGAGTTGGGCACCGTGCCCGGCGTCGGCCCCTGCGCGTCGACCGAGTTGGTGCCCGGATACTCGGCGATGACGTCGAGATGCTGCGTGAAGCCATGCCGCTTCTGCCACAGCCAGAACACGCGATCGATGAAGCAGTGATGGAAATAGAAGATCGGGTCGAGGCCCGCCGTGTCGTTTTCGCCCATGTCGCCGTTGGCGCCCGGAATCGGCGAGAGGTCACCCTTGTTCGGGCCGTGCGGCACGTCGAACCCGCCGACCGCCAGGTGAATCTTGTTGTGCGGCGACTCGAGCGGGACGACGGGAATCGCGCCTTCCGGCAGATTCTCGTTCCACTGGGCCGCGGACGTCGTGTTGGAAAACACCGTGTAGTTCGGCGCGTCCAGGCACTGCTCGAACTTGCGCTTCACGTTGGTCGGCACCACCTTGCCCTTCACGACGATGTAGGACGTGAGCCAGTCCACGATGTTCCGGTTCAGCAACACCACGTTCTCCTTGGCATCCTTGAACTTGGCGTTGTGCTTCTCGGTCGCGGCCCGGTCCTTGTCGGTACCCACGAGCCCCGACAGCGGGTAGCGAACCGTGACGTAAGGCAGCGGCTTGCTGTAGTTCGGATCGTCGCCGTTGATGTTGTCGGTGATCGCCCGGTTGAACGTGAAGGAGGCCAGCGGATTCGGAATCTTTTCGCCGTCGAGCTCGAAATCCGGGTCGGTCAGGGCCCACGGGATGCCTTTCGTCAGCGACTCTTCGCTGGTTTCGTCCCAGAACGGCAGCATCACCTGCTCGCAACCGGGGATGCTCTGCAGCGCCTGTTCCAGCCGCAGCAGGTACGCACGGTGCCAGGTGGGGAACAGCACGTTTCCGTGGTTGCAATAGCCGCCCCAGTAAGACGCCGAGCCCCAGCCGGCGCCGCGGAACGGCTCGCCGTGGAAGCCGCCGATCATGAAGAACGAGTTCGGATCGTCGGGCGGCAATGCCTTGATGCCTTTCCACGCGCGCATCAGGTCTTCCAGCGGCTTTTTGTTGCCTTTCAGATATTCGACTTGCAACGATTCGATCGACGGACGAACTCTGACTCCAGATGCGTTATTCATGATATATCCAGCCTCCTTCGTGGGTAGCATTAGGGCTTGGCCGCCAGGTTTTGAACGTAAGCAGGTAGTTAATAAAACATTTAAACTCGCGCTCAATCGAATTCGTTTTATTCAAATATTGCGTGGCATTTTGAAAGCATTAATCGGCGGGCCATGGGCGGGCCCGCGTGGCCACCTGATCGCCTCCATGGGCGCGGACACGCGCAACAGGCGTAGCACGCCCGCTGGGAAGGGGCTGCGCCTTCAGATCGTAGGGATGCCGTGGTGAGTCGATGCCACTTCGTCAGGCACCAATACCTGACGAAGTGACTGTGATACCCCGATAGCGTTTTATCCTGATTTGGTATGAGTAAATAAAGCAGATGGAATTGGTTTTAGCAAGGACAAGGCGATCGGAATTTTCAAAAAAAAATCCGGAGGTAAAAGTAATGATTGGCCCGTTTAATTTTCTTAAATAATCACCCCCATTTACGACGCGAGAGTAAAAAACAGGCTCGGGATAATCACGGGAGCGCGACGGTGTTGACGAATGCAATCGACTGAAAGAAACCTTACGGTTGTCAGTTGCCACGTATGCGGCTGAAAGCTCGCGGAGAACGGGCAAGGTTGCATCGCGGCATCCGGACGACGCTATCCCGAGCCGGTAGCGTCACGGCCATTCGACGCGCCCCCTGCGGCCCTGTCCCCGACAATTCTTGACTGTGTCCGCGCCGCCGAACTGGTAGGATGCCGGTCGCCTCGGCATGGATGGCCGCCAAAGGGCGTTCAACCGTCCCTTTTTATGCCCGCCAGCGGCCAACCCGCCGTCCCGCCCGGGCGACACGGTGCCCGGCCGCACCCAGCCCCCGTCGAACCCCGCAACACCCCGGCGTCGCCTCACCCGACCCGTTGCAGCAACCGTTGGAGTGGCGCCTCGCGCGCCAGCAAGCATGAAGAACTCGAAGCCGCCCACCCGCCTCCCGCGCGAGAAAGACCGTACGCCGCTGGTACGCGCCGGCGCGCTGCTGCTGATGGCCGGCCTGCTGTACCTGCTGTGGCCGTCGGCCGAAACCGCCTACCTTGCGATGGAGTCCGTCATCCGCTGACGCGGCACGTCCGTCTCCGCTCTACGCTATACTCGCGCAATGGAAACCCAACCCGCCTCGCCGAACGTGCATTGCTGGTGGCGCGCCTGACCCAGGCGGCCCGTTTCCTTTTGCATGTCCCAAACGTGATGCCGCCAGCCATGGCGGCATTTGCGTTTCTGCGCAGACGACATGGCTGGCGGCTTCGATAACCCGGAGCAACGACCAACATGACCCACCCGACCCGACCGACCATCCTCACCGGCGACCGCACGACCGGCCCGCTGCACCTCGGCCACTACATCGGCTCGCTGCGCGCGCGCGTGCAGATGCAGCACGAAGCGAAGCAGTTCCTGCTGCTCGCCGACACGCAGGCGCTGACCGACAACATGGGCCGCCGCCAGCGCGTCACCGAGAACGTGATCGAAGTCGCGCTCGACTATCTCGCCGTCGGCATCGATCCGGCGATCTCGACGATCGTCGTGCAGTCGCAGGTGCCCGAGCTCGCCGAGCTGTCGCAATACCTGCTCAATCTCGTCACGGTCGCGCGCCTCGAACGCAACCCGACCATCAAGGAAGAGATCCGCCTGCGCGGTTTCGAGCGCGACATCCCGGCCGGCTTCCTGACCTACCCGGTGAGCCAGGCGGCCGACATCACCGCGTTCAAGGCGACGCACGTGCCGGTCGGCGACGACCAGTTGCCGATGATCGAGCAGACCAACGAACTCGTGCGCCGCTTCAACGCGACGGTCGACCGGCCCGTGCTGGTCGAATGCGAGGCTGTGCTGTCGGCGGTCACGCGGCTGCCGGGGATCGACGGCAAGGCGAAGATGAGCAAGTCGCTCGGCAACGCGATCACGCTCGGCTCGACGCCGGACGAGATCACACAGGCCGTGAAGGACATGTACACGGACCCGAACCACCTGCGCGTGAGCGATCCCGGCCAGGTCGAGGGCAATGTCGTGTTCACGTTCCTCGATGCGTTCGAGCCCGACGTGCAGAAGGTCGACGAGTTGAAGGCGCACTACCGCCGTGGCGGGCTCGGCGACAGCGTCGTCAAGCGCGTGCTGAACGAGCGGCTGCAGGCGCTGATCGAGCCGATCCGCGCGCGCCGCCGCGAATTCGAGGCCGACAAGGCCGAGGTGATGGCGATCCTGAAGCGCGGCACGATGCACGCGCGGGACGTGGCCGGCGCGACGCTCGCGGAGGTGAAGGGGGCGATGGGGTTGAACTACTTCGATTGAGCGGCGCAGGCCGCGCGTGCGTAAACGCGCGCCGCGCGCCGCGCGCCGGACAGTATCGGGCCGGCGCGCGGCGATCACCGCATCAGGTGCGCGTGCGTGCGCCGCTGCCACCGCCTCTCGTCACGATGCGTGCGCCGGCACGGACGCGTGGCACACCGCCTCTACCCGGTTGCCGGCCGGGTCGACGAGAAACGCCCCGTAGTAGTCGCCGTGATAATGCGGCCGCAAGCCGGGCTCACCGTCGGACTGCCCGCCCGTCGCGAGGCCGGCCTCGAAAAACGCATCCACCTGCGCGCGGCTCGCGGCCTTGAAGCACCAGTGCCGCTTGCTCACGCCGATTTCGGCGGGATCCAGGTAGATCGCGAGAAAGGTCGATGCGGTGTCGTTCGCATTGCAGCGTTCGCCGTAGCCGAGTGCGGTGCCCCGGTCATAGACCCGGGTCGCGCCCAGCGCGGCCATGATGGCATCGTAGAACGGGCGCGCCAGTTCGATATCCGGCACGCTGATTGACACGTGGTCTAGCAGTTGCATAGTGGTGTGCTCCCCGTTGGACGAGCATGAGTCTACACAAACCTGCCGTCCGTCGCTTACGAGCCGTCGTCACCGGGAAGGGTTCGGCTGCCCGTCACACTGCAGAGCATCAAGCGTCTGCGCGTCATCCTCACACATCGGCTTGCCGTGTTTGTCGGCCGAACCGTGCCTGGCATCGGCTGGGTATTGTTCGCAAAGGATGCTTTCCATATTGTCCGAACACCGTTTACCGGTACAACCGGATTGCGAAACCGGAGGACAGAATTCTGTAATGGACGACCGTCACATGTGGAAAACGCTGGAAGCGTTCGTGCGTCATGAAGCGGCGGTATCGAGCAACCGCCCGATTACCGAGGACACCACCCTGTCCGACGATCTCGGACAAACCGGAGACGATGCGGACATCTTCATGGAACGATTTTTCGCACGGTTCAACGTGGATCGCGGCGACTACGATTTCGGGCGCTACTTCCTGATGGAGGGCGAAGGTTTTCTGTATCACGTGATTCGCCGGTTTATCCTCGGGAAACCTCACACATTCAAGCGCGAAGCATTGACCGTCGGCATGCTGTACAAGGCTGTTTCGCTTGGAAAGTGGGACGCCGAGGCACTCAAAAAGTAATCTGCTCGACAAGACGGCGCCGCACAATCGGCGGACCAAGGCACTCTTTCCCCCCTTGGTCCACTCTGCCGATGCCGCGCCCGCCCCGCTATCGTAGCGGATGCGACATAGCCATCACCACGACCGGCACGCATCGAGCGCCGCCTCGCGGTCAATGTGACGCTCGAATACACGGCATTCGACGGGCCGGCCGACAACCGCGCGGCGTCACTTCATCTGCATCAGTTGAATCAGGTTCCCGCAGGTATCGTCGACGACCGCGACGCGCACGGGCCCCGCGTCCATCGGCTCCAGCGTGAAGTGGACGTCGAGATCCCTGAGCCGCGCGAATTCCGCGTCGAGATCGTCGACCTGGAACGATGCCGCCGGAATGCCGTCCTCGTACAGCGCCTGCTTGTAAGGCCCGACCGCGCGATGGTTGCTCGGCTCGAGCAGCAGCTCGGTGCCGTCCGGCTGGTCCTTCGACACCACGGTCAGCCAGCGGTACCCGCCCACGGGCACGTTGTTCTTCAGCTTGAAACCGAGCTTGTCGGTATAGAACGTCAACGCCTTGTCCTGGTCGTCGACAAAAATACTCGTCACGTAGATTCGCATTTCAACCTCTCCTGAAATAGCAGCCGTCGCCGCCGCTATTCTTCGTCGAAATCGATGACAAACGCATAACCGCCGTCGATCAGCTGGCGCAGGTAGCCGTCGAAGTCGTCGGCGATCACCGCGTAGCTGTCGGGATCGTGCAGGAAGCGCACGACCTGCCCGACCTTGCCGCCCGCCGCCGGCTCGAAGTCGATGTAGAGCTGCGACGTGCCACCGTTGTTCATGCAATGCGAGAAGCACAGCCGCCGGCCCATCGGCAGCGCGATGTCGATGCGTGGATCGACGAGTTCGCCGTCGTCGTTCGCGTCGTCGCCGTAGATCTCGGCGATGCTGTCGCGGTACTTCGCCCCTTCCTCGAGCATCTGCGCGGCCGACAGCAGGTAATACGGGTATTCGTAGACGTCGGAGCCCAGCACCAGCACGTTGACCGTCGTGCCGCCATAGTCGCGCCAGTAGGTGCCGTCGAGCGTGCCGAGCAGTTCGAGCAGGCTGGCCGGGCACTGCGGATACGCGGCACGCAGCGCGTCGAGCTGCGCGGGCGTCGCGCCCGTGGCGGCGGCGAGCGCCGCGTTGTCGGTGTCGGGCAGCACGGCACGCAGGCCGGCGAGATAGGTGTCGACGAGGGTCATCGCGTCAGATCCGAAGAACAGGCCAGCGCCATTCTAGCGCCCGACGCGACCCGCCCCTTCAGCTCCTTCCGCGCACCCGCCTACGTGATCTGGTACGTCGACGCCGGCACGAATTCCTCCGGCAGCGGGCGATCGCCCAGTTCGAGCACCGACCGTTCGATCGTGCGCGCCATCGCATCGAGCGCCAGCGCGTTCGGCGCGAGGCCGAACGGCTCGGCCACCTCGTTCGCGATCGCCTCGAGTGCGATCAGCGTGTACGCGATGAACACGCAGATCAGCGGCGTGAAGAACTCCGTCGAATCGACGAGGCCGAACGGCAGCAGCACGCAATACGCATACACGGTGCGATGCAGCAGCACGCTGTACGAGAACGGGATCGGCGTGGACAGGATGCGCTCGCAACCGCCGACCGATTTGCCGAGCTCGTCGAGTTGCGCCTCGAACATCCAGCAGGTCGCGTCGCTGCCCGGCGCGCGGCCCAGTGCGCGGACGATGCTGCCGCGCAGCTCGTCGAGGATCGCCACGGGCTTGAAACACTTGCCCGCGAGCGCGGCGGTACGCTCCGCGCCGAGGATCCGCTGCAGGTCCTGCGTCGGATCGGTATGGCGAAGCTGATGCTTCAGCGCATAGGTGAACGCGATCAGCAGGTCGGCAAGCCGGTTGCGCTCGGCGTCGCCGACGCTGTCGGGCAGGTAGCGATTCAGTTGCGACGTCAGCGCGCGCGCCGCGATCAGCAGGTTGCCCCACAGATGCCGCGCCTCCTTGAACCGCTCGAAGCTCGCGTTGTTGCGAAACGCGAGGAAAATCGCGAGCGCCAGCCCGAACAGCGTGAACGGCGCGGTATTGAGGGGGATCTTCTCGCCGAAGATGCGCCCGTTCGTGAAGACCGCCAGCGTGCTGACGATCGCCATGAACACGAGCTGCGGAATGATCGATTGCAGCACGGAGCCGTTCCAGACGAACAGCATCCTGAGCCAGTTTTGTCGTGGTCGGACGATCATGGTGTTTTCTCGACTGCCAGGGAAATACGCGATACGGCACGCCGGCGCCCGATGCGCAGCGGCCCGCGCGTGGCGGGCCGCTGTCGGGTGGATGCCGGGCCGGGCGCCGTGCTGCGCGAGATGATACGCCCGCGCGCGCCGCGCCCGTCACATCATGCGGCGCTCAGTGATAGCCGACGTCGCCCTCGCGCACCTTGCCGCGGAACACGCGGTACTGCATCGCGTTGTACACGAGGATGATCGGCAGCACGATCACGGTGCCGATCAGCGCGAACTTCTGGCTCGAATGGCTCGACGATGCATCCCAGATCGACAGCGACGGCGGCACGATGTTCGGCCAGATGCTGATCACGAGCCCCGTGTAGCCGAGGAACACGAGCGCGAGCGTCAGCAGGAACGGCGTGGCCTCGTGCGCGCGCTTCACCGAGTGGAAGATGCCCCACACGCACGCGATGACGAGGATCGGCACCGGCAGGAACCAGCCGAGGTTGCCGCTGCCGAACCAGCGGTGCGCGACGGCCGGCAGCCCGATCACGGTCCACAGGCTGACCACGCCCATCACGGCGAGCAGCACACCCGCGAGTGGCTTCATCAGCAGCCGCATCTTGCGCTGCAGCTCGCCGTCGACCTTCAGGATCAGCCAGCCGCAGCCGAGCGTCGCATACGTGACGAGCACGCCGATCCCGCACATCAGGCTGAACGGCGACAGCCAGTCGAACGGCCCGCCCGCGAACTGGTTGTTCACGATCTTGATCCCCTGCAGCAGCGAACCAAGCACGATCCCCTGGCAGAACGCCGCGAGCGCGGAGCCGCCGATGAACGCGAGATCCCACATGTGTTGCGTGCGGGTGGCCTTCGCGCGCAGCTCGAACGCCGCGCCGCGAAAGATCAGCCCGACCAGCATCAGGACCAGCGGCAGGTAGTTCGCGGGCAGCAGCGTCGAATAGACGACCGGGAACGCGCCGTAGAGCCCCGCGCCGCCGAGCACCAGGAACGTCTCGTTGCCGTCCCACACCGGCGCGACGGTGTCGAGCATCACCTGGCGCTCGGCCTTCGCATCGAAGAACGGAAACAGCAGGCCGATGCCGAGATCGAAGCCGTCCAGCATCACGTAGATGAATACACCGAGGCCGATGATCGCGGCCCACACGACAGGAAGATCGATTTGCATGGCTTACTCCGCTTCGGTCACGTTCAGCGGCGTGGACAGCGCGCTCTTGCGCAGCCCCGGATGCCGGTGCAGCTCGATATACCCGGCCTGGGCAGCCGGCCCGCGCTTCATCAGTTTCAGCATGTAGTAGACACCCGTTCCGAACACCAGGAAATACACGACCACGAAGATCAGGAGCGACACGCCGACCTGCTGCGCGCTGAGCGGCGCGACGGAATCGACGGTGCGCAGCACGCCGTACACGGTCCACGGCTGCCGCCCGACCTCGGTCGTGATCCAGCCGGCCAGCAGCGCGACGATGCCCGACGGCCCCATCGCCACCACGAACCACTGGAACCAGCGCGTTTCATAGAGGCGCCCGCCCTTTCTCAGCAGCAGCCCGAGCAGCGCGGTGAGCAGCATCAGCATCCCGAGGCCGGCCATGATCCGGAACGTCCAGAAGATGATCGGCGAATACGGGCGGTCCTGCGGCGGGAATTCCTTCAGCCCGCGAATCTCGCCGTCCCAGCTGTGCGTGAGGATCAGGCTGCCGAGGTGCGGCACCTGGATCGCATAGCGCGTGGTTTCGGCCTGCATGTCGGGCAGCCCGACGAGGTTCAGCGCGGTGCCGCCCTTCTCGGTTTCCCACAGCCCCTCGATCGCCGCGATCTTCGCCGGCTGGTATTCGCGCGTGTTCAGCCCGTGCGCGTCGCCGACGACGATCTGGATCGGCGCGAGCACCAGCAGCATCCACAGCGCCATCGAGAAGCTGCGCTTCACCGGCTCGTCGCGGCGCCCCTTCAGCAGGTGCCACGCGCCGCACGCGGCGACGATGAAGCCCGCGACGATGAACGCCGCGATCGTCATGTGCACGAGACGGTACGGGAACGACGGGTTGAACACGATCTTGAACCAGTCGACCGGCACGACGAGGCCGTTCTCGATCTTGTAGCCCTGCGGCGTCTGCATGAAGCTGTTCGACGCGAGGATCCAGAACGTCGAGATCAGCGTGCCGACCGCGACCATCAGCGTCGCGAAGAAGTGGGCGCGCGGGCTCACGCGCTGCCAGCCGAACAGCATCACGCCGAGGAAGCCGGCTTCGAGGAAGAACGCCGTCAGCACTTCATAGGTGAGCAGCGGGCCCGTGATGTTGCCCGCGACGCGCGAGAAGCCGGCCCAGTTCGTGCCGAATTCGTACGCCATCACGACGCCGGAGACCACGCCCATCCCGAAGCCGATCGCGAAGATCTTCGACCAGAACTGGAACATGGATTTGTAGGCGGCGTCGCCGGTGACGAGATAGCGCCATTCCAGCACCGCCAGGAAGCTCGCCATACCGATGCTGATCGCGGGAAACACGATGTGGAACGACACCGTGAATGCGAATTGCAATCGTGCGAGATGGAACGCATCGAAGATTTCCATGACCGTAATTTGCTCGTGTTTGTGAGGATGTCCGCCCGAAGCAGGAAATCGCGCGACGGCTTGCCGACGACACATGCGAATACAAAACGGTCACTCGCATGGCATCGAAGCGTGAATGACGATATCGCGTTTGCAACGATACTCGCAATCGTTCGAACGTGCGCTGAAACTGTGCTGCTTCCGTTGCAGAAGATGTGTGTACGGAAAACACATTTCGCGCCGGCGGGACGATCAGCTGTACTGCTTTCCGCACTGCAGCGCTGTACATCGGGTGCACTGTTCATCCCCGTTAACATCCGATGCAATGCCTGCCCGCGGCCACGGCGCGCCCCTCGGCCGCGCCCGCCCGGCAGCCCCGATTCCCCTGGTCCGGCGTACGCGCCCGACCCGGCCGGCCCACCGGCCGATCCGCCTGGAGAAACCGCATGGAGTCCTGCATCCGCCGCGACGAGCCGACCGGCAGTACCGCGTGTCATGTGACACGTCATCGTGCCGGCGAAGTGCGCGACACCGTCGACCGCGTCGTCGACGAAACGCCGGTTGCACTCGTGGTCAACGGTATTGCACACACGGTCATGATGGCGACCCCGATCGACCTCGACGCGTTCGGCCTCGGCTTCGTGCTCAGCGAAGGCATCGTCGAGCGTGCGTCGGACGTGTTCGACATCGAGAGCGAATGCCGGCCCGGCAGCGCCGAAGTGCGCCTGACCGTGTCGCAGCAGGCGTTCATGGCGCTGAAGGCGCACCGACGCGCGCTGGCCGGCCGCACGGGCTGCGGTGTCTGCGGGATCGAAAGCATCGCGCAGCTCGACCTGCACCCGCCGCGCATCGCCGCCGCCGGCGCGGCCGCCGGCATCGGCGCCGACGCGATCGCACGCGCCGCGCGCACGCTGCCGGCCCATCAGACGCTGATGCGCGAGACCGGCGGCGTCCACGCGGCCGCCTGGTGCGACCGGGACGGCGCCGTGCTCGACGTGTTCGAGGACGTCGGCCGCCACAACGCGCTCGACAAGCTGATCGGCCGGCTCGCCCGGCGCCGCGCCGACCTGCACGACGGCTTCGTGTTCCTGTCGAGCCGCGCGAGCTACGAACTGGTGCGCAAGGCCGCGCGGGTCGGCATCCCGATGATCGCGACGATCTCGGCGCCGACGTCGCTCGCGATCGACGTCGCCCGCGAAGCCGGCGTGCGGCTGCTCGGCTTCTGCCGCAACGACGGCTTCGTCGAGTACGTGTCACCCGACGCCGTTCACCCCGACCAACCGGCGCTTGCGCAAGCACACCCGGACTTCTCCTGATGAAACCACTGACCGATTTCGATACCGCTCAGCAGCATTTCGCGAGCGCGTTCGCGCCGCTCGGGGCCACCCTGTCCGTCCCGGTCGCCGAAGCGGCAGGCCGCGTGCTGGCCGCGCCGCTCACCGCCGTGCTCGACCAGCCGCCGGCCGACCAGAGTGCGATGGACGGCTACGCCGTGCGTCACGCGGATCTCGCACTCGGTGAGCTGCTGCACGTCGCGCAGCGCTGTTATGCGGGCGACATGCCGGCGCCGCTGGCCCCGCGCACGGCCGCGCGCCTCTTCACCGGCAGCCTGATTCCGCCCGGCGCGGACACCGTCGTGATGCAGGAGCATGCGCACGAGCAGGACGGCCGGGTCGCGTTCGACGCGCCGCAGCGCAGCGGCTCGCACATCCGCCGCCGGGGCGAGGAAGTGCGAGCCGGCGACCTGCTCGTGCCGGCCGGCGTGCGCATGGGCGCGATGCATGTCGGCGTGGCCGCCGCGCAAGGGTTCGCGCGTATCGACGTGCGTCCAGCGCTGCGCGTCGGCATCCTGACGACCGGCGACGAACTCGTCGCGTGCGGCCAGCCGCGCGCACCGCAACAGATTTACAACAGCAATGCACCGATGCTCGGCGCGCTGGTCTCGGGCACCGGCGCCGAGGTCGCGATGAGTCTGCATGCCGCCGACACCGCACCCGCCGTCGATCGCGCGCTGCGCGATCTGCACGCGGGCTGCGACCTGGTGATCTGCGTCGGCGGCGCGTCGGTCGGCGACAAGGATCTGCTGCGCCCCGCGCTGGACGCACTCGGCGCATCGTTCATCGTCGCCGGCGTGCGCATGAAGCCCGGCAAGCCGGTTGCACTCGCGCGGCTCGACACGCGGCCGGTGGTGCTGCTGCCCGGCAACCCCGGCGCGGCGATGACCGCGTTCGCGCTGTTCGTCGCGCCGCTGATCCGCCGCCTGCAGGGGCGCGACGCACGCCTGCCGACCGTGCCGTCGCTGCCGATCGACGGCGACTTCGAACCGGATGCGCAGCGCGAGCGCTTCGTGCGCGTGCACTGCACGGTCGGCCTCGACGGCATGCCCGTCCTCGATACGCTGCGCCAGCAAGGCGCCGGCACGCTGCAGTCGCTCGTGCAGGCGAGCGGGCTGGCCCGGCTGCCGGCCGGGCGACGCATCGCGAACGGCGACGCGGTACCGTATTACGAATTCGCGCCGTGGCTCGCATGAGCGCGACGCCCGACACGCGCCCGCTGCCGCGCATGCGCCGCGCGTCCCGCGCCGCGAACTGTATTCCTGCAATTCGGGCGCGATTGTGTCCCTGCCGGAAAAACCCGGCGGACTATCCTCACGAGGAGGCTCGTCACGCGCCGTGCGCCGCCATTTCGGCATGCGCACGGCCGACCGGCGCCGCCCCTTCGCTTACTTCATGCAGGCCGACGAACCGATCGTGAATGCCATCGTTTCCGCCGCGCCGGCCGCCGCCGCAGCTTCCGGCGGCGCATCGCCCGGCGCCTTCCCCCGCCCGACCGACACGCTCGGCCGCCCGCTGCGCGACCTGCGCCTGTCCGTCATCGACCAGTGCAATTTCCGCTGCGGCTACTGCATGCCGCGCGAAAGCTTCGGCACCGACTATGCGTTCATGCCGTCGTCCGAACGGCTGTCGTTCGCGCAACTGGAAAAGATCGCCCGCGCGTTCACGTCGCTCGGCGTCGAAAAGATCCGCATCACGGGCGGCGAGCCGCTGCTGCGCCGCAACCTCGAAGCGCTGATCGAACACCTCGCCGCGCTGACGACCGTCGACGGCAAGCCCGTCGAAATCGCGCTGACGACCAACGGCTCGCTGCTGGCCGCGAAGGCGCGTTCGCTGCGCGACGCGGGCCTGTCGCGCGTGACCGTCAGCCTCGATGCGCTCGACGACGCGATGTTCCGCCGGATGAGCGACGCCGACGTGCCCGTGTCGCGCGTGCTGGCCGGCATCGAGGCCGCGCAGGCGGCCGGGCTCGCGCCGGTCAAGGTCAACGCGGTGATCGAGCGCGGGGTGAACGACGACCAGATCCTGCCGCTCGTGCGGCACTTCCGGCATACGGGCGTGGCCGTGCGTTTCATCGAATACATGGATGTCGGCGGCGCGAGCTTCTGGTCGGGCGACAAGGTCGTGCCGGCCGCGCAGATGCGCGCGCTGATCGATGCGCACTATCCGCTCGTGCTCGTCGGCGAACCGGCGCACGATGCGACCGCGATCCGTTGCGCGCACATCGACGGTGCAGGCGAGGTCGGCTTCATCGCGAGCGTGTCGCATCCGTTCTGCGGCACCTGTTCGCGCGCCCGCGTGTCGGCCGACGGCACACTCTATACGTGCCTGTTCGCGACGCAAGGCACCGACCTGCGGCCGTGGCTCGACGAAGCAGCGTCGAGCGCCGACCTCGCCGCCGCCGTGCGCGATCGCTGGACGCACCGCGACGACCGCTATTCCGAGCGCCGGGCCGCGCGGCCGGCCCGCGTGCCGGGCAAGACCTATCCGACCGTGCGCATGTCGCTCGTCGGCGGCTGAGCGCCGCCGCGCGACACCGCACGCGCCGCCAAATGGAGAACCAGTCATGACGACCTTCACCGAATCCCCTGCCGGGCTGCCGGACGATCCGTTGCGTGCCGGCGGCCACCCGCCTCCCGTCGATGCGGCCGACCCGCACCACGAACCGCCGCCCGCGATCACCGCCGGCTTCGAAGTGCGCGTGCAGTACGCGCCGATCGACGCAGGCGCAGAGCTTGCGCCGATCGTTCGCAATCCGAATGTCGGCGCGGTCGTGAATTTTCTCGGCGTCGTGCGTAACGAAGGCGATGTCGACGATGTCGTCGCGCTCGAGGTCGAGCACTACCCGACGATGACCGAGCAGGCCCTGTGGAGCATCGTCGAGGAAGCCAGCGCGCGCTGGCAGCTCGAAGCGGTGAAGATCGTGCATCGCGTCGGGCGCATTCCGCTCGGCCAGGCCGTCGTGCTGGTCGTGGTGGCCGCCGCGCATCGCGCGTGTGCGTTCGATGCGTGCGAATTCCTGATGGACTTCCTGAAGACCCACGCGCCGTTCTGGAAGAAGGAGATCCGGCACGACGGCGAATCCGGCTGGGTCGAGGCGAAGGCGCACGACGACCAGGCGATGCGTCGCTGGGGCTGAGCCGGTCCGCCGCGCGCTTTTCGATTCCGCCGACTCCATTCAAGACATCGCAATGAAACTGACGATCAAATACTTCGCAAGCATTCGCGAACAACTCGAGCGCGACGAGGAAACCATCGAGGTCGACGCACGCGAACTCACCGTCGACGCGCTGCGCAGCACGCTGGCCGCGCGCGACGCACGCAGCGCTGACGCGCTGCGGATGGACCGGCCCGTGCGCGCGGCCGTGAACCTCGAGATGGTGACGGGTGAATTCGTCGTGCGGGAGGACAGCGAGGTCGCGTTTTTCCCGCCGGTGACGGGCGGGTGACGTCGCGACGGGTGGGATCCCTCCGGTGCCGGATACGGGCCGGCGCGTGTCGGCTGCTTGCCCTTCGCGATACAGATTCCGGGTGCCGTGAGCCCGATGCGTACGCGCACATGTCATCTGGTTCGGCAGGCAACGCGCACCACCGCGATCGGCCCTCACGAGGACAGGATCGTCGCTGGAGACGCTTCACGATCGGGTTTCGGCCCGACGAAATTCGGACGGCGACATGCCCTCCCAGCGGATGAATGCACGGCGGAAATTCCCGAGACTGTCGTAGCCGAGCAGGAACGCGATTTCCTGCAGGCTGAGCTTGCCCGACTTCACGCTCTCGACCGCCAGCGCGTGGCGCACGTTTTCGAGTATCTCGCGATACGACGTTCCGTCGTCGGCCAATCGCCGGAGCAAGGTGCGAGGCGTCATGTTCAGCAGTTGGGCGGTCGACTGTTGCGACGGGAACGCGCCCACCCGCTCGAGCATCAGCCGCCGGCCCCTGGGCGCAAGCGCATGGGGCATCGGCGGGCCGCGAACGGGCGTGTACTTCCTGCTCTGCGCGTTGTAGGGCAAGGCGCTGCTGGAAATCGTCAACTACATGGAGCACTACTGTATCGTTCGCGATCCAGGCACGCCGGTCCAGCCACGCCATTCATGGAATACCAATCGACGCATCAGTTCGTGGTCGATGTTCAACCTGACGCGCCATTCGCATCATCATGCTCAGGGCGAAGTACCCTATCAGGATCTCAAGCCGTTTGCCGACGCGCCGACGATGATCGGCGGCTACCTGACGACGATCGTCGTCGCGATGATTCCGCCGCTTTCGCACCGGCTGATGACCCCCAAGGTACTTGCATGGAATCGCATCCATGCGACGGAACCGGAACGACGCCTCGCGGCCGACGCCAATGCGCGCAGCGGTATGACGGGGTTCGTGGCCGCGACGTGAAACAAGCCTCGCGCGGGCACGACGCGTAACGTGTCGCTGCGTTTCGCGCGCGTGACGCGACACGTTGAAATTCTCATCGAATCGCGATACGGCTCCGTTGCGAGGCCGACCGCGGCCCGCGGCAGCGTTTCGGCCGGTACGCTGAATGTGCCGGCGTCGAAATCGATTCCGGCACATTCTGTCGTTCAGTGTTTGCGGGAAGCGAAGCGTGTTGTACGCGGGAACGTGCGATCGTCCATCATTCCGGCAATCACGCGTTGCCCATACCGCCCGGCAACGTGGCGCGCATCAATGCAGCCACTTCATCACGATCGTCGCGAACACGACCATCGCGGCGCAGCGGATATTGCCAGCACCGTTGTCGGTCCCGGCCAAGCTCACAGGCATTCCTTCGCGGGGTCGCTTCACGTAACGGAAAAGAACACGCTTACGCGCTTGACTCCGAGAGGCCGGACTTTGAAATGTGTCTTCATCGGCATCGCGGGGAACGAGATTTTTCCCTGCGCTCTAACGTGAGCGAAATTTCCAGGAGATCACTTGCGAGTACTTGCGCCTGTTTCGCTTGCTCCGCGTGGCGCTTGAGGTCTTCCAACGGCGAACCCAAGTGATCCTCCGTTCCGCCCATGAAAATCAAAACCGCAGCGTTGGCGTGGGCGCGGGCGCGCGCGGCGTGGAACTGAGCTTTCCGGACACGTGAGCCGATCAGGTCTACGTGAGCGCGAGTGCTCGGAAAATGCGCGGTCGGCAGCCTCGCGTGCCGAACTTCGAGACTTTCGAGTTCGGAGACACTCGCTTCCGCTCTGACGGCAGAAATGGTAGCGGCGAGGACCACATCGGCCCCGCTCGGATCCTCGACAAGAACGCTCGACGATTGAAGGCCGATTGGCTTGCGATTCGCCGCGGGAATGCAACTCGAAACCCGAGCACGAATGCGTCCCAACGCAACGCGAATTCGGTCGAGCGACATGGATATGGACATGGCAGGGCATAAGCCTATGCATGAACCGGACCGGCACTCAGTGGCCAACGACCGTATTCGGGATGATGCGTGACGACGGACGATGGCATGGCAAGTCAACTCAGTGCATCGGTTGCCGATGATGCCGCCGGCTCCGCGATCCAATTCGACCGGTGGATCAGGAACTGTTCCCTTGCCCGGCCAGCGATCCACCGAGGCTCTCGTCCCCGCCCACTCCATAAGGCGCCAGACTCCGGATCACGATACTTTACAGTGGCCGGGCCGCGACGCTTGCCGCGACGCAGCTTGAGCTTGCGTTCAGAGAACAGGTCCTCTGGCATCAGGTCGAATTCCTCGATCAATTTTTGTATTTCCTTAACCGCACTCGCCAATTCCTGAGTGCGGGCAAGCTCAGCCTGCTTTTGAAGTTCCTGAATCTGCTCTTTCAAATCACGGTAGCTTTGCATATCGTATTCTCGAAGAGAAGAGCGCCAAGCACTCACCTTGGTTCTCGGATGTTGCGATCATTAAATATAGGGATGCGAATTATATGAATCAGACGCACCACACCCGTATGAAAAAAAGCGCGATCGAGAGGGGGATCGCGAACCGCCTGCGCTGAGATCTCGCGAGTCGCCGAACACAGGCAGGGCCGGCGACAGATTACCGGCTCCGTGCCCTGGTGTTCGATCCCCGTTGGGGACGACAACCGCATTGGGTGATTCGGGCAGAGGCAGTGGCTGGCGCGCTTGCGCGGCGCGCCTCGTTCACGATCGACTTCACTTCTGCCAGAGCGGATCGGTCATCCGGGACGCCATCGACGTTCAGCGCGCTTCATTGATTTCCCTTCAGCTTCAGCCAGACCTTGTTACGCAGTTGAATCGCTGCAGGTGAACACATCTTGTAAGGCTTGAGTCGATCCTTATACTGCTCCGGCGTCTTGATTGCAGGATTGTCATGCAGCGCAGGATCAATGTAGCGCTCCGATCCGATAATCTCGTTGCTGTACCGTAGCGCGTTCGTCACCAGCGCGATGTTCTCGGGTCGCATCATCCAGTCGATGAACTTGTAAGCCGAGTCGACATTTCGCGCTTTTGCCGGAACAAGCAGGCTGTCCATGAACAGTCGGACGCCCTCTTTCGGATACACGAACCGGATAGTCGGCAAGCGATCCTGTGCTCGCGCAGCCGCACCGTTCCAGACGTGCTGCACGATGATTTGCCTGGACGCGAGACGATCGACCGTTCCGTCGTTGCTATAGGTCTTCACGAATGGTTTCTGCTTCTGCAGTACGTCGAGGACGCGTTTCGCATCATCGGGGCGCTCGGTGCATTCATCCTGTCCCAGATACCAGCTCGCTGCCATGTACAGTTCCTCCTCGACGTCCAGATCGCCGACCTCGCCGCGAAGTGCAACGGGGGGCTCGAAGAACGACTTCCAGCTATCGTCGAGGCGTCCACCCGGCACACGCGCGCTGTCGTATGCAAACCCGGTCAGGACGACCGTGAAGGGCATCGCGTAGTCCCGCTGGGGATCGAACGACGGATGACGGTACTCAGGCTTGATGTTTGCGACATTCGGCAACTTGCGCTTGTCGAGCTTGAGCAGAAGGCCGGACTTCACGAGCACCGGAACGTAGTAGTCTCCGGCGACCACAACGTCGTACCCCCCTCCTCCTGCCTGCAGTTTCTGGGTCAGCGCTGCATCGCTCGCATAGGTGTCGAGTGTCGTCTCGATGCCGGTATCAGCCTGGAACTTCTTGAGCAAATTGACAGGCAGGATGTTCGGCCAGCTTCCGATATGCAGCTCGGCGGCCTGGGTCGTGACAGCGGCAAGAAGCAACATCGCACCGATTGTTTTTTTCATGCTGTTCCTATTGCGTGGAGATTGGCGTGGTGTATCTCGGACTGCTCGGCCCTGGATCTTCTTTTACCTCGCGCACCGATGATCCAGACTACCGTCAGTTGTATTGTCGACAGGCCGATGACGACGGTTGACACGGCGCTGACCTTGGGTGTGATTCCGATCTTCAATGCACCGAAGATGTACATCGGCAATGTGGTCATGCCGGCGCCGGCGAGAAAGTAGCTGGTGACGTAATCATTCATCGACGCGACGAATGACAGCAAAGCCCCTGCGACGATGCCGGGCAGAGCCAAAGGCGCAGTAATTTGCCGAAATGCAGCCCATGGCGTGGCCGACAGGTCCGCGGCCGCCTCGAGCAGCGTGCGATCGATCGTCTTGAGTCTGGCTTTGATCGGCAGATAGGCCAGCGGCACACTGAACACCACATGAGCAAACAGAACGGCGCCGAATCCAAGCTCTGACTCGAACATCGAGAACAGCATCATGGTCGCGATCGCCAGCACGATTTCAGGTATCGCGAGCGGAAGCGCAATGACAAGTCCGACCGAATCGAAACCACGCCGGTCACTTCTCGACCACCAGGCGACCGCCGCGCTCGTCGCGAGCGTGGTGGAGAGCACCGTCGACGCCAGCGCCAGCAACAGTGAATTCTTCGCGGCGCGGACCAGTGTCGGATCGGACCAAGCCTCGACGTAACCTCGAATGCCAAACCCGTCCCATATGAGGGCCGACGGGCCGACGTTGAAGCTCATCGCCATCACGGTCAGCATCGGCAGATAGAGGAACACCAGCACCGCGCACGCGATCGTTGCGGTCAGCGGAAACCGGCGCAGTTCAGGCGAAATCATGAACGCGCTCCTGCCGTTGGAAGAGCGAACCTAGTCGAGACGCGAGCATCGCCAGAAGCACAGCGGCGAGCAACGCGAACGACATCGCGGCGCCCAAAGGCCAATCCCGTCCGCCGGCAAACTGGAAGTCGATCAGATTGCCGATCATGAAAGCGTGGTTACCGCCGAGCAGCCCCGGGATCGTATAGGAACCCAACGCCGGAACAAAGACGAGCCCGATTCCTGCCATGATGCCCGGACGGCAACACGGTACGACGACATGGACCAGTACCGCCGGCTTGTGTGCCCCCAGATCGTAGGCCGCTTCGGCCAACCGCCAGTCGAAGTCATCAAGCGCAGCGAAGATCGGCAGGACCATGAACGGCGTGAATGCATAGACGAGACCGATCAGCGTCGCAAGATCGGTGTAGAGCAATCCGAGCGGGCCATGCATCAGGCCGGCTCGGGACAACATCTGATTCAAGAGGCCGTCGTCCGCAATGACGATGATCAATCCGTACATCTGGACGACGACGCAGGTCCAAAACGGGATCGTGATCAGGATCAGCAACGTGGCCTTCCACTTCAGGGAGCGCGTCGCCATGAACAGCGCCGTCGGGAACGCGATCAGCAGACATCCCGCGGTGGTCAGTACGGCCATGGTCATCGACCTGATGAAAATGGCGAGATAACCCTGCTGAAGGACGCGTCCCCCATCCCAGTCCCGATCGAAGAGAATCCGCTCGTATGCCCCGGCAGTGAAGTCGCCCCACGAGACGCCACCGAAGTCGCGCGGTGCACTGAGCGAGACCACTGCCAGAACGATCATCGGAAGGACAACGCCCGCGATCATGACGAGCGCCGTCGGGCTGGTCATTGGCCGCCATGATTTCAGCAGATTGAGTATTGGGACTCGGCGCACTGCCAACTACCTCAAATCATTCAGTTCGATTGGCAAGAAGCGTACCAAATCGATGGCATCATTTATAGTCGGCATGTGTGCCGATCACGCCAATGTGTTACCCCTGTGTGCCATTTCCATTATAAATTTGAGGAAATGTATTTTATTGCGGATTATTGCATATTTAGAAATTTCCGCGCTCGAGTCTTACTGAGGGTGCCATCCATAATTTTCGGGGCTAACCGAACATTTCGTCTAAATGTTCGGTCACGGTGCACAGCGTCATGCGCCGACGCCAAACCGATAATTCGCGGGGTGTGCGACGACGTCACCGGCAGAATCGCTTGACTCCAGCCTCCGGAGCGAACACGTGGATACCACGGTTTCCATGCAGCGCCAACTGCGCCATCGCGAACAACAAGCGACACACTTCAAACGGATCAATAACACTCACAATAATTCTGTTGACGAATGTTCGTTATGGTGCTCAGTTGACCACCACGGCTATCTGACACCCGCGATCACGTTCGTTGGAGAATTTGCAAAAATCGTGAGATAGTTATCCGAGTTTCGCCACGTAAATTTCACATAACGAGAAGAGAGACGGTAAAAACATGGCCACTGCTGAGCAGCTAGAATACCGACCGATGACTGAGCGCGACGTCGGCGCTTTTTATGATGTGCGATTCTCCGTGAGCGAGAATAGAATCCATCCCCACCAGGTTCATCTTCTGAACCGCAACCTCCTGATCGAGAAAATCAGGCAGGGAGGCGGCTGGATCTGTGAATGTGGCGACGAGGTCGCCGGGGTCTGTCTGCCAGTCATCACCGAGACGCCGTTCATCTCGGCCTTGTTTGTGGCACCTCAGTTCCATGGTGTCGGCATCGGCCGCGAGCTGCTTGCCCGTGCGCTTACATGGCTGAAAGACAAGGGAGTGAATCATGTCACCCTTGTGACCGATCCAGGCTCGCGGGCCGATGGCTTTTACCAGCGTCTTGGGTGGAAGCGCGGCGAATTGGACGAGTACGGGTGTCAGGTCGTATTTACAAAGTTGCTTGTGGACTAGAACCCAAGGAGTCGAATGAAGCCGGTAGCCGACGCGATTCGCCGCACTGCTGCGCAATGTCCAGCGCCACTGCACACCATCTTCATCACGCTCGATTTGATGAAGCGCATGGGTGTTCCGGTCGACGTCTTGCTGAAAGGCACCGGCATTTCTCCTGCAGACATCGAGCGACCCGGTGCAATGGTGACGCATGCACAGGAAATGGTCCTGTTTGCGAATGCGCTGGAAGCGACCGGCAACAGCGCGATCGGACTGCATATCGGATATGCGATCCCGGTGACGTCGTACGGCCTGCGCGGCCACGCAATGCTGGTGAGCCCGACGTTGGGCGATGCGCTGCGCATGGGCTTCGAGCATCCGTTGCTCGGGATCAGTTATTTCAGAATCCGGATAACCACAATAGGCGAGACCGCGAGAATTATAGTTGGCGGCTATACCTATCGTACCGACCTGCTTGTCGTAAATACCGATATGGTATTTACCGCCTTACGTCGACAGATACGCGATTTGATCGGACACAATCCCGATTTTTCCAGAATAGGGTTTGTTTTTCCCGAGCCGCCACACGCGAGTTCTTACGCCGAATATTTTGACTGTCCCATCGAATTCGAGGCCGACGAAAATTACCTCGAATTCAGCTCATCGGTGCTTGATATTGCCCTTCCGCTCGCCCATCCGATCGAATTCGAAGTAGCAAGGAAAGCATGCGCCAAGCGCGAATTTGAACTGGCGCACTGGGTTCCGTCCGACCTCATCGGGCGGCTGCTCGGTCTTATGTATGATGACCCTACGTGCCAGGATATCGCAGAGCAATCCAGAAAGCTTGGAATGTCAATGCGGAGTTTGCAGCGGAAGCTTCAGGAAATGGGGACATCGTTTAGCGACCTGTATGATATTGTCCGACAAGATCTGACGTCGCGGTATATTGCGGAAAAGGAATATACAATCAAGGAGATAGCCGCCAGATTGGGGTATAAGAATTCCTCCGCATTCAGTCGGGCAATGAAACGATGGTCAAAATTTTCACCTGAATGATCGCGACATTTCATTACCACCCCTGCCTCGATTCCACATGCGAGAAGAAGTTTGACAACTTTTTGACTGTATGGAAAAGGACATGGCAGCGTGCAGGCCGACACGACGCGCAATATGGGTAAATCCTGGCGCTTCCTCGCCAACCCGGCCGATAGTTCCGCCGTTCTGACCTGGTTCGGCGCGCTGAGCAATTTTTCGTCCGGGGCACGTCACCGTCATACAAGGTGACGCGCTTTGGGCGCCTGCTTCTGCGTAGCCGTCGACCAGTCGCGGCTACGGAGGGAAGTTCGGGGCAGTATGTCCGCGCGTCAGACCGGTTCGGTCGCAACGCCCGGCGAATTCAGTTCACGCCACCGGTTCGGGGTGATGCCCTCCCAGTCGCGGAACGCGCGATAGAACGAGCTCGTGTCCTGGTAACCCAGCAGGCAGGACACCTCATCGATTCCCGCGGCCGGGTCCGCAAGCAACCGGCGCCAGAGCTCCTGTCGCGCTTCGGCAAGCAGATCCCGGAATGTCGTGCCTTCGTCCGTGATGCGCCGTTGCAGCGTCCGCTCGCTCATTCCGAGGTCGCGCGCGACGCCCGACAGTTCCGGCCGGCCGCTTGCGAGGCATCGCTTGAGTACGACTTTCACCTGCTCGCGGATCGGGCTGCGCGCGTCGATTTCCCCCAGCGCCGCCGTCAGTGCGGGGGTCAGCATGTCGAGCAATTCAGGATTGTGACCGGGAAACGGACGGCCCAGATCGGTCGGTTTCAGGACGAGCGCATTGCGCGAAGCACCGTAGCGAATCGGACAGCCGAAATACGCGCGGTAGACCTCGTCCCTCGGGCCGGTACGAACGAACTCCACCCGACGCGGCGTCACGTGTTGCCCGGTGCCGCGCCTGCCGAGTTCGAGCAGCATCGCGAACGTGACGTCGGTCGCAACGGCGGGTTCCGGTTCAGTTGCGTACGGCCAGGCCGAGGCAAGGATGCATTCGCCGCCCTCTTCGACGATATGCAACTGCTCCGGCGTGCAGAGCCGCTTGAAGCGGGCAACCCGCTCGAGGCCGTCGCGATAGTCTCGCGCATGGAACGCAGCCACGATGAAAGGGGGATGCGTTGCGGCTTCGCTCCCGGTCACCAGCGCGATGCCCAAACCGGGCTCGGGCGCCAGCTGCCCGATCGCTTTCCATAGCGCGAAGTACTGGTCGGTGCTCACGAGCGCTTGCGGATTCAGGTGCAGCGTGGCGGGTAACCGGGCCTGACGCAGTACCGCGGCCGGCGCCAAGCCGGCGTGCGCCATCGAGCGCCAGAATGCCCGCGGTATCTTGCATCTGTCTGCCATGACTGCGCCCATCGTTACCCCTGCGTGGAAAAGCCCCTGCCGCTCGTGCGCCCGGCTCGTGACGGGCGCGCGGATCATCCTAGCGCATCTGGCTCATGATGATGCGGTCGAACGCGCGGTCGCCCAACCAGGCGCGGATCAGGATCATCGGTTTCGCGTACTTGCCGGCGACGTATCGCGTGCGCGGTTTTCTCGCGCGCACTGCCTGCGATACGACGTTGGCGATGACATCCGGGTCGGTGCCGCGCCCGTTGCCGTAGGCTTGCTGCGTCGCCTTCGCGACAGCCTGGATCAGCTTCGCATAGGCGCCGCTGCCGGAGCGGGTCAGCAGGCTGCGCGAAACCACGTCGCCGAACCCCGTCTCGATCAGGCCCGGCTCCACGATCACGACGCGGATGCCGAACGGCGCGAGTTCGAGCCGCAGGCAATCCGACCAGCCTTCGAGGGCATGCTTCGTCGCGTGATACCACGCACCGAGCAGCGTATAGATCTTGCCGCCCATCGACGTGATGTTGACGATCGTGCCGCTGCCCTTCTCGCGCATGGCGGGCAGGAGCAACTGCGTGAGACGGGCCGTGCCGAACACGTTGACCTCGAACTGGTATCGCGCCTCCTCGATGCCGATGTCCTCCACCGGCCCGTACAGCCCAAACCCGGCGTTGTTCACGAGCACATCCACGCCCCCGGTTTCCTTGAGAATCGTCTCGACGGCCGCCACGATCTCCGCTTCGCGGGAAATGTCCATGCGCAGCAGCCTCGCGCCGAGGCGTTCGAGGTCGATCATCTTGTCCAGGTTCCGTGCAGCCACGTAGACCTGGAAGCCGTCCTGGATCAGTTGCCGGGCGATTTCCTTGCCCATGCCCGAGGAGGCGCCCGTCACGAGGGCCGTCTTCTTGCTTCTATCAAACATCGTGGTCTCTCACCGAGTTCTGACTGGCGTGAACGTTACGCGCCGCACGGCGCCGACGCACTAACGAAAGGCGCCACTCTGGTCGCAATTCGCGCCATGGCGAGCGCGGCGGCCGGGAAGCAATCCGTAGCGCAGCCCCTGTTCCGCGAGGAATGGCGCCGTTCGCAACGGGGAGCGGCGCCATCCGTCGCTGTGCGATCCAGCCTCGGCCCTTACGATCCGGTTGTCTTTCGCAAACGGATTGGCGGCTCCCTCTACGACGGCTCATCCGGACGCACGTCCGCCTGCAAGGCGACCATCAAGGACGGGAAGATGCTTCTACACGGCTACCTCGGCATTTCCGCGCTGGGACAGACCGGGGTGTTCCATCGCGTGAACGGGTAGCGAAATACAGGTTGAATGACACCAAGAACGCCCCGACGCCGTGGGCATTCGTCAGTGGATTTCCTGGAGTGCTCCGATGAAACGGACAAACTATCCGAATACCCGAGCCCATACCGCCCGAAGGCGTCGCGCGCGGTCTTCGAGGAGATAGGAGGCCGCCAGCGTCAGGAGACCTGAAATTGCGCCCGTCACGATGTGCTCGAGATAGGGGATGCGGTAGTGACTCGTGTGCGAGTAGGCGTCACCCAATGTCGTCAGGCAGCCGACGATCAGCGCATTGCCGTATCGATGCGCATAGAGTTTCGCCACGGGCGTGAACGTCAAAAGGACAGCCAGGAGTCCGGTAAGCAGACCTGTATGAAATGCGATAGTCCAGTGGGCAACGCTCATGATGTTGCCCCAGCTCCCCGGCATGCAGGTCATGCACGCACTGGTCGGCTGCCAGAAACGCTGGATAAACAGTCTGACGCGATGTTTCCACTCGGTTGACATGATGCATTCCCGTCGATGCCGTTGTCATGGCCAACGCCGCCACACGTATCGTCGAAGCAGTTTCCACACCCTTCAACGAGCTTGCCGCCCCCGTCATGGACGGGCCGGCCGTAGACCAGAGAGGCAGAACAATAACCCGGACATGGGGGGAATACTACTCCACGATCGGAAAGCCGCTGCTTCGACCGAGACCGACATTCGACGCTCGCGTCTGTCGGCGCGATCCTGTCCATGACTGGCATCGGGCGTTGGGCTTTCGCGCGAAGTCGACGTCCGGCGTCGACGGTAAATTCAGCCGGTGTATCGACGTTCGAGGCCCCGCCTGGCCGGCAAACGTCGCCGTCATATAGAATGATGCGCTTTGCCCGTACGCCCATGTGGTTCAAGAATCTTCAGCTTCATCGTCTTCCGGCCCCCTGGGCCGTTACCCCCGACCAGATGGAAGCCTGGCTGGCGCCCTACGCGTTTCAGCCGTGCAACAGCATCGAGATGCAGCGCTTCGGATGGGCGTCGCCGCGTGACGACGGCGCGCTTGTGTATTCGAACAACCGGCAGATGCTGCTGGTGTTTCGTTCGGAAAAGAAGCTGCTCCCAGCGTCGGTCATCAATCAGGTGACCAAGGCCCGGGCGCTCGAGGTCGAGGAGCAACAGGGCTTCAAGGTCGGACGAAAGCAGCTGCGCGAACTCAAGGAGCAGATCACCGACGAACTGCTGCCGCGCGCGTTCAGCATTCGCCGCGATACTCGCGTGTGGATCGATACGGTGAACGGCTGGCTCATCATCGATGCGGCTTCACAGGCGCTCGCCGACGAGATTCGAGGCCTGCTCGTCAAATCGATCGACCAGTTGCCGCTCGCCGGCGTTCAAGTGACGCATTCGCCGGTTGTCGCGATGACGGACTGGCTGCTGTCCGGCGAGGCGCCGGGCGGATTCACCGTGGACCAGGACGCCGAGTTGCGTTCGAGCGGCGAAGGCGGCGCCACGGTGCGATACGTCGGCCACGCGCTGGAAGCGAACGACATGCGCCGACACATCGAGGCCGGCAAGCAATGCATGCGCCTCGCGATGACCTGGAACGACCGGATCTCGTTCGTGCTGACGCCGTCGCTGACGATCAAGCGCGTGGCGCCGCTCGACGTGATCAAGGAGGCGGCGGATCCCACCGCGCAGAACGACGATGAACGCTTCGATTCGGACGTCACGCTGATGACGGGTGAATTGGCGCGGATGCTCGCCGATCTCGTCGAAAGCCTCGGGGGTGAACAGCAGCACGACTCGATTCAAAAGGCAGCAGCCTGACCGCCGTCGGTTGTCGCGGATCATGGCTGCTTTGCCGCAATCGCTCCGCCACGCATTCGTCTGCCGATTCGCCTGCCGGCCCCATGCGCGCGTCCGGCTGATGGCTCAGGGGATGAGCCGGGCCGAACGGTCCGTCGATCCGGCACACGCTTGCACGATCTGCGCCCCGGCAGCGTCGTCGAGCATCGACGACGCCAGCAGCGCGCGCGTGTAAGGGTGTGACGGCGAATTGAGCACCTGCAGCGTGTCGCCTTCTTCGACGATGCGCCCCGCCTGCATCACGATCACGCGGTGCGCCATCGCGCGCATCACGGCCAGATCGTGCGTGATGAACAGGTAGCTGAGCCGATACCGGGCCTGCAGGCTCGTCAGCAACGCCAGCACCTGCTTCTGGATCGACACGTCGAGCGCGCTGGTCGGCTCGTCGAGCACGAGCAGTTCGGGCTCTACCGCCAGCGCCCGCGCGATTGCGATCCGCTGTCGCTGCCCGCCGGAGAACTCGTGCGGATAGCGCAGCATCGTGTCGGCCGGCAGCCCGACTTCCTCCAGCAACGCCGCGACGCGCGCGCGGCGCGCGGCCCCCGCCAGTTCCGGCCGATGCAGCGCGAGCCCTTCGCCGACGATCTGCTCGATCGTCATGCGCGGCGCCAGCGAACCGAACGGATCCTGAAACACCACCTGCAGCCGCCCGTATAGCGCGCGGCGCTCCGCTTTCGCGCGCAGCGCCGCAAGCGGCAGCCCGTCGATCTCGATCTCGCCCGACGCAGGCCGCTGCAAGCCGAGCACCGCCGACGCGAGCGTCGATTTCCCCGAACCCGACTCGCCGACGATCCCGACCGTCTCGCCACGACGCAAGCTCAGCTGCGCGTCGTGCACCGCACGGAATGCGGTCTGCCCGAATACCGCGCGCCAGCCTTTCGCGGTGGTCCGGTAGTCGACCGCGAGCGCACGCACGTCAAGGATCGTTCGCGCGTCGGCCGCGACCGGCTCGATCGCGCGGCGCGGCGCACTGTCGAGCAGCCGGCGCGTATAGGGATGCCGCGGCGCGTCGAACAGCGCCCCGGTTTCGTTTGCCTCGACGAGCACGCCGTGCTCCATCACCGCCACGCGCTGCGCGAAGCGCCGCACGAGGTTCAGGTCGTGCGTGATCAGCAGCACGGCCATCCCGCGCTCGGCAGCCTCCTGCTCCTGCAGGTCGAGCAACAGTTCGACGATCTGCTGGCGCACGGTCACGTCGAGCGCGGTGGTCGGCTCGTCCGCGAGCAGCAGCCGCGGCCGACACGCGAGTGCCATCGCGATCATCGCGCGCTGCCGCTGGCCGCCCGACAACTGGTGCGGAAAGCTGTCGATACGCCGCTCCGGCTCCGGAATCCCGGTGCGCCGCAGCAGCTCAATACCACGCGTCCGCGCCGCACCCGACCTCAACCCTTCGTGCAGCCGCAGGCTCTCGGCGATCTGCCGGCCGATCGTATACAGCGGATTGAGCGCCGTCATCGGCTCCTGGAACACCATCGCGATGTCCGCGCCGCGGATGCCGCGCATCTGCCGCTCGCTCTTCGTCAGCAGATCTTCACCGTCGAACAGCACGCGCCCCGACAAGCTTGCCTGCCGCACCAACCGCATGATCGACAGCGCGGTCACGCTCTTGCCCGAGCCCGATTCACCGACGAGCGCGACCCGCTCACCGCGTTCGACCGACAGGCTCAGCTCGCGCACGACCGCCCGGTCGCCGAATCGGGCGGAGAAGCCATCCATTTCCAGCAACGGGTTCGTCATCATCGGCCTCCGCCAAATGCCGAGCCACGCGTGCGTGCATCGAGCGCGTTGCGCAGCGCATCGCCGATGAAGGTCAGCAGCAGCAGCGTGACGACCAGCGCCGCGAAAGCCGATACCGAAATCCACCACGCGTCGAGATTGTTCTTGCCTTGCTTGAGCAGCTCGCCGAGGCTCGGCGTTGGCGGCGGCACGCCGAGCCCCAGGAAGTCGAGGCTCGTCAGCGACAGGATCGCCGCGCTCATCCGGAACGGCAGGAACGTGATCACGGGCGTCAGGCTGTTCGGCAGCACGTGCCTCCAGATGATCTGTGCATTCGTCAGTCCCATCGTGCGTGCCGCTTTCACGTAGTCGAGCGCGCGGTTGCGCAGGAATTCGGCGCGGACGTAGTCGGACAGCACGAGCCAGCCGAACATCGATAGCAGCACGAACAGCAGCCACAGCGACGGCGTGAAGATCGACGCGAAGATGATCAGCAGGTACAGGTCGGGGAGCGCGCTCCAGATCTCGATCAGGCGCTGGCCGATCAGGTCGGTGCGCCCGCCGTAGAAGCCCTGCACCGCCCCCGCGAGCACGCCGATCAGCATGCCCGACGCGGTCAGCGCGAACGCCATCAGCACCGACAGCCGGAACCCGTACAGCAGCCGCGCGAGCACGTCGCGCCCGAACTGGTCGGTGCCGAGCCAGTTGCTGGCCGACGGCGGCGCCGGATACGGGCGCGACGCGAAATAGTCGATCGTGTCGTAGCGGTATCGGTTCGGCGGGAAGATCGCGAAGTTGCCGCGCGCGTCGAGGTTCGCGCGAATGGCAGGGTCGAGATAGTTCGTCTTCGCGGGAAAATCGCCGCCAAAGCGCGTTTCCGGATAGTCCTTCACGATCGGGAACGCGTAGTGCCCGTCATACCGCAGCACGAGCGGACGGTCGTTCGACAGCACGTCGGCGAACAGGCTGATCGCGAACAGCGCGACGAAGATCACGAAACTCCAATAGCCGAGCGGCTGCGCGCGAAAACGCAACCACGTGCGCCGCCACGGCGACGGCGATTGGCCGGCGCGGCGGTCGCGCTCAGTGGTCCAGGCTGTTGAACTGGATACGGGGGTCGACGAGGACATAGCAGATATCCGCGATGAGTTTGGTCAGAAGACCGATGAGCGTGAACAGGAACAGCGAGCCGAGCACGACCGGATAGTCGCGGCGGATCACCGAGTCATAAGACAGTTGCCCCATGCCGTCGAGCGAGAACAGTGTCTCGATCAGCAGGTTGCCGTTCAGGAAGGCGCCGACGAACGCGGCCGGCAGCCCGGTCAGCAGCGGGATCGCCGCATTGCGCAGCACGTGCTTCCACAGCACGTCGCGCTCGGGCACGCCTTTCGCGCGGGCGGTCAGCACGTACTGCCGGCCGATTTCATCGAGGAACGTGTTCTTGGTCAGGATCGTGACGATCGCGAAGTTGCCGACGACCGACGCCGTCACCGGCATCACGATGTGCCACAGATAGTCGAGCGCCTTTCCGATCAGCGTCAGATCGTCGAAGTTGTCGGACGTGAGCCCGCGCATCGGGAACACCTGCCAGAACGTGCCGCCGCCGAACAGCATCAACAGCAGCACGCCGAGCACGAAGCCCGGCACCGCGTAGCCGGCCAGCACCAGCACGCTCGTCACGGTGTCGAACCGCGACCCGTTGCGCACCGCCTTCGCGATGCCGAGCGGCACCGACACCAGGTACGTGAGGATCACCGTCCACATCCCGAGCGTGATCGACACCGGCAGCTTCGAGCGGATCACGTCCCACACGCGCGCATGGACGAAGTACGAGTCGCCGAGGTCGAATCGCGCGTATGCCTTCAGCATCATCCAGTAGCGCTCGAGCGGCGGCTTGTCGAAGCCGAACTGCCTGCGGATCTGCTCGACCTGCTGCGGATCGACGCCCTGGCTGCCGTGGTAGCCCCCGCCTCCGCCGCCCGCCTCGCCGCCGTGCGCGCTGCCGTGGCGCAACTGCGTGAGGACCTGTTCGACCGGGCCGCCCGGCACGAACTGCGTGACCGCGAACGTGATCGTCACGACGCCGATCAGCGTCGGGACCATCAGCAGCAGCCGCCGGAATATGTAGCCAATCATCGTGGTGCTCTCCGTTCCGTCATGTACCGGAAACCCGCGCGGCGCCCGCCGGTTTCTTCCGGTACCAGTAGCTGATGATCCAGTCCTCGTACTGGTAGGAATCCGGAACGATGGCCGGATGTCCGTAGCTCGCCTTGTACGCGATCCGTGCGTTCGGCAGGTAGTAATGCGGCACGAGGATGTACAGGTTGATCAGCACGCGGTCGAGCGCGTGCGTGGCCGTCTCGAGATCGTCGAGCGTGTCGGCCGCGAGCGCCGCGCGGATCAGTGCGTCGACCGCCTTCGACTTCACGCCCGGATAGTTCTCGGAGCCGACCTGGGACGCCGCCGCGCTGCCGAAACGGCGTGCGAGCTCCGCCCCCGGGATCGTGACGGGCGAATAGATGAAGGTCGTCATGTCGTACTGGAAGTTGTCCAGGCGCCGCTGGTAAAGCGCGCTGTCGAGCTCGTGCAGCGACGCGCGGATGCCGAGCGTGCCGAGCGCCTGGATGTACGGCAGGATCAACCGGTCCATGCCCGGCTGGTCGTCGATGATCTCGATCGTCATCGGCGTGCCGTTCGCGTCGCGCAGCGCACCGTCCCGGAAATGCCAGCCGGCCTGTGCGAGCAGGTCGCGCGCCTGCTTCAGGTTCGCGCGCAACGAGCCAGGCGGCAGCGTCGACGGCGGCCGGATCATCGGTCCGAACACCTCGGCCGGCAGTTCGGCGCGATACGGTGCGAGCAGCGCCAGCTCGCGCTCGCTCGGCATGCCCTTCGCGCCGAACGGGCTCGCCGCCCAGAAGCTGTCCGTGCGGCGGTACTGCCCGTAGAACATCATCCGGTTCATCCAGTCGTAGTCGAATGCGAGCGTCAATGCATGACGCACGCGTACGTCGGCGAACTGCGGTTTACGCAGGTTGATCAGAAAACCCTGCATCTGTGCGGGACCGTCCGGGAATTCCCCCTGCTTCAGCATCCCGTTGCGGAAATTGCGGCCGACGTAACGACGTGCCCATTGCGTCGCGCTGTATTCCATGCGCGCATCGATGTCGCCGGCCTTGAATGCCTCCAGCATCGTGTACTGGTCGAGATACAGCTTGAACGACACGCGCGCGAAGCGGTACATGCCGCGTCGCGACGGCAGGTTCGCCGCCCAGTAGTGCGGGTTACGCACATAGACGATCTGCTTGTCGTTCTTGCGCTGCTCGATCAGGTAAGGGCCGCTCGCGATCGGCGGCACCGTTGCGATCTGGTCGAACGGCGGCCGCGTGCCGTCGGCCCGCATGCCCCACTTCGGCGAGAACACCGGCAGGTCGCCCGCGATCAGCGCGGCGTCGCGCTCCGCATGCTTGAACTCGAAGCGCACCGTGTGGCCGTCGACGACCACTGCGCGCCGGATCACCGAAAACTGCGCGTTGAAGAGCGGCGACGCCTGCGGGCCCGCCAGCGTGTCGAACGAGTATTTGACGTCGTCCGCCGTGATCGGGTCGCCGTTGGAAAAACGTGCGGCCGGATCGATGTGGAACGTGGCCGAGAGTCCGTCGGGCGCGACCTGAACGTCGTCGGCGATCAATGCATACTCGGATGCAAGCTCGTCCCAGCTGCGCTGCATCAGCGTGTCGAACATCAGGTTCTTGATGTCTGGTGCGGGCGAGCCGCGCACGAGGAACGGGTTCAGCGAATCGTAGCTCTGCGCTTCGTTGTAGTTCTGAAAGGCCAAAGTGCCGTCGTCCGGCGCGTCGGGGTCCGCATACGCGAAATGCGTGAATCCCGCCGGATACTTCGGCGCGCCGAACTGCGCGATCACCGGCGCAGCCACCGCGCCCGCGATCGCGACGCCGTACGCGAGCACGGCTGCGCACACGGCGATCGCGCCCCGGGCCGCGATCGCCTGCGCGCGCCGCGCATGCAACATCGATACTGTCATCATCGGTCTTCGTGTGATCGCACCGGCGCGCGGCCGGTGCCATGTCGATTCGAAATGCGGGAACGCATGCCGCCGGCGACCGCAACGGCCGACCGCATGCGCGGGCACGCGCCGTCAGAACCGGTAGGTCGCACCGGCCTGCGCAAAGCGGCCGACGTACGTGTACAGCGACGTGTCGTAGCCGGTCTGGTAGGCCGCGTTCATGTACACGGGATCGAACGGCGGCTTGCGGTTGAAGATGTTGTTGATGCCCGCGTACAGCGTCCAGTGCTTGAACCCGGTATAGCTGACGGTCATGTTGAACTGGCTGTACGACGCGACGCTGTCCTGCATGTTCGGGTAGTTCCCGGCCGGCAGGATCGCCTGGCTGTACGGGCCCACGTAGATCCACGTCAGCGTCGTGTTCCACTTCCGGTAGTTCCAGTTCAGGTCCGTATTGCCCTTCCAGCGCGGGAAGCTGCCGCCGAACGGCTGGTTCACCGAACCGTTGTTGCCCGCGAAGTCGGTATCGACGCCGCCCACCGGCATCTTGAAGTGCCACACGTACGCCCAGTCGCCCGACAGCGTGAACGTGCCGATCGCCGTCTTCATCGACTGGCGGAACGTCGTCTCGAAGCCGTCCGTGTCGAGATGCGACAGGTTCTTGTACGGCATCACCACGTACGCGATCGAACCGTTCGGGTTGCGTATCACGCGAGACGGATCGTTCGCGTCGACCACGCTCTGCACGTCGTCGGTACCGATCACGTTGTCGACGTGGATCTTGTACCAGTCGAAGCCGATGTCGGTCGTGCGCGTCGGCGACAGCTGGAAGCCGATGTTGTAGTTCTTCGTACGCTCGGGCTGCAGGTTCTGGTTGCCCGCCTGGATTTCTTCCGTCAGGTTGTACGAGCCGGGCGCGTTCCGATCGTGCGCGTCGATCACGCCTTGCGTGGAGAAGGTACGTGACGCCGTATTCTCGATCAGCGTCGGTGCACGGAAGCCGCGCGTGTACGACGCGTAGGTCGTGAACTCGCGCACCGGCTGGAAACGCAGCGCGAAGCGCGGCGAAAACGCCCCGCCGAAATCGCTGTAGTGATCGTAGCGGCCCGACTGGCTGAAGGTGAGGTTTTTCAGGATCGGTACGTCGAGCTGGTAGTAGACCGCCGCGACATTGCGCTGGCCGTTGACCGACTGCATCGCCGGCCGGATGAGCGTGCCGTCCGCCCAGCCCGACCCAGTGCCGATGTACTGGGTTTCATGCAGGAATTGCGTACCCAGGCCGAGGCCGACGTTGCCGGTGGGCAGCGCGAACAGGTTCGGCGTCGCAATCGTTGCATCGACCGAGTCGAGTTTCGTGATCGCCTGCGTGCTGGTGCTGCCATAGGCGCCATCGAGGCCATGCGGCGTCGCGGCCGGATTCGCGAAGTCGAACCCGCCGTTCTGAACGATGTTCTCCAGCGCGGATGCCCGCATCCGGTTCGAGAAGTCGTTCGACACCTCGCTCTGCGAGTGCGAGTACGCCACCGACCAATCCCAGTCGCCCACCTTGGGTGTGGAGAAGGTACCCTTGACGCCCGTCGCCGCCCGCCAGAAATTCGCGCTCGTGCGAACAGACTGCGTGTCTCCGAACGTGTAGCGAAGCTGCGTCGGCGTGCCGAACGGATTGTACGGATTGCTGCCCGGCACGACGTTCGGCACCAGCTTGACGCCCCCCGTCGCGGGATCGTACGTCTGCGTATTCGAACGCAGGCGCTCGACGCCGGTGTTCGTGACCGTCGTATTGTTGCTTTCCCACAGGTCGGCGAATGCCTGCATCGCGTCGTTGATCTTGAAGTCGGCATGCACCTTCGCGCTCAAGCGTTCGGTCCACGGCGAGATCGACGATGCGTATGCGGTATTGTTGCCGCACACGCTGCCGCTTTCGCCGAATGCCTGCGCGGTCGAGCCGGCCGGAATCGCCTTGCCGCCGCGCGGGCATGGCGACAGCGGCACGTCGGTGCCATTGCGCCGCCAGTACGACAGCGATTCGTTGTTCAGGCCGCCGGGGAAATTCGAGAAATTCTGGTTCTGCGACATGTCGCGATCGGACGCCAGAATCCCGTTGGACTTGTAGTAGCTGAGTGCCGCGGTCACGTTGAAGCGATCCGAATTCAGGTCGCCGATGCCGCCCAGGATGCTGAACTGGGTCGTGCCCGCGCCGCCGCCGCCCTGCGTCGCGCCGCCGTAGCTGCCGCCAAGCTCGAGCCCCTGGAAGTTCTTCTTGGTGATGATGTTCACGACGCCCGCGATGGCATCCGAGCCGTACTGCGACACAGCGCCGGTCTTGACGATCTCGATGCGGTCGATGATGTTGATCGGCAGCGTGTTCAGGTCGAAGAACTGGTCGGTGCCGTTCACGGCGAACGCGTAGGGTGCCACGCGCTGCCCGTCCACCAGCACCAGCGTGTACTTTTCGCTGAGGCCGCGCAATGCGATGCCCGCACCGCCCGGCGCGAAACTGCCCTGCGCGCCCGATCCTTCGCCCCAGCTGCTTGACGAGTTCGCCGACACGCCGCGCAGGAAATCCGATACCGTCGTATAGCCGCTGTTCTCGATGTCCTTGGCCGTGACGGTCTGCACCTGGTTGAAGCCGACCTTGTCCGCACTGCGGATCAGCGAGCCCGTCACCTCGAAGCGCTTGATCTGCGCGACCTTGCCCTGCGCCGCCGCGCCACCGGCCGGCACGCCGGCTCCCGGGCCCGGCTCACCGGTCGGCACAGGCGCATCCTGCGCGACCGCCGTCGCAATCTCTGCCCCCCCGGGCGACGGCTGACTCTGCGCGAATGCCGGCGCCGCCAGCGTGGCCGTCAGCGCCATTTCCGCCCAGATCATCCTCTTGATAGCCAACGCCAAAACTTTCTGCTTCATCTTGGTCCACTCGTTCATCAATAAGAACCCACCGGTTTTGCCCGGGATCTTGTGAATCCCCGCCCGCTTCCGGGCCCTGCGCACCGGCCCCGTGATTTCCGACCTGCCACCTGCACTGCCTCGAGCCCGCCGGCAACGCGACCTGCGTGGCACTTGCGCCCCGTGTTGCCGGCTCCTTCGTTCGGCGTGGCCATCCCGACCGCACGCCTCACACGTTCCATCCAAAAACATTCAGTAATACTTATGTAAGCACCCGGTGAAACGGATGCCTTTTCGTGTTCTCTCAGGCTCCGGCCGGCGCCCCGACCCAGACGATCACCGCTTCCTCGTTGGTGGCGTTGCTCCAGACCTGGGTCGGGGTCGACTCGTAGTGCGCGGCATCGCCCGCTTTCAGCACGACGGTGCGGTCGTCCAGCGTCAGCTCGAGCTCGCCGTTCATCACGTAGACGAATGCCTCGCCGGCGTAAGGTGCCGCTTCAGGCGTGGCCCGGCCGCGTGGAATCCGGAACAGCCTCGCATCCAGCTTCGTTCCGCTCGCCAGATGCGAAAGCTGTGCGAACGTACTGGCGAGCGACTCGACGCCGCAGTGCTGCAGCGATTCGCACTGGCACGCCGGCGGCATGTCGCGCGACGCGCCGACGAAATGGTCGATCGTCACGCCCAGCGCCTTCGCGATGCCGACGAGCGTCGCGATCGACGGCATCGCGCGTCCGCGTTCGATCTGCGACAGGAACGGCTTGGAAATGCCGGCCGCAGCGGCGGTCACATCCAGCGTGAGCTTGAGCTGCCGGCGCAGCGTGCGAATCTTGTTTCCCATCGAGGTGGCGACAAGCATCGATTCATCGGAAGACGAAACCATAGTGAGACACGAACCCATAGTCGAAACTGTTTGATGAATACGCTCCCCCGGTCGACGCGATCGCAGTGCGCATTCAGCGCGACTGCGTACCGACGGAAACCGTGATCGCGCGGCGGACATTCGATGTTACGGCTTTCCCGGTTTTCACATCGCATCGCTACATTTGCACTACTGATCGATATGGATTCCCGGTGGTCGTGTCGCATCGTCCGCTCCGTCAAGGGTTCGTCGGGCCTCGCAAGGTGCCGGTCTCCTGCCCTGCCGCCAGCTTCACGGCATGTACTGCTCGTTGCCGATGAGGCCGATCTTCGTCGCGCCGACACGCTGCGCGCTTGCCAGCACGCCGGCGACGGCCCGGTACGGCGCGAGCTTGTCCGGACGCAGGCGGATCTCCGCCTGCACGGGCTCCGCGGCGACGTGCGCGAGCTTCTGCTCGAGTGCCGCGCGATCCGGCACTCGCGCGCCGTTCCAGGTCGTTGCGCCATCGGCGGCGATGTCGATCTGCACGGCCTCCGGCGGCTTCGACGGTGGCGGCGGATTGCCGACCGGCAGGTCCATCCGGACCGAGTGCATCTGAATCGGGATCGTGATGATCAACATGATCAGCAGCACCAGCATCACGTCGATCAGCGGCGTGGTGTTGATGTCGACCATCACGTCCGGCTCGCCGCCGCCCGAAGATACGTTCATGCCCATCGTCGACTCCTACCCGCCGCGCGCCGGCGGCTCGGTGATGAAAGAAACCTTGGCGATGCCCGACCGTTCGCACGCGGTGATCACGCGCCCGATGAATTCGTAGCGCGTGTTCTCGTCGCCGCGTACGTGCACGTCGGGCTGCGGAGACATCTGCGAGATGCCCTTCAGCTTCGCGAGCAGCGTCGGGCCGTCCACGTGCGTTTCGCCCCAGAAGAATTGCCCGTCGCGATTCACCGCGATTTCGACGCTTTTCGGCGTCGTCTCCAATGGCTGCACCGTTTCCTTCGGCAGCTCCAGCGGAATCGTGTGAGTCACGACCGGAATCGTGATCAGGAAAATGATCAGCAACACCAGCATCACGTCGACGAGCGGCGTCGTGTTGATGTTGGCGATCACGTCGTCGTTGTCGTCCTGCCCGACGTTCATGGCCATCGTGCACTCCCGCCTGCGTCAGTGCACGAGCGACGCGGCCGGCGTACCGGCGGCCCGCACCGTACGCTTGCCGCCCGCGAGCAGTACCGTATGCAGCTGTGCGCCGAAGTTGCGCACCCGCTCCATCAGCGACTTGTTGCGACGGACCAGGAAGTTGTAGCCGAGCACGGCCGGCACCGCGACAGCGAGCCCGATCGCCGTCATGATCAGCGCCTCGCCGACCGGGCCCGCGACCTTGTCGATCGACGCCTGCCCGGCGATGCCGATGGCCGTCAGCGCGTGATAGATGCCCCACACCGTGCCGAACAGGCCGACGAACGGCGCGGTCGATCCGACTGTCGCGAGGAATGCGAGACCATCCTGCAGCCGGTTCGACACGTTGGTGATCGCGCGCTCGACCGAGACGTCGATCCACGTGTTGCGATCGACCGCCTCGAGCAACGCCGCGTCGTGATGCTCGCCGGCCTCGATCGCGGTCTCGGCGATGAAACGGAACGGCGACGCCTCGTCGAGCAGGCTCGCGCCGGCCGATAGCGACGGCGCGGACCAGAGCTGCTCGTCCGCGAGCTTCGCACGTCGGTTCGCGCGGAATTGCTCGAGGAACTTCGCGATCATGATGTACCAGCTGCCCATCGACATGATCACGAGCAGAATCAGCACGAATCGTGCGACGAAATCGCCGTTCTTCCACAGCGCGCCGAGCCCGTACGGATTCTCGACGGCCTGCGTCGCCGCCGGTGCAGGCGGCGGCAATGGCTCGTCCGCCGCCGCCTGCGGCGCGGACGCCGTCGCGGCCACGGCCACCGGCGCGCTCGCCTCGGCAAACGCCGGCTGCGGCGCAACCAGCGCCTCGAGCGCGACGGAGGATATCAACATGCAGGCCGCGAGTGCAGCCAGTGAACGCTTTGCCATACCTACTCCACTTATTTCGTTTAACTGATCGATTGAAATTCCCGTCCTGCCGCCCCAAGGCCCCGCACGGGTCAGTTCAGGTTGAACGAGAACGGAACCTGGACGCGCACCGGCTGCCCCTGCGCCATGCACTTGAATCGCTTGACCGTGTTGTAGGCAGCGCGATCCAGGACTGGATCGGCCGACTGCGACACCCGTACGTTGGTGACGTTGCCGTCCGCATCGACGACGAATTCGATCGTGACGTCGCCCGTGATGTTGTTTTCCTGCGCTTCCTTCGGATACTGCATCGATGCACGCATCTGGTCGGAATTCGGGCAGACCACGCCGACTTCATGGCTGACCGGCTTCGCCGCCGGCGCCGGCGGCGCGACGACGGGTGCCTGCACGGCCGGCGCGGACGGCACGGGCGCGGCCTGATGCGTGATCGCTGCCGGCGGAGGCGCCTGCACCGGTACCTCCGCCGGCGGCACGAATGGCGGCGGCGGCAACATCGCCTTCGGCGGCGGCAGCTTGACCACCGGCAAAGGCGGCGGGGGCGGCGGCGGCTTCACCGGTTCGATGATGCGGGTTTCGATCGGATGCTGGATAACCTGCACGACCTTGGTCGCGAGGCCGTTGAGGAGCGCGTAGACCAGCAACACATGCAGCAGCAGAACGGCCGCGATACCGCCGAAGCGGCGCACCGGGTTCCGCTGTTTCCCGCCGAACTGCCGCTGACGTCCGGGCCTCGCCGGTCCGCCTCCGGACGCGAGCACGCCATCCTCGATCTTGATACCCACCTTCAGTCCCCCAACGCGAATGTCGCCGATGCACGATGCCCCACGGCCCGGATAGCGGCAGTGTCTGATTCGAAACCCGGAAAGCCCGATTTACTTATTTTCGAAAATACGATTCCTGCCCGTCGATCGCTCGATACGGGGAAAATACCTGCCCATCGAAATTGATTAGATTCCGGAGAATGAAACGGATGCCCGTCCGCTCGAGCAGAGACCGACGGAGTGCTACCCAGACGCAATCATGCGAATGGAAGGCAAAGATATTCGATAAGGAATTAATCCATCAAAATACGCCACCCGTTGATTACAGAAGATATCAAGAAAAAATTTTGACCGTCAAACTTTTTTTGATGGAAAGGCAAAAGTTTGATCACATCAAACTTTTCGAATTGACGACGACGAATGCGCGAGTTTAATTGCATCAAACATTCCCCATTTCAGTGCGCACGATAATCCGAAAAAGTTTAACCACATCAAACTTCCACATAAATTTACTCGTCGGAAGCGATGCTTCCCGAAGCAGGAGTCGACTCGAACGGGATCGGCATCTGGCGCCGTGCATCGCCGCCGAACTGCCAGTGCACACATCATCCGCTGCCCCCAACACCGCGCACGTCGTACATTCCGGCGGATTGTAGGCCCAGTGGTCGAGGCAAACGCGGCCAATACGAGCGTGGTCGCGCCGGTTCCATGCACGACGATCGACCGTTGCGACACGCAGCCCGGCGGAGTGAACCCGCGGCGAACGAACAGCCGCAACCTCACACACCGCCTTAATCCGGATGTCTTTCCCCGTTTTCAAAAAACAAATCCAATTCCAGCGTGATTTCAATTTACCCCACCCTATCCATATCAATACAAGCATCGATCATTTGCCCGACCAAAAATCGATCGATAAAGTCTCTCGCCACGTGCGCCGACCATTAATCTCGAATTCGGCACCCGATGGAAAAATTGAGCCACCCGTCACATTTCGGATTACATCCGTTATTCCGGGTGCTCGATCCGAATACAGGAATTGCGCGAACGACAGGGGGTTGCGAGTCGACATGCCATCGCAAACGGCATGGATACCCGGCAACTGCTAACCATTGAACTTGCTCGTCAACACAACTTGAAGATGCAAAACACGTCGCTCCATATCAAGAGCGTGGGCGCAATCGCGCTCTGCCTGTCCGGCCTCGCGACACCCTGGATGCCCGTCGCGGCACAGGAAGCCGCGTCGGGAGCCGCCGCCGCCGCGCCGCCGAATGCGGCCAGCCCCTCCGCGCCGGCCCGTGGCGAGGCTGCCACGCAAAAACCGGCCACCGCATCGCTGAAGGCGTTTGTCGTGACGGGATCGCGCATTCCGCGCTCCGAGAAGGAAGGGGCGACGCCCGTCACCGTCATTACCGGTCAGGAGCTCGAATCGAAAGGGTACCGAAACGTCTTCGACGCGCTCCAGTCGCAAACCCAGAATACCGGCTTCACGCAAGGCGCCGACTACGGCAACACGTTCACGCCGGCCGCGAATGCACTCAGCCTGCGCGGCCTCGGCCCGAACCACACGCTCGTGCTCGTCGACGGCCGGCGCGTGGCGGACTACCCGATCGCGTACGACGGCAACGTCAACTTCGTGAACCTGGCCAACATTCCGTCGGCGATGATCGACCGCATCGAAATCCTGAACGGCGCGGCCTCCGCCGTGTACGGCTCGGACGCGATTGCTGGCGTCGTCAACATCATCATGAAGAAGCACATCGACGGCATCGAGATCAACGTCAAGGGCGGCCGCACCTGGGACGGCGGCGGCGGCAACGGGCGGCTGCAGGTGTCGGGCGGCAAGGAATTCGGCGCGCTGAGCACGGTGTTCGGTCTCGAGATCAGCAAGACCAACCCGATCTGGTCGGGGCAGCGCGACTTCATGGCGTCGTCGACGCTCGAAGGCGAACCGCCGACCAAGACCTGGGCGCGCCAGAACCTCGACACGGGCCGCTACGTCGGCGCCGCCGGCGCGTGCGGCCCGCTCGCCGGCATCGGCGCATTCGGCGGCACCTCGACCGTCGGCACCCGCAATGGCGCGTACTGCGGCAGCGGCGGCGCGCAGCCGTCGTACTGGACAACACAAACGAACAATGTCAGCGAGAACCTGTACGGCGGCGTCGAATACCGGCTGAGCGATCTCGTCACGCTGTTCGGCTCCGTATCGACCGCCTGGAACCAGACCGAGAACAACACGCGCGGCCCGAGCTGGACGTCGGCCGCGGCGACGACCGGCTATTTCTTCAACCAGGAAACCGGCGCGAACGAGGCGTGGACCAAGCGCATCTCGCCCCAGGAGATCGGCGGTGCGTCGGTATGGAACAAGCACTGGAACGACGTCGCGGGCAACCTGATCACCGGCCTGCGCGGCAAAGTGCCCGACAGCAGCTGGAACTACGAGTTCACGTACAGCGCGTCCGGCTATCAGAGCCGCGCGACCGTGCCGCGCCTGCTGTCGAACGTCGACGGCTATTACCTCGGCCCGCAGCTCGGTACCGCCGCCGACGGTGCGCCGATCTACGCGCCCAACGCCGCACGCTTCGCGACCCCGCTCACACCGAACCAGTTCGCGTCGATGTACGGTGAATCGACCAGCAGGAACAACACGTGGACGCAGACCTTCAGCCTTGCCGCCAACGGCAACCTGTTCTCGCTGCCGGCCGGCCCCGTGCGCGCGGCCGGCGTGATCGAATACGGCACGCAAGGCTTCAGCAATTCGATCGACCCTGCCCTGAACCAGGGCGTCTACTACAACGCCGCCGGCGCGACCGGTGCGAGCGGCAACCGCAAGCGCTACGCAGCCGCGGTCGAGCTGCGCGTCCCGATCCTGAGCCAGCTGACCGCGAACGTCGCAACGCGCTATGACGACTACTCGTTCGCGGGCACCCGCAACAACAAGCTGACCTACGACCTGGGGCTCGAATACCGGCCGCTGCGCGAGCTGTTGCTGCGCGGCAATTACGGCACGAGCTTTCGCGCGCCGGACATGAATTACATCTTCATGAGCCAGTCGAAGGGCTATTTCGAATCGACCACCGACTACTTCCGCTGCAACCAGTCGGGGAAATCGCTCGCCTCATGCGAATACGCGAACGTGTCGCCGGGCTCGAACTTCATTCAGAAGGGCAATGCGAACCTGAAGCCGGAAAACGGGAAATCATGGGGCGCCGGCTTCGTGCTCGCGCCCACGCCGGACATCGACCTGTCGGCCGACTACTACAACATTCGCATCGACAATCTGGTGACGACCATCGATCCGGACAACCTGCTGAGAACCGAGGCCGCGTGCCGAGCGGGGCAACTGAGCGCCAGCTCGCCCAACTGCGTGGACGCGCTGAGCCGCGTGATCCGCAACCCGCTGACGGCCGTGCTCGACCCCGGCGCGATCAACACGATCCTCGTGAACCCGATCAACGCCGCGATGGAAAAGACGACGGGCTTCGACCTCGGCGGCAAATGGCGTTTTCGCCTCGGCCGCGCCGGCACCTTCCTGCTGAGCGCCAACTTCACCAAGGTCCTGAGCCACAAATACCAGCAGTACACGAACGGCCCGGTACAGGATCTCCTGCATTCGCTCGCCAACCCGACCGGCAACCCCGAATGGCCGGACAAGCTCATGCTGAGCCTGACCTGGTCGATCCCGAAGTGGACGTCGACGGTGCAGCTCGAGCGCTACGGCAAGGTACCGAACGCCGCCCAGACCGCGTATCTGACGCCGACCACACTCGCGAACCTGAGCATCTCGCACCAGTTCTCGCGGGATACGTCACTGACCTTCGTGATGAACAACGTGTTCAATACGATCAAGCACGACGATTCCTCCGGCTGGCCGTACTACACCGTGGGCTACTACATGCCGTACGGCCGCACGCTGTGGCTCGAGTTCAGCCATCACTTCAGTTGATCCGGACGACACATGCCCGCCGCGGTATCGCTGGCCGGACCGGCCAGCGTTCTGCTACCCGCATGTGCGCGCAATGCCCCTGCCGGAGATGATCGATCTCGGGGCGGACCTGTCCGCGCAGGTTCGTCTGCTGGCCGCCGGAACCCTCGTGGCGACACGCACCACCCCGCTTCACTGCACGCTAACCCAGGATGCAATATATTTTCCCCGCGATCGCGACATGCCCCGGCAATCGAGCCGGGAAATGCATCATCGCGGAATCGCATCGTGTTCTTTCTCATTCACCGGCACCTGAAATAATCAGGGGCATCCGTATCGGCACTCCATGTTTTCGAATAAATTCCCGATTCTCATCGCAGCCAGCGCAATATTCGCGGCCCATGCATCAGCACAAACCACCGCGTCCGCGCCCGTCCCCGAACAACTGCCATACGACATCCCTTACGGCCCGCCCATCACGCTGACGCAGGCGCGTACCGCCATGGCCGCCGCCGAAACGGAGGCGCGACGCCGAAACTGGAAATACGCGGTTGCCGTGGTCGACAGCGGCGGGAACCTGGTTTCGTGCGACAAAATGGACGGGACGCAACTCGCATCGGTTGAAATCGCGGAGGCCAAGGCGCGCGCGTCGGCTCGATTCCGCAGACAGACCCGGGATCTGCAAAACGCCATCAACAACGGCGCGACCGCCAATCTCAGCATCCCGGGGATTCTCGCGGGCGAAGGCGGCATCCCGATCGTGATCGACGGGCACCTGATCGGCGCGATCGGGGCCAGCGGTGGCGCAGGTGTGCAGGATAGTGTCATCGCGGCAGCCGGTGCCGCGGCAATCAAGTAAGTCGCACTCCATCGAGCCTGTCGCAAAACCGTATCGTCGACGACGCTCGCGCTGCCGTCGCACTGCTCACTTCGGCAATACAGCAGTCGAATCCCGACGTTTTAATTACTTCAAGCTTTCGATTTTGTTCTAAATCGGTCGCAGCAGGCCGATACCGTGTTGAAAATACGCGATTCGACCGATATCGATACACTCCGCCGTTGAGATGAAATTTGAACGAGACACTGGACGCGCGAATGGAACCGGTTCCATAATCTCGTGCCCGAACGCTGTCTCGCGTGAACAGATAAAAATCTCCGTATGCGGCGCGTGCAATACCTCGTCCAGCCGGCAATGGTCGTTTGCCGATGCGCTCGGACAGGTAACGCAGCGCCGCGGGGGACGTATTCGGGTCGTTTCGGCCCGGTGCGGCTCCCGACGCGGAATATTCGGAAGAAAGAAAACATGCGAGCAACGACTCGCGAAAAAGACGAAAACGACATGGCCCCACACAAAAATGAATCGCGCATTTATGCGCGCGCCGGCATGACCCGTAGAGCGGTGCTGAAAATGATGGCGGCGGCGCTGACGCAAGTCGGATTGCTCACCGCCGCACCCGGACATGCATTCGCGCAGCAGCCGTCGCTCGACACCCGGACCTTTCTCGCGCTGTCGAAAGCGCTCACCGGCCACGCGAATCTCGACCCGACGACGGCTGCTCGCCTCGTCGACGCATTCCGTCGCACGGACCCCGGCTTTGCCACGCGTGCAGCCGCGCTGGCGCAACGCGTCCGCGCCGGCCAGACACCCGCGCAACTGCTGGCCGATGCCGACGGCGCAGGCCTGCACGACACGGCGCTCGCGATCGTCGCCGCGTGGTACACGGGCACCGTCGGCCACGGCCAGAAGGCCGTGATGGTCGCCTATGCCGATGCGCTGATGTACGACACCGTCCACGACGGCATGAGCGCACCGACCTATTGTTCGAACGGCCCGCTATGGTGGACCGCCGAACCGCCACCGGCCGATGTCGCGCCGCCCCGTAAAACGGTTGCGTCAGCAACTACCCAGCACCCGCAAACGCACGCCTGAACCTCATGAGAACTCCTGTATTTGAATCGAACGGCGACGTATCGGCCGATGTCGTGATCGTGGGGTCCGGCGTGGTTGGCGGCCTGATCGCCGACCAGTTGGTCAGCCAGGGGCATTCGGTGCTGGTCATCGAATCCGGCCTGCGCATCGAGCGTGGTCAGGCGGTCGAGAACTGGCGCAACATGCCCTTCGACAATCGCGTGGGCTCCGACTTCCAGGGCCTCTACCCGCAGGCGCCGAATGCGCCCGCCCCGCTGTATTTTCCGAAGAACAACTACGTCGGACTGAGCGGGCGGGATGGCCAGAGTTTCCAGCAGGGCTATCTGCGCACCGTCGGCGGCACGACGTGGCACTGGGCCGCGTCGAGCTGGCGACACCTGCCGGTCGATTTCCGGATGAAGTCGACTTACGGTGTCGGCCGCGACTGGCCGATCTCCTATGACGACCTCGAGCCGTACTATTGCCGCGCGGAAGAGGAAATGGGCGTCGCCGGGCCGAGCGATCCGGCGATGCAGTCGCCGGCGCAGCGCAGCCGCCCGTATCCGATGGACATGGTGCCGTGGGGCCATGGCGACCGGCGCTTCGCCGAAATCGTCAATGCGCATGGCTACCGGTCGATCCCCATTCCGCAGGCGCGCAGCACGCGGCCTTGGCACGGCCGTCCGGTCTGCTGCGGCAACAACAATTGCCAGCCGATCTGCCCGATCGGCGCGATGTACAGCGGTATCCACCACATCGAGCGCGCGGAGCGCAAGGGTGCGAAAGTGCTCGCCGAATCGGTCGTCTACAAGATCGACACCGATGCGAACAATCGCGTGACGGCCGTGCACTGGTACGACGCGTCGCACAAGTCGCACAAGGCCAGCGGCAAGATGTTCGTGCTCGCGTGCAACGGCATCGAGACGCCGCGCCTGCTGCTGCTGGCCGCGAACGAACGCAATCCGCACGGCATCGCGAACGGCTCGGACCAGGTCGGGCGCAACATGATGGATCACTCGGGCTTCCACTGCACGTTCCTCGCGAACGAGCCGATGTGGCTCGGCCGTGGCCCCGCGCAGAGCAGTTGTATCGTCGGCCCGCGCGACGGCGATTTCCGCGGGCAGTATTCGGCGAACAAGATGATCCTGAACAACATCTCGCGCGTCGGGCCGGCCACGCAGCAAGCGCTGAAGCTCGGCCTGGTCGGCAAGGCGCTCGACGAGGAAATCCGGCGCCGCGCGATCTACGGCGTCGACCTGTCGATCAGCCTCGAACCGCTGCCGGATCCGAACAACCGCCTGACGCTCAGCAAGACACGCTTCGATCCGCTCGGCCTCGCGTGCCCCGACATCCACTACGACGTCGGCGACTATGTGCGGCGTGGCTACGACGCGGCATGCAAGCAGCTCACGCATATCGGCAGCCTGTTCGACGCGGTCGAGTTCAACATCACGAAGACGCTGAACGCGAACAATCACATCATGGGCGGCACCATCATGGGCTCCGATCCGAAGAACTCGGTCGTCGACGGCGACTGCCGCACGCACGATCACGCGAACCTGTGGTTGCCGGGCGGCGGCGCGATGCCGTCGGCGTCCGTCGTCAATACGACGCTGTCGATGGCGGCCCTCGGCCTGAAGGCTGCGGATTCGATTTCCGCGAGCCTCGCGAAGGGTTGATTCGATGACACACACGATCCAACGACAACTTCGCACGCTGCGCGGCGCCGGCTACCGCGCGGCCATCGCGCTCGCGCTGCTCGGCAGCGTCGGCAGCACGCCCGCGTTCGCGCAGGAAACAGCGACCGGCGCGGCGTCGACGTCGGCCGACGCCGCGCTGATCGAAAAAGGCCATCAACTCGCGATCGCGGCGGACTGCATGGCGTGCCATACGGCGCTCGACGGCGGCAAGCCGTTCGCGGGCGGATACGGTATCGCGTCGCCGATGGGGCAGATCTATTCGAGCAACATCACGCCGTCGAAAACGGCCGGCATCGGCAACTACACCGAGGTGCAGTTCGCACGCGCGCTGCGCGGAGGCGTGCGCGCGGACGGCGCGCGCCTGTATCCGGCCATGCCGTATACGTCGTACAGCGGCCTCAGCGACAACGACGTGCACGCGCTCTACAGCTACTTCATGCACGCCGTGAAGCCGGTCGACGAGCCCGCACCCGCGACGAACCTGCCGTTCCCGTTCGGCATGCGCGTCGCGATGACGGGCTGGAACATGCTGTTCCTGTCGGACAAGCGTTTCGAAGCCGATCCGGCGCACGACGCACAGTGGAATCGCGGCGCGTATCTGACCAATGTGCTCGCGCACTGCAGTGCGTGCCATACGCCGCGCAATGCGCTGATGGCCGAAGACTTCAGCCGCAACCTGGGCGGTGCACAGCTCGGCGCGTGGTATGCGCCGAACATCACGTCGGATCCGGTAAGCGGCATCGGCGCATGGACCGACGACGAGCTGGTGTCGTACCTGAAGACCGGCCGCGCACCCGGCAAGAACCAGGCGGCCGGACCGATGGCGGAGGCCGTGCAGAACAGCCTGCAGTATCTGTCGGACGCGGACCTGAAATCGATCGTCACGTATCTGCGCAGCACGAAGCCGATCCGCGACGAGCACGAGTCCGAACCGGCATTCGCGCACGGCCGCGCGGTCAGCAGCGAAGCGACGTTGCGCGGCACGACCGCGTTGAATGCGAACGGTACGCTGACGACGGGTGAAGCGCTGTTCAGCGGTTACTGCGCGAGCTGTCACCAGGCCAACGGCAAGGGCAGCCCGAGTCAGGCCTATCCGTCGCTGTCGAACAATACCGCCACGGGCTCGCGCAATCCGTCGAACCTGATTGCGGCGATCCTGTACGGTGTCGATCGCGACGCGGGCGGCCAGCACGTGCTGATGCCGTCGTTCGGTGAGGATTCCTACGTTCAGCCGTTGAAGGACGATCAGGTCGCCGCGATCGCGAACTACGTGCTCGCGCAGTATGGCAACGCGAACGTGACCGTGACGCCCGACGACGTGGCCGTCGCGCGCAGCGGCGGCCCGGTTCCGCTGCTCGTGCGAGCCCGGCCGCTGATGCTCGCGGCGCCGGTGGTTGTCGTGCTGCTCGGTGTCTTCGCATTCGTGCTCCGCCGACGGCGGGCACGTCGTACGGTACGCTCGGCGATGACGTCCGGTGAGGTCGGATGATTGAGGATGTCAGCCATGCCGTTGCCGGACTGGCGGTCTTCTGACTTTCGGAAGAGACGTTGGTCGTTCAGTCAACGGACATGGATGCAGGCGAGGCGCTCGCGCGAAGTACGGCGCTCGCGTTCTCGCCGCCATCCGATACATGCAGGCAGTATCTGCACCGGTCCCCTTCATCGGTTATGAGTCTGGCGGTTCGGCGGTCTGTCCGGTTCGCACTGAGCCTGCACGAGATCGAAGAATTTGTACAAGGATGGACTAGATCAAACAGACGGCGCCAGATCGGCTGACTCAGTTCGGCGAATAGTTGCCATTCACGCAACACAGAAAGACGCCATTCCGATGGTCAGTTTACTTCGGAACCTGCCGGATGCGGGATGGAGGGACGTCGGCCAACGCCAGCATTCGGTGATGTGGGACTGTGGAGCAGATGCACCTCCCATTGCCGACATTCGCGAACCTGCGTAGTTGAATCTATGGCCAGCCCGGAACATCACCTTATTTTGACTGTTTGTTCCAGTATCGATAGAATGGCCTCATGGCTAGAAACAAAGAGTTCGATATTGACCAGGTCCTAGACGCCGCAATCGACGTCTTTCGCTCGCATGGCTATGCAGGCACCTCGGCCGGCATGCTGGTCGAAGCAATGCGGATCGGTCGACAAAGCTTGTACGACACATTTGGCGACAAGTGGGGGCTCTATTGCGCAGCAGTAAAGCGATACGGTGACACCGAACGTCAGGCGCACCTTGACGCGCTGAATCAAGGTCACAAGGCCATCGACGGTTTGCGCGCGATGATGAATCGCGTCGTGCATGAGGCCCGTCGGCCCTGTTTGGGTGTGGGTTCAATCAGCGAGTTCGGAGACTCGGAGCCGGAACTGACGAAATTGCGCGAAGGGATCGGTAAATTCTTGCTCAAGGCGCTGACAAAAAGGGTGCAGGAGGCCCAGGCACAAGGTGACGTTTCACGGGAAGTTGACGCCGAACAGGCTGCAAGCTTTCTGGTTGCAAATATTGCTGCTATTCGGTTGTCGGCACGCGGAGGTGCCAGCGATCCGGAATTGGCATCCCTAGGCCGGTTGGCGATGCGAGTCTTGATGTGAAAATTTTTTGCCTTTTAATGGAACAATCATTCCAGTATTGGAGGGTGTGATGAGAGCAGTGGTGATGAACGGCGTTGGCGATGTAGACATGCTTGAGTATGTCGAGCGAAATGATCCGGTTCCTGGTCCGGATGAAGTGCTGGTCGGCATCGCTGTGGCTGGCGTGAATTTCATGGATATTGGAGTTCGCCAAGGAATGGCCTGGACCAACATGCCCAATCCTAAAATAATTGGCGTGGAGGGTGCGGGACGTGTGCTGGCACTGGGTGAGGGCGTGTCCGATCTTGAGGTCGGTCAGCGTGTGGCTTGGGCATATGCGCCAGGCAGCTATGCGGAAAAGGTCGTGCTGCCGGCGGCTGCGCTAGCGCAGGTGCCAGACGACATTGACGACCGTGTCGCGGCGTCGCTCATGATGAATGGCTTCACTGCCAGTCATTTCGCCACCGACTTCTATCCGATCCAGCAGGGCGATATCGCACTGGTGCATGCCGCCGCCGGGGGCGTAGGTTCGTTGTTGGCTCAAATCATCAAGTTGCGTGGCGGTACAGTCATTGGCCGTGTTTCGTCGGAATCTAAGGCTGCGTTAGCTAAAGCCGCCGGTGTGGATCATGTAATTGTGGATCGCGAGGGCAATTTCGTTGATGCCGTGATGGACATGACGGGAGGAGACGGCGTGCATGTGGTGTACGACGGCTCGGGACCGACGACATTCCAGGCGTCGCTTGATGTGTTGCGTTATTCAGGTACCTTTTGCTGGTACGGACCGGTTCTAGGAGCAGATGCGACGATAGAGCTGTTCCGGCTACCCAGGAGCATCAAGATCGGTTATGCCTCTTTCGCGAACCATATTCGGACCCCGGAGTTGCTGCGCTCGCATGCAGCGCAGCTGTTCAGTTGGGTGCGTGAAGGGGTTCTCAAGGTACACAATGGCGGCGTATACGCGTTGGCAGATGCGGCAAAAGCTCAAGCCGATATGTGGAGCCGTAAGACTTCTGGCAAGTTGCTGCTTATTCCATGATTTGACCGGCAGGAGACACCGAGCAGCGAGCATACTGACCGGGGTCTGAGTTTGCTGTTTCGTTATGCAAAACGTGCAACTCGTTCACTCGCAACGGTGTCTGACACTCGAGGCTTCACCGGTATTACCCCGAATCCGTGCGGCAACGCCTGCATGACAGCTTCAACAATGTGGCGTTGTCCTGCCAACGCCAACGTGGCAAAGCTCATCGCACTCCCCCCGCCGAACCAAAAACAAAGCCGGCCCCAAGCCGGCTTCGTCATGCCCTTCAAGCAACAACACGCCCCCGTCACTTCATGCAAGCCGAGGCGAGCTTCCCCACCGCAATCACCGCCTGCTCGATCTCCGGCGACCAAGGGCTGCTGTAGTTCAGCCGGATGAAGTTCCGGTAGTTGTCCGTGATCGAGAACATGTAGCCGGGCCCGATCGTGATGCCCTGCTCCAGCGCGAGCTGGTACAGCCGCATCGCATCGACCTGCGCGGGCAACTCGACCCACAGCACATACCCCCCCGCCGGGCTCGAGATGCGCGTGCCTTCCGGGAAAAACCGCGACACCATCGCCCGCATCAGGTTCGCCTGCTGCGCATACGCCTTGCGCAAGCGCCGCAGGTGATGCTCGTAACCGTCGCGTTCGAGAAACTCCGCGATTGCAAGCTGCGGCAACGACGGCGTCGCAAGCGTGTTCAGGAATTTCAGCTTCTCGACCTGATCGCGATAACGGCCCGGTAATGCCCAGCCGATCCGGTACGCGGCCGTCAGGCTCTTCGAGAACGACGAGCAATGCAGCACGATCCCGTTGCGGTCATACGACTTCAACGAACTCGGATGTGCATCGCCGAAATACAGTTCGTTATACACACCGTTCTCGATCAGCGGCATTCCGGCCTTCGTCGCGAACTCGACCAGTTCGCGCTTGCGTTCGTCGGGCATCTGGAAGCCGAGCGGGTTCTGGAAGTTCGGCATCACCATGCACGCGGCGATCGGCTGCGACTTCGCGATCGCGGCCAGCGCGGCGATGTCGATCCCGTATTCCGGATGCGTGGCCACCTCGATCGCCTTCATCCCCATCCGCTCGATCGCGTGCAGCATCGCGTAGAACGTCGGCGATTCCACCGCGATCGTGTCGCCCGGCTTCGCCACCGCCTGCAGGCACAGGTTGATCGCCTCCGTCGCACCGACCGTCACGATGATCTCGTTCGGGTCCACCGACATCCCGTTTTCCAGGTAGCGGCGTGCAATCTGACGGATCAGCCGCGGATGCCCGGGCGGCAATCCGTCCGTCACGCCCCACAACGACTTGTCGCGGCCGGCCGCGTACGCATAGCGGTTCAGCTTCTCGAACGGGAACAGGCTCGGGTCCGGGTACGGCGAGCCGAGCGGCACTGCGTCGTCGGTGCCGATCGAGCGCAGCGTCGACAGCACGAGCCGGCTCACGTCGACCGACGACGAGATCGCGATCGGCTTCGACGGCCGCAGCTCGCGCACCGGCGCATGGCCGTCGTCGCGCCGCAGGTTCACGAAATAGCCGGACTGCGGGCGGCTTTCGAGCAGCCCGCGGCTTTCCAGCAGCAGATACGCGTGCAGCACGGTCGTGATGCTGATCCGGTGCTGCTGGCTTGCCTGCCGCACCGACGGAATCCGGTCACCGTGCCGGTACACGCCCTGGCGGATCAGGCGCTCGATGTCGTCCGCGAGCTTTTCATAGAGTTTCATCGCGTGCCTCCCGCCGGCCTGCGCAGCCGCCCCGCCCCGCTGCGCGCATCCGATACGCACGTGTTCCGCCCGTCGACCGGGCCATCGTGGTTCCTGATCTTTCCCTCCGGTTTTGCCTTTTCCATCGCACTGGCTCGCTCTTGAAGATGCGCCAACAGGGTTCCGGTACGACTGGATCTGCGGCACTGTGCCCTTGATGATGGAATCTTAAGAGCAGAACAGTTGGCGACGAGTACACACATCGTCCACGCGAACAAGAGTACAGTTCGGCGCGAATCGCGCATCGCGGGAGAACTGTACGTCTTATGAAATGGCCGGGCCGCCGGAAGCGGCACACAGCGTGGCCGGATCGGCCCGGAACGCCCGCCGCATGGCCTTCCGCCCGACCGCATCAATTGGGGTGCAATACTGTGCGTCCGCTCGGTTTTCATTCCCGGAGTCAGACCATGCAGTACACGATCGAACAGGCATCCGACCTCGGCGGCGTGATCCGCACCGCCCGGAACGTACAGAATTGGCGCAGGAACGACGCGGCCGGCACCGAGGCCCGCGGATGACTGATCGCGCCCTCGTCGACGAGCTCGTCGCGCGGCTGACCGGCCGCACCGACCATCCGCACTTCACCGGCGCGCCGATCGACCTGTCGACGCTCGACGCGCACGCACTCGGCGCGGTCTGGCCGGCCCTGCGCCGTGTCGAGTACGAGATCATGCTGCACGACCAGGCATTCGAGGATCCGCGCGCCGATTTCGCGCGCTGGCTGCACCGGCAGATCGATGCGCTCGGACTCGTGCCGCTCGTCGACGCCGATGCCGCGCTCGAACTGTTCCGCGACATCCCGGCCGGCGGCTGGAAACGTGCACTGGAGGAATTGCCCTGCCTCGACGCGCCGCCGTCGCCCGCGCTGCAGGCCGAACTCGCGCGCATCGCGGGCGAGCCGGAGGAAGGCGACGTGCGCACCGAGTCCAGCACGTATGGCGTGTATACGCTCGACCGGTTCGCCGGCCGCCGCGACTTCTCGGCGCGACGCGACGCGTATGCGCAGGCGCTGGCGGATTCGCCGTTTCGCGTGCGCGAACTCGACGTGCTGCCCGAACTCGGGCTGGCCGGGCTGCTCGCGCTGGCCGCGACGAACAACGGTTATTTCGCGCCGAGGCGGTTGTGGCTCGACTTGAGCGATCCGGCCGTCACGCTCGCGGAAGACGCCGCGTATGTCGCGTTCGCGCGCGATGCGCTGACGGAAGCCGCGCAACACGTGGCGGCGCTCCATGCGGGCGCCGTCCCGTACGAGGCCGATCGTGCATTCACGACCGACGACGCGCAGGTCGTCGCCCGCGCCGCCCGCGTGGCCGCCTATCGCGACGAAGCGTGGCTGCGCCCGCTGATCGGGCCGCTGCTGACCGGCGTGTGCGTCGCGCCGACGGCCGCGAAGACCGCGCCGTCCCAGTCGCTCGCGATCGCGCTCGGCCACGCGGTCGAGACGATCCCGACCCCCGAGGGCGTGCGCGCGTTGCGCGACGCACTCGCCGCCGTGCGTCACGCCGGCGTGCAGAAGAAGCTGGCACGCAACCTGAAGCCGGCCGAACGCGCGCTCGGCGAGCGGCCGCACACCGCGCTGCGCATGACGCTCGACGCAAAGCCCGACAAGAAGCAGCTCGCGATGCTCGCGACCTGCATGGAAGCCGGCTTCTGGCAGTCGATGACGCTCGGCCACGCCGAATGGCGCGAGCGCCTCGTCGATGCGCCGGCCGGCGCCGCGTTCGCGGCACGCACGATCTGGCACGCGCGAGGCCGCGATGGGTCGACGCAGTCGTTCATGCCCGAGATCGCAAAGGGCAAGGTCGTGCTGCGCGACGCGGCCGGGCACGCGATCGACATCGCCGGCGACAGCGACATCCGGTTATGGCATCCGCTGCTGGCCGATGCGGACGAGCGGCTCGCGTGGCAACGCGCGATCGTCGGCCGCACGCTGCGGCAGCCGGTCAGGCAGGCCTTCCGCGAATACTACGTACCGGCCAACGGCGACGCGTCCGCCAGCGATTCCGCGATGTTCGAAGGCCACGTGCTGTCGAGCCGGCAGTTGATCGGCGTCGCGCGTCGCGAAGGTTGGTCGATCCGCGCGTACGACGACGGGCTCGTCCGCGAATTCGGCGACGTGCGCGCGACCTTCTTCGTCGATGCAAGGCTCTATCCGGGCTCGGAAAGCCACGGCACGTCGCGCCGGCTGCACTTCGAACGCCGGCACGACCGGCACTGGATACCGCTGCCGATCGGCGAAATCGATCGTGTGGTGTTCTCGGAAGTGGCGCGCGCGGTCGATCTGCTCGTCAGCGTTGCCGCGTTCGCGCTCGACGACGACACAACACGCGCGGCGACGGCCGCGCTCACGGTCGATCCGGTGCGCCAACGCGAGCTCGAAGCACAACGCTGGCAGCGCCTGAACCGGTTGTCGGACGTGCCGCTGGGCACGATGGCACGGCATCGCCGGCACGTGCTGTCGCTCGTGTTCGCCGGGCCGGTGGCGCAAGGGAAGATGACGATCGATGAACGGCATGTGCGCGTCGGCGCGTGGTCGGTGCATTGCGCGACCGGGCGTGTGATGCGCGACGGCGAACCCGTCGATGCCGCGATCGAGCCGCCGCCGTCGCCGCTGCACGCGGTGCCGTGGCTGCCTTACGACGAAGCGCTGCTGCAGCGGATCGTCGACGTCGTCGCGGGGTTGCTCGATTGAGCGGACGCCGTCAGATCGAACCGAACAGCGCGCGCGGCCGGTCCTTCAGCGTGCCGGCGAGAATCCGCAGCCCGTTGACGAGTTCGTCGCGCGAGGCCGGGCACGCGAGGTTGATGCGCACGCCGTGCTCAATCTCCGCGCGATCGACCGCGAACGTCGACGACGGCATCACGATCACGCCGCGCGCCTTCGCGTTCGCGGCGAAGTCGTCGGCGCGCCACGGCGGCGGCAGGCGCAGCCACACGAACATGCACGCCGGGTCGGATTTCAGCTGCCCGGCCGGCAGCAGCTCCCGCGCGAGATCGACGCGCGCGCGGATCTCCGCGAGTTGCGCGCCCATGATCCGCTCGGCGGTGCCGTCCTCGATCCACACGGTCGCGATCAGCATCGACGCGGGGGCCGGCATCCATGCGGTCGTGCGCACCGCCTCCGCGCACAGTGCGACGCTGTCGCGCGGGCAGCTCAGGTAACCGAGGCGCAGCCCCGGCGCGAGGATCTTCGACGTCGCGCCGATATGAAACGTCAGCTCGGGGCACAGCCCCGCGATCGCCGGCAGCCGGTCGCGCACGAGCGGGCCGTACACGTCGTCCTCGATGATCGTCACGTGATGGCGGCGCGCGATGTCGACGAGCGCCATCCGGCGCGCGAGGCTCATCGTCGTGACGGTCGGGTTCTGCAGGTTCGGCACGACGAAGATCGCCTTGACCGGCATGCGCTGGCAGATCCGCTCGATCTCGTCGGGCAGCAGGCCGTCGTCGTCGGCGGGCGCGCTGACGATCTCGAACTGGAACACCGGCGCGAGCGCCTTGAGCCCGTAATACGTGAGGCGGTCGGCCACGATCACGCCGTCGGTGCCGATCAGGCTGTTCAGCACCGCGTACAGCCCGTGCTGCGCGCCGCTCGTGACGACCACCTGGTCGCGCGACGGCGCGAAGCCCGGCGCGGCGAGCCACTGCGCGCCGGCGGCACGCGCCCAGTCGGGGCCCTGCGGCGGCTGGTATTCCTGGAGGGCGGCGAAACGCGGGTCGTTCGGCAGCGTGCCGAACGTCTGCGCGAGGCTCGCGAGAAACTCGCCGGTGGCCGGGCGGTTCACCGTCAGGTCGATCACGCCGTTGCCCGCCGCGAGCGACGCGCGGGCCGGCTCAATGCTCGGCATCGCACCGCCGGTGACGAGCGAGCCGCGCCGTTTGCTGCCGATCACGAGGCCGCGCAGCTGCAATTCCTTGTACGCCCGGGACACGGTCGACACGTTGATGCCGAGCTCGGTCGCGAGCTGGCGCTGCGGCGGCAGGCGGCTGCCCGGCGGATACATGCCGCTGCGGATTTCCTCCTCGATCGAGCTCGATACCTCGACGTAGGTCGGCCGCTTCGCCTGCGCCGGCGCGCCGCCGTCGCGCTCGCCGGAAAGTTTGTCTGATGCCATTTATCGCCCGTGACCACACAAAAAGCGTTTGTCTGCCATTTTGACCTGCCCAGCGATTGTATCCGACATCCCCCTCCCGTCAAACGTCAGTTGAAAAGTCTGTCGAATCAGCCAGTTGGAATCGGGTAAACACTAGCGCCACACAATCTCATTTTGATTGCACACAAAAAATTACTGTGTGATTCTTGATCGCAACTTTGTGTGAATCATGTGGACCGGAGGGAACGCGTCATGGCGAATGTCGCCATCGTGGGTGCAGGCTTCATCGGGCTCGGCGCGGCGGCATGGCTGCAGCGCGACGGGCATCGCGTGACGCTGTTCGACCCGGCCGGCATCGGCCAGGGCGCGTCGTTCGGCAATGCCGCGACGTTCGCGCCGTACGGCTGCGTGCCGGTGAACGGCCCGTCGGTGTTCCGCGACATGCCGCATTTCCTGTTCGCCGCCGACAGCCCGCTGCGCATCCGCTGGCCGTACCTGCTGCATGGTGCGCCGTGGCTCGCGCGGTTCCTGCTCGCATCGACGCCCGCGCGCCACGCACGCAGCGCCGCCGCGCTGGCCGCGCTGCTGTCGCGCGCCGCCGACGGTTATGCGCCGCTGCTTGCACCGTCGCGGCTCGCCGCGTTCGTGCGGCCGCGCGAATGCCTGTACCTGTATGCGCGGCAGGCGTCGTTCGACGCCGCGCAGCCGTCGCTCGCGCTGCGGCGCCGGCTCGGCGTGCCGTTCGAGACGCTCGACGCGAGCGCGATCCGCCGGCTCGAGCCCGCACTCGCGCCGATCTTCACGCGCGGCGTGCTGTTCGTCGGAAGCTGGCACTTCTCCGATCCATGCGGATTCCTCGGCGCCCTGTTCGCGCACCTCGCCACCGGCGGCGCCGCGCTCGAACGCGCGCGTGTCGAACGGATCGAGCCCGCCGGCGACAGCGTGAACGTGCATGCGGGCGGCGCCATGCGCACGTTCGATCACGTCGTCATTGCCGCCGGCGCCCGCTCGCGCGCACTCGCGGCCGCGTGCGGCGATACGGTGCCGCTCGATACCGAGCGCGGCTATCACGTGCAGTTCGGCGCGCACGAGCCGATCGTCTCGCGGCCGGTCGGCTGGGCCGAGCGCGGCTTCTACATGACGCCGCTCGACGAAGGGCTGCGCGCGGCCGGCACCGTCGAACTCGGCGGCTTCGACGCGCCGATGAATCCGTCGCTCGTCGCGCTGCTCACGCGTTCCGCGCGCGAAGCCGTGCCGTCGCTCGGCGCACCGACGCGCAGCTGGCTCGGCTTCCGGCCGACGCTGCCGGACGGCGTGCCCGTGATCGGCCGCGCGCGGCGCAGCGCGCGCGTGATCCACGCATTCGGCCATCAGCATCTCGGCGTGACGCTCGCCGGCATCACCGGGCAAATCGTCGCCGACCTCGTCGCCCAGCGCGCACCGCCGCTGGACCTCGCACCGTACCGGGCCGCGCGATTCTGACGCGCGCCGCGACTTTCACCACTGCAAGGAGGCATCCATCATGAATCGTCGTAACTGGCTGGCTTGGCTGGCCGTCTGCTCGATCGGCACGGTCGGCGCATCCGCGCAGGCCGCGGACCCGGAGACCGTCAAGATCGGCTTCGCCGGCCCGCTGACGGGGCCCGTCGCGCGCGTCGGCAAGGATCTGCAATACGGCGCGCAACTCGCGCTCGACGAAGAGAACGCGAAACATCCGACCGTGGGCGGCAAGCCCGTGCGCTTCGTGCTCGACGTGCAGGACGACCAGGCCGATCCGCGCATCGCGATCCAGGTCGCGCAGAAGCTCGTCGACGACGGCGTGGTCGGCGTGATCGGCCACTACAACTCGGGCTGCAGCATTCCCGCGTCGGCCGTCTACAAGCAGGCGAACGTCGCGATGATCACGCCCGGCTCGACCAATCCGCAGCTGACGATGCAAGGTTTCAAGAACGTGTTCCGCACGATGGGGCACGACGGCGTCGGCGGCGTGGTGGCCGGCCGTTTCGCGGTCGAGCATCTGAAGGCGAAACGGATCGGCATCATCGACGATCGCACCGCGTTCGGCCAGGGTCTCGCCGACGCGTTCGAGAAGGGCGTGAAGGATGCGCACGGCAGCATCGTGTCGCGCGAATACACGAACGACAAGGCCGTCGATTTCCGCGCGATCCTGACGACGATGAAGAGCAACAACGTCGACCTGCTGTTCTTCGGCGGCCTCGACGAACAGGGCGCGATGCTCGTCAAGCAGATGCGCTCGCTCGGCATCCGCGCGCAGCTGTTCGGCGCCGGCGCATTGAAAAGTAATGCATTCCTGAAGATCGCCGGCACCTCGGGCGAAGGCACGCAGGATCTCGAACCGGGGCCGGCGCTCGACAAGCTGCCGTCCGCCGTCGCGTTCGCGCAGCGGTACAAGGCACGCTTCAACCAGGATGTCGAGCTCTATGCGCCGTTCTCGTACGACGCGGCGCTCGCGATTATCGCGGCGGTACGCAAGGCCGATTCGCTCGATCGCGGCAAGATCGTCGCGAGCCTGCCCGGCGTATCGGTCACCGGCGTGACCGGAAAGATCTCGTTCGACGAGCGCGGCGACCTGATCAAGCCGCCGTACACGCTGTTCCGCGTCGAACAGGGGCAGTGGCACAGCATCCGCACGGTCGGCGGCGCGTCGAACTGACGCGCGGCGGTGCGACCGGGAACCACACCGTCATCGCGCCGCCTGCTGCCGCTGCACCTCCTGCGCTTTCATCTGCAGATACGCGCCACGCTCGACCTCGTGCAGTTGCTGCGGATACTGCTCGGTCGCGTCGAACCAGCGCGCGAGGCGCTGGTCGAGCGGCTTGTCGAGCGTCGCGAGATACGCATCGATCGCGAGGTAGTAGCGCATCGTGTTGCGCTCCAGCAGCCCGCGCACGCCGCCGACGTACTGCGGCTGCGCGGCCGATCCGCCGACGTTCGTGAAGCCGACCTTGTCGCTGCCGACGGTCGCGAGGTAGGTCTTCATCGCCATGCGGCCGACCGTGCCGAAACCATACGAATACGTGAGATGCAGGAACGTGCGCGACGCGCCGACCGGCACGGCCTCCAGCGCGATCCGGTAATCCTTCGTGCCCATCGGGCCGCTGTCGGCGGTCAGGTCGACCTGGAAATAGTCGGGCGATGCGGCCGCCACGTGATAGCGGAACTGCACGCGATAGGTGTCGGACAGCTTCTGCTGGATCTTGCGGCCGAGGTTCACGTCGAGCACCGGGCCGTTGCCACCGCCCGATGCATGACAGTATTTCGTGTTCAGGTGCAGGATCAGCACCGCGCACCAGTTCGCGGGGCCCTGCGCGGGATCGTCGAGCTGCCCGCTCACGACCGCGAACGGATAGTCGACCACCGCGTAGATGTCGCCCTTCAGCGACGACGACGCTTCCGTCGATTCGAGCACCAGCGGCCGGTGAAACGCGTTGTCCTTCAGTTGCGCGCCGAGGCTGCGGTAACGGTCGAGCAGCGCCGCCGCATCGTCCGCGCCGAACGACAGCGCGCTCCAGCCCGTACACAGGGCCGCGACGAGCGCGTACCAGGCGCGGCGGGCGAGCCACGTGCCGCGCGGATGTCCGGATGTCTTCATTCTTGTGCTCCCGCCTGGCGCGCGATGGTCGCGCGCATGTGTCACAGAATACGCCTGGCCGCAGCGCAACATTGCACGCGAAAAGGCCGTTATCGACGCCGCTTCACCGGCACCGGCAACTGCGCGGCGGTGATCCGGATCAGCGCCGACAGCCATTCGCGATCGTCCCAGCGCTCGCCCGAGATGACGAGGTGCGGCTTCGCGCCCGGGTACGGCGAACCTTCCTCGCACGTGCCGAGAAACGCGCGGCCTTCGGGCGTCGGCTTGACGAACAGCCGATCGTCGCAGACGAGCGCCGCCATCTTGCCGTCGCAATAGATACCGTACTCGCCGAACATCTTGCGCGCCGATACCGTGCCGGCCGCCGCCATCTGCTCGACGATGAAATCGACTGTCCCCTGGCTCGATGCCATCCCTGCTCCTTGCAAAAGGTGTATGACCGCTGCGTGTGCCCGACCGTTCCGCCTGATCGGCGGATGCGCTGCGGTGCGTCATCCATTCGTCGGCGGAACGCGCATTCGGACGCATTCGGGCACGTGCAGGCATTCGCGGCCCGCAACACGCTGCGTGTCGTGTCGTGACAGTCACATGACGGCGCTCGGCCGAGCGAGACTATCGCGATCGACGACGTAACAATGCGACAACGCCCGCCTACGAACGCAATACCGACGGCGCGACGCCCAGCCAGCGATGAAAGCTGCGCCGCATGTTTTCGGTATCGCCGAAACCGCACTCGTTCGCCACGCGCTGCAGCGACGCCGCCCCGCTTTCGAGCGCCGCACGAGCGGCTTCCACGCGCAGTTTCTCGACGGCCTTGGCCGGCGTGAGGCCGGTTTCCGTCTGGAACGCACGCGCGAACTGACGCGGGCTCATGCACGCCTGCTCGGCCAGGTCGCTCACGCGCAAGCGTGCGCCGAGATTGCGGCGGATGTGGTCGAGCAACGGCTTGAAGCGCCCTTGCGCGCTGTCGAGTTCGATCAGCGCCGAGAACTGCGACTGTCCGCCGGGGCGCCGGTAGTACACGACCAGACGTTTCGCGACGGCGCGCGCCAGCCGCTCGCCGCGATCCTCGCCGATCAACGCGAGCGTCAGGTCGATGCCGGCCGTGATGCCGGCGCTCGTCCAGAACGGCCCGTCGTTCACATAGATGCGGTCGAGCGCGAGCCGCACCTGCGGAAACGCCCGGGCAAACCGCTCGCCGCAGCCCCAGTGCGTGGTCGCCAGCCGGCCGTCCAGCACACCGGCGGCGGCCAGCAGCAGGCTGCCCGAACAGACACTCGCCACCCGGATGCCGCGCGCCGCGCAGCGCCGCACGAACGCGCACGTCGCTGCGTCGGCCATCGCGGCATCGACGCCGTCGCCGCCCGCGACCAGCAACGTATCGAGGTCCGCCGCATCCGGCAACGGCTCGGCGTGCCAGCTCACGCCCGACGAACTGCGCACCAGCCCCGGCTGCGCCGCGACGATGCGAACCGCGTAATACGGCGCGCGCGCGTAGTCGGCCATCTCGAACGCGGAAACGGGCCCGGCGGCATCCAGCACCTGGAAACCGGGATACACGAGCATGGCGACGCGATGGGTCATGGCAGAAAGTGCGGGAGAAATGACATTGCGACGGACAGCGCGCGGCGCGATGCTACACGCCGCTCATACCTCGGGAGATCGTGATGGCCACCACGCCGTTCATCGTCGTATTCGCATTGTTCGATCATGTCACGCAGCTCGATTTCACCGGGCCGGACGAAGTGTTCTGGCGTCTGCCGGGCGCGCGGATCCGGCGGGCCTCGGTGCGCGGCGGACCGATTCGCGCGGACAGCGGCCTGACCGTTGCCGAGGTCGAGCGGCTCGCCGACATCGCGCACGCCGATCTCGTCTGCGTGCCGGGCGGGCTCGGCGTGATCGACGCGATCGCGGACGATGCATTCGTCCGCGAGGTGCGCCGGCTCGCGCTCGGCGCCCGCTATGTTACCTCCGTGTGCAGCGGGTCGCTGGTGCTCGGCGCGGCCGGGTTGCTGCAAGGCCGGCGGGCCGCCTGCCACTGGGCGTGGCGCGACCTGCTGCCGCCGTTCGGCGCGATCGTCGACGAAGGCCGCGTGGTGCGCGACGGCCCGGTCGTCACGGGCGGCGGCGTCACCGCCGGCATCGACATGGCGCTCTCGGTGATGGCCGACCTGGCCGGCCCGGCCTACGCGCAAGCGGTGCAGCTCGGCATCGAATATGCGCCCGAGCCGCCGTTCGACTGCGGACGTCCCGAGCAGGCCGCGCCGGACATTCTCGCGTCGGTGTCCGCGCTGTTCGAGCGCGTGCGGCCCGATCGTCATGCGGTCGTGGCGCGTGCGGCGCAGCACCTTGCGCTGCCCGACGCGAGCCGACAACCGGCATGACGCGCGCGCGGCCCGTGCCGGATCGACGCGACGCCGTTACTTGTCTGCCGCAAACGCGCTCGACATCTGCCGCGCCCGCTTCACGTCGTCGCCGTGCAGGTAGATCGACGTCGTCGAGATCGACGCATGCCGCAGGTTGTCGCGCACGGTCGTCAGCTCCGCGCCGCGCGCCAACGCATGCGTCGCATGCGTATGACGCATCCAGTGCGGGCTCGCCTGCCGCAGCTTCTGCGCGAGCGCGGGGTTGTCGGCCTCGACCTGATCGGCCGTCTGCGTGAAGAAACGCTGCATCACCTTCCACAGCCGCACGCTCGTGATCGCGGCCGCGCCGTCTTCCGCGAGGCTCGCGATCAGCGGCGTATCGGGCCGCCAGCGCACCGGCGTGACCGGCAGCCGGCGTGCGACCAGGTAACGGTCGAGCGCCGTGCGCGCGAGCGGCGGCAGCGCGACGCGTGCGGCCTTGCCGCCCTTGCCGACCACCTTCAGCCACGTGTCGCCGTGCGCATCCGTCTCGATGCCGCCGAGCGTCGCGCCGACCAGCTCGCTCGCGCGCAGCCCGGTCGCATAGCCGAAATCGAGAATGAAGCGTAGCCGTTGCGCGGCGGCCGGCGTCCAGCCCGACTGCGGCGCACCGGCCGCCGTGCCGGTGCGGAACTCGAGCCCGTCGGCGATCGTGCGCACGAGCAGCCATTCGCCTTCGGTGAACGCGTGCGACGTGTCGAGTGCGTTCGCGCCGCGCGTGTCGCGCACCTTGACGCCCGCGAACGGATTCGCCAGCAGGTAGCGCTGCTCGATCAGCCAGCGAAACAACGCACCGAGCACCGACAGCGTGTACGCCGCCGAACGCGCGGACAGCGCGCCCGAGAACGGCCGCCAGTCGGGCGCACCGCGCGGCCGCACGGGCCCGACCCAGCGTTCGTGCGGGCTCGGGCGCCGCACGAATGCGCGATACGCGACCGCGTCCTCGGTCGTCAGCGACGACAGCGCGCGGCCGCGCTCGACGATCGCCCACAGGATCAACCGCTCCGCCTCCTTCCGGTACGCACGCCGCGTCGCGGCCGATTCGTGCAGTGACAGCCACGCGTGCACGGCCGCGTAATCGTTGTCCGCATCGAGCGTGCTGGTCGCACGCGGCGCGCGGAACGTGCCGGCCGAGCCGTCGACCTCGTGCGGCAGCTTCAACTGCTCCCACGGCACGATGCTGCCGCGCGGCGTCGCCGCGATCAGCGCGCGCGCCCGTTCGGTCAGGTCCGGATGCGCGGCGAAAAACGCCTCGATGTGCCGCGCACCGGCCACGCCGAGGCCCGCGATCGCACGCCACCACTGGCGCCGGCGCGGAATCCGCACCGTGAGATCGGCGAGCGTCGCGATCCCGTGCGCCCGCAGCGCGGCGACTGCACGCGCGGGCAGCCACAGGCCGACGTCGTCGCTGATCTGCGGGACCGGCGCGCGCGCATGACGCAGCAGGCCGATCGCTTCGGCAGCCGCCTTCGCCTCCCGAATACGCTCACCGTCGGGATGACCGAGACGCTCCGCGAGATCTGGCCGGCCGACCTGCCGTGCAACGTGCACGAGGCGGCGGCGAATCCCGCCGATCACGCCGCGCGCCGAGCGCCCTTCGCCGAGACGATCGGGCAGGTAGCGTTCGACGGCCTGGCGCACGGTCATGCCCGCGTACCATGCGCGCAGCGCGGCCAGTTCGTCGGCGTCGGGATAGCCTGCGGGCGCAGGCGCGGAATCGGAGGAAGGCAGTGAGGCGAGGCGCGGTTTCATGGGCGCCAGTTTGACAGAAGCGCGCGCAGCCGGATACGTCGCGCGCGGCGTTCCGGGGGCGGCCGGCACCCCGGCCGGGCACTCCGGGAACAGATCGCGGCCAAGATGATCGCGCTGGCGATTGCCGAGCGGAACGAAGGCCGCATCGACACCGCGCTCGACGCAGGCAATTTCTCGGTCGACCTGTTGAACGGTATCGGTTAAGACCTCGTCAACGCCGGCCTGACGATCGATCGTGCGATGGCGCTGATCGATGCGCGCCTCGCGCAGTCACCCGATGCCCCGTATGCGCTCGACAGCAAGGGCTGAGCGCTCCATCGCCTCGGTCGCGACGACGAAGCGCTGGCGTGGTTCGACCGGTCGATTCAGGATTCAGGGAGCGACGCCGCGTAACGCGTCACTCCTCGCCTTTCGCGCCCGGATTGAGCATCACGACGAAACCGGCCACGCCGACGACCAGCGCGACCGCGCCGCCGCGCAGCGCCATCGCGTTGTCGAACAATAGCCCCGTCACGACGGCCATCATCCCCACGAGCGAGACGAACACGGCGATCGCCGCGACGACGATCCGGGATTGGCGGCGTATCATTGCGCCCCCTCCGGGTTACGCGGCCGCAGCCGCTACGTCGGCATCGTCGCCGCGAATCAGCAGCACCGGGCACTTCGAGCCGCGCACGAAGCGCTCGGCGACGCTGCCGAGCAGCACGCGCCGGATGCCGCGCCGCCCGTGCGTGCCGACCACCGCGAGATCGATCCCGCGTTCCTTCACGTAGCGCTGCAGGCGTTCCGAGATGTCCTCGCCGATGCTCTCCGTCTCGACGAGTTCGGCCTCGCCTTTCGCACCGGCGAGCGCGATGACCTGTTCGGCTTCGCGCAGTACCTTGCGCCCGTCGTCGCGCATTTCCTCGACGAGCGCGTGCGGATCGAAACGGCCCGCGTAAGTGAACAGCACCGACTTGTCGACCACATACACGGCACTGACTTGCGCGTCGCCTGCCAGCGCGACCTTTACGGCCTCGGCAAGCGCCAGTTTCGACGAAGCGCTGCCGTCGACGGCCACCATGATCTTCTTGTACATGCAAACCTCGCTGGGGTAAATTGCCGCGCGGCTGGGTGCGCGCGGCCCTGTCACCATCATCGGCGGACGGCGGGTTCGAATGTTGACGGCGATCAAGCGAGCGACCATGCCGGCTGCGACCGGCCGACGCAGGGCGCGGCACGCGCACCGGAGCCCGCACCCTTGTGCGTCCTCGCGTATGCGGCGCGCGATACGTGTGCTTGTCGAACCCGCCGGCGCGCGACGGAATCCGCCGGGCCCGCGGCGGCCGCGCCCCCCGTGCGCACCGGAATCGGGCGGTCACCATGCCGAAGGCGCTATCATCGGATGTGCGACTTTCGTCCGGCCCTTATTTGCCGGCCCACTTTCAACTCGCTCAACCGACATGACAACGACTACCGAACGCGTGGACGGCGCCGCCCAGCATCTCGTCGCCGCCCGCCATGCCGGCTCGCCCGGCCCGCTGCTGCCCGATGCACTGCGCCCCGACGACATCGACACCGCGCTCGCGATCCAGCAGCGCGTGGCCGACCTGCTCGGCGAATCCGTCGGCGGATGGAAATGCGCGCTGCCGCCGCCCGACCGCGTGATCCTCGCACCGATCTTCGCGTCGACGATCCGCGAGGCCGATGCGCCGTACCGCGTCGTCGGCGGCCCGATCGTGCGGATCGAACCGGAAATCGCGTTCGTGCTCGATCGCGACCTGCCCGCGCGCGAACAGCCGTACGACGAACAGGACGTGCGCGACGCGATCCGCGAGGTGCGCATCGTGCTCGAGGTGCTCGGCTGCCGCTATGCGGAGCCCGCGCGCGCGTCGAAGTTCGAGCTGCTGGCCGACGGACAATTCAACCAGGGGCTATGCGTCGGCCCGGTCGTGCCCGACGGGCTGAACGTGCCGCTCGAGACGCTGGCGCTGTCGTTCGAAGGCGCGCTGAACCGCACGATCGACGGCCGCCATCCGGACGGCGATCCGCTGAAGCCGCTGGTGTGGCTCGTCAACTTCCTCGCCTCGCGCGGCGACCCGGTGCGCGCCGGGCAGATCGTGACGACCGGATCGTATGCGGGCGCGATCGACGTGCCGCTCGGCGATGCGCTGACGGTTCGCTTCGGCGAGCTCGGCAGTTTGTCGGTGACGTTGACGGCCTGATGCACGCGTGCGCGCGGGCACGGCTGACCGGGCTGGTCACTGATCGCTGATCGCTGGCCGCAGCGCGACGGCCGCGATCGTTGCGCGGCCGGGTTCGTGACCAGTGTCAGGCGCGCGGCTGCGCGCACTGTCGTGACGGCAACGTCATCGCGGCCACGCCGGCAACGGCGCACACGAGCCCGAGCCACGCCGATGCCGACAGCAACTCCCCCGAGCAGCACCATGCCGATGCCGAACAGCTTACGCAAACAGGCCTGCGCCCCGTCGTGCCGACCGAACCGAGCGTCTGCACGAGCCGGAAGTAGATGATGAACGCGATCGCCGCCCGTGCCGGCAGCGAGCGCGACAACGGGTGAAGCGTCCACGGACGGTCGGCGGCGAGGCTGGCAGGCAGGCACCAGCACGATCGCCCCGACGATCAGCGAGCCGGCGGGCGACATCCCCTTGAACGACCGCCCGTAGCGCGCTGCGCCCGCCTGCATCTTCCGTACGACGTGATAACGTTGCACATCCCCGCGCGCACCGCGCCCTACCCCTTGGCATGCGCACCGCTTTCACGCCGATATCGAACATGTCGCTGACACCGCTTCCCGCCCTGCTCGACGAAACCCTGCGCACCGTCGTGCGACGCTACCGGCTGCCGCCGCTCGACAGCGCGTCGTCGCCGGCCGACGCCGCGAACCCGGCCGCCGCGCTTGCGATCGTGATCGAGGAAGCGCGCAGGATGCGAAGCGACGGGCACACGCCCAACGCGGCGCTGCGGCAGCGCTTCATCGACGCCCTCGCGCAGATGATCCGCGATGCGATGGATACGCATTCCGGCGATCCCGCGTTTCAGGCCGCGGTGCTGCGGCACGATGCGCCGAGCGTGCGCGAATACGCGTCGTTGTCGGCACACGCGGAGCAGGACCGTCGCGCGCTGCACTCGGCCGTCAACGCGATCGCGCATCCGGCCAAGCTCGAGCGCAGCGCCCGGCCGTGGCAACGCGACGGGCTCGCGCGGCTGCATGCGGCCGCCACCGGCGCGTCGTGGGCCGATCTGCACGACACGCTGCGGCACCTGCTCGCACTGCCCGACATGAAGACCGACCTGGCCTTCGAACAGGACATCGTCAAGCTGAAAGACAGCCCCGCGCTCGAACGCCTGCTGCGCGTCGACGCCCTGGCATCGGACGAGCACGTGCGCCGCTATCGTGCGCTGTGGGTCCGCCAGGGTCCGCTCGAAGGCAGCTCGGTCGCCGTTGCACAGGGCGTCGCATCGCAGCAGCGCGGCGCAGCCGTCGAAGCGCTGGCCGCGCAGGCGCTCGACGCGCTGGCCCGCAGGCTCGACGCCGTCGACGCACGCCGCACGTACCGGGTGGTGACGTCGATGCGCGTGCCGTCGTCGATACCGGGCCGGCACGATCGCGCGAAAACCGAATGGGACGCGATCCTGCTCGAACGCCCTCGCGGCGACGACCCGGCGCCCGCGTGGAACGTGCGCTTCCTCGTCGAAGCGAAAGCGTCCGCGGATGCCGCGACGACCGATCTGCCGCGGCTGCTGCGCGGCCTGACCCTGCTCGCGCAGGCCGACCCGGACACGATCTATTCGTTCGAGACGCACCAGGGCACGGTGCGCGTGCACGGCGCGTCGCTGCGGGCGCTGACGACCGACGACGCCGCGCTGCAACGGGAAGTGCTCTATTGCTGCGATGCGTCCGCCGACGCGACGCCGCGCCTGCTGGGCGCCGCGAGCCGCATGCAGTTGCTGTCGGCGCAAGCCAGCCTCGAGTACGCGAGCGCGCTCGCGCAACAGCCGCACACCGTTCCTGACGGCCTCGGCGTCGTCTGGCACGCGCTGCTGACGATGCCGCAATGGCATGCGGTGCTGCACCAGTACCCGTCGTTGCGGCAGGTGCGCGAGCTGATGGTGGCGATCGACGACTTGCGAGCCGCGATCGACGAGGTCGATGAAGGCGGTGCGGCCAGCAGCGTGTACGCGTGACGCACGAAACGCGCCGCCGCGCGGCGGCCGGAACGCGCGGCCCGCTCAGTTGGTGAGCACGCCGAACGGCAGCGTCCATCCCGCCAGCCGGCCGCCATCCGCCCATCGATCGCCGGCCGCATCGCACGGCAGCAGAATCGGCGCGGCCGCGCATTCGAGCGTTTCCTTCGGCGTATGGCCGAACTCCGCCTTGAACAGCCGGTGGAAATACTTCTCGTCGGGAAAACCGTGCGCCCACGCGATCTCCGCGATGCGCTGATGCCGGCGCTGCGGGTCGCCGAGCACGTGGTACGCGTGACGCAGCCGCCGCCGCGTGATCTGCCGCATCACGCCGCCGTCTTCCTTGAACAGCTGGTAGAGCCGCGCTCTCGACACGCCGATGTCGCGGCAGATCCGGTCGGGATCGAGGTCGGGCTCCAGCAGATGGACGTCGATGTAGCGGCGGACCCGCTCGGCCAGCGCCCCGTCGATCGGGCCGCGTGCGTCGTGCAGCGCCTGCGCGGTCGGGGCAACCGCCGCGGCGAGCAGCAGCAGCATCGACTGGACGATGCTCGGGATCTCGTGCGTGCGCAGATTCGGCAGATTGCGGAACAGCGACAGCATGTGGTCGCCGAGCAGCCGCCCGACGCCGCTCGTCAGCGTCTGGCCGTGCGCCTGCGCCGCATGGCTCGGCAGCAGGTACCTGGGCACGACCAGGCTGATCACGTCGCCGGCCTCGACCCTGCAGTCGTTGATCTGCGCGACGTCGTACACGAACACGTCGCCGGCGCCCTTGACCAGTTCGGGCCCGCCGGTGTGGCTGGCCAGCCGGCCACCGAGCAGCAGCGTGAAGCGGATCGAATCCTGTCCGTCGAGGCGGATCCGCCGCGTGGTCCGATGAACCCGGTAGGCCGGCGCGCGCGATCGCCAGTGGCGGCCCGACAGGATCAGCGGGCCGAGTGCCGCACCGCTCGCTTCCGCGTCGAACACGCCGTGGCCGCCGTCGTCTTCCAGGCGGCAGTCGCACAGCATGTCCTTGACCCAGACGTGGAACCTGTCCCGCTCGGGGTAGTCGATGGTGCGAAACTTGAAAACGGGGACGAATGCCGCTTGATCCATGACAGTGTTTTTATCGAGCCGACACGAGAGGATAGATCGGTTCGCAGATTATCGGACCAAATTGCGCCGGCGCAAGGCCGGCGCGGCACATCGTCCACCCAGGCGGTCGACGGGCGCCCCGTGACGGGTGCCGTCGTCGTCGCGGCCATCAGCGTTGCGGATGGCATTCCCAGTTGTTGTACGTCGGCCGATCGATCGGCGTGAGCCCCGGAATCATGAACACCGTACAGCCGAAGCGCCGCCCCTTGCCGGTCGTCGCGTCGTAACTCACCTTCTGGCCGCCGAGCCCGTCCTTCTTCCCGTACTGCACGTTGGCGATCGTGATCTCGTCCGACGACGCGAGCCCGAGCGTCTTCGCGGTCGACGTCTGCACGTCGACCATGTTCATCTGCGTCGAACCGCACGCGGACAGCACGAGGCCGGCGGCCGCCGCGCCCAGCGCCGTCCGCAAGGTGACGGCGCATTGCAGGATCTGCTTCATGGTTTCTCCTTCGAATTCCCGGTGGGGCACGATTACGAGCCCGGCGTAAAAAAGCTGGACTGGATCTGGCTGCCGACGTTCGCGACGAACGATTGCCAGACGAGCGCCATCGCCCCCGCGGCATTGACGGCCAGCGCCGGCCATGACCCGTCCTGCGGATCCAGCGTCGACGTGCTCCACGCCCCGTTCCGATAGCCGGCCACGAGGAGGAGCGACGCGTTCGGCGTGCCCGTGTCCTGCCAGGCGACGGTCACGTTGCCGGCCGCGTCGATCACCAGCGGCGGGTACTGGAGCGCCGCCCCGTTCAGGTGTTCCGTCAGCCGCTGCAGCGTCCCCCAGTTTCCGCCGGCATCGGACACGCTCGCCTGCAGGACCGCGCCCCCTTCCGCCCACATCGCGGCGGCCACGCCGTTTTCGTTGACGGCGAGCATCGGCGTCGCGATGAAACCCGTCGGCTCGACGATCGCCGGCGCCACCGGCTGCGAGGGCTGCCATCCGGTTCCGGCGACGTAGCGCTGCGACATCGTGGCGGTGTAGATCTTCCCGCCCGTCACGTCGAGTTGCCCCCAGAGCAGCGTGATGTTGCCCTTCGCGTCCATGCCGGCGACCGGCGAGATGATCGTCGTGAACAGGCTCGTATTCGATACGGCCTGGTTGACGTTGGTCCAGCCGTTGGTCGCGTCGTACGTGGCCGTCCACAGCGCCGACTTCGTATGGTTGGTCTGCCGCCATGCAAGCACCGCGCGGCCGGACGACAGGACCGACAGCATCGGCCTCACGTTGTCCGTATCGCCGGTCACCGCGCCCGGCCCGGTCTGCACCGGCATCTGGACCAGCGCCGTCGGCGACCACTGTCCGGCCTGCGTATAGCGCGTCCACGCGATGCGCGTGTCGAGCAGGCTGATCGACTGTGTCCATGTGACGAGCGCGTTGCCCTGGCTGTCCATGCCGGCCGAATAGGACGAACCGGCCATGTCCGGCACCAGTGCGACCGGGGTGCCCCAACCGCCATTCGGGGTGTACGGGCGCGCCCACAGGGCGTACGTGTTGGGGCCCGGCGTCCACTCGGTCCAGAATGCGACCGCCTGCCCGCTCGCGTTGCCGACCAGTTGCGGCTGCACCCCGGTCAGCGAATTCATCGCATGCGAACCGTCGCTCGTGTCGAGCCGCGTCGCGCTTCCCCAACCCGAGCCCGGCACATAGCGCGCGCCCCACATCTCGTTGCCGGTCGTGCCGGCCGTGCCGTTGGTCATCCAGGTGGCGAGCGCGTTGCCGCTCGCGTCGATGGTCACGCTCGGCTCGCCTTCCGGCCCCTTGCCGTCCACCGCGGCGGCCTTCGACCAGCCGGCCTGCGGCTGCGTGGTCCCGCCGCCCGTCGGCCCGCCATTCGAGCCGCCGTTCGAGCCGCCGTTTGAACCGCCGTTCGAACCGCCGCCGGGCGAGGTCGGACCGGACGGTGAACCGGGATTGTTCGGCGACGACAACGATGCGCCGCCGTTCGTGGCAACGTCGTCACCGCCGCATGCGGACAGCGCGAGCGCGGCTGCCATGACCATCCATGCAATGGGTTTCATCGGAATCCTCTTTTTCTCTTTCCGGCGTACTCTCGTCTGCCGTTCGCCGACACGCTGTACCGCACCGATCGGCTTCTTGATAAGCAATGCTATTGAACAGGCACGAAAACCGGCGTCCGTTCGCCCCCGTCATGCTCGGCTCCGTCGTGCGGATCGATGCGAACACCGCCTTCGGCAGACCGCCCCCTTCGGGCAGCGAGGACGACGGCCGACGTCTATCGTCGAAGGTCCGTCGCTGCCGGCTGCATCTTAATTCAGGCGGTCCGGATTCAAGGTGGCGATGCGTCCACACTGAGTGGACTTCCATTTCGCGAGCCCGCCTGCGCGCGCTCGCGGCCGGGGCCGCGGGTGCGGTACGATACGCGCCGGGGCGAAACGCCTCACCTGAGAGACCCGGCCGCTGCGGCCCCACACCCGGCACAAGAAAAAAATGCCCAGAAACCCATTGCTGCACCGACACCTGTTCGCCGCGCTGGCGGCCGGCCTGTTCTGGATTCCGGCTGCCCATGCCAGCGGCGACGATGGCTGCTACGCGCCCACCACGCTCCGGCAGACCGCCTACTCGTGCGCCAACCTGCCGATGCTGAGCCCCGCGAACGACACGCGCATCAACGCGATGCTGATGATGGTCGACAGCGCCAAGGTCGCGCAGGCGTTTCCGGACCCGAAGACGATCCCCGCGAAAGACCGGATCAACCAGATCATCGTGCCGTTTCCGATGGACTTCTCCGGGTGGATCTACATCGGGCAGAAGGAGCCTGACACGACCGCCAAGGCCGACAACGCGGCGGATGGCGACGCGTCGTCGAACCGCTACGCCGACGGCGAAGGCAGCATCTGCCGCAGCATGAACTCGGGCGCCGACGCGTTCAACGACGCACTGGGCGATGCCGGCGGCCTCCCCGCCGACGAAGCCGCACGCCTGCGCGCGGCCCGTGCCGACATCGCGCAGAAGACCTGCGCCGCCGGCACCGCGAGCGCCGCGTGGACGAAACCGCCGGTCAAGTCGCCGCTCGGCCAGCAGTTCGCCGCGTATCTCGACGGCACGAACGCGTTCTACCGCGCCGACTTCCTCACCGCGACCCGGGCCTTCGCGAACGCGTCGCACAGCGCGAACCCGTGGCTGAAGGAAACCGGGCTCTACATGGCCGGGCGCGCGCAGCTGAACGCCGCGCAGGCCAACGTGTTCGACAACGACAACCCGACGCCGTCGCTCGGCCGCGTGACGAAGGTGTCGCTCGACGCCGCGAATACGGTGTTTCGCACCTACCTGAAGATCTATCCGCAGGGACGCTATGCGACCTCCGCGAACGGGCTGTTGCGGCGGGTCGCGTGGCTCGGCGGCAACGTCACGCAGCAGGCCGACCTGTACGGCCACGCGCTCGCGCGCTGGTCGCCGGCGACGTCGAACGTGCCGCTGATCCAGCTGGCGAACGAACTCGACAGCAAGCTGCTGTTCGGCTCGGAATTCGACGCGCGCCAGATCCAGTCGCCGACCGTGCTCGCGACCGTCGACCTGCTGCGCATGCGCACGTCGGACAACAGCGATTCGAGCCGCAGCAAGCCGCTGACCCTGGACGAGCTGCAGGCGCAGAAGCCGCGCTTCGCGAACGCGCCCGCGCTCTACGACTACCTGCTCGCGACCTGGTATGTCCAGATCGGGCACAAGCCGGACGCCGCGCTCGCCTTGCTGCCGCAGGCGCCCGCCGAGCCGCTCGACTACTTCGGCCTGAGCCAGCAGGCGCTGCGCGGGTTCGCGCTGGAGGATAGCGGCCAGGCCGACAAGGCGCGCCAGCTGTGGCGCGACCTGATCCCGCTCGCGAAATTCCGCTTCCAGCGCGAGGCGCTGGAACTCGCGCTCGCGATCAACCTGGAACAGGCCGGGCTCGTCAACGACGCGTTCGCCGACGATTCGCCCGTGCAGAACGCCGCGATCCGCGCCGTGCTGCTGCGGCGCGCCGCCAACGCGGACCTGCTGCGCGCGCAGGCACAAAACCCGGCGGCCGGCGGCGCGCTGCGCGACACCGCGCTGTACACGCTGCTGTACAAGGAACTCACGCGTTCGCACTACGCCGAGTTCATCGCCGATGCCGCGCTGGTGTCCGGCACGCCTGCCGATCCGTTGAAGCCGTTCGTCGCGTCCGGTGCGAAAACCGAAGACGGCTACACGTGCCCGTCCGCGCGCGACATCGCGGCGACGCTCCAGCAGAATCCGGCCGACGCGAAAGGGTTGAACTGCCTCGCCGAGTTCGTGCGCGTCAACCCGCTCACGGCCAACCTCGAAGGCGATGTGGTGCCTCCGTGGATGCGCAACGCGTCGGCGGCGAACGCCGCGCGCGTGCCGCCGACGCTCGGCGCGGCGCCGTCGCAGTTCGCGGGCAAGCCGTACGAGCGGATGTCGAGCTACGTGACGGTGATGGCCGATGCGCAGGCGAACCCGAACGACCGCGCGTATGCGTACTACCGCGCGATCAGGTGCTATGCGCCGGCAGGCTCCAACGAATGCGGCGGCAAGGACGTGCCGAAGAACGTGCGCAAGCGCTGGTTCGATACGCTGAAGGCCAGCTACGCGGGCAGCGTGTGGGCGCAGAAACTCCGCTACTACTGGTAAGCGCCGCGTGAAGCGTGTCGCGTATGTCGCGTTTATCACGTGTATGGCGCTGCTGCTGGCCGGACGCGTCGCACTGGCCGGCACCGTCGATGCCGCGCAGTACGACACGTTCTGGCTGTGGGCGGGCGTGAAGCCGCAGGCGGTCGTGCGCGGCGCCCGCGCCGTCTACGTGCTGCAAGGGCAGATCGAGGCATCGCCGCGGGACGAGTCGCAAGTACGCGTGATCGCGCAGGGCGTCGCGCTGCCACCCGCGCCGCATGCGCGCGTGTGGCTCGTCTATCGTGCGCATACGCTGCGCTGGACGCCGCGCGTCACGCAGATCATGCTCGCGCAACTCGAACGCTGGCGCGCGTCGGGTCGCACGATCACCGGTATCCAGATCGACTTCGATGCACGCACGCGCCACCTGCAGGACTACCTCGAATTCCTGCGGACGCTGCGCGAGACGCTGCCTGCCGATTGCCGGCTGAGCATCACGGGGCTGCTCGACTGGAGCAGCCGCATCGATACCGACCAGGTCAACCAGCTCAGGGGGATCGTCGACGAAGTCGTCGTGCAGACCTACCAGGGCCGCCGCACGATCCCCGACTATGCGGACTACCTGCCGCGCGTCGCGCGGCTGCAGCTGCCGTTTCGCATCGGCATCATCCAGGGCGGCGAATGGGATGCGCCGCCCTACCTCGCGGCAAACCCGTGGTTCCGCGGTTATGTCGTGTTCCTGCGCAACGAGTAGCGGGAAACACGCGACGACGTCGATCGTTCCCGTGCCCCGGATTCATTCCGGGCGCGGCGAACCCGCATCCACGTACACCCACGCGCTGACGCCCGATTCCAGCACCACGCGATCGCGGCGATACGCGTCGACTTCGTAGTCGTCCGCGTGCTGCAGTTCCTCGCGCGTGATCGCGAACACGGTGCCCGTGACGCGGTCGCCCGGTCGGCCGGTATAAGCCACCACCGGATGATGCGTCTTCCCGCTCGTCGCGACCACCTCCGGATCGTCGATCTTCAGCATCGTCATCGCGTAACCGGGCATCGCATCCTCGCGACCGTCGAGCTTGCGGCCGAAGGTGGCGAGCTGCACCGGTTCGAGTTGCAGCGTGCCATAGGAAAAGAGGTGCTCGGAGAAAGTCGGGGCGGTGCCGGACATGATTGAACTCGACAAAAAACAGGACAAACGAAACGTAACGCAGATCGCCCGCAGGCTTACGCGCCACCCGCGATCGCGCCGCCGAGCCCGGCAAGCGCAATCACGAGCAGCGCACCCGCCGACGAGGCCGTGATCCATCGTTGCTTGCGGTGAATCAGCGGATGGTTGATCGCGGCCATGTAGCCGGTCATGATCGTGAAATCGACCGCGATCCACAGCGCGGCCAGGATGGCCAGGCTCACGCGGGAATCCGGCGTGATGCCGACGAACTGCGGAAAGAACGCGACGAAGAACAGCAGGTCCTTCGGGTTCGCGATGCCGACGAGAAAGCCGCGCACCACCCCCGGCAAGCGCCACGCCTGCGACGCCGGTTCGCCTGGTGCGGCACCGTTGCCGTCGCGCGTACGGCCGGCGCGCCATTCGCCGAGCAGCGTCCGGACGGCCAGCACCGCGATGAAGACGCAACCCGCCACGTGCAACCCCGTGAGCAGGCGATCGCTGACGAGCACGACGCCGAACACCATCAGCATCGCCCCCGCGATCATCACGAGGCTCGCGGCATTCGCGCCCACCGCGGTCAGCATGCCCTGGCGGAACCCGCGCCGCGCGACGGTGCCGACCACGAGCATGACGACGGGGCCGGGCGTCGCGATGAGCAACACGATCGCGGCGAGATAGGCGAACAGCAGCGGGTAATGGAGTGCCATGACAAAAAGTTGTTGGATGGATCGACGCGCGTGCGCGCTACGATGGCATCATCTGGATTCAGCGCGGCGGATTGCACGGTTTTTTGCAGTATGGCGCGCCCGGCCTGCTGCTGAAAAACGGAAAATCCTGTCGATTGACATGAGTTTTATTCATATTCAAACCCCGTGAAGGCCAAACCGCTCCCCCCTGTCTACGCCTTGCGCGCATTCGAAAGCGCCGCGCGCACCGGCTCGTTTACGCTTGCCGCCGAGGAACTGAGCCTCACGCAGAGCGCGGTGAGCAAGCACGTCAGGACGCTCGAGGCCTACTTCGGCCGGAAACTGTTCGTCCGGCGCGGGCCCAGGATGACCGTGACGGCGGAAGCGCAGATCTTCGCGTCGGGCCTGCGGCGCGGCTTCCGGCAGATCGAGGAAGCCTGCATGCTGTTCCAGTCGCAACGCGACGTGCTGCGACTCAAGGCGCCGTCCACGCTCACGATGCGCTGGCTGCTCGACGCGCTGGCCGCCTTTCGCGACACGCGGCCCGCATTCGAGGTGCAGATCGCGAGCGTGTGGATGGATGTCGACACCGTCGATTTCTTCAGCGAATCCTACGATTGCGCGATCCTGCTCGGCACGGGCAAGTTCGGCGAGGCCACGCAGTGCGTGAAGCTGTTCGACGAATGGCTGATTCCGGTGTGCTCGCGTGCGACCGCGACGGTCGCACGCACGAATCCGGCGGCGTGCGAGCTGATCCACCCGTCGCCCGACCGGCGCGACTGGCGCCGCTGGCTCAAGGGCAGCGGGCACGACCTGGACGTCGACATCACGCGCGGGCAGGTGTTCGACATGCTCGAACAGGGCATCGCGGCGGCCATCGCCGGCCACGGCATCTCGATCGGCGATCTCGCGCTGTGCGCGACGGCAATCGACGAGAAGCAGCTCGTGCTGCCGTTCAAGACGGCCGTCAATACCGGCGACGCGTACTACCTCGTCTGGCCGGAAGACTCCGGCAAAGCCGCGCAGGTGCGCGAACTCCTCACGTTCCTGGAAGGCCGGATGCCGCGCCTGACGTTTCCGGGCATCCGCTTCAACGGGCCGGGCTGAACCCTGCGGCCGGCGAACCGGCCGCCTGGGCGACGGCGCGACGGGGCTGACGGGCGCTACCGGCCACGGTTACCCGGTGCCGCCAGCCGTCCAAAAACGGCGCAGCCCGCCGAAGCGGGCCTGCGCCGAGCGTCACGGTTACGCCTGCACGAAAGCCAGCAGATCGGCGTTGAGGACGTCCGCGTTGACCGTCAGCATCCCGTGCGAATAGCCCGGATAGGTTTTCAGCGTGCCGTTCTTCAGCAGCTTGATCGACTTCAGCGCGGCATCCGCGATCGGCACGATCTGGTCGTCCTCGCCATGCAGCACGAGCGTCGGGACGGAGATCGACTTCAGGTCTTCGGTCTGGTCCGTTTCCGAAAACGCCTTGATGCCTTCGTAATGCGCCTTGGCGCTACCTTCCATCCCCTGCCGCCACCAGTTCCGGATGACGCCTTGATGCACGGTTGCACCTTCGCGGTTGAACCCGTAGAACGGGCCGCTCGGTACATCGAGGAAGAACTGCGCGCGATTGTCGGCGAGCGCTTTCCGGAAACCGTCGAACACCTCGAGCGGCAAGCCTTCGGGGTTCGAATCGGTTTTCAGCATCAGCGGCGGCACCGCGCTGACCAGGACCGCCTTCGCGACGCGGCCGGCCGGCTCGCCGTGCTTCGCGACGTAGCGTGCCACTTCGCCGCCGCCGGTCGAGTGGCCGATATGCACCGCATTGCGCAGGTCGAGCGCTTCGACGACCGCGAACGCATCGGCCGCGTAGTGATCCATGTCGTGGCCGTCCGACACCTGCGCCGACCGGCCGTGGCCGCGCCGGTCGTGCGCGATCACGCGATAGCCCTTCTGGACGAAGAAGAGCATCTGCGCATCCCAGTCGTCGCTCGACAGCGGCCAGCCATGGTGGAACATGATGGGCTGCGCGTCCTTCGGGCCCCAGTCCTTATAGAAAATCTCGACGTGATCCTTCGTTGTGACGTATGGCATCGCGATGCTCCTGTGACGTGGATGAACATGGCACACTGGCCGGGAGCCATTATCGGACAGTATTGTTAAATGATGACGCCACGATGCAAGCGAGCGTCGGCAATCCGGTCAACGTGGGCGCTGCCACGAAGGGCGAACGATGGGGCTGCGTCAGCTGTATAAGGCTGGAATGGGCCGAACAGACGGCGTCAGGTCGGCTGAGTCAGTTCGACCCATCTCTGCCACTGGCAACGTCAGTATCAACGTCTGCGGTTCACCCCAAAACAGCCACCCAACTCTCACAGGCGCGTTTTCCCGAACGCAGAAACAGCAATGAATGGGGCGGCGGCACGCCCTAATGGCGCCCTTGTCCTAGCGTAAGAGCTCGACAATCACGACATCAGTGTCGTCTCGCGCCCTCAACACGAGCCGCGTTTCATCGCGAACGGCAATGCCATCGCGTTGCGCCAGCCTGATCGGCCCTACGTCCAGTCGCCCATGATCCGTAACCAGGTAAGCAGAACCGGGCGTCGGCAAAACGTGCTGCATTGCCGTGCCTTCGCGCAACGTCGCGATACGCAAACGTGCGTCGGCGTGAATGGGCAACGCGCCGGCGCGGACATCCTCCGGATCGCCGCTCGCCAGCGTAACGAATCGGCCCTCGCGACATCCGGGCGAACAGACGCGCGTCGCGCAGCGCGGCGTACTGGCAGGTGTGTGCGGACGGAGCCAGATCTGGAACTGCCGCGCGGGTATGTTTTCCTCGTTGCGCTCGGCGTGATGGATCGCCGTGCCGGCACTCATCACGTGGACGGAATTGGCAACCAGGCGCGCGCGATTGCCCGCATCGTCTTCGTGGGTGATGGCCCCCGAACGTACCCACGTGACGATCTCGACGTCGCGGTGAGCACGAAGCCCGAGGCCCGCGTGCTGCGCGAATTCGATGTCGTTCCACATATGGAGCGGACCGAGCGGCGCATGGTCGGCGTGCCCGACGTCGCCCGCGCGGAAATGTTGGCGGACATCAACGCCGTCGCGCCAGATTGCGTCAAGCGAAGGAAAAGGCCGATGTTCAATCATGACGATGCTCGATTCGAGTGCGCCGGGCGTAGATCGCGATCGTCGAAGACCGCGACCACCACACCCCGCGTGCTCAACCTGGCTCAGATCTGCTGCTGGCCGCCGTCGACGAACAATTCGATACCGTTCACGAAGCTCGCGTCGTCCGAGGCCAGGAACAGCGCCGCGCCAGCGATCTCTTCCGGTTCACCGAGGCGCCCCATCGGAATCAGGGAAGCCAGGTAATCGGCAAGCCCTTGCCGTTGCGTGGCGTCGTCACCGGCGAGGTCGAGCAGGCCGGGCGTGCGAGTCGCGCCCGGGCTGATCGTGTTCACGCGGACGCGGCGCTCCTTGAGGTCGAGAATCCAGCTGCGTGCAAAGGCACGCACCGCAGCTTTCGAAGCCGAATACACGCTGAACGCCGCGGTGCCTGCGCTACCCGCCGTCGAGCCGGTGAGAATCACCGATGCGCCCTCGGCAAGCAGCGGCAGCGCTTTTTGCACCGTGAACAGCACGCCCTTCACGTTTCGGTCGAAGGTGTCGTCGTAGTGCGCTTCGGTGATGCTGCCGAGCGGCAGCATCGAGCCGCCGCCGGCGTTCACGAACAGCACGTCGAGGTGCCCCTGTTCTTCCTTGATTTGTGCATACAGCGCGTCGAGCTCATCCAGCCTGGTGGAATCCGAACGTACGCCGGTCGCCTTGCCGCCGGCTTCGCGAATGCCCTGCACGGCGGCATCGAGTTCGGCCTGGCGGCGGCCCGTGAGATAGACGTGAGCGCCTTCCGCCGCGAAGCGTTGAGCGGTGGCGAGACCGATACCGCTGGTTGCGCCGGTGACGAGTGCGATCTTGTTGTCGAGTTTGCGTGCCATGGTGATTCTCCTTGCGGTTGGTAAGTGGGTAACTGCGTTCGGTGTTGCGTGCTGCGATGTGAGGAGAATATCGACGGCCTGATCTTTTCGAAATAGAATTAATCGCAATCAAACGTTGCATAAATGAAATGATGAGGGGAAATGGCTCAACTACCTGATTTCGAAGGGCTCGCGATGTTTGCGAAGGTGGCCGAGCATGGGTCGTTTGCGGCTGCGGCGCGTGCGACGGGGGTGTCGGTCGCCACGGTCTCGCGCGGTGTCGCCCGCCTGGAAGAGCGGTTGGGCGCACGGCTTTTCAATCGCACGTCGCGCCAGCTCTCGCTCACCGAGTTCGGCCGGACAATCAGCGAGAAAGCCGGCGAGATCTATCGACAGGCCGAGGAAGCGGAAAGCTCGGCACGCGAAATGTCGGTGCAGCCACGCGGGCTGGTGCGTCTGGCCGTGCCGATGTCGTACGGGCTGCGCTGGGTTGCGCCGCTGCTGCCGGGCTTCTTTCGCGCTTATCCGGAGGTGTCGATCGACCTGCATCTGTCGGATGCGTCGGTCGATCTGGTCGCCGATGGATTCGACGCCGCGCTGCGTATCGCCGCGCTTCCGGATTCATCCCTGGTCGCGCGGCGGTTGTGCGCAGTGACGCAATTCGTGGTGGCGTCGCCGGAATATCTGAGGCGTGAAGGACGGCCTACGCATCCGCGCGAACTGGCGGATCGTCCTTGTCTCTCGTACGCGTACCGCGCGCGTAGCGCTGTATGGCGCTTTACGAACGACCGCGGCGAGGAGGAACCGGTGATGCCGACGGGCCCGCTGCGCGTGACCAATTCCGATGCGCTGCTGCCGACGCTGCTCGATGGCCTGGCGATCGCCGAGCTGCCTGAATTCATCGCGGGCGAATACCTGGCCGATGGCCGCCTCGAGGCGATCCTGACCGACTGGTCGCTGACGAAGGGCGGTCTTTATTTCGTTACGCCATCGGCGCGCGCGCGGCCCGCGAAGGTGGCGGCGCTGTCGGATTATTTTGCCGAGCACCTTACCGAGCCAACATGGCGGTGGCCGAAATGATCCATCGGCGCAGTTGATCAGCCGGCGTCCATCGTTGCATTCATGCAATGATGGATTTCACACGATTCTATTTCGACAATAACGTCCGATCCGTATTCTCCTTTCCACCGGCTGCACGACATCACGTCGCAAGCCACTCAACCAGGCAAAGGAGAATCACGATGAACACGCAAGTCTCACCGAACACGCCCGATACCGCGGCGGTTGCCTTCCTCGACGCGCTGAACAGCGCCACCGGCCCGGCAATCCGCTTCCAGGGCCTCATGTGGCCGGTGGCCGACCACTCGTTCGACAATGCCTCGTACGACGCCTTCGCCAATGGCTACTTCCTGAGCCGCGACTTGATGAAGTGGTTCTGGAATACCTACACGATCGACGAAGCCGAGCGCAACGAACGCTATGCGTCGCCGCTGCGCGCCTCGCTCGACGAATTGAAGGGCTTGCCGCCCGCGCTCATCCAGACGGCGCAGTTCGGCGTGCTGCGCGACGAAGGCGAGGCATATGGATATCGACTCGACCAGGCGGGCAACGACGTGACGACGACCCGGTACAAAGGCACGATCCACGACTTTGGCCTGCTCAACGTGCTTGCTGCCGACGCACCGACGCGCGCTGCCGTGCAGCAGATGGCGACTGCGTGGAAGACGCGTCTGCAATGAATCGCATCCTTTCACGCCTTTATCGAGCCGATCATGAACAACGCCAAACAACTGCTTTTCGCTTACCTCGATTCGATTCGCGACCCACACGCAGCCGGCGCACTGTTTGCCGACGACGGCGTGCTGGAACTCCCTTATCTGAAGTCGCTTGGCATCGACGGGCAAGCACAAGGGCCAAAAGCGATCGAAGGCTTCATCGCCTCGCTTCTCTCGAAAGTGCCGGATTTTGCGTTCCGAAACGTGCGGCTGCTGATCGAAACGCCTGAGCAGGTATTCGCCGAATATGAAGTCGAAGCGCTCGTTCCATCGACGGGGAAAACCTATCGCCAGTTGTACGCAGGGCGGCTGGTGGCACGCGACGGCAAAATCCTGCTGTTGCGCGAAGCACTGGATACGATGGCTGCGGCACACGCATTCTCGACGGCGCAGCCCAATTGAAGAGATGACGATGAAAGGCCGCTCGATCAATCGAAGCGGCCTGCCGATGTTTCATCCCGGCTGGCCGAACGCAGCCGGTCGCCGCACTACAACGCGCGACCGGCGCAGTTCGGCCCACTGCCGCCGGTCGAGTCGTCCGGGCTCAACGGTGGGTATCCGAGTGGCCCGGTCATCCGCACCGACTTCTGCGGGACAACGGTTCGGCCATAGCAGCCATTCCCATTGACTCCGCCGATGGCCGCAATGGACCGCAAAGCGGGTGTCGACCTCGTCATCGTCCACAACGGGAATCGCCTGATCACGAGGATCTGTCTACCGACCTGCCTCTACCTCGCCATGCCGAACGCATCGCCCAACTGAAGCACCGCGCGCCCGGCGGCCTTATTCGGCCGCCTGCGCCGGCATCATGGCCGCGCCTTCGTATCGCCGCGCCGCTGCGCTCAACTCTGCGGCGATCTCCGCGCGCAAATGATCGGGCGCCAGCAGTTCCACCGTCGCGACATGTCCGAGCAGCAAGTTGCGCAGGGCCAGCGAAGGCGTCAGCGTCGCGCTCAGCACGAAGCCGCCGGGCTCTTCTGTAATGCGCTGATCGTCAGCCAGCCGGGCGGCGCGAAACGGGCTGCGCACGCCGTTCGGCTCAGTCACACGCAGGACCACCGACTCGGGCGGCTCCGGAAACCATTCGAAGATTTTTTCGCCGCGAATGAAAGCGGCCAGATCGAAGCCGGCGTCACGCTGCATGATGAACCCGCGCGACTGCACCGTGGAGATGCGGTCCATGCGCAGCAGGAACGGGGCACCCTGCGCGCCGCTCGAACGGCGTAGGCTCACCACCAGATACCAGAACGGCGCTTTTTCCACGATCGCGTAAGGCAGCACCAGGTAGTCGCGCAGCCCGCCCTCCGGCACGTCGGCGGCGCGATAGGCGATGGCCAGCGATTCGTCGCGATACAACGCCGCGCACACCGCATCGAACACCGCGTCGTCGACCTCGGGCGCCAGCATCGGATAGCCGGGCTCGACCCGCGCGGTCTTGCCGATCCAGGCCTGCGCGCTGCGAATGCGCGAATCCGACGGCGACATGCCCAATACGCGATTGGCACCCTCAAGATATTCCTGAAAATCGCCGATAACGCCGGGGGGAACATGGTGTCTTGCCAATTGGCGCAATTTCAGCAGGGCCAGTGAAAGATCGACCGGCGGGCGGATGGAATCACGCGGACCGCGCGCCAACAGCGTCCATTGGGTATTGCGGCCCTCGCCATTGCGTTGAATCAAACGGGCGTCCTGCAATTTCACGAACAGGCGCCGCACGGTTTTTTCACCCAATTGCGGCAAACGCGCCAGCACCGCGCTTTTGAGTTCGCCCGAGGGCCAGGCGCGTTGCGATTGCGACGCCATGACGTCGAGTACGATTTTTTCTTCGAGTGTGAGCATGAGTGGAGCGGATGTCTTGGTTCGAACACGCGTGAATACCGAGCATGCTGCCATATTGGGCCGCGACCCGGACATGCCATGTCCAGATCCCAAATCATAATGACCCGACTCGAACGCGAGACACTCGCCGGCGCGAAACCGCCGCCCTCCTTCGATTATCGCAGCGCCTAATATCGACTCAGCCACGACTTCAGTCAGGATCGGTGATGAATAACGAATACCAGAAAACCCTAGTCAAGTCGGTCAGCGTCTGTCCGATCTGGCCGGCCGAGGCCACCCGGAAAATCGGCCAGATGATCAGCGAGATCAATCAGGCCAACACCATCATGGGCAATATTTCGGCCACCGCGCAAAACGCTGCGATCAAAGGGGGGTTCGCGGCCGAAACCTTTCACGCCGAATCCTTCAATCTCGATGCGATCCTGAAGGACAAGGACGTGCGCGCCTTCACCGACGGCTTCAAGCAAACCCCGCTGACGCGCAACGATCCGACGCACGACATCGTAGTGATGAAGGACGGCGAGCAGGTGCTGGGCGCGCAACTGAAGTATTTCAAGGACGCCGACGCCACTCAGAAGGCCTTCCGTTCGACCCGCGATGGCGTTCACCATTACGAGCGGGCCGACCGTTTCATCGGCCCGTCCGATCAGATTGAGGGCGTCCAGGCGTCCGCGCACAAGACCGTGCTGAAGAATCAGCAGACCCGCCCCGAGGTGGCGCGCGCGGCCGAGAAGGTACGCGACAACACAGCCGGCCAGATCGAGCTGGATGGCGTGCAATCCGCCCCGCTCAGCAAGACCGAGGCCGAGCAGCTCGGCGCCGGCACGCAGCAAGGCAAGGATATGCACCAACGCATGCAGGACGGCTATCTGAACAGAGCCACGGTCCAACAGAGCCTGCGCGCGGCCGGTTCGGCGGCCGTCATCACTGCGGTGACGGCCGGCTGCATCAACACCTTCCAGAGCATCAAACTGTTGCGCGACGGCGAACTGAGCACCGAGCAAGCGGCGCTGCGCATCCTGCGCGACACCGCGATCGCGGCCGGCGACAGCGCCCTGAAGGCCGGCGCGGCCACCGCCAGCGTCAGCCTCGCAGCGCGCTCGCTGCCGTCGCTGTTCTCGGGTTCGGCGTTCCAGACCAGCCTGGCCAGCGGCGCGATTGCCGGCGCGACGGTCTGCGCCGTGGATCTTGTGCAATGTCTGGTGCTGTTCGCGGCTGGCAAGATGACGCGCGACGAGCTGGAAACGCGCACCGGCAAGAACATCTTCCAGACCGGCGCCGCCGTGGTGGGCGCCTCAGTGGGCGGCTCGATCGGCGCGCTGGGCGGCCCGGTGGGCATACTGATCGGCAACCTGGTGGGCGGCATGATCACCTCGCTGGCGATGAATATCGCGCTCGACAATCACATCGAGAAGTCGTTCCAGCTGACCCTGGCGGCCACCGAACAGGTGGTAGCGAACGGTTTGGACGCGCATGGCGCCTTGCAGTACCTGCAACAATCGCAGACGTATTTCGCGGGATTTCATCAGGGGCTCATGTTGTCCGAGCGCCATTTCGATCAGCAAATCAAGACCATGCAGGCGCAGGGAACGCGCCTGAAAAATAAGATCAACAATCTCTGAGATATCACGATGAATCAAGCCAGCCTGAGCGAACCCGCGGAAATTTTCGGGGCACCGCTCGACAGTTCGGAACTCGCGGCAATCACCGCGCTCGTCGAAAAGCACCGAGCCAATGCCACCGTCACGCAGCAATTGGCGATGGACGCATCGAGGCTCGTCACGGCCAGCCAGGAGCGCTTGGCGCGCCAAGCGGAAGCCGGTTTCTTCAAGCGCTTGACCCATGCGGTTAGCGGCAAGACCACCGAAAACCAGGCGCTGAACCAGGCCGACATGCTGCAAATGCAGCGCTTTGCGTGGCATTACCTGCAGCAATTGCAGCAGCAGAACCTGATCACGGCGCAAAGCATCGCGGTCATCCGCAACAACCTCGGGACGATGAACGAAGTGATCATCGAAACCCGGGATTTTCTCGAACAGGCGGTTGACCGGATCGATCAGCGCCTGCGCCATGTCGAGAACAACACGAATTTCAGCAGTTGGGCGCTAAGTATCGAGGCCAACAAGCGGCGCTTCGCGCCGATCCCCAAGAACCTGCTGGTTCTGCGGCTTGCCTACGATTTCCTTCGCCAGCATCCGGGCGCGATGCTGACCGGCCGCGAAGTCGGCAATTACCTCATCACCACGCTGGAAAAGCTCGGCGTGAATTGCGACAAAACCGTGCGCCTGCTCGATTTCATCAATGATTTGATCGATCAGATCGGCGTGGTGGGCCTCGATCAATACCGCGCCACCGTCGCGCTGTCGACCGATGCGCACGACATCGACTCGGCCTATATCCAGAAGTCGATTTCCGGCGTCGGCTTCAACGCGCTGTATTTCCTGGCCGATCACTACGAGAGGGTCGCCGACCTGATTGGCGACCCTGAACTGTGCGCCAGCGACGCGGCGCGCGAGAAAATCATCGCCAAATTCTTCGGCCAGGAGCTGAACGGCCTAGCCGCGACCTACAGCATTCGCGATCTGACCTGCGAAATCATCGGCGGAGGCCAGTTGGCGATCGCTGTGTATCGCGATCAGCACGGACTCGACGTGCCGCCCGAGGAGCCCGCTCTGGACGCGGAAGCCGCGCCGGGGCAGATCGCGCTGGTGTCGTCGCTGCCGGACATCACCGCGCACAGCTTCCTCGACGCCTGCGGCAGCCAACAAGCCAAGCGCGATTACCTGTTGCTGCTGGCCTTGTGCGTGGACAACGCCGCGGCGCTCAACGGCCCGGCGCGCGAATTCATCGCGCTGCTGGCCGACCATGCTGGCGTGCCTGAGTTGCGCCAAGACGTGCTCGCGCTAGCCGACGATCCGCGCAAAGCACTGCGCTGCCAGCCGATCATGCAGGCCCTGCTCGACGACGAGAACAAGAAAGCGACCTGGCTGCTCGACGCCTTCTTCCTGTTGACGCTCGCGCAAAAGCCGATCGAAAGCCCGGCGATCAAGATCGTGCTTGGCCTGCTCAAACCGGCGAACCTGAAGGACAGCCTGCCGAACCTGCTGCTGATGGTGAACGGCGAGGACCCCGCCGCCGTGCTCGACGCGGCCCAGCAGTTGAACGCGAGCACGCAGGGCTGGAAGAACCCGGTGCGCTACCGCGCGCTGCGTTTCGAGGCCTGCTATTCCGAGGTGCTCAAGCAGTTGAGCGTGGCCAACTGGGCCAATCTGCGCATCACGCTGGAAATGGGCAGTGTGTCCATGAAGGCCATGGAATATACGTACTACATGCCGCCGTCCGACGGCGGTTTCCTGGGCGGCCTGGTGGACAAGGCCGGCTCCGCCGCCTACAGCCTCGGGCGGCGTTCGGCGCTGTCGAGCCTCAACGAACTCCGGAAGAAGGCACGCGATTTCTTGTCGGAGCACCGATCGGCGCTGTACGCGGCGAACAGCCGGATTGCGCGCTGGGACCTGCCCGAATTCGAGTTCTCGGACGACATCGTCTATTCCGATTACGTGCTGGACGACTCCACCGACAACGAAGACTGGGGCGACCAGTTCCAGCGCTACTACAACCAGCTCGATCACACGCTCAATGCGTTTTCCAGCGCGTGCACCGAAGCCGCCGAGCAACTCGAGTTTTTCGTCAAGGGCGATTTCGATTCCTCGGTCATCGCGATCAAGGAACGCAAACGCGCGGAATGGCAGCAGAAGCAGGCATTGGAACAGTTGGAGAAGCGGTCGGTGCCGATCGTGAAGGACGGCGAGCGCTACCGGCTCGGTCTCGAATGGCAGCAAGTAACGCAGCCGCCGTGCGAAGCGGAGAAGATCACTCACATCCGCACCGACGGCAAGATCTGGCTGGTAGTGGCCAGCATCGATTCGAAGGACCGCTTCTATCGAAGCGAAGACGGTTTGCAGTGGCAGGAGGTGTGGCTTGATGCGCCCGAATACAAGGTCAGCCTGAACAAGCTCGAGATCGTCAACGGCGTGTGGATCGCATGGAACCGCTCGTGGGCGCGCGGTCCGCGCCCCGAGGGCCTTTATTACTCGCACGATGCATTGAACTGGCAACACAGTGCCGGCCCCGCGCCCGCGAACAACAACAATCTGTCGCTCAATGACGGGCACTTGTCCTATCGGGACATCGTGTATTTCAACGGCATGTGGCTGTGGACCGCGACGAAATACCAGCGTTACAGCTATGTCGAAAAAGGCTTCTTTTCCAACACCACCAAGTCGGGCTCGTATGCGCAAACCCTCGTGTTCCGCGCGACCGATCTCGCCGGCCCTTGGGAGCTCTGGGATCAGACGCCGCGCACCGACGAGGGCGTGGAGATCGAAAGGATCTGCGCGCTGCCCGGCCGCAATGGCTTGCTGGCGTTCTGCAAATACGACTCGTCGTACATACGCGACAAGAAGAAGCCCGAGGAGCCGCCATTCGTCATGTATTACGGCGCGGCCAAAGCGTGGCAAAAATGCGACTGGGACAGCAGCTCGCGCTACACCGTGTCCAGCACGACATCGGTTCACCTCGGCTCGGGCGGCAGCCTGATGTGCGTCGCGTCGGAACTGTTCACCTCCGACAAGGGCTATGCGTGGACGCATCGCAGCACACCGATCCACATCGGCCAATGCTTCGCGCTGCGAGACCTGAGCCTGATTACCTCGAGCAGCGGCGGAGCAATGCTGGTGAGCCAGGACGACGGGCTCAGCTTCGAGGAACTACGCATGGAGGATGGCCACTGGAACCACCTGACCGCCAACGACACGAACCTGCTGGCCGTGTACTACGAGAATCGGCACGAGGAAACCGTGCTGCGCATCGGACACTATCGCTACCTGCCGCAGTCCTGATCCGCGCTGAACCCTGCTGAACCACGCGGCCGCCACGAGCGGCCGCGTTTCATTTCATCGGCGTGATTTCAGCGGATTCGCAGCGCATCCGGACACGGCGCGTCCAGCTGCGCACCTAGCATGAAGTCAGTCACGCACTCTGGCGCTGACGCCATCCCCTCACAGGAGTCGAACACCATGCCTTACAACAACTCGGCACTCGAAACGCTCGCCGCCTTTGCCATCACGTTCGCGGCAGGCCTGCTCTCCAGCATCGCGTTCGGGAAATACGTCGACAAGGTGCGCCGCGATGCGATCGATTCGGTGTCGCGCCCGGCCTGAACGCGGCACGCTCAACGCGATGCAGACGCCATGCGCTGGATCGATCTAGGCTTCCCTCGGGCTCACTCCCGCCGACGTCCGCTTTGCAGTCCATTGCAGCCAACGGCAGAATCGATGGTGAACGTCGGCTAAGGCCGATAAAGGAGCATTCGTCTTTTACAAACGGATGGCCGGTTACGGGGCGGAGCCGACGCCTGGACGTCCTACCGACGACTCATGTGAACGGCCGTTTGTGGCCGGAAGTCGCCGGTTGGCGCTCGGTGCGGCTCGACCGGCGGTAGGCAACCCGTTGCGGAGCTTGACGTCGAAAGTCGAGATGTCTGATCAGTGGTAACAAGCGGTCGCTGCCTGCCTATAGCATGCGAATGCCTCGTACGTCATCGACCGCTGTGTACTCGACGAGGGCGCTTACGCGAAGGGGAACGGGCCTTCGAAATGCCCCACGTAACACAAGTGGGAGACCGCTGACTGACCGCGACCTGTCCAGCGATGGAGCATGTATGCGGGTGGTTCGAGAAAAGAAGCGGGCTGCGCGTCCGCTTCAACGCACAGCGCAATCTGGGTGGTCGTGCTCGGGCAGGTGATTACCGGAACGCTCCCAAGACGCGTCTGCATTGACCGGTGGACGTGCCCGGCAAGAATGCGATCTACATTGCTATGCCGCGCAAGAACCCTGGCAAATGCATCCGCATTTCGCAACCCGTAGATGTCCAGATAAGGAATGCCGGTCATGAACGGTGGATGGTGCATGACGATAACCACGGTTCGACTGCGATGCTCGGTAAGTTCACTGTCGAGCCACGCCAAGGTTTCGGCGTCCAGTTCGCCGTGATGTAGTCCAGGAACGGAGGTGTCCAACGCCACGAGGCGTAGTTCGCCCAAGTCTAGCGCGAACGAGAGTGCACCCTCGTTCGGAAGCCACGCGTGATCCGAGAACGCGGCTCGCAAATTGCCACGGTCGTCATGATTACCCGGCAGAACCACGAACGGTCGCCTCAACTCGACAAGCAATTCGCGAAGTTTTTGATACTCGTCTTCGGTGCCCTCGTCCGTAAGGTCGCCTGAGATGACAATCAGGTCTGGCTCAGGTCGAATGCGGTTCAGCGAATCGACAGCTGCCGAAAACATGACATTTGAGTCCACAGCGTCTTGATATAGGACACCGTGAGGCCGGACATGAATATCCGAAAGTTGTGCGATGACCGTCATTCAGCGCTCCGTTGAATTTGACCTGCCGGTACTTGGATCACAGAGATTCTGGGCCGGACAAAATTCGCCCATCGACAGAGCCTTTCTGTGGCAACGATCTTGCTCCACGCGCTCCCAATTGTGCGTCCGGGTGGCTGATTCGGGATGACAAGCAGGCGCTGGGTGGTGGAGCACGAAAGACCGCTTCTGGCCGATCCCGCCCCCTGACGAAGCAACAACGAAGCAATCCCAGCCCCGACCTGACGCTGACTGCCTGAAAGCTCACATCTCGACTTACGCCCCTCAACCATCCGTCGATACCGTCACCGCCTCCCACGCCCGGATTTCCTCGTCCAGCGCCGCGAGTTTGCCGCGCACGAGCCGCAGCGCATCGCTGCCGAGCAGCAGATGGGCTGGCGGATGTTGTGCCGCAACGACGGCGAGTATCGCCCGCGCCGCTTTCACCGGATCACCCGGTTGCTTGCCGCTCCTCTCCTCGCGCGCCTGGCGAATCGGGTCGAAGATCGCGTCGTAATCGGCGATCGAGCGCGGCGTGCGCATCATCGACCGGCCGGCCCAGTCGGTGCGGAACGAACCCGGCGCCACGGCCGTCACCGCGATGCCGAACGGCTCGAGTTCCTTGCCGGCGGCTTCGGAAATGCCTTCCAGCGCGAACTTGCTGCCGCAGTAGTAAGCGATGCCCGGCATCGTGATGTGGCCGCCCATCGACGTGATGTTGAGGATGCGCCCGCGCCGCCGCTCGCGCATGAACGGGACGACCGCCTTCATCATCGCCACCGCGCCGAATACGTTCACGTCGAACTGCCGGCGCATCTCCGCGAGCGGCGCTTCTTCCATGATCCCTTCGTGCCCGTAGCCGGCGTTGTTCACGAGCACGTCGACGGGCCCGACGTTCGCCTCGATTTCGGCCACGACACCGTCGATGCGATCGAAGTCGGTCACGTCGAGCACGCGCGCGAATGCCCGCGCGGACAGCGCTTCGAAAGCCTGCGCCGCCTGTGCGCTTCTCACGGTGCCGACCACCGTGTGGCCTGCGGCAAGCGCCTCCTGCGCGAGCGCGCGGCCGAAGCCGCTGCTGACGCCGGTAATGAGCATGAGGTTTGCGGATGCCATGTGAGCTTCTCCCGTATGTCGATTGGAGCGTGCATACTAGTCTGACGAACCCCGTCGAATAAGCCCGATTCCGCTGATTTTCTTGCACAAAACTATGAGCCCCGAGCCAGCCTCCACCCGATCCCCATCGCTGCCGCCGCGCGACCGGAAGCGTCTGGTGACGCTGCTGCGCGCGCTGGCACCCGACGAAGGCTACAACCTGACGGCATTGCCGAGCGTGCGCATCCTGCGGTCGAACCGCGCGCTGTCGCGCACGCCGGTGCTGTACGACCCGGGCATCGTGATCGTGTGCCAGGGCTGCAAGCGCGGCTACTTCGGCGGCGAGCGCTATCTGTACGACGAGCATCACTACCTGGCGGTGTCCGTACCCGTGCCGTTCAGCATGGAAACCGACGCCACGCCCGAGCGCCCGCTGCTCGCGCTGTATCTGCACCTCGATTTCACGATGGCCGCCGAACTCGCGGCACAGATCGACCGCGAAGGCATCGCGGAGCCCGTGCAGGCGCCCAGGAGCATGATGTCGACGCCGATGGATGCAACGATGCACGCGTCGGTGCTGCGTTTCGTCGAGGCGATGGGCCGGCCGCTCGATGCCGCGGTGCTGGGCCCGGCGCTGCTGCGCGAGTTGTATTTCCGCGTGCTCACCGGCGCGCAGGGCAGCGCGATGCGCAGCGCGCTGGCGATGCGCGGGCAGTTCGGCCGGATCGGCCGGTCGCTGCGCGTGATTCACGCCGATTACGCGCAACCGCTCGACGTGCCGCAACTGGCCGACGCAGCCGGCATGAGCGTGCCGAGCTTTCACAGCCACTTCAAGGCAATCACGCAGGTATCGCCGATGCAGTACCTGAAGTCGACACGCCTGCATCAGGCGCGGTTGCTGATGGTGCGCGAGGACCTGACGGCGGAGGCGGCCGGCTACGCGGTCGGTTATACGAGCCCGTCGCAGTTCAGCCGCGAATTCAAACGCCTGTTCGGCCTGACACCGGCGAAGGAAACGCAGCGCATGCGCGAGAGCTTCGCCATTCCGGCGGCATTCGACGATGCGGTGTTCGTGTCGTCGCATTGAATCGGGTACCGCGCCAGGCCAGCGCGCCAATTTCCGTCGACCGCGTCTAGCCCCGCTGCCGATAGATGCGCGCGACGCTCGCGAAGAACGACAGCGCGGCGATCGCGCAGGCCAATGCGAACACGTAGACGGGAAATTGCCGCTCGCCCTCGCCTCCGCCCGCGCCGCTGACGAGCGCGATCACCACGGCAACCAGCGCGGCGCCGATGGACTGACCTGTCGTTCTCGCGGTCGACAGCACGCCGGAAGCGGTGGCCGTGCGGTTCTTCGCCGCGTTGGCGAACATCTCCTTGTTGTTCGGCGGCAGGAAGAAGCCGTACCCCACGCCGCACAGTGCGACGCGCCACAGGAAATCCACGACGGATGGTTGCGCGGGCAACAGGATCAGCGAACCGATCCCGAGACAAAACATCAGCACGCCGACACTCGACAGCTGCGTCGCATTGAAACGATTCGCCAGTCGCCCGGCAAACAGCGCGCACAGCGCGACCGCGATCGGCCAGGGCGTAAAGACCAGCGCCGATTTCAGCACGCTGTACGCATACGTGTGCTGCAGCACGAACGGCAACGCGACCAGCGCCATGCCCTGCGACACGAACATCGTCACGGACGTCAGCACCGCGAACGTGTATCGGCGCGACCGGAAAATGTCCAGCGGCAACAGCGGATGCCGCGCCCTGGCCTGCCCGACGCAGAATGCCAGCATCAGCACGGCCGCAGCGCCGGCAAGCACGAGCACGGTACGGTTGCTCCACCGCCCGATCTGGTCGACGGCGAGCGCAAGGAGGCCGAATGCCGCGGCGGAAGTCACCGCGCCCGGCACGTCGAAGCCGCGCTCCCGATGCGTGTCTTTTCCCAGCGCGACGAACGAGAACGCGATCGCGGCGATCCCGAACGGGAGGTTGATGAAGAACAGCCAGGGCCACGATGCCCACGAGACGATCAAGCCGCCCAATGCAGGGCCGACGGCGGTCCCCACCGCAAATACCAGCGCATTGACACCGAAGATCGTCCCGAGCGAGGCGGGCGGGAAAATCACCCGGTAGAGACCGTAGCCGACGCTGATCAGGATCGCGTAGCTGATGCCCTGCAGGACCCGCATCGCCACCAGCGCGCCGAAGGTGGACGCCAGCCCGCAGCCGAGCGACGCGAACGTAAACAACACCAGCCCGATCGTGTAAAAGCGTCGCTCGCCGATTCTCGAGCCGAGCGACGCGCACGTCAGCATCGTCGCCGCACTCGCCACCTGATAGCCATTCGCGACCCAGATGACCGACGCCGCGCTCACGCGCAGGTCGGTCGAGATCGTCGGCAGCGCGATATTGACGATCGCGCTGTCGAGCGCGGACATGAATACGCCGACCAGAATCGCGACGGCCGCAAAATAGCGGCGAGGGATGTCGAATCCTTCGTCGCCGAACGTTTCCGCGATCTCCATGAATCACCCTTGCCGGACGCAGGCCCGGTGCATGAACTAGTCGCCGCGCGCCGGCTCGCCGTGCGCGGCATCGCGTGCCAGGCCCGCGAGCGAATTCAGGATGAAGGCCGTCACGCCCCAGATGTCCTGCGCCTGCTCCGCCCAATACCACGCGCCCATGCGTTCGCCGTCCGTGTACTGACGCGGCAGATCCGGATTCAGCAGCGCGGCGAACGGAAACTCGAAGATTTCCGCGACTTCCGCGGGCGCCGCCTCCCATGTCGCCGTTTCCGGCACGAGGCCGATCACGGGAAAGATCGCGTGGTGACGCTTTCTGGTTTTATGGATCGGCAAGCTGCCGACCACGCGGACCGCGCCGGGCGCGAGGCGGATCTCTTCGAACGCCTCGCGCAACGCGGTCGCGCCGATATCGCGGTCGGCCTCCGCCGGGCGGCCGCCCGGAAAGCTCACGTGCGACGAGTATTCGCTGAGATTCGACGCGCGCCGGGTCAACAGGATCGTCGGTTCGCGCCGCGCGACGATCGCGACCAGCACCGCTGAGAATTTCCACTGTCCGTCGTTGTCCGCGAGGAATTGCTTCGCCGTCGGCCAGTCGGTGCCGGCAGGAATGCCGTGACCTTCGACACCACGGACGATCGCTTCCAACGCGGCCTGCGGCGAGCCGGCTTCCGCGTGCGCGCCTGCCAACCCGGCGCCGGCGTTCACGACGCCTCTGTCTGGTTCCATGTCTGCCTCCTGCGTGCGGCACCTGCACACGCTGCACGACACTGAACCCGACACGGGTTGCATGGGCGCGGCGTCGTTGTGGTCAATCCGATGAACCGGTGTTCGCATGCGATCGCAAATGACACGCGCGGGTGCGCGACTGTCTGCTCCGGCGTAAAAATATCCGCCAGCGTTGCGGATGATTGAATGCCGAAACCCGATCGCCGTCGATCAACGGAGAAACCGATCATGCACGAAAAAGCGAGACTCCGTTCGACCGCGCGCGCACGTCGCGTCCTCGCTCAAGCGACGGATGTCGGCTCGCTCCGCGCATCGATGCGCGCCGATGCGGTACCGATCCACCCGGCCGCCGCGATGGCCGCTGCCGTCACGATCATCATCGCGCCCCACCCGACCCGCGCGTTGAGCAGCCCGGCCGCGACGGCACCGCCGGCACCGGCCGCGTAGTACAGCGTCAGGTACGCTGCGCTCAAGGCCCCGGCGCGGGCCGGCTGAATCGCAACGACGCGCGTCTGGTTCGCGACCTGCGCGGCAAAGCAACCGGCATCGAACAACGCCAGCCCGACAGCCAGCCATCCGGGTCGACCGAGCGTAACGGCAAGGAGCAAGGTCGACACGGCCGCCACGACAAGGCCGCCCCGGATGACCGCGCGATCGCCGAATCGATCGGCGAGTTTTCCGGCAACGCGCGTCACGCCGAGGCCCAGCACGCCCGCGAGACTGTATGCACCGATCGCGGCGGCACCCAGGTTATACGGCGGCCCGGCCAGACGAAGCGCGAGCCCCACCCAGACCAGGTTGAACGCGAAGAACCAGAGCATGCCGGCGCAGGTACGACGCCTCAACGGCGCACTGTCGCGCAGCAACCGCGGAATCGCGGCGATCGGGTTTGCACGGCCGGGCAGCCCCTCCGGCCGGCCGCCCGGCAACAGCACCGCACCGCCGACGGCGGCCAGCGCAACGCATCCGGCCAGCACGAGCAATGCGCCGCGCCATCCGCACCATTGCGACAACACGCCGCCCGCGAAACGGCTCAGCAGGATCCCGGCGGAAATGCCCGCCGACACGGCCCCCATCGCCACGCCGCGCCGTTGCGGATCCGCGTGTTTTCCGGCGACGGCGCTGCATTGCGCCGCGACCGTGGTTGCCGCGCCCACCAGAAAAAACGCGGCATCGAGCACGAGCGGCCCGGGCGACAGCGACGCGCACGCGAGCAACAACGCGAGCGCGCCCATCTGCATCGAGACGAGCACGCGCGGGCTGAAGCGGTCGACCAGCGGCACCAGCACGGCGAGGCCGACCAGATAACCGAGCATCGTCACGGAGGCGAGCGCCGCCATGCGCGACGCCGCCACCCCGAACTCGCTCGCGATCGCCGACAGCGACGGCTGCAACGCATAGCCGTTGGCGATCGCCACGCCGGCCGCCAGCGCAAGCACGGCCGTCGCGGTGCGGGACAGCGGCCCGCGGTTGCCGGCGACGGTCATGCCGCGGGCCTGACCGCGATCGCCTCGACTTCGACCAGGATCTCCGGATCGACGAACGGAAGCGCATGCACCAGCGAAAACGCCGGCCGGATATCGCCGTAGATCTCCCCGTGCGCGCGTGCGGCGGCTTCCCAGTTGTCGAAGTCCGCGACCACCAGGCGGCTCTGGACGACGTCGGACAACGAGAACCCGCTGTCCGCCAGCACCCGGTCGATCGTCGCCAGCGCATCGCGTGTCTGCGCATACACGTCCGCGCCTTTGCCGGCCGTCCCCGAAATGTAGATGGTGTTGTCGACGACCACCGCGCGCGAGTAGCCGACCTTGGGCTCCCACGGGGAGCCGGTGCTGATCCGTTTTCGCATGTTGAAGATCTCTCCAGTCAGGTTGAGAAGCATCGCCTACTACTTGGGTAGTAAGTTCGAGCGATTGTATACTACTCAAGTAGTTAATCAAGCAGGCCCATGCAAGTCGCCGTGGGCGCAAGAGCCGGAGCCGATACACATGAGCGAAAACACGGAGCTGATCACGTCGTTGATCCGGCTTGGATTCACCCAGTACGAAGCGCAGGCCTACGCAGCCCTCGTCGGGCAGGCCGCGCTGACGGGGGCGGAAGTCGGCCGGCGCGCCGGCATGCCGCCTTCGAAGATCTATGAAACGCTGGGGCGTCTGGAGGCGCGCGGTGCGGTGCTCGTCAACCGTTCCGAGCCCGTCCGCTATGCGGCCGTGCCCCACCGATCGTTGCTCGAGGATTTGCGCAAGCGCTTCAATGCGGATCTCGAAACGGCCGCGGGCGCGCTCGACCGGCTGCCGGTTCAACAGGAGCCGGGGCTCGTCTGGTCGCTGAGCGGGCGGGAAGCGATCGCCAGCGCCTTCGCGCGCGTCATCGTCAACGCGAAAACGCAGATCTTCGCGGGCGTCTGGGACGAAGAGATCGACGACCTCGGGCCGCTGCTCGAGGCCGCCGCGGCACGCGGCGTCGACACGCACGTGGCGATTTACGGCAATCGCACGCTCAACGGGCCGCGCCACTACGACATGGCCAAATGCGGCGCCAGCGCGCGGCTCAGGCTGTCCGGCCGCCGGCTCGCCGTCGCCGTGGCGGACAACACCGAGGCCGTGGTGGCGGAATTCGGCGATCATTCACCCGATCACGCCACCTTGACGACCAACCCGGTCATTGCGCTGCTCGCGGTCGAGTACATCAAGGCGGACGTGAGCGGGCGCGTGTTGATCGACGCAATGAGCCCGGCGGAGTACCGGAAAGTCCTGAAGCATCCCGACATGCAGGCGATGCTTGCGCCGCTCGACAAGGCGAGCTGACCCATGCGACCCTGCACGGCTGCCCGCGCATCGCGCCGCGCGCACTCCACCCAGGTACGTGAATCACCACACTGACGCGAGCGTCCAATGACCGCCTATGCCTTCCGCCTGCTGAACGTATTCGCCGAATCGACGTTCGGCGGCAACCCGCTTTGCGTATTCGAGGATGCGCGCGGCATGGACGACGCGACCATGCAGGCGCTCGCCGTGCAGTTCAACCTGTCCGAAACGACCTTCGTGCTGCCGTCGGAGCGCGCGCATGCGCGGGTTCGCATCTTCACGCCGGGCTACGAGATGGCCTTTGCCGGCCATCCGACGCTCGGCACCGCGCATGTCGTGCGCGACCTTCTGGGCGCGGGCAACGAACTCGCGCTCGAGTTCAAGGCCGGCGTGGTCGACGTCGGCGCGCACGACGATGTGTGGACGTTTACCGCGCCGCATGCCGGCATGCCGAAGACGGCGGCTTGCGAGTTGTCCGATGCCCGGACGGCGGCCCTGCTGGGGCTGACGGAAGACGACCTGCTCGCCCCGCCGGTCTGGATCGATACCGGCGCCGACCAGTTGCTCGTCGCGCTGAAGGACCCCGCCACCGTGCGCCGCGCGCAGCCCGACAGCGCGGGCATCGGCATCTGGCCGACCAGCAGCCTCGGCCGCAAGACCGCGTATGTATTCGCGTTCGACGCCGAGCGGCCGGGCACGGTGGTGTCGCGTTACTTCTTCGTGAAACAAGGCAGCGTGTCGGAAGACCCGGGGACGGGATCGGCCTGCGCGAACCTGGGCGGGTGGCTGCTGGCGATGAACCGCGACCTGCCCGCCGCGTTTCATGTCGAGCAGGGGGAAGCCGTCGGTCGGCCTTGCCTGCTGCGATTGTCGGTCAGTGCAAACGGCAAGATCGGTGTCGGCGGGCGCGTGATCGAACTCGGGCGCGGCGTCGTCAACGTGTAGACGCGCCGGGCGGAAATATCGCCGCGATCGTCAGCATCGCGCTGCGCGCGGGCAACCCGTTGCGATGACGAACCGGCCGCCACCGTCCGGCCACCGCCAGATCGGAAATGCGGTGCGGCCGCCCCGCCCGCCACGCCGCGATATGCCGTCGACAAGATCCGCGGCTATCGCCGGATCGAAACGCAGCAAGCACTGCACACGCCGCCGCGTTTGTTATGCTGCGCACATCGCCAGCCCGAGCCGATCGCCGCTCATGAACGCCCTCGCCCCCGACCTCGTCCGCACGCTGCACGCCTCCTGCGATGCCTGCTTCGGCACGGCCGCCGTCTGGCCGCTCGTCGAGCACGCGTATGGCGAGCCGCAACGCCACTACCACACGCTCGCGCACCTGGCCGAGCTGTTCGCGCATCTCGCACCGTATCGCGCGGAACCGCTGTGGCCGGTGATCGAGCTTGCGGTATGGGCGCACGACTTCGTGTATGCGACGACCCTGCCGGATCATGCGGACAACGAAGCACGCAGCGCGCAATGGCTCGTGCAGGTCACGAACGCACACTGCAGCGCATCCTGGTTGCGTGCGCACGCATCGCATGTGTCCGTTGCGCACGATCTCGTACTCGCGACGAAGTCGCACCGGCTGCCCGATGCGTTCGCGTCCGCCCCGGACGTGCAGCGTGCCGGGCGGATTTTTCTCGACGCGGATCTCGCGATCCTCGCGGCCGCGCCCGATCGACTGCGCGAATACGATCGCGCAATCGCATGCGAGTGGGCGCAGGATCCCGATGCGCCGTCGGCTGCATTCCGCGAGGGCCGCAAGCAGGCGCTCGAACATCTGCGCGCGCAGGTTCCGCTGTTTCAATCGGCGGAATTCGCGCCGCTCACACCGCTCGCGCAGCGCAATCTCGATACGCTGATCGCCGAGTACGCGTAAGCGCCGGGCAAGAACACGCGAAAGCGCCCGCCTCGCCGCCGCCGGATCGGTCGAGCCGGCCCGTCACGCCCGGCGACCCTCCCCACACCCGAACGGCATTCCTGCTGCGGTGCTCCGCGGCGCGGGGCCCTGCCGCGTCGAATTCATCCGACATCCGACGGCAAAACCGGCCAACACGTCGATTTCCCCGGGAAGCCACCCCATCCACATCGCGCGTCGGGCGTAACCCTTCGAACATCATGTGATTGCATTTTCACAATCAATGTGATTTTATTATCACATCGTGCATGCCGCCGCCCACCACCCGCGCGGCGCACCCCATACCAAGGAAGAGACGCAGATGGAGACAATCGCCGTTATCGGCAGCAACATGGTCGACCTCGTGACCTACGTCGCACGCATGCCCGCCCGGGGCGAAACGCTCGAGGCGCCGAATTTCGAACTGGGCTGCGGCGGCAAGGGCGCGAACCAGGCGGTCGCGGCCGCCCGCCTCGGCGCGCGCGTCGTGATGGTCACGAAGGTCGGCGACGACGTGTTCGCCGACAACACGATCCGCAACTTCACGCGCGAAGGCATCGACACCACGCACGTGCGCAAGGTCGCCGGCGCGCCGAGCGGCGTCGCGCCGATCTTCGTCGAGCCCGATTCGAGCAACAGCATCCTGATCGTCAAGGGCGCCAACCGCCACCTGACGCCGGCCGACATCGACGCGGCCGCGCCGCAGCTCGCCGAATGCGCACTGATCGTGCTGCAACTCGAGATCGAGCTCGACACCGTCTATCACGCGATCGAATTCGGCGCACGCCACGGCATTCCGGTGCTGCTGAACCCCGCGCCCGCGGTCGCCGATCTCGATTTCGAGCGGATCCGCACCGTCGAATTCTTCGTGCCGAACGAAACCGAGCTCGCGATCGTGTCGGGCATGCCGGTCGATTCGCGCGACACCGCGGCACGCGCCGCCGAAGCGCTGGTCGCGCGCGGGCTGAAGCACGTGCTCGTCACGCTCGGCAGCGACGGTTCGCTGCTGGTCTCGCGCGACGGCGTGCGGCACGTGCCCGGCGTGCCGGTCGACGCGCGCGACACGACGGGCGCCGGCGACGCATACATCGGCTGCTTCGCGCGCTGCTACGCCGCATCGCGCAACGCGCTCGACGCGATGCGTTACGCGTCCGCGTACGCCGCGCATTCGGTCACGGGCCTCGGCACGCAGAAGTCGTACGCCGACACCGCGACGTTCGAACGCTTCCTCCGCGTCGCCGGCATCTGAACGGCGCCTTTATCGACGAGACAACCAGGAAGGAGACACCCATGGGCCGAGCCAGAATCGAACACACACCCGACGGCTATTACCTGAACCGCACGCCGCTCTTCGCCTTCACGCTGCTGTGCTGCCTGTTCGCGCTGTGGGGCACCGCCGCGAACCTGAACGACGTGCTGATCGCGCAGTTCAAGAAGTCGTTCTTCCTGTCCGATTTCGAATCGGCGTTCGTGCAGTCCGCGTTTTATCTCGGCTACTTCTTCCTTGCCATTCCGGCCGCGACCGTCGTGAAGAAGTTCAGCTACAAGACGACGATCCTGGTCGGCCTGCTGCTCTACACGACCGGCTGCCTGCTGTTCTTCCCGGCCGCGTCGATGGCGAAGTACGGGATGTTCCTCGTCGCGCTGTTCGTGATCGCGGCGGGCCTGTCGTTCCTCGAAACCGCGTCGAACTCGTATTCGACGCTGATGGGCCCGCGCGAAACCAGCACGCGGCGGCTGAACATCTCGCAGACGTTCTATCCGTTCGGCGCGATGGCCGGCGTCTACATGGGCAGCTTCCTGATCTTCAAGGAAGGCGATGCGTCGCACGCGCAGCTTGCCGCGATGTCGGCGGCCGAAGCCCACGTGCACCAGCTCGCGATGATCCAGGCCACGCTCGAGCCGTACAAGTGGCTGATCGTCGTGCTCGTCGCCGTGTTCATCGTGTTCGCGCTCACGCCGTACCCGGCCTGCAAGGGCAACGGCCCCGGCGCAGCCACGCACCGGATCGACGCGCGCGGCACGCTCGCACGCCTGTTCGGCAACCGGCGCTTCGTCGCGGGCGTCGTCGCGCAGTTCCTGTACGTCGGCGCGCAGGTGGGCGTGTGGAGCTTCACGATCCGGCTCGCGATGCAGATCGGCGGCCTCACCGAGCGCGGCGCGTCGCACTACCTGCTCGCGACGTTCTTCGCGTTCTTTGTCGGCAAGCTGGTCGCCACGCTCGTGATGAAGCGCGTCGGTCCGGCCAAGGTGCTGATCGTCTACGGCATCCTGTGCATCGCGCTGCTCGCGTATACGATCAGCGTGCACAACATCACGGCCGTCTATGCGGCCGTGGGCGTGAGCGTGTTCCTCGGCCCGTGCTGGCCGACCATCTATGGCCTCACGATCGACGGGCTCGGCAAGGACACCGAATACGGCGGCTCGATCCTCGTGATGAGCATCGTCGGCGGCGCGGTCGTGCCGCTGATCCAGGGGCTGATCTCCGACCACACGGGCGGCAACATGCAGCTCGCGTTCGTCGTGCCGCTCGCCTGCTTCGTCGTGATCGTCTACTACGGCTTCTACTGCCTGCGCCACCTGCCGGCCGCGACGCCCGACGCAACCGCCGACGGCCACGCAGCCGCGCGCTACGCCGCGACGCGCAACACGTCGGGAGCATGAGCATGCGAGGCGAGATCGAACTGCGGCGCGACGACTTCCGCGACACGCCGCGCACGCTGTACCGCACCGACGGCCTGACCGTCACCGCGTTCGCGTATCCGTCCGGCGTCGAGGCGCTGAAGCTCGAGAACCGGCGCGGCCATCTCGTCGTGCTGCCGTATCTCGGCCAGATGATCTGGGCCGCCGCGTTCGACGGCCGCGACCTGACGATGAAGCACATGTTCCGGCAACCGAAACGCGCGGCTTCGATCATCGATACCTACGGCTGCTTCATGTTCCACAGCGGGCTGCTGCGCAACGGCTGCCCGGGGCCGGACGACACGCACGCGCTGCACGGCGAGATGCCGTGCGCGCCGATGGACCGCGCGAGCCTGGTCGTCGGCGCGGACGCGCGCGGTGCGTTCGTCGAAGTGACCGGCGAGTACGAATACGTGCAGGGTTTCGGCAGCCACTACATGGCGCGTCCGTCGGTGCGGCTCATGGAGCACGACGCACAGATGACGATCTCGATGGACGTGACGAATCTCGGCGGCGCGCCGATGGACCTGATGTACATGGCGCACCTGAACTACGCGTACGTGCCCGGCGGCCGTTTCGTGCAGTCGCTGCCGCACAACGGGCTGCGGCTGCGCGACAGCGTGCCCGCGCACGTGAAGCCGACCGCCGCATGGCGCGACTACACGGCCACGCTCGCGCGCGAACCGCAACGGCTTCACACGCTCGATGCGCCCGCGCTGTACGACCCGGAGATCGTGTTCTTCATGAACGAGGCGGAAACGGATGCCGGCGGCGTCGCGCATTTCCGGCTCGCGCATCCGGACGGCGGCGCATTCCACACCGCGTACCGCCCCGAGCAATTCCCGCACGCGACGCGGTGGATCCTGCACAACGCGGACCAGCAGGTCGCCGCATTCGCGCTGCCGTCGACCTGCGAGCCGGAGGGTTATCAGGCCGAACGCCGCAAGGGCCATGTCGCGACACTCGCGCCGGGCGCGACGCGCCGCTTCGAGGTCGTCACCGGCTACCTGAGCGCGGCGGAAGCCCGCCATGCCTGAGGCGATGCAAAGCGCGATGCCCGCCCGCGCGGCGTCAGGTCACGAGCGCGATCCCGTGTTCGCGGATCGTCGTTTCGTAGCGGCCGCTCAGTTGCCCGTCCGAGATCACGTAGTTGAAGTCGGTCAGCTCGGCGAAATAGGCCGCGCGCACTTCGTCGAACTTCGTGTGGTCGACGAGCAGGAAGCGGTTCTGCGCGCGTTCCATCACCTTCTTTTTCGCGTCGACTTCGTGGAAGTTGAAGCAGGTCACGCCGCAGCGGTCGCTCACGCCGGCCGCCGAGATGAACGCCTTCGACACGCGCACCGTATCGAGAATGCCCGTCTCGGCCACCGACTCGAACACCATGTTCTTGCGATGGTACGCACCGCCGCACAGGATCACGCTGCAATGCGGCTTCTGCTGCAGCTTCGCGAACACGTTCAGCGAATTGCAGACGGCGGTGAATTCGAGGTCGTCCGGAATGAAGTCGACGACGAACGGCGTGGTCGAGCCGCAGTCGACGAAGATCGTGTCGCCGGTCGTCACGAACTGCGCGGCCAGCTTGCCGATGCGGCGCTTCTCCTCGGTCTGCCGGTTGTTCTCGGCACTGACCACGTACTCGCCGATGTCGCTGCGCTGCGCGGCGAAGTGGCGGGTCACGTAGCCGCCGATCAGGCTGAGGCCGTGCGGGTTGTCCGCGAGATCGCGGCGGATCGTCATTTCCGATACGCCGAACAGCTCGGCGACTTCCTTCAGATGAATCGCGTTCTGCCCTTGCAGCACGTTCATCAGCGTCTTGATTCGTTCGCCCTTCTTCGTTTCCATGCCAGTATCCTGCGTGCGCGCCGCGTCCGTCGCTTGTCGTGCCGGGCGCGCGGGCCCGGCCGGAATGTCGTATTTGTAACAAACCGATGTGAAAACATCAACTTTCCGTGTGCCCTTCCGGCACACGATCCGTGGAGTCCTGAAACATGCCGCTTTCCAACGCCCAACTCGCTCAAACCATCGATCACACGCTGCTCGCGCCCGACGCGAGCGACGCGCAGATCCGCGACCTCTGCCGCCAGGCGGCCGAGCATCGCTTTTACTCGGTCTGCGTGAATTCGGCGAACGTGCCGCTCGCCGCGCGCGAGCTGGCCGATACCGGCGTGCTCGTCTGCGCCGTGGTGGGTTTTCCGCTCGGCGCGGGGCTGTCGGCCGCCAAGGCATTCGAAGCCACCGCCGCGATCGCGGCGGGCGCCGGCGAGATCGACATGGTGATCAACATCGGCGCGCTGAAGAGCGGCCGCGCCGACGACGTGAAGGCCGACATCGAAGCCGTGCACCGTGCCTGCGGTGCGGTGCCGCTCAAGGTGATCCTCGAAACGGGGCTGCTGACCGACGACGAGAAGGTGCGCGTGTGCGAGATGTGCCGCGACCTCGGCGTCGCGTTCGTGAAGACGTCGACCGGGTTCGGCCACGGCGGCGCGACGCTCGCGGATGTCGCGCTGATGCGCCGCACGGTCGGCCCCGTGCTCGGCGTGAAGGCATCGGGCGGCGTGCGCGACCGCGCGGCCGCGCTGGCGATGATCGAGGCCGGCGCGACGCGGCTCGGCACGAGTTCGGGGGTGGCGATCGTCACCGATCAGGGCGGCGTCGAATCGGCGTATTGACGACGCGGGCTACCGACGGCTGCGGTGGTGCACCTCGCGCCGCCGCTGCTACCGCGCGCGTTGTCGATCCTCTTCAGCGGCTTTGCAGTCGGCATGGTCGTCGCGTCGTCGATCCGGTTCCATGCATGTACCGAACGGCTTCAGATCGATAGAGCATCCGTGGCCCGTATCGCGTTGTCCAGCTGCCCGGCGGCCGGCCATAAAATAACTTAGTTAGCCGAATCATCTGCGACAAACAACGATCACCTATCACTCAATTAGAGAGATTCAATTGGCATCGCGCATGTCGACGAGACTACAGTTCGGCGGGGTCTTCCCCCGAATTTCATCCAAGGAACCTCATCGATATGTCAAACACCGCGAATCGCTTCTTGCAGAGCATGATTGCCGCGGCCTGCGTCGCATTGGCCTCTTCCTCACACGCTGCCGAACTGACGCGCGACAACGGCTCGCCCGTCGGCGACAACCAGAATTCGCAGACAGCCGGGCCGAACGGGCCGGTGCTCCTGCAAGACTCGCATCTCATCGAAAAACTCCAGCGCTTCGATCGCGAACGCATCCCCGAGCGTGTCGTGCATGCCCGCGGCACCGGTGCGTTCGGCGAATTCGTGCCGAGCGCCGACATCAGCGACCTGACGACGGCCAAGGTCTTCACGCCCGGCACGAAAACGCCCGTATTCGTCCGCTTCTCGACCGTGATGGGTTATCGCGGCTCGCCCGAGCAGGCGCGCGATCCGCGCGGGTTCGCCGTGAAGTTCTATACGGAACAGGGCAACTGGGATCTGGTCGGGATCAACCTGCCGATCTTCTTCATCCGCGACGCGATCAAGTTCCCTGACTTCGTCCACGCGAACAAGCCGAGCGCGGTCACCGGTGTGCAGGATGCGAACCTCGCGTTCGATTTCTTCGCGCACGCGCCCGAAGCAACCAGCATGCTGACCCGGCTGTACTCGATCGAGGGCATGCCCGATTCGTACCGGAACATGGACGGATACGGCGTGCACGCATTCAAGTTCGTCAACGCCGACGGCAAATACACGTACGTGAAGTTCCACTGGAAAAGCGCGCAAGGGATGCACGGGCTGCGCCCGAAGGACATTCCGGGCTCGATCGGCGCCGACTGGAACCTGATGACGAACGACCTGTACGGCGCGCTGAAGGCGGGCAACGCACCGAAGTGGGACCTCTACATCCAGGTGCTGAAGCCGTCCGAGCTCGACGCGTTCGACTTCAACCCGCTCGACGACACCAAGGTATGGACCGGCGTGCCGGAGCGCAAGATCGGCACGCTGACGCTGAACCGCGTGCCGGACAACTACTTCGAGTCGACCGAGGAATCCGCCTTTGCCCCGTCGCGGATGGTGCCGGGCATCGAGCCGTCGGAAGACCGGATGCTGCAGGGCCGGATGTTCTCGTACGCCGATACGCAGATGTACCGCCTCGGCGCGAACTTCAACCAGTTGCCGATCAACCGTCCGCGCGTGCCCGTCACGAACAACAACCAGGACGGCGCGATGAACTTCGGCGACCGCAAGGGCGAAGTGAACTACGAGCCGTCGGCGCTGAACGAACTCGCGCAGGACCCGCGGTACAAGTCGGTCCAGACGCCGCTTGCCGGCACGACGCAACAAGCCGCGATCCGCAAGACGCTGAACTTCCGGCAGGCGGGCGAGTACTACCGCATGCTGCCCGCGCAGGAGCGGCAGGATCTGGTGACCGCGTTGTCGGGTGACCTGAACCACGTGACGAACGACGCGAACAAGTACGCGATGCTGTCGTACTTCTACAAGGCCGATGCGGACTACGGGACACGCCTGGCGCGTGCCACGCACGCCGACCTGACCCGCGTGAAATCGCTCGCCGACAAACTCGTCGAGAACTGATCGGGCAATCCCGCGAAGGCTGCCGGTGCGGTCTTCGCGTCCCGACCCATCGATCCGATTGCGCCGCGCGGCCACGCGCGGCGCGCATTGCTGATGAAGAATCGACTCCGAACCGCCCTCTCCCGCGCGCTCGCGATCGCCGGAGCCGCCGTGCTCGCGGCCTGCGCACAAACCGCGCCGCCCGCGGCCGTGCCGCACCCCGATGCGCACGCCGACCTGCGCCGCTACGACGACGCATGGTTTGCCGCCGCGCGCCTCGGTCGCATCGACATCCTGCAGGCACTCGTCGACGCGCGCTACCCGATCGACGCGACGACACGCGAAGGTTATACGGCGGTCATCCTGGCCGCCTATCGCGACCAGCCTGCAACGCTCGACTATCTGCTGCGCAACGGCGCGAACCCGTGTCTCGGCGATCGTCACGGCAACACGGCCCTGATGGGCGCGCTGTTCAAGGGCGAGACCGCGATCGCGAAACGGCTGGCCGATGCGCACTGCCCAATCGACCAGACCAATCACGCCGGCGAAACGGCGCTGTCGTTCGCCGCGCTGTTCGGCCGCCTCGACATGCTGCCGGTACTCGTCGCACATGGCGCGAACCCCGATCACGTCGATGCGCTCGGCCGCACCGCACTGCAGAACGCGATCCTGCAAGGCAACGACGCCGCGGTTGCCGCACTGGAAAAGGTTGGCGCGACACCGAATGCCGACGTGACGTTGCGCTCGAGGCCGTGACCGCTCGACCTTGAACCGGCCGTCGAGGGCATGATCTCCGATCGGCGAAGGCTGGCACCGACAGTTTCGACGAAGGCGCCTCTTCCGCCCGCTCCGCGACATCGGCACAATGCCGGTCATGCGCCAAGACAACGCCTTCGTTTACCCGTCCGCCGGCCCCGTCGGCCGCCTCGCCAACCGGCTCGTCGCGAGCCGCCCGCTGCTGCGCGCACGCCGCGCGCTGCTGTCGCGGCTGCCGTTCCTGCAACTCGCGAGCGAAGTCGAGAACGTCGTGTACTTCACCTGGCTCGTCGATGTCGCCGCCGTCGCGCACCTGGTGCCGCGCGGCGTCACGCTCGCGAGCCGCGACGGCCGCACGCCGTTCACGATCCTCACCTATGCGCACCGCCATTTCGGCCCGCGTATCGCGGGCCCGCTGCGACGCGTGTTCCCGTCGCCGCTGCAAAGCAACTGGCGGCTTTACGTCGATGCGCTGCCGGGTGGCGTGCCGGCCGATCGCACGGTGCTGTTCGTGAAGAACGTGTTCGATCATCCGCTCTATGCGCTCGGCAGCCGGCTCTTCAGCGACGCGCTGCCGTCGCATCTCGCCGCGCGCTTCACCCATGCCGTGCAGGACGGACGTTATCGAACGCTGCTGTCAGGCGGGGCCGGGAGCGCGCCCGATTTCCACTGCTCGGCGGCCGTGTCGAACGACGACACGCTACCCGCCGCGTTCGCGCCGTTCTTCGGAAGCTGGCGCGACGCCGTCGCCTACCTGTCGCTGCAGCACGCGGCCGTCGCGCATGTCGCGGACTGCGACGGCCTCGCCCATGCGTCGATCGACCTGCCGATCGACATCGATGCGGTCCGGCCGCTGAAACCGGTCGAACCGGTCGGCGGCGGCGCCTTCCTCGCGCGGATCGGCGCGACCGGCGAACCGCTGTGCTTCGTCGTGCCGGATGTTGCGTTCCGCGTGTTGTCGGAGCGGGTGCTGTAACGCCCCGCTCAACCCGCGCGCCGCGCGTGCGCGGGTTCGTCCGCGTCGCGTTCGTCCGCCAGCCGCCCGAGGTAATCCCGCACGAACTGCCCGGCAATCCGCCCCGACCGCGCACCGCGTTCCAGCGCCCACTGCAGCGCCGGTTCGCGCGCCGCGCGGATCTGCTCCGCATCGAACCCGGCTTCGCCGAGCCGGCTTTCGACGACGGCCAGGTACGCATCCTGCGTGAACCCGTAGAACGTCACCCAGATCCCGAAGCGCTCGGACAACGAAATCCGCTCCTCGACCGCGTCGCCCGGATGCAGCTCGCCGTTCTCCGCGCGCGACACGTTCGCGTTGTCGCTCGCCTGCTCGGGCATCAGGTGGCGGCGATTCGACGTCGCGTACACGAGCACGTTCGACAGGTCGCTCGCGACCGAGCCGTCGAGCACTGTCTTGAGCTCCTTGTAACCGGTCTCGCCGGCCTCGAACGACAGGTCGTCGCAGAACACGATGTACCGCTCGGGCCGCGCACGCACCAGCTCGACGATCGCCGGCAGGTCGCTCAGCCGCTCCTTGCCGACCTCGATCAGCCGCAGCCCGTGCGGCGCGAACGCGTGCAGGCACGCTTTCACGATCGACGACTTCCCGGTGCCGCGCGCGCCGGTCAACAGCACGTGATTGGCCGCGAACCCGCGCACGAACTGCCGCGTGTTCCGTTCGACGATCGCCACCTGACGCTCGACGTTGCGCAGCGCATCGAACGTTATCAGCGCGGGCGCCGCGACCGGTTCGAGCGGCGCCGTGCGCGGCCCGCCGTCGAAACCGCGCCAGCGGAACGCGACGGCCGCGTCGAAATCGACGGCCGCCGGCCGGCCGGTGCCCGCGAGTGCCTCGAGCGCGGTCGCGATCCGTTCGAGCTGATGCGCGAGCGCCGGACCGTCGACGGATGCGCGCGCGTCCGGCAGCGCCGCCATCAGGTTCTGCATGTCGCGGTCGCCGCTCATTGCCGTACTCCCTGCGACGCACTCGCGTGGAACGGGAACCGCTGCGCGATCGCCACGCCGACGAGCGCGACGCCGCCGCCGATCAGGTGATACAGCCGCAACGATTCGCCGAGCAGCACGATCGCGCCGCCGGCCGTCATCACCGGCAGCAGGTTCATGAACATCGCGCAGCGGCTCGGGCCGAGCAGCCGCACGCCCTGCATCCACAGGTACGGCAGCACGACCGACGCCAGCACACCGGCATACAGGATCAGCGGCACGCTCGCGCGGGTCGGCCACGCCGCCTGCGGGGGCAAGCGCAGCAGCATCGGCACCATGAAGACGAGCGCGGCGAGCGCCTGCACGTAGGTCGACTGCCACGCCGGCAGCACGCCGATGCGCCAGCGCTTGAGCAGCACGCCGTACAGCGCATACGCGGCCGACGCGGCCAGCATCAGCAGGTCGCCCGCATGCACGCCGCGCGCGGCGATCGTCGTCGGGTGCCCCTCGGCGATCAGGTAGACGACGCCCGCGAGCGACAGCACCCCGCCGCCGATCATGCCGGCCCCCGGCGGATCGCCGAGCAGCAGCGAGCTGAGCGCCATCGTCATCAGCGGCACGAGCGCCGTGATGATCGCCATGTTGGTCGCGCTCGTCGTTTTCGCGGCCTCGTAGGACAGGCTCTGGAACAGCGCCATCGCGAGAAAACCGAGCACCGCGAGCTTCGGCAGGTGCGCGACGAGCGCCGCGCGGTTGCGCCACGCGGGGCGCAGCGTGAACACGCTCATCAGCGCGACGGCGAGCAGCAGCCGGTAGAACGTGATCGCCGACGGGTCGATCGTCGATGCCGACAGCTTCGACACGACCACGTTGCCGGCCCACAGCGCGATCGCGCAGAAGGGAAACAGAAAAGGAGGCTTGTTCATCGCGTTTGACGGATTAATATCGTGGCAGGGTGCGGGCGTGAATCGGAACGCCATCGTGCCCGCCCGCCCAACTGCCTGTCTCACGCCAAAATGTCAGGACTTGTCGCCAATCGGACACTCGAGCCCACCCCGCCGCTTGCGCACCTGCGCTACGAATCGACGCCGATGCCCGTGTCGGCGATGGCGGCGGCGTACCCGCACGGCACGTCGATACCGACGCACTGCCATCGCCGCGCACAACTGCTCTATGCGATCGAGGGCGTGATGCACGTGCAGTCCGAGGGCGCATCGTGGGTCGTGCCGCCCACGCGCGGCGTGTGGCTCGAAGCCGGCCTCGACCACACGGTGCAGATGAGCGGCGACGTGCAGATGCGCACCGTGTTCGTCGAACCGGGCACGGTCGAGCACCTGCCCGCGCGCAGTTGCGTGGTGGAAGTGCATCCGCTGCTGCGCGAGCTGATCCTCGCCGCGGTCGACGTGCCGCTCGACTACGCGCCGGGCTCGCGCCACGATCACCTGATGCACCTGCTGCTCGCCGAGGTGACGGTCGCGCCGCTGCTGCCGCTGTACCTGCCGTGGCCGCACGACGCACGGCTGCGGACGATCTGCGACTCGCTCATCGCCGCGCCTGACGATCCGCGCACGATCGCCGAATGGGCAGACCGGCTCGGCCTGTCGGTCCGTACGCTGCATCGCGCGTTCCGGCGCGAGACGGGGCTCAGCTTCCGCCGCTGGCGGGAGCAGGCGCGGCTGCTGCTCGCGCTCAAGCGCCTCGCGCACGGCGAGAAGGTGCTGACCGTCGCGATGGATCACGGCTACAGCAGCCAGAGCGCGTTCTCGGCGATGTTCAAGCGGCATTTCGGCGTGTCGCCGTCGGCGTTTTACGCGTAGCGCGTAGCGCGCGGCCGTGCGCGACGGGGGGCGCTACCGCGCCGCGATCCCCACGATGAAGAACACGCACGCGGCGGCCGACGCGACCGTGCGCACGTGATTCCACCTCGTCCAGTCGTGCATGTAACGCGTCCACAGCGCGGCGCCGTGCGCGGTCGACGGATCGGCCGCGGCGAGCGCATCGTTGAGCGGCACGTTGACGGCCATCGTCACCGCGAACATGCCGAACACGTACAGCACGCCGCCCGCGAGCGCCGCCATCGCCCCCGGCTGGCCGCGATCGAGCAGCGCGATCACGACCAGGGCCAGCGCCATCAGCGTCGTGACGAGGAACAGCGGCATGAACGGCGAACGCACGATGTCGACGTTGATCGCGTTCATCGCGGCCACGCCGGCATGCGGCGCGATCCGCCCGAGCGACGTCATCACGAACGTCGAAAACGCGAAATACACGCCGGCCATCAGCCCGCAGCCGATGGCCGAGCCCCACAGCAAGACGGGCGTCACGAACGCGATCATGATCGTGCGCTCCACACGCCGGTCGCGGCCGTCGCGCGCGCATAGTCGGCGAAGTCGCGTGCCGGCCGCCCGAGCGTCGCTTCGATGCCGTGCGTCACCGCGCTGTTGCGCCCGTCGAGCACCACGCCGAACAGATCGTCGAGCAGCGCGACGACCGGCTCCGGTACGCCGGCCTCGCGCAATCCGGCCGCGAACGCATCGGCCGGAATCTCGCGATAGACGACCGGCCGGCCGGCGGCCCGCGCGATTTCGCCGACCGCTTCGGCGAACGTCAGCGCGCGCGGGCCCGTGACCTCGATCACGCGGTTCGCGAAGCGCGCATCGGTGAGCGCGGCCACCGCCACGTCCGCGATGTCGTCCGCATCGACAAACGGCTCGCGCACCGCGCCGGCCGGCAGCGCGACTTCGCCGGCCAGCACGCCGTCGATCAGGTAGCCCTCGGAGAAGTTCTGGTTGAACCAGCTCGCGCGCACCACGCCCCAGCCCACGCCCGACGCCTGCAGCGCAGCCTCCGCCGCCTGCGCGCGCGGCTCGCCGCGCCCGGACAGCAGCACGACGCGCTCGAGACCGCTTTCCCGCGCCAGCCGCGCGAACGCGGCGATCGCCTCCACCGCGCCCACGACCGCCAGATCGGGCTGGTAGGTCACGTACGCGGCCGACACGCCCGCGAGCGCGGCGGGCCACGTCTCGGGCGCCATCCAGTCGAAGCGGACGGCCGACGTGCGCGACACGGGTCGCGTCGCGATGCCGCGCGCGCGCAGCCGTGCATCGACGCGGGCGCCCGTCTTGCCCGAACCGCCGACGATGAGGGTGGGAAGTGCCGACATGACCGTCTCCTTTGACAAAAATGCGAGAATATCTCGCGTTTTGAAAACACGATAGACTCTCGCATTAGCAACGTCAAGTTTTTCTGGAGGCGGCATGGGCCGACAAAAATCGGGGCAAAACGACGAGCCCGACGCGGCGGCATCGGATACCCCGGCGCGCGCGCGGCTGGTACCAACGCAGCAACGCAGCCGTGAGCGGTTCGAGCGCATTCTCGCGAGCGCGTCGGAGGTGATGATCGAGAAAGGCTGCGACGCGTTCCGGATGAGCGACATCGTCGAGCGCACGGGCATCTCGTTCGGTTCGCTGTACCAGTACTTCCCGGACAAGGCGGCCGTGATCGGCACGCTCGCGGAGCGCTACAACGAAGCCGGACACGACTGCGTGCGGCGCGATCTCGCCGCGATGAAGTCGCTCGACGACCTGCACGCCACGCTCGCCCGCATCACGGACAGCTATTACCGGATGTTCGTCGACGAGCCGCTGATGCGCGACATCTGGCGGGCCACGCAGGCCGACCGCGCACTGCAGGCGCTCGACCGGGCGGACGGCGAGTTTCTGGCGGGGCTGTTGGCGGATGCGCTGCGGGAACTCGCACCGGCGGTGCCCGACGTGCAGTTGGCGGCGTTCTCGGAATTGACGATGGTGTTGATCGCCGCGGCGGTGCGACATGCGATCGAGTTGCCGCCGAAGGCGGCGCGCAGGATTCTCGCAATGTTCAAGCAAACATTGCCGGAAAATCTTTCCGTGCTCGACAGCTAGGCCGCGCACGAATTTCATAATCGGGAAATTCTCATTCCCCGTTCATTATTGAATATTCGCCAATATAATTACAAAAACCAAGGGCGCAACGCGAGACCGCGGCGCCCGCATCCCTGATTCCCCGTTAAAACCGATTCAAAGCTCCGCGACGCTCGAAAGCGCGGAGCTTTCTCCTTTTCGCGCAATGCAATCCGCTTCGTGAAACGACGCGCGTTTCGCGCCGGTGAACTCCGCGACGCTTTATTCAGCGTTGCGGCAGCCAGACTCCGCCGGAGTCAACAAATCGCGAGATGATTTACCGGAATAGATTAATTAAAAAATTACAATGATCAATGGAATCGATTTCAATCAATAATCACAATCATCCATCGATTCTTCCATTTACTTTTCAATATTGCTTCCGCTAAGCTTGCGCCAGGATTTTTTTGACGCCGACCAGATTGATCGACGAATTTCAGATTCAGGCGAATTTGAATTAAACCGATCGATTATTGTTTATTTTGAAAATCAAATGAGACGATATCACTCCACCGAAACCGGCCAGCCTTCATCCGGTTGACCGGGCACGCCGTGCGTCGCTCGGCGGCAGATGCCTGCCGCCCCGACCACATCTCTTTGGCATCGCGACTCAGGCTGCGCGGGCTGCGTCCGGTCATGGCGCACGGCCCACGCGGCACCGCACCGCTATCGCGAACTTCGAACTCACACTCTTGCGAGCGCTGACGATGGACGACTTTTGCCGCGCGAATTTGCCCCCTGCCGAGGATTGGCCGACGTTCGTCTTCGAATTGCCGGGGCTGCAGTTTCCGCCGTTTCTCAATTGCGCCGCCGCGCTGCTGGATACCGCCGTCGACGAGCGCGGCTGGGGCGATCGCGCGGCGATCACGACCGGGTCGGGCATCACGTGGTCGTATCGCGAATTGCGCGATACCGCCAACCGGATCGCCAACCTGCTCGTCCATGACGGGGGCCTCGTGGCCGGCAATCGGGTGCTGCTGCACGGCGCGAATCACCCGATGCTGGCCGCCGCGTGGTTCGGCGTGGTCAAGGCCGGCGGCATCGCCGTCGCAACGATGCCGAAGCTGCGCGCGGGGGAACTGTCGACCATCATCGGGCGGGCCCGGGTCACGCACGTCATCTGCGAAGCCGGGCTGTCCACCGAACTCGACGCGGCGATGGCGAGCCTGCAGTGGCGCGGCGACGTTCGACGCTACGACACGGACGACACGCATCCGCACGCGCGCTGGCTCGACGGCCATTCGGCGGCATTCGCGGCCGCCGAAACGCGCGCGGACGATCCCTGCCTGATCGCGTTCACGTCGGGAACGACCGGGGAACCGAAGGCAACCGTCCATTTTCATCGCGACGTGATGGCGGCCTGCCACTGCTTTCCGCAGCACGTGCTCCGGCCCACGGCCGACGACGTCTTCTGCGGATCGCCGCCGCTCGCGTTCACGTTCGGCCTCGGCGCGCTGCTGCTGTTTCCGGTCAGCGTCGGCGCGAGCGTCGTGCTGTTGCCGAAAGCGGGCCCGGAACAGCTGCTGGCCGCCGTCGAGCGGCATCGGGTCAGCATCCTGTTTACAGCGCCGGCGGCCTATCGGGCCATGCTCGACCATCTCGACCAGCGTGACCCGTGCGACATCTCGTCCCTGCGCAAATGCGTGTCGGCGGGCGAAGCGCTGCCGCCATGGACGCGCGATGCGTGGCAGATCCGCACCGGCCTGCACCTGATCGACGGCATCGGGTCGACCGAGATGCTGCACATCTTCGCGTCGACGGGCGACACCGGCACGAAGGACGGCGCGATCGGCAAGGCGGTGCCCGGTTACCGCGTTGCCGTCGTGGACGAGCACGGCCAGTGCCTGCCGCCCTACGAGATCGGCTACCTGGCCGTGCAGGGGCCGACCGGATGCCGCTACCTGAACGACACGCGGCAACGCGACTACGTCAAGCACGGCTGGAACCTGACGGGCGACAGTGCCTACCTGGACGAGGACGGCTATCTGTTCTACCAGGCACGCGCGGACGACATGATCATCACCTCCGGCTACACGGTGTCGCCCGGCGAAGTGGAGCAGGCGCTGCTGCGCCATCCGGATATCGCCGAATGCGGCGTCGTCGGGCAAGTCGACGAACGGGGCGGCACGCTCATCTGCGCGCACGTGGTGCTGCGCCCGGGCGTCGACGGCTCGGATGCGTTGACGACGCAGCTTCAGCAGCACGTGAAAAGCGTGATTGCGCCATACAAGTGCCCGCATCGCGTGGCCTATCACCCCGCCGGTTTGCCGCGCAACGAATCGGGCAAATTGCGACGTGCTGTGCTCCGGCAGGCGGGTCATGGCGCGGCGCGTTCCCTGAATCAAGCAGTCCAAAGCGAAGAAATCCTATGAAAATTCTCGGCGCCGCGGCGGCCGTTCCGGCCCCCGCGACCACCGCGCAATCCTGCGCGAACGACTACGCGATCAAGGCGGCCAGGCAGGCGCTGCAACAAGCCGGTTGCCTGCCGTCGGAACTGGATCTGATCGTCAGCCTGTCGATCTCCCCCAGCCGGATGGCGGACGCCCCGTCGATCGCGGGCCCGCGCCTGGCGCACCCCGTGCAGCGCGACCTGCGTGCGCGACATGCGGCCGTGTTCGATCTGCTCGATGCGGACTGGACGCTCGCACTCGATCTCGCGCAAAGCCATTGCCGGCAGCTCGGCTATCGGCGCGCGCTCGTCGTTCGCGCGGAAGCGCTCGCGGACGTCGAGCAGGTGACCGAGAGCGGCTTCGCCGACGGTGCGGGTGCGATCGTGCTGACGCCGTCCGGCCATGACCGCGCTTATGCGAGCCGCTACGCGGATCTCGATTCCCCGCCGTTCGCGACGCTCGACGCGCTTGCGCCCCGGCGCGTGAACGGCAGCCTGTCGCTGGCCCGCTTCGAAAGCCTGTTCGATCGCGCCACCGGCCGGTTCGACGCCGAACCGGCCAATGCGAGCGCCGCGGTCAACGCAATGCTCGACGCGACGCAAAGCCGCATCGACCGGCGTGCCGCCACGCTGTTCTGCGAATCGTGGCTGGGCGGATGGCCGTCGATCGCCACCGGCGCGCGGGATGCTTTCCGCGTCGACGTCGTCACCGGTCCGGCGGAGATTCCGAACCCGTTCCAGCTGCCCGCGTGGCTCGCGTCGCGCGTCGCAGATTCGATTTCGTTGTGCGACGATGAACGGACGGTGATCGCCATGACACTGGATCCGTTCCGGCCGCGCATCGCCTGCAGCACGATGGAGGTCTGACGGTGCACAACGTCCGAATCGCAAGTCTCGCCTGCCGCCTGCCGGCACGCCAGGTACCCAACGACGATCCCGTCTTCGCGGGCGTCGAGCCCATTCCGGCGGAATGGTGGCAATTCTGGGGCATCGAATCGCGCCACATGATCGACCCCGATGCCGGCGAATCCGAGCTGGCGCTGGCCGAGCGCACGGCCCGCGACGCCCTCGCGCGTGCCGGCGTGGAACCCGCCGAACTCGACCTGGTGCTGTTCAACATGACGTCGCCGTTCGTGTCGCTCGCCGACGGCCGGCGCCGGTTCGCGCCGCGGCTCTCGCGCGCGCTGCGCGACCGGCTCGGCGCCACGCGCGCGCTCGATGCCGATATCGAGATGGAATGCGCGAGCTTCGTGCTGCAACTGCAGCTCGCCGCCAACCTCATCAAGCAGGGGCGCGTGAAACGGGCGCTGGTGTGCTCGTCGGAGCGCATGTCGGCGGTGGTCGACTACACGAGCAAGTCGTCGACGAACTTCGGCGACGGCGCGGCCGCGGCCGTGCTCGTCGCGGAGCCGGCCGACCCCGACGGCGCCGACTGGCTGGATGCCGCATATCACAGCGACGCCACCCGCTACGACCTCGTGACGATGCAGTGGCGCAATGCGCAGGCCGCGGCCGACGACGACGCGGAAACCGGCGCCGACAACCCGTTCGGCGTGTATTTCACGCTCAAGCCCGAAGCGCAGGAGGCGATCTCGCGTTTCATGCCGGTGGCCATTCCCGATATCGTCGAGCGGCTGCTGCACCGGAGCGGCACCGGCATCGCCGACATCGATGCAATGGTGTTCCACCAGCCGTCCGCGCTGCTCGTGCGCTCGTGGGCGCAGCGGCTCGGGCTCAGGTCCGATCAGTACGTGATTCGCGTGGCCGATTGCGCGTGCCTCGTGTCGGCCGCCGTGCCGTTCGCGCTGGCCGAGTCGATCCGGCAGGGCGTGATCCGGCCGGGATCGAAGGTCGTGATTGCCGGCGCGGGCGCTGGCTGGGGCTTCGGTGCGCAATTGTGGCGCTGGGGCGAAACCGTCGTGTCCGATGCGGGCGGCACGGTCGCCGCCGTGACGGAACAGGAGGGTCAGGCATGAGCGCCCGTCTCGTCATCGCCGGGTTCGGCCATGCGCTGCCCGAGCGGATCGTCGGCAACGACGAAGTCGCCGGCATGATCGACACCAGCGACGCGTTCATTCGCGAACGCACCGGCGTCGTCGCGCGACGTTATCTCGGCCCCGATCAGCATCTGGCGGATCTCGCCTGCCCGGCCGCGGAACGCGCCATGGCCGACGCGGGCGTCACGGCGCACGACGTCGACCTGCTGATCGTCAATACGCTGTCGCCCGATCATCACGATCCGTCGCAGGCGTGCTACATCCAGCCCCGGCTCGGCTTGCGGGAGGTGCCGTGCTTCGACATCCGCGCGCAATGCAGCGGCGGGCTCTACGGGATCGAGATCGCGCGTCACTTCCTCGCGAGCGGCCTGTATCGCAACGTGCTGCTGGTCTGCGCCGAGGCGCTGTCGCGGCGCATCGACACGAGCAACGCCGGGCGCAACCTGTCGATCCTGCTGAGCGACGGCGCCGCCGCGCTGCTGCTGCAGGCGACGGACGAGCCGGCGCGCGGGCTGATCGACCTGACGCTCGGCGCCGACGGCACCCAGTTCGACCTGCTCGCCACCGAGGCGCCCGGCGCGCGGCGCCCGCGCTTCATCGACGCGGACGACATCGCGGCCGGCCGCCACCACTTCCGGATGAAAGGCGCGCCGATGTTCGAAGACGCGACGCGCCGCATCGTCGACGCATGCCGGCAGATGCTCGACAAGCACCGGCTGACGATCGGCGATATCGGCCTGGTCGTGCCGCACCAGCCGAACCTGCGCATCCTCGACGCGGTCATCGAGCGGCTCGGGCTGCCCCGCGAGCGCTGCATGATCTCCGTCGATCAACTGGGCAACATGGCGAGCGCGGCGTTTCCGGTCGCGCTCGCCCTCGCCCGCGAGCAAGGCCGCATGCCGGCCGGCCAGCTCAACCTCCTCGTGACCTACGGCGCGGGCGCGACATGGGCCTGTGCGCTCTATCGGAGCTGAACGACATGCTGAACGCATCCCCCGGGTGGATCGAGCCGCGGCTGGCGCTGATCGGCACCGCCGACGTGCCGCTGTACGTGATCGTCAACGACGAGGCCGCGACGCTGATCGAAGGCGGCCTGAGCGGCATGACGGCGCTCGTATGGCAGCAGCTTCACGACCTGCTGCGGGACTTCGGCGGCATCCGGCATTTGCGCTACTGGCTGATCACCCACTCGCACTATGACCATTGCAGCCTGCTGATGACGCTCAAGTCGCGCATGCCGTGGCTGCATGTGTCCGGTTCGCCCGACGCGTTCGATGCGTTCCAGAGCCCGTCGGCCTGCCGCACCATCCGCCAGCTCGACGAGCACGCGTCACGGTCGTGGGAACCCGCCGCCGGCGCCGATTTCACCGAGTTGTCCGACCTGCCGTTCTACCCGGTCAATCCGGGCGCGCAGCTCGATATCGGCGACGGGATGCAGATTCGCACGATCGCGCTGCCGGGCCACAGCCGCTGCCAGTTCGGCTACTACTGCCCGCAGCTGGACATCGGTTTCGTGTCGGATGCGCTGGGCGAGTTTCAGGACGCCACCCACTGGCTGCCGCTGGTCTTTCAGGACCTGTTTGCGTACCGGCACTCGCTGGACGTCATCGAACAGCTGCATGCACCGCGGCTTGCCCTGGGGCACCACGGCATCCTCACCGGCGAGCTCGCCCGGTCGGCCGCACGGCATGCGCGCGCGTGCCTCGATGCACGCGAGGCCGACGCACGCGCGGTTCGCGGCAACGCCGCCGCCACGCAGGCACTGGCCCACCAGTGGACGGCCCGTTACGCGGCAAGAAGCGAAAAGGTCGTGCCGCGTTTCCTGCATCTCAAAAGCATGACGCACATGATCGACCTGTTCCATCGCGCCGAATAGCCGTATCCGGATGTCCGCCGCGGCAACGCACGGGCGCCGGCCGGTGCGAGGCCCCTGCTCGCTGTTTTCATTCCTCTTCCGACGACATCATGACCACTGCGACCTTGCCGACTACGCTTGGCGAATTGCTTCAGAACCGCGCCGCCACACGCGGCGACCACACCGCCTACGTGTTCCTGAGCGGGCCGCCCGAGCAGGAACGGGCCGAATCGATGACCTTCTCCGAGCTCGACGCGCGCGCCCGCCGGGTCGCCGCGCTGCTGCGGCAGAACGCGGTCGACGTCGGCGACCGGGTGCTGCTGCTGTGCCGGCCGGGGCTCGATTACGTCGGCGCCTTCATGGGGTGCCTGTATGCGGGCGCGATCGCGGTGCCGGCCTACCCGCCGCGCAACAGGCAGCATATGGTGCGGATCGCCGGCATCGTCGAAAACGCGGGCGCCGACACGATCCTCTGCTCGGCCGAGGACCACGCGCGCTGCTCGACCTGGCTCGCCGATACCGACGCGTCCGGCAGCACGCTGCTCGACGTCGGCGGCGCGCAGGCGCTGGCTCCCGTGGATTCGCCCGCCGGCGTGCAGCCGTCCCACATCGCGTTTCTGCAATACACGTCGGGGACGACGGGCACACCGAAAGGCGTGATGGTGAGTCACGCGAACCTGATCCACAACCTGGGGCTGATACGCGAATGGCTTGCGTATGACGAGTCGAGCACGATCGTCAGCTGGCTGCCGCCGTATCACGACATGGGCCTGATCGGCGTGATCCTGACGTCGCTCTACGGCGGCTTCCGCAGCGTGCTGATGGCCCCGGAACGGTTTATCCAGCATCCGTACCTGTGGCTGCGCGCGATCAGCCAGTACCGCGCGGACCTGACGGGCGCGCCCGATTTCGCGTACCGGATGTGCTGCCGGCGGATCTCCGACGAACAACTGGCGACGCTCGACCTGTCGTGCCTGCGGGCCGCGTACAACGGCGCCGAGTCGGTGCGCGCCAGCACCCTGACGGATTTCTCGCAGCGCTTCGCGGCAGCCGGCTTCGCCGCCGACGGGTTCCTGCCGTGCTACGGGCTCGCGGAGGGCACGCTGTACGTCGCCGGCCGCACGGAACGGCACCCGGTCCGCACGCTGTGTGTCGACCAGGCTGCGCTCCAGCGGCAATCGGTGGTGTTGCGCAACGAGACCCTCGGCGTGTCGCCGCAGCCGCTGGACCGCCCGGGCGAGCGGGTTCTGGTCGGCGTGGGCCGCACCGACGGCGAGCAGCAGGTGATCGTGCGCGACCTGGAGACCAACGCGCGATGCGACGACCGGACCATCGGCGAAATCTGCGTGGCCGGCCCGAGCGTCGCCGCCGGCTACTGGCGGCTGGACGAGCAGACGCATTCGACCTTCCGTCACACGCTGGCCGGCGACCGCGACCAGGCATTCATGCGCACCGGCGATCTCGGCTTCATTCTGGATGACGAACTGTATGTCACCGGCCGGCTCAAGGACATGGTGATCCTCGCCGGCCGCAACTACTACTCGGAAGACATCGAGTACGCGCTGATCGTCGGCGTGCCGGAACTGGTGCCGAACGGCTGCGCGGCCTTCATGGACGACCAGGCCGACGCGGAGCGCCTGATCGTCGTGGCCGAAGTCGAGCGCACGCAGCGCAAGGGCAATCTCGACAGCTTCATCGACGCGATTCGCCAGGCGATCTGGAACCGCCTCGACATCGGGCCGAGCAGGATCGTGCTGGTGTCGCCCGGCAGCGTGCCGAAGACATCGAGCGGCAAGGTGCGCCGCAGCACGTGCCGCACGCAGCTGCACGACGGCGCGCTGACGATCCTCGCGCAGTGGGACGTCGACGCCGGCACGCAGACGCCGGCCCCCGATCGCGGGCAGCCCGCGCGCCCGGCCGCCGGTGCCGACAAGCCGGCGGCCAACGATCGCGGGCGCGACGACGCCGCCACCGTCGACGAACTGAACGACTGGCTCAGGCACTACGCCGGCACGCGGATCGATTCGCGAACCATCGACGAGCGACGCACCATTCCGCCGCACATCGTGCTCGACTTCGGCAACCGGGGCCTGCTCGGCATGCCGGTCGACCGTTCGCATGGCGGGCTCGGGCTCGGCCACCGCGACATGGCGCGCGTGTTTGCGCAACTGGCCGCGATCGATTCGACGCTGGCTTTTTTCGTCGCCCTGAACAATACGCTCGGCATCGTGCCGATCATGCAGCACGCGCAGCCGGCGTTGCGCGACGAACTGCTGCCGAGCCTCGCGAGCGGCCGGATGCTCGCCGCATTCGCGATCACGGAGCCGGCCGCGGGCTCGCATGTCCGCGCGATCGCCTCCCGCGCGCAGCGCACCGCGTCCGGCGACTGGCTGGTCACCGGCACCAAGCGCTGGAGCGGCTCGTCCGCGTGGGCGGGAATCATCAACGTGTTCGCGAAGCAGGCCGACGGCACGGGAATGGTCGGCCTGGCGGTACGCCCCGGCACGCCGGGCGTGCGGATCGGCGCCGAGGAGCTGACGATGGGCGTGCGCGGCATGATCCAGAATTCGCTGCATCTGGATCGGGCGCGGATCAGCGACGCATGCCGGCTCGGCGACATCGGCCAGGGCATGTCCGTGGCGCAGCACGCGATGAACATTGCGCGCCTCGGCATCGCCGCCGTCAGCGTGGGCGGCATGAAGCGCTGTGCGCAGCTGATGCATCGCTACGGGGCGCGGCGCGAGGTCGCCACCGGGCTCCTGCTGGACAATCCGCTGAGCCGCCTGCGCCTGGGCGAGCTGCGCGACCGCATCGACGGGCTCGACGCGCTGGTCGAGCATCTGGCCACCGAACTGGACCTCGGCGTCACGTTGCCTGAAGACTGCCTGCTGATCGCGAAGATTCTCGGCTCCGAGCTGCTGTCGCAATCCGCCGACGAGCTGATGCAGTTCCTGGGCGGCCGCGGTTACATCGAGACCAACTTCGCGCCGCAGATCTTCCGCGACGCGCGCCTGACCCGCATCTTCGAGGGGCCGACCGAGACGCTGCTGGTTCACCTCGGCAGCCGTCTGCTGAACGGAAGCGACGAGCTTCCGCGCTATCTGGAAAGCGCGCTGGGCGCCGGCGTGCTGGCCACGGAGCTGCGCGAGCTTGGCGCCCAACTGTCGCAGGACGGGCTCGCCAATGCGGCGAAACTCGGCGGCGCCGCGCATGCCGCCGTCTGGGTCAATTACTGGCTCGGCACGGTCGCGCAATGGGGATTGCTGCTCGCGGTGACCGAACGTGCGGCTGCGCAGCAGCGCATCGGTGACGGCGCGCTGCGCTGGGCGCAGCGCCGGTACGAACTCGCGATCGAGGCAGCGCAGCGGCAGGTCGGCCTGCGATCCGCACTGACCACGTCGGCGCAATTGCACGACTGGGCCGCGCGGATCGGGCTCGAGATCGGCGCGATCGAGCAAACGGTCCCGGGTGCAAGCCAGCTCGTCGATCCGTTGCTGGACGCCAATCCCGGCGAGCACCCGGCCGCCGGCATGCCCGACACACCCGACACACCCGACACGCCGGCCGACGAAGACGCCGGTTCGGCACCGGCCCCGATCGCGAGCGAGCCGGCGAGCCTGCTCGATCGCCAGCAGGTTCATGCCGTCGAACAATGGCTCATCGCGTGGCTGGGCGAGCGCCTCAAGCACCGCAAGCTTCGATTGACGCGCGAGTCGACGTTCGCCGAGATCGGCTTCGACTCGATCCTCGCCGTCGAAATGACGATCGTATTCAGCGAGGCGTTCAGCGTGAGCGTCGATCCATCGGCGGTCTGGGACTACCCGTCCATTCGCGCGCTGGCCGCCCATCTCGCGCCCCGTACTCGCGGCGCCGCGCCGGCGGCGGTCGTGGCGCACGCCGATCCGGATGCCCCTTCAACCTTTGCAGCCCAACCTTCGATCCTGTGAGACCGTCCAACATGCACGCCCGATTCGATCTTGGTGATTCCACCACCGCGCTGGCCCGGCAGCTCGAACACTATCTCGACGCCTATCCCGACGAAACGCGCACGTTGCTCGGCCTGCCGGCCGGCGCCGCGATTGGCGTCGAGGTGCTCGACGAGGAACTGCCCGTCAGGCTCGAACAACACACGCATGCGGCCACGCTGCGCATCGGCCGGCACGACGCACAACGCGTGATGGCCTACACGCGCAGTTGCAACTGGGCCAACGGCATCGTGCTGGTGCCGACGCTGGCGCGCCTGGTGTTTGCCGGTGCGTTCGACGGCCTGCGGGCCGGAGCGCCCCGCGCGATGCGCGCGTTCGCGGCGTCCCGCCAGCCCGACCCGACCCGTAACCTCGGGATTCTGTGGGGCGCCTTCAACCTGCTGAGCCTGGCCGGCTGGCTGACCCTCGATCGCGGCGACGAAGACGCCGAATATGCGCTCACTCCCGCCGGCGAATATGTCGTCGCGTGCGTCGAGCACGCCCGGCCGCTGTTCGAGCAACTGGCGAATGCAACGTCGGTGCTCCAGCATCTGCACGCACTGTGTCATCGAACGCGCGTGGCGGCTGAAGACAGCCTGCTGTATGCGCGGCTCGCACGGGCCTGCGTGGCGGGCTGGCCGGAGCTTGCGCCCCCGGCCACCGACCTGGAGCGCCAGGTGAACGGACAGCTGCGCACGGCGATGGACGGCCTGCTGCTGGGCCCGACCTGGGTCGCGCTCGACATGCCGGTGTTCGACAGGCAGCCGGATGGCCAGTACGTGCAGTCGGCGCCCGGCATCCTCGGCAAGCTCGACGAGCAGCCCGGCGGGGTCGCGGTGGGCGCCTGGACACAGGCGGACCCTGTCGTCCTGGACGCGGCATGGGCGCTGATGGGCAAGTTCGGCATGGTGGAAATCGACCAGGGAAAGGTGCGGCTCACCGAGTCGGGCCGGATTCACCGTCCGATCGCCGCGCCTTATGCGGGGCTGCCCGCGTCGTATCTGCGTTCGTATGCGCTGCTCGACGAGCTCCTGTTCGGCAACCCCGATCCGCTCGATATCGACAGCGACGGCCACATCGATCGCGTGATGAACGTGTATGCGTCGAGCGGCGCCGGATCGGGGCCGGCGTCGCAGGAAATCACGACGAAGATCCTGCGCGAGCTGTTCGACGACACGCCGCTGGATCGCCAGCCCGCCGGCATCGCCGACATGGGCTGCGGCGACGGCAGCGCGGTGAAGCGCCTGGCGGAATACGTCATCACGTCGACGCGGCGCGGCCGGCACCTCGCCGACTATCCGCTGCTCGTGATCGGCGCCGACTACAACGCATCCGCGCGCGGCCGCGCCGCCGCCACGCTATCCGCGCTGAAGGACATCCCCGGCGTGCAGGTACGCGTGATCGCCGCCGACATCTCCCAGCCCGACCGCTACGACGAAGCCGTGGCCGACAGCGGCCTGACCGTCACGCAACCGGACGGCAGCGTGCGCCCGGCGCGGTTGAGCGACCTGCTGCACACCTTCATGTTCCTGGTCCACAACCGCCGGCTGGGCATCCGGCGCAAGGACGCCGCCGAAGCGATCCTCGAGCGCCATCTCCGCACCGTCGATCGGGCACGCCTGCGCGCGGTGATCGACCAGCACTATGCGGGGGCCCTGACGGTATCGGATCAGGAAGCGTTGCCGATCGGGCTTGAACAGATCAAGCGCGCGTTCAAGGTCGCGTACAGCGACGCGGAAGGGCTCGTTCCCGGTTACGTGGCGGCTGCGGATCTGATCGATTTCCTGACCCGCTGGAAACGCCACGCGAAGCATGGCTTTCTCATCGTGGAAGGACATAGCCCGTGGGCGGAGAACCTGTGCGCGCGGGCGCCGGGCGGCCCGGACACGTGGTTGCGCACCGAGCAGCTTCCGTCGGTGTTCAACTGGGGCATGCACTTCGTGTCGCGCCAGTTCATGGCGCCGTTCAACGAATTCACGCTCGCGCTGACCCTGGCCGGCCTGCGCCCCGACAGCCCGATTTACGGGCGGATTCATCCGGAGGGATTCCCGGCGCCCGATCTGCTGAGCGACTATCGGTTCTTCAGTATCGCGAACTACGTCGACGATACCGCCGTTGCCGATTGACGGTCCGTTCGGTGCCACGCGGTACGCGGCGACGGCCGCGAATCGCATCAAGAAAACACCCCGGAAGCTGGATCGGTGCCCAGTCTCCGGGGTGCGGGTGCGCGCCGTACTGCTCGCCGGTTTCATGAATGCCCCGGATTCACACAGGGGCCTCCACGCAACCGGCGCCCGGCTCGCGCATCAGGCGCTGTAGTCGTACACCCCGCGCCCCGTCTTGCGGCCGAGCCGCCCGGCGGTCACCATCTCGCGCAGCAGCGGGCACGCGCGATACTTCGGGTCGCCGAAGTCCTTCACGAACACGTCCATCACCGCGAGGCACACGTCGAGGCCGACGAGGTCGGCCAGCGCGAGCGGCCCGATCGGGTGGTTCGCGCCGAGCTTCATCCCCGCGTCGATCTCCTCGGCCGACGCGATGCCTTCAGCCAGCACGAAAAACGCCTCGTTGATCATCGGCACGAGAATCCGGTTCACGACGAAGCCCGGCGAGTTACGCACGCCGATCGGCGACTTGTCGAAACGCTCGGTCAGCTCGCGCACCGCCGACGCGGTCGCTTCGCTCGTCTGCAGCCCGCGGATGATCTCGACGAGCGGCATCAGCGGCACCGGGTTGAAGAAGTGCATGCCGACGAAGCGCGCCGGATCGGCGAGCGGCGCCGCGAGCGCGGTGATCGAGATCGACGACGTGTTGGTCGCGATGATCGCGTCGGGCCGTGCGACGGCCTCGATCTGCTTCAGGATGCGGCCCTTCAGCTCGACGTTCTCGGTCGCGGCTTCGATCACGATATCGACCGACGCGAGCTGCGCGTAGTCGGTCGACGTCGTGATGCGCGCCAGCGCCGCATCGCGTGCGGCCGCGTCGAGCTTGCCCTTCGACACGAGCCGCTCGAGGCTGCCCTTCAGCGTCGCGACGCCCTTCTCGAGCGCGGCGTCGCTGACGTCGATCATCACGACGTTGAGTCCCGCAACGGCGGCGGTCTGCGCAATGCCGTTGCCCATGGTTCCGGCGCCCACGACGCCGACAATTTCGATGGCCATGAAATTTCCTGTGTGTTCGGGTGCTGAGCGGTCGATTATCAGATGTTCTCGAAGATCGCCGCAATCCCCTGGCCGCCGCCGATACACATCGTCACGAGCGCGTAACGCCCGCCGATGCGCTTCAGTTCGTACAGCGCCTTGACCGTGATCAGCGCACCGGTCGCGCCGATCGGGTGACCGAGCGAGATGCCCGACCCGTTCGGGTTGACCTTCGCCGGATCGAGGCCGAGCTCCTGCGTGACCGCGCATGCCTGGGCGGCGAACGCCTCGTTCGCCTCGATCACGTCGAGATCGGTGATCTTCAGGCCCGCGCGTTCGAGCGCCTTCTGCGTGGCCGGCACGGGGCCGATGCCCATGTATGCCGGATCGACACCCGCGTGCGCATACGCGACGAGCCGGGCGAGCGGCTTCACGCCCTGCGCGCGCGCGGCGTCCGCGCTCATCATCAGCACGGCCGCGGCCGCATCGTTGATGCCCGATGCGTTGCCGGCCGTCACCGTGCCGTCCTCCTTCTTGAACACCGGGCGCAGCTTCGTGAAATCGTCCGCGCTCGCGTCGTGACGCACGTGTTCGTCGGTGTCGAACGCGACCTCGCCCTTCTTCGTGCGGATCGAGATCGGCAGGATCTGGTCCTTGAAGCGCCCTTCCGCGATCGCGCGCGCCGCGCGACGATGCGATTCGAGCGCCAGCGCGTCCTGCGCATCGCGCGAGATGCCGTACTTCGCCGCGACGTTCTCGGCGGTCACGCCCATGTGGATCGTCTGGAACGGGTCGTGCAGTGCGCCGAGCATCATGTCGACGAGCTTGCCGTCACCCATGCGCTGGCCGAAACGCGCGGCCGGCACCGTGTACGGCGCGCGGCTCATGTTTTCCGAGCCGCCGCCGATCGCGACGTCGGCGTCGCCGAGCATGATCGTCTGCGCGGCCGACACGATCGCCTGCAGGCCCGAACCGCACAGGCGGTTCACGGTCAGCGCGGGCGTGTGCTGCGCGACGCCGCCGTCGATCGCCGCGACGCGCGCGATATACATGTCCCTTGGTTCGGTGTTCACGACGTGGCCGAACACGACGTGCCCGACCGCATCGCCCGACACGTTCGCGCGCGACAGCACCTCGCGCACGACTTTCGCCCCGAGGTCGGTCGGCGAGAAATCCTTCAGGCTGCCGCCGAAATCACCGATCGCGGTACGGACACCGCTCACCACCACGACTTCTTTCGCTGCATTGCTCATCGTCTCACTCCGGTTCGTTCGCGCCCGCAGGCGCGGGGATACGTTGCGTTACATGTTCGGGTAATTCGGCCCGCCACCGCCTTCCGGCGTGACCCACACGATGTTCTGCGTCGGGTCCTTGATGTCGCAGGTCTTGCAGTGCACGCAGTTCTGCGCGTTGATCACCAGTCGATCGCTGCCGTCGTCGTTCTTCACGAACTCGTACACCGCTGCCGGGCAGAAACGTCCTTCCGGCCCCGCATACGTGCGCAGGTTCACGTTCACCGGCACGTTCGCATCCTTCAAGGTCAGGTGCGCCGGCTGGTTCTCTTCATGGTTCGTGTTCGAGATGAACACCGACGACAGCCGGTCGAACGTCAGCTTGCCGTCCGGCTTCGGGTACTCGATCGGCTCGCACTGCGACGCCGGCTTCAGCATCTCGTGGTCCGCGTGCTTGTGATGCAGCGTCCACGGCACGTTGCCGCCCATCACCTTCTGCTCGAGCCCGACCATCAGCGTACCGAGGTACAGGCCCTTGGCCATCCACTGCTTGAAGTTGCGCGCGCGGTACAGCTCCGTGTACAGCCACGATTGCTTGAAGGCATCCGGGTACGCGTTGAGCTCGTCCGACTGGCGGCCCGCCTGCACCGCGTCGAACGCGGCGTCGGCGGCCAGCATGCCGGTCTTGATCGCCGCGTGGCTGCCCTTGATCCGCGATGCGTTCAAGAAACCCGCGTCGTCGCCGATCAGCGCGCCGCCCGGGAACACCGTCTTCGGCAGCGACAGCAGCCCGCCCGCCGTGATCGCGCGCGCGCCGTACGACACGCGCTTGCCGCCTTCGAGGAACGCACGGATCGACGGGTGCGTCTTGTAGCGCTGGAATTCCTCGAACGGCGACAGGTACGGGTTCGTGTAGCCCAGGCCGACCACGAATCCGACCACGACCTGGTTGTTGTCCATGTGGTACAGGAACGAGCCGCCGTAGGTGTCCGACTTCAGCGGCCAGCCGGCCGTGTGGATCACGAGGCCCGGCTTGTGCTTGGCGGGATCGATTTCCCACAGCTCCTTGATGCCGATCCCGTAAGCCTGCGGATCGGCGTTCGCGTCGAGCTTGAACTTCGCGATCAGCTGGCGGCCGAGATGGCCGCGGCAGCCTTCGGCGAACAGCGTGTACTTCGCGTGCAGTTCCATGCCGAGCTGGAAGTTCTCGGTCGGCTCGCCGTCCTTGCCCACGCCCATGTTGCCGGTCGCGACGCCTTTCACGGAGCCGTCGTCGTTGTAGAGAATCTCGGCGGCGGGGAAGCCGGGGAAGATCTCGACGCCCAGCGCTTCGGCCTGCTGGCCGAGCCAGCGCGTGACATTACCCAGCGAAATCACGTAGTTGCCGTGGTTCTGGAAGTTGGCGGGCAGCGCCCAGTTCGGCGTGGTGACCGCGCTTTTCTCGGACAGGAACAGGAAGCGGTCTTCCGTCACCTCGACGTCGAGCGGCGCGCCGCGTTCCTTCCAGTCGGGGAACAGTTCGGTGATCGCGCGCGGGTCCATCACCGCACCCGACAGGATGTGCGCGCCGATCTCGGAACCTTTCTCGAGCACGCACACGCCGATTTCGGTGCCTTTCTCGGCGGCCAGCTGCTTGAGCCGGATCGCCGCCGACAGCCCGGCGGGGCCGCCGCCGACGATCACGACGTCGTATTCCATCGATTCGCGCGGGCCGTACTGCGCGAGCAAGTCCTGTGTGGTCAAAATCCTGTCTCCTCCTGCGTCCCGACCGTCAGCCGGTCAGAACTGGTCTTCCGTCAACGCGAGCACGCCCTCGTTGCCCTTCGTGCCGACAATCGACGCCTCGAGCGCGCCTGCCTGCACCAGCACCTGCTCCGCATAGAACTGCGCGATCGCGATCTTCGCACCGAAGAACGCCGGGTCGCTCGCGCGGTTCGCCTGCGCGGCCACCAGCGCACGCGCCATCTGCCATCCGCACAGCACCACGCCCGCCAGCTTCAGGTACGGCACGCTGCCCGCGAACACCGCGTTCGGATCCTGCTTCGCGTTCGCCAGCACGTAATCCACCACCGACGACAGCGCCTTCGCGCCCTTCTCCAGCTGCACCTTCATCGATGCGGCCGCCGCACCGTCCAGCTTGCCCAGCGCCGCGACAGTCTCGCCGATTTCGGCGATCAGCGCCTTCGCCACCGCGCCGCCGTCGCGCAACGTCTTGCGGCCGACGAGGTCGTTCGCCTGGATCGCCGTCGTGCCTTCGTAGATCGCCAGGATCCGCGCATCGCGGTAATACTGCGCCGCGCCGGTTTCCTCGATGAAACCCATCCCGCCGTGCACCTGCACGCCCAGGCTCGCCACGTCGTTCACCATCTCCGTGCTCCAGCCCTTCACGACCGGCACCAGATATTCGTAGATTGCCTGATGACGCGCCCGCGTCGCCTCGTCCGAATGGCGGTGGGCAATGTCGCTGTGCGCCGCGGCCACGTACGCCAGCGAGCGCGCACCTTCGGTCAGCGCGCGCATCGTGCCGAGCATCCGGCGCACGTCCGGGTGATGGATGATCGTCACCGACTGCTTGGCCGACCCGTCCACCGGGCGGCTCTGCACGCGTTCCTTCGCGAATTCCGCGGCCTTCTGGTACGCGCGGTCGGCCACGCCGATCCCCTGCATCCCGACGCCGAAGCGCGCCGCGTTCATCATGATGAACATGTATTCGAGGCCGCGGTTTTCTTCGCCGATCAGATAGCCGATCGCGCCACCGTTATCGCCATATTGCAGCACCGCCGTCGGGCTCGCCTTGATCCCGAGCTTGTGCTCGATCGACACGCAATGCACGTCATTGCGTTCGCCGAGCGAGCCGTCCTCGTTGACCAGGAACTTCGGCACGATGAACAGCGAGATGCCCTTCACGCCTTCCGGCGCGTTCGGCGTGCGTGCCAGCACCAGGTGGACGATATTGTCCGCCATGTCGTGCTCGCCCCACGTGATGAAGATCTTCGTGCCGAACACCTTGTACGTGCCGTCGCCCTGCGGTTCGGCGCGCGAGCGTACCAGCGCAAGATCCGAGCCCGCCTGCGGCTCGGTCAGGTTCATCGTGCCGGTCCATTCGCCCGAGATCAGCTTCGGCACGTAGCGCTGCTTCTGCTCGTCGGTGCCGGCCGTCAGCAGCGCCTCGATCGCGCCGTCGGTCAGCAGCGGGCACAGCGCGAACGACAGGTTCGCCGCGTTCAGCATCTCGATGCACGGCGTCGCGATCAGCTTCGGCAGCCCCTGGCCGTCGTATTCGGACGGGTGCTGCAGCCCCTGCCAGCCGCCTTCGACGAACTGGCGGAACGCTTCGCCGAAGCCCGGCGTCGCGGTCACGACACCGTCCTTCCAGCTGCTCGGATTGCGGTCGCCTTCGACGTTCAGCGGCGCCAGCACCTCGCCGCAGAATTTCGCGGACTCGTCGAGCACGGCCTGCGCCGTGTCGTAACCGGCGTCCTCGAAACCCGGCAGTTGCGCAACGGCGTCGATGCCCGCGAGTTCCTTCAGCACGAACAGCATGTCCTTGACGGGGGCGTTATAGCTCATGGTCGATGTTCCAATCAGGCGGTGAATGAGGCGCGCCACGGGGCCGATACGGCAAAACCGGCCAGCTCCGGGCGGCGAGGTGACCCATCCTAATGCCGTGCGAGCCGGTTTCCATTGTCATATTCGGCCCACCTGGTGACAAAATCGGCCACGGGATGAGGTGGCGGGGGCGGAAGCGGCAGGCTGGGTGCGGGTTTGGCCGGAGTCGGGTTTGGGCGGGAATGACCAGCTGGCGGCTGGTTGGACGGTGTGATCGGGGGGCCGGATTCGGATTCGGATTCGGGCAGCGGGAATATCGAAGCTGAGCACGTCAGCACGGCAGCCAGGGCAGAAAGATGCCGAAATACATCGAGCACATCTGGCACGAACCCACGCTGACCGGTTGCGACGCGTCGATGTCATTCAGCCCTCGCGTCCTTGATCAAGGTTATGTCCCCAAACTTCCGGACAGTAACGCCGGAAGCGCGGAAAGGCTGTCGATCGCGTGCACGGGAGACGCGAAGCGCCCGGAACCGGACTGAATGATTGCCCATGGGCCGCGCCGCAAGAACACCGGAACCATGCCGGCCCGCCGCGCCGGTTCGACATCGTTGTCGAGCCGGTCGCCGACGTAGGCAATCCTGGACGGCTCGATTCCGTTCGTCTCGGCGACGATGCGTTCGAAAAAGCGGGCATCCGGCTTGTCGACGCCCCACGACGCCGACGACGCAACGATGTCCGCCGGCACGCCGAGCGCACGGAGTGCACGTTCGGTCGCGACGGGTTGATTTCCCGCGATGCCGACCAGCACGCCGGCTTCGCGCAGTCGTTTCAGGCACGGCACGACGTCGGGGTAGAGATCTTCCGCGGTCACCGTATAAGTGCTCCCGGTCGCCTCGCGCTCCCGGCACAATGCAACGAAGTCGACACCCGGCCGCACGAGATCGAACACGCGCCGATGATGCTGACCACGCGCGATGACCGCGCCGAGCAACGCATGAAACACCCGTCGCGGCATCTTGAGATGGTCGGCCCACTCGTTCCAGTCACGACTTTCATCGATCAGCGTTTCGCCGACGTCGAAGAACACGGCTTTTATCATCATCGGGTGGATCGGGTTCCGCAAAAACGGATCTTCAGGGTTTGGCGATGCCGGGATGGGTGGGCAATGACGGGAGTCGGCGCCAACAACGGCCTTTCGCCATCCGTTCCTGGATCATCGACAATCTCGAAGAAAAACTTTGGTGGTTAGCCGGATGCGAGCGATATCCTAGCGCGTGGGCCTAGCGGTGCTGGCACAACCCGCAACGTAGTGCAAACCCCGACAAGCCAGTTGCGGTCGACAGTCTAGATTGTGACTGTATGGGTTCGTTGATCGAATTTCGGACGTTCTGCCTATTTCCTCGCTATGTCGACCTGAGACAGCTACGTGAACGAATCGACCTACCGCGTCATTTTCGGCTTTGTCGTGATCGCTTACGGCGCCGCGATATCCGCAATCATGGCATTTCGTCCAGAGCGAATATTGGCCTTCTATTGCAGATCAAGGGCTTGGAGATGGTGGTACAAATTCTGGCTCAACATGTCTGCAGAAGATATTGTGTCGGCCAAAATGGTACGGCGAACCAGAATCCAAGGGGGACGGCGCTGGCGTTCTTCACTGCCATTATTTTTGCAGCTTTGTTTCAGCTCGGTTCTCACGGCTAGCGGCTGATCTTGGCGGGGGATATATGACGCACGCCTTGTACGAATTGCTTAGTGACCTCGACGATCGCCACCTCTTTTATACATTGGGCCGGCATCGCCCAGACACCATTCTGATCTCGATAACTGTGCCAGGTGAGCGTATCGAGATCGACGTATTCGACGATGGACATATGGAGATATCCCGCTTTTCCGGAGATGAGAGTGTAATTGACGACCAACAAATGATTCTGAAGGCTATCGACGAGGCGTCCGAGTGAAAGGGGTTGGTCATGAGGCGCAACGCGCGCACTTCCCGTCGGCCGACGTCGCTGCGCGCGGCCGCTTTCAGGAATTGCATCTGTCTCTTATGGGTCGATTTCGGGTAACTGCGCTGGCCTACGGCAAGCAACTGCGGAAGGCAGCAGCCGGCCAGAAGCGGTCAGTCGACGCAACGACTTGAATCGACGACAATCGAACGTCAGCAACGGATTAATATGGTGGTGTATGAGCGCCAGGAGTTCACGCTTCTTTATCGCCGGAAATATTGAGGAGCCTGTCTTCGTTCTGGATGGAATTGCTTCGGAATGGCTGTTCGTGTCAGGGTTCTGGTGCAGAGTTAACGCATCGCTCGGAACGATATACGATCAGTTCGAGGAAGATGAGGCCGAACCAGCTGCACTTAGCCAGATCGCGTGCGAGCTGGCGCATCAAATCTGCGAACTTGAGGGGCGCGAGGAAGAGATGATCAGCTTCATCTACAGATGGACGCCACAAGGAGAGACATACACTCTGGAAATGCAGCGAGCGGATCTGATTTCTAAGTTGGTAGAAATGCGTGATTTCTTTAATTCGGCTGCTGCAAGTGGTGAAATTCTCGAGTTAAGCCTATAGGTAGTTCAAAAAATCTGGAAATTTTTTCGACCAATTCGCCTTCGGAAGCTGCCATTCGACCTTACAGCAATCGAGGCGTGCATTGCAGGGTTTGAGCGCAGAACCGTCCGTGTCTGTCCGAGAAGGCTTTTTGACACTGAATTATGCGGTCCGCACACATCACGCATGATGCGAACCATGGCCACCTTTCCCGGACCCTGCGCTAGCGTGCATGATTCGTCCACGTGTCGGATGGCAAGATCGAGCAGCCCGCTACGCGTCATCGAGTTTGCCGTCAAGCACCATTTTGGGCCCGTTCGATCACTTGCTTCTCGCGACGCATCTGGCAGATAGAAACCCGAATTAAGTCAGATGTTCTGTCGCTGGCATTGCATTTCGCCGGCTGTATGACCTGGATTGTTGCCGTCCAGACAACATGGCATACGCACTCGCGATCCTACCGGCGCTCTCCCGTCCCTCACTACAATGCGTCACACGCTCGCTTGAATTGCGAGCAAAGCGATACGCGCAAAACCCGTGGTCGCTCAGGTGAACCGCGCCGCGTGTACCGGATCCCCCCAACTGAAGCAATAGGACAATGGATCATGAGCAAGACAACTCGCAATGTGCAGCCCGTTACTTCCAACCTGGGCAAACAGGGTTCAGCTGAACTCGTACCTTCCCGTTACGCGGTGCGCGTGGGTGACATCGATGTCGTATTGATCAGCGATGGCGTTCTACCGCTGCCCACCTCCACCATGTCCACCAATGTGAGCGAAGCGGATCGCAACGAATGGTTCGATGGTCGTTTCCTGCAACGAGACATGTTCGACTGGGCGCTGAATATTGCGCTCGTGCGCAGCGGCGGGCAGCTCATTCTGATCGACTCGGGCGTGGGTGATGGTTTCGAATACTTCACGCGAGCCGGACAGTCAGTAGTGCGACTGGAGTCGGCAGGTATCGACCTTACTGCAATCACTGACATCGTCATTACGCACATGCATATGGATCACGTTGGCGGCTTGAACGTCGATGGCGTCAAGGCCAGGCTACGCCCGGACGTGCGCATCCACGTGTCGGCCTCGGAAGTAGAGTTCTGGAAAAACCCGGACTTCAGCAAGACGGTGATGCCGGAGACGGTTCCGCCTGCGCTACGCAAGGCTGCTGCGAAGTTCGTGGAACTCTACCGCGAGAATATCGTGCAGTTCGATCAGGCAGTCGAAGTCGCACCGGGCGTGTCGGCGCGCGTGACGGGCGGGCACACACCGGGGCACTGCGTCGTGGACGTCACATCAAACGGCGAGAAGCTAACGTTCGTAGGAGATGCGATTTTCGAAGTCAACTTCGACAATCCGGATTGGCAGAATGGCTTCGAGCATGATCCTGAAGGTGCAGTGGACGTGCGTCTCGCGCTGTTCAACGAAGCCGCGGAAACGGGCGCTTTGCTTGCCGCAGCGCACGTCTCGTTCCCATCCATCGGACACATTGCAAGGAACGGCGACAGCTTTCGCTTTGTTCCTGTTACGTGGGATTACTAATCGATATCGGATAATTTATAATCACCCACCGCGATCTGGACTCACTTTCCGTATCCGGAAGCGACTGGTGCGCATCCCGTGCATGACACTGTCGTTAAGCGTTACCTGCACCTGAATTTCTTCGAGCATGACTGCTATCTCCATGTGCGCACGCGGCGCGTGGAGCCCTTCAATCCACAGGAGCCTGCCATGCGATCCCTTCCCATGCCACGAAAAGCTGTTTGCGCTTGCGCGCTATTCGCAATGCTGCCCGGCGTCGCGATCGCCGCAACGTTTGCGCTGAAAGTTGCCGATCTGGATCACGGCCGTTTCAGGAATGAACAAGTGTTCAGCGGATTCGGCTGCCACGGCGAGAATGTGTCACCGCACGTGACATGGTCAAACGCGCCAGCCGGTACTCGCAGCATCGTCGTGACGATTCATGACCCCGACGCGCCGACGGGCGGTCTCGGCTGGACCCATTGGGCTGTTGTCAACATACCGCCCTCGCAGACCTCTCTGCAAAAGGGCGCCTCCGGCAACGTGAATCTGCTGCCGCCCGGGGTCACCGAAACGCTGACCGACTTCGGCCAATCGAAGTATGGCGGACCGTGTCCACCACAAGGCAAGCCACATCGTTATATCGTCACCGCGTACGCACTCGATATCCCGCATATCGACGTGAGCCCGGCATCTAGCCCTGCACTCGTTGCGTTTCAAATGCACGGGAAGATCATCGCTCGGGCTCGCTATGTCGCGACCTACCAAAGCGCGGCGAACTGAGCCGCGCCACGGGTACTATCAACTGAGCGACATGCCACCGTCGACACGCAAGTTGACGCCGTTGACGAAGCTGCCCTCGTCACTCACGAGAAAGAGCGCCGCGCGTGCGAGTTCTTCAGGAAGTCCGAGGCGGCCTAGCGGAATACGCCCTGCGACGGCAGCCTCGAACGCAGGCCGCTCGTCATACGCGATACCCAGCTTCGTCAGAATTGGCGTGTCGACCGGCCCGGGACTCAGTACATTCACACGAATGCCACGTGTCTGAAGCTCCAAAGCCCAACTCCGCGCGAAGGCCTCGATTGCGGCCTTCGTACCCGCGTAGACTGCATGTCCTTCGAACACTTTCGAACTCGCGATCGAACTCGTCAATAGAATGGCACCACGCTCTCTCATGAGTGGCGTTATCTTCTGTACCCCGAAGAAAATTGCTTTGGTGTTTGTGGCGAAGTGACGATCATAGGAGTCTTCGCTCACTTCGTTCGATGCTTCGATAGTATTCACTCCCGCATTCGCGAAATATATGTCAATTCCTCCAAAGCGCCTCGACACTAGCGCGGCCACTTCGTCGTGCGTTTTCGGGTTCGCGAGATCTCCCGTCAGTCCGATCGCCCGGTCGCCTAGTTCGGCCACGGCCGCATCGACGGCATCCGGACGTCGGCCCACCATAATGACATTCGCGCCCTCTTCAATCAGCAGCCTGGCGGTGGCCAATCCGATTCCACTATTTGCGCCAGTAACAACAGCAACCTTGTTTGCGAGTCGATTCATGTTTTCTCCGTCATATTCCACCTGTCCGGCGTAGAGCCAGAATTTAGCAACGGCTTCTGGTGGGTTGAAGTCACTCGTAGGTCATTTCACCCTTTCCACTTTGTCATCATGTCCGTGGATAAATTTAGCGGCTTTCCCGCGTTCGTTCGCTCCGTCGAGACGGGCTCGTTCACGGCTGCGGCGCAATCTTTGGGTACGACGACGTCGGCCGTGTCAAAGAGCGTGGCAAGGCTCGAAAAGCGCCTGGGCGTCACGTTATTCCAGCGCTCGACCAGGGCCTCCGTTCTGACGATTGAAGGTCAGGCGTTTTATGAGCGCATTGCCCCGCTGATGCGCGGCCTGGAGGGCGCCGAAGAAGTATTGCGATCGCCGGCCGCCGCCGCAGGAAGACTGCGTGTAAGCCTGCCTGGCGAACTGGGTCGCTTTTTGCTCGATCCCGTCACGCGGGAACTCCTGCCAAACCACCCGGAACTCGCACTCGACGTGAGCGTCAGCGACCATCATGCCGACCTGATCCGCGATCGCATCGATATCGCGATCAGGGCGGGATGGCTGGAAGACAGCGGCCTGTATGCGCTGCCGATCACCAGTCTTCGGCTGGTGTTAGTTGCGGCGCCTGCATATCTGCGCGAGCGGGGATCACCGCGTGTTGCTGCGGATCTCGCTGCACATCGGCATGTGCGCTACCGGCTCAATGGCCGACCGTACCCCTTGAACTTCGCCGATGGAACGTCCAGCTCCATCGAAGGCAGGTTCGACGCTGATAACGGTGAGGCAATGCGCGTAGCGGCATTGAACGGACTGGGTATCGCCCAAATACTGGAAATTGCCGTACGGGACGATCTCGCCGCCGGGAGGCTGCAGGCTGTACTACCCGATCAGGCGCTCGCGTGCGTCCCCGTCCACGCTATTCACGCTTTCGGAAAAAACATGCCGACGCGCGCGCGCGTATTCGTCGATTTCGTTACGGCGCAACTTTCGAAATGAAGTGTCCCGTCGCCCCGGCGCTCAGCGCCATCGGCTGCCGTCGCGCTGCATTCGAATCACGCCAGGGAGGCGTCGTGCAGCAAATCGATCAGTGCGTCGGCTCCGGTGTGGTCGGCCGTGAATGCCGTGGCCACCGGATCGTAGGTTGCGGGCAAGCCGACCGCACCAAGCAGATTGGCGAGGTAGGTATCGAGCGTGCTGGTCGCATTCGACACGCTTGCCGCGGTCACCGTATTGGCAAGCGTGACCGGCGCCCCGGACGTGACGAAATCCATCGGATGGCCATCGGGCGTCAACAACGCGACCAGTGCCGTGGTCAGCGTGGTGACGTTCGCAACCGCGGTCTGTCCACTCGCGGGTAGCTGGGCGAGCGCCGTGACGAGCGGGCTGACCTGGCCGGACGGATCAGTCGCGACGAGCGCGATTGGCTGCGACAGTCCGGCAACATTCAACGTATACGCTCCATTCGACCCGGCCTGGGTCGTTGCGGTCTTCCCGTTAACGTCGGTGGCGGTGATCGTCGCATTGGCCACCGGATTACCCCCGGCAACCGTTCCCGAGACCGCTGCGTTTTGACTGCCGGATGATGCGCCACTGTCGCTGCCGCCGCCACATCCGCCGAGTAGCGCAACTGCGATTCCTGTTGCGACGACAATCGGTGTCGCCAGATTTCCCTGTCCCATGATCCACTCCATTATTCGCAGTCGATTGATACCGGATGAGGCTGAGCAGCGCACATGATGTCCGCGCCGATCAAACAGGCGCAAAGTCTGGTCTTCGCCCTGCGTCAGTGAATTTATCGTCGACGACGCGCAAGACGTACATAGTCAAGCGACTGGGCAACTTGTCGCCAGGAACACCCACCTTCGAAATATTCGTCAGGCGCAATATCATTTGGAAGTCGTATGGCTTGCACTCGTGGGACCGCGACGCGTTTCCGGTATTGAAGGACCTGGACAGCCGCCGTGTATCCTCGGACGTCGAGTAGCGTTGGCGTTCGCGCAGGTCAGGATCACGGCGAGGAATGTGCCGTTGGCATCGGACAGGGTGTGATGCGCCCCCCCAGGCGTCGCAAACAGAGGTGGCCTCACTCGTTCGGACAGTTTTCTGAGATTTTCGTAGAGCAAAATAATTCCGTCACTCCAGAATTCTCATGGATCAAGGCCTCCGTCCCGCGAATTGACGACTTTATTGACGGTCCCATTAAAGTAATGTCGTCAACTCGCCTACGTCCGCATTAAATTTGTCGATTCGCATAGTGGAGCAAGGGTTCCGGCGGTAACGTCCTGATTTCTGGACCGATTCCCGGCCCACCGCGCGGCGCGGTCGAAGCGCTGAGTTCAGACAGGACGCTCTCTGTCTCAAGCTCGGTCACCTATGCTGGAAAAGCGGTGTTGCGGGACATTCGGGGCCAACTGCGTCCGCTTGCTCCCGGCCAAAAAGCGACATCTGCGCACGTAGGTAGAATCGTCAACAATCAGCTCCAGGTTTGATGGCCATTCCCATTTCGCGAGGCGCAGCGATGAAGGTAACGATTGCATACATCGAAGAACCACCGTTCGGTTGGACGGAAGCGGATGGTACTGCTACGGGTGCTGACGTTGATCTGGCCGATACGGTTCTTCGGGCGATCGGTGTTACCCGGATCGAGCATCGCCTGACGACATTTAGTGAACTGCTACCCGGCGTTGAAGCAGGTCACTGGGATATGAACGTTCCGCTCTTCGTTACCCCTGAACGCGCCAATATCGTCGCGTTCAGCGTACCCGTATGGGGGATCGGAGACGGCTTTCTGGTTCGGACTGGAAATCCGAAGGCGCTCAACAGCTACGTGTCACTCGCCAAACGTCCCGAGGCGCGCCTTGGCGTCATTGCCGGACAGGTGCAACACGAGTCGGCGAGAACGTCAGGCGTAAGTGAGGACCAGATAGTCATCTTCGAGCAACAGGCCGACGCGATCGAAGCGGTTCTCTCGGGCGCGATCGACGCGTATGCAAGCACAGCCTTGGGAAATCGCATAGTTGCGTATCGGATCGGAGGCTCAATGCTTGAGGCAGTGGAGCACGAGCCGCAAACGAATGGCACGCAGCAGAAGCTCCCGCTCGGCGCATTCTCGTTTAGCAGACGAAACAGCGCTCTGCTCAATGCGGTAAACGGGCAACTTCGTTCATATCTGGGCTCAGAAGAGCATCGCGCTCGTATGGCGAGATTCGGCTTGACAAACAATGAAATCGATTCCGCTCTCGCGCATGGGGTGTGAGACGGGCTTCGGCCACATTGAGACGTTCGACAGAGCGGCTTGAATCGCTGACAATTGACGCGTTGAAGCCGGAAGCCGCGATGCTAGGACGTAATATGCCAAACGATCTGAACCAGGCAGCCTATTGGGTTTCGTTTATCCTTGAGCACTGCCCGTTTCCAAATCGAGACGCGCTTGCGGCGCAGTTCGCGAATGCAGAGATACTCAGAATCTGTAAATGTGGATGCAACAGTTTTGGCCCTGTCGCTGGCCACGCCCGATAAAGTTCCTCCCATAGCCGTCGCTTCGAGTGGACAGCCTTATCGCATGGTGTTTGAAGCGGATTTCCGGGATCGGAGGGAACCGGAAGGTTGGGGGTCGATTGAGATTCTGCTCTTTGCCGACGAGTCAGGTCATCTAGCCGATGTCGAAATCGACTATTGCGGAAACGGCATACCCATCCCTGAAAGTCTGAATCTGGAAATCACGCCTTATAACGTCTTCGTCAGCGAATCGCTCATTGAGAATTAAGCGGGAATTGCGCATGCCGGTCGGGACGGTGAATGACCGCTATTGAGCAGATCGAGTGGCTGCAATGGGTGGTGGATTCAACCGGTCGATGCAACAGCTTGATGGAATCGTTCAGCCGGTGTATCGAAGTTTAGTGTCTTGCGTGGACGTTCGTTGAGCCGTCGGGCAATGGCGTTGAGCTTGGCTTG
>NZ_JBQEPY010000025.1:0-146792 GCF_052045915.1 Burkholderia sp. 22088
TAGGTCACCTCGCCGCCGGTCGGCTCGATCAGCCCGGCGATGATGCGCAGCAGCGTCGACTTGCCCGAGCCGGAACGGCCGAGCAGGCCGACGATCTCGCCTTCGCGCAGCGACAGGTTTGCATCGTCGAGCACGAGCAGCTCGCCCTGCGTCTTGTTGAAGCCGCGACAGACGTGATCGACGCGCAGGATTTCCTCACCGAGGCGCGGCGGCTGGTTCGTCTGGACGGGGGCGTTTACAGCATTCGGATTGTGCATCGCGTTTCGCTCTCAATCGGTCTCAGTCGAGCCGCAGCTTCGCTTCGGCGAAGGCATACAGCGGACGCCACAGCAGGCGGTTGAACAGGGTAACGAACAGGGACATCACGGCGATGCCCAGGATGATCTTCGGAAAGTCGCCGGCGGCGGTGGTCTGCGCGATATAGGCACCGAGGCCGTGCGCCTCGATCCTGGTATTGCCCCACTGCACGGCTTCCGACACGATGCTCGCGTTCCACGCGCCGCCCGATGCGGTGATCGCGCCGGTCACGTAGTACGGGAAGATGCCGGGCAGGATCGCCTGCCGCCACCACTGCCAGCCGCGGATGCGGAAGTTCGTCGCCGCTTCGCGATAGTCGTTCGGGTAGGACGTCGCACCGGCGATCACGTTGAACAGGATATACCACTGCGTGCCGAGCACGATCAGCGGCGACAGCCAGATATCGGCGTTCAGGTGGAAGCGCGCGATCACGATCACGAACACCGGGAACAGCAGGTTCGCCGGGAACGCGGCGAGGAACTGCGCGAGCGGCTGCAGCTTCTCGGCGAGCCGCGGACGCAGCCCGATCCACACGCCGATCGGCACCCAGATGACCGATGCGATCGCGATCAGCACGACCACGCGCAGCAGCGTGATGAGCCCGAGCATGACCACATGGCCGACCTCGGCCATCGTTACGCCGGTCGACACGAAGCTGATGACGCGCCACACGATATAGGCCGTGCCGAGCAGCACGAGCGCGGCCCATGCGATGTCGACCGTGCGCGACGCCTTCTTCTCGACTTTCGGCAGCGTGAAGCGCATCGCGCCCGACAGCGGCAGGCGCAGCGGAATCCGCGCGGCCTTCGCGAAGAACCAGCCGGCCGGCACGAGCAGTTGATGAATCAGGCGCGTGCGGCGGACGAGGTCGAGCAGCCAGGATTGCGGCGCGTCGCCCGACGCGGTGTTCTCCATCCGGAACTTGTCGGCCCACGCGATCAGCGGGCGGAACAGGAACTGGTCGTACGCGAGGATCACGACGGTCATCGTGAGGATCACCCAGCCGATCGCGCCGAAGTTCTTGTCGGAGATCGCCTGCGCGAGATACGCGCCGATGCCCGGCAGCGTGATGGTCTGGTTGCCGACGGTGATTGCCTCCGACGCGACGACGAAGAACCAGCCGCCCGACATCGACATCATCATGTTCCAGATCAGGCCGGGCATCGAGAACGGCACTTCGAGCTTCCAGAAGCGCTGCCAGGACGTCAGGTGGAAGCCTCGCGACACTTCGTCGAGGTCGCGCGGCACCGTGCGCAGCGACTGGTAGAAGCTGAACGTCATGTTCCACGCTTGGCTCGTGAAGATCGCGAAGATCGCCGCGAGCTCGGCGCCGAGCACGCGGCTCGGGAACAGCGCGAGGAAGAACGTGACGGTGAACGAGATGAAGCCGAGCACCGGCACCGACTGCAGGATGTCGAGGATCGGGATCAGCACCATGCCGGCACGACGGCTCTTGGCCGCGAGCGTGCCGTAGACGAGCGTGAACGCGAGCGACGCGACCATCGCGGCGAGCATCCGCAGCGTGGTGCGCAGCGCGTATTCGGGCAGGTTCGACGGGTCGAGCGAGATCTTCTGCGTCTGCAGGGTGCCGATCGGCGCCATCGTTTCGTGGAAACCGACGACCGCCATCGCGATCAGGCAGATGATCAGCGGAAACGCGATGAAATCCCACCGGTTCGGCAGAACACGCCATGCGGACGCGTTGGCGGTCCGGTTCGGATTGAAGAATCCGACGTTCATCAGGCGCCCTCCCCGGTAAGGCCGAACGAAGCCGGCAGTCGATGTTGATTCATGGCAAAGCGCACGGGTGCGGTAATTCGATTGACTGACGATCGCGCGCGAGCGCGGTGCGCCGTGCGTGCACGCGCTGCCGCGCGCCGGACGTGCCGGCCCGCGACGGCACGACACTACACCAACCTGTATTTCAGGTACAACCGTCCGGGAACGGCGCAGGCGGTGCACGGATCGTGCCTGGCGCGCGGGCGAATGACGGGTGCGCGGTACAAGCAGCCCGGCCGCACTCCTTCGGCCGGCACGCAGGCCCGAATTATGCCGTGATCCGGCCCGGCCGGGAACCCGCCCGCCGCACGCACGCGCAAACCATGTCGGGCGTCATCAGCCCGATACGACTAAGCGGGTATGATCGGGGCTGGCCCCTGGGGTCGGTTGCGGCCGTACCGATGGCAACGCTTGCGCGTTCCCGGTGTCCGCAGGCCCTGGGGATCGATCGACGAGCGGGAGGAAAGGGAATGGCAGGAAACTTGGTGATCGTCTGCCGCGATCAGGATGCCGACGCGTTCTACGAATTGATGCAGGAATACGGGTCGTTCCAGACGCGGCTGTCGTCGACGGCATGGTACCTCAACATGAACGTCGTGCCTGAATCGCTGCAGGAAGAAATCCTGGAGCGCCTCGGCCGGTATACGACCGTCTACATCTTCGAGGCCACCAGCGTGACCTACAACACCATCGACAGCAACGCGGCCGAGACGCTCGGCACGCTGTTCGGCGAATGATGCCACGCGGCGCCAGCCCGGCCGGGCCGGCGCCGCAGCCGCTCATGCGGCCTGTGCATGGGATTCGTCCTTCGGCACGGCCTCGAACGGGAACGTCATCGCGACACGCAGGCCGCCTTCGGGGCGGTTGCCGATGTCGCACGCCCCGCCCAGCCTGAGTACGAGCCGCTCGACGATCGCGAGCCCGAGCCCGCTGTGGCCGTTCCCGCCGCGTGCGGGATCGAGCCGCACGAACGGCCGTGTCGCCGCCGCGAGATCGCGCGGGGCGATCCCGCCGCCGCTGTCGCTGACCGACAGCACATAGCCGGCCGGCGTGCGTGCCGTCTCGACGAGCACGGGCGGCGCACCGTACGCATGCGCGTTGTCCAGCAGGTTCGACAGGATCCGGTCGAGCGTCGCCGTCGGCAGGCGGAAGCCCGGATCGGCGTCGAGCCGGGTCTGAACCGTCGGCGCGTTCGGCGCGACCGCGCGATAGCTGCGTGCGATCCGCTCGCACGCCTGATCGACCGGCACCGGCTCGCTGCGATCGGACCCGCCGTGGGCAAACACCAGAAACTGGTCGACGATGTGCGACATCGAATCGACGTCGCGCACGACACCGTCGCGCAGCCGGACGTCGTCCATCATTTCCGCCCGCAGCCGCATCCGCGCAAGCGGCGTGCGCAGGTCGTGCGCCACGCCCGCCAGCATCACCGCACGGTCGCTCTCGGCCTGCGACACCTGTTCCACCATCTGGTTGAAGCCGTGCGTGAGCTGGCGCAGCTCGCGCGGGCCGCGCTCGCGCAACGGCGGCACCGGCTGGCCGCGGCCGAAGCGCGCGACCGCGCGCGCAAGCGAACGCAACGGCTGCTGCAGCTGCCAGGCCGCGAACAGCGCGGCAATCACGCCGGCCGAGAAGATCGTGCCGAGCCACAGCAGCATCCGGTCGAGCGAGCGCGGCGGCCGCAGCGGCTGCACCGGCACCACGATCCAGTTGCGGTCGGTCGGCTCCTTCACCCACAGCACCGGCGGATGGCCGGGCGCGCCGAGCTCGACGCGCGTGCCGGGCGGCATCCGCTCGCTCACGTCGTCGCGGAACCGCCTGAGCGCCGCCGGCAGGTTCGACGGATCGCCGTTCGGCACGTCGGCGCTGTCCGGCGCCACGAGCCGCACACGCGACGGCAACGGCTGGTCGGGCGTGCGCTCGACGTGCTGGCGCACCGCGTCGACCAGGAACGCGGCCTCTTCGACCGCGTAGCGCGTCTGCATCTGGCTGCGCTCGAGCCGCATCGCGAAAAACCACGCGAAGTGCGACAGGAGCAGGACACCCACGACGAGCAGCGCCAGCCGCCCGAACAGTGAATCAATGGGTTTGCGCATGGGCCTCGCCGTCGGGCACGAACACGTAGCCGCGCCCGCGCACCGTCTGGATGAAGCGCGGCGTCGACGGATCCGTTTCGAGAATGCGGCGCAGGCGCCACACCTGGACGTCGATGCCGCGGTCGGTGCCGTCGTACTCGGGCCCGTGCAGCAGCTCGAGCAGCCGCTCGCGCGTGAGCGTGCGCAGCGCATGGTTCACGAAGATCTTCAGCAGCGCGAATTCGCTGCTCGACAGCGTGGCCGGCTTGCCGTCGACCGACAGCGTACGCGCCTGGAAGTCGAGCACGAAGCGGCCGAATCCGAACGGCTCGCGCTGCTCGGGCGCCGCCGCCGACGGCGTCGCTCGGCGGCGGCGCAGCACGGCCTGCACGCGCGCGAGCAGCTCGCGCGGGTTGAACGGCTTGCCGAGGTAATCGTCCGCGCCGAGCTCGAGCCCGACGATGCGGTCGACGTCGTCCGCCCGCGCGGTCAGCATGATCACGGGGATGTCGTCGCCGGCCGCGCGCAACTGGCGCAGCGCGGTCAGGCCGTCGACGCCCGGCATCATCAGGTCCAGCACGATCAGGTCGGGCCGCTCGCGCTCGAGGCGTTTCTCGAGCGTCGCCGCGTCGTGCAGCACGGACACTTCCATCCCCTGGCGCACGAGATAGTCGCGCAGCAGGTCTCGGAGTTCTTGGTCGTCGTCGACGATGAGGATCTGGGTAGTCATGGCTCGAAGTTTACCGCGCGAGGGCGGAGTCGAAGAACGAAACAAAGGGACAAAAGGGTTACTGCGGGTTACCGCGCAAGGGAACTGTAATGCGCGGTAACCCGGCCACCGCGCCACGTAACATCGGCCGGGGCCTGCCTCGCTAACCTGCGTCTTACCGGATGCGGTACACGGCTTTCCCGGCACCGCATCGCCGGACCCTTTGGATACAAGGAGTTTCTGAAATGTATAAGAAGACTTCCCGCGTGGCCATCGCGGCCGCCACCGTGCTCGCTCTCGCATTCGGCACCGCGCACGCCGCGCAACCCGGCGACATGCCGCCTCCGGGCGGCCCCGGCGCCCACCAGATGCACGGCGGGCACGACGGCGGCCCGTTCGGCGTGATCATGAAACTGCATGACCAGCTGAAGCTCAACGCATCGCAGGAACAGCAGTGGCAGGCCGCCGTCAACACGATGAAGCAGAACCATGACGCGATGCGCAAGAGCCACGAGCAGATGCGCGAGCAGTTCAAGGCGCAGCAGAACCAGCCGATCCTCGATCTCAGCGCGATGCACGCCGCGCGCCAGCAGGCCGAGCAGCAGAACGCGCAACTGCGCGAGCAGACGTCCGCCGCGTGGCTCGCGTTCTACAACGGCCTGAACGACCAGCAGAAGACCACGGTCAGCACGGCGCTCAAGCAGCAGTTCGCGAAGATGGAACAGCGCCACGAGAAGATGAAGGAGCGCTGGCAGCAGCATCGCGCGGCCAAGGCCGCGTCGGCACCGGCGCAGTAAGCCGGCGGGGCCGCTCCGCGGAGCGGCATCCTCGAAGGGGACGCGGGCACCGCCCTGCGTCCCCTTTTGCGTTTCAGGCGACGTCGAACAGCAGCACCTCGGCCGCCCGGCCGCGTGCGAACGCCACCGCGTCCACGCCGCCGATCCGCGCGCCGTCACCCGCGGCCAGCGCGCGGCCGTTCACCGCGACGTCACCGCGCACCACGTGCACATAGGCGCGGCGCCCGGCCGGCAGGTCGAACGCCGCCGCCTCGTCGCCGTCGATCAGTCCCGCAAAGATGCGTGCGTCCGCGCCCAACGGCAGCGCGCCGCCGCCGCCGTCCGGCGCCGCGACGAGCCGCAGCCGCCCGCGCTTCTCGCCGTCGGCAAAGCGCGTCTGCGCGTAGCCGGGCCGGCCGCCCGCCCCGGCCGGCGCGAGCCAGATCCGCAGCAGGCGCAGCGGCTGGTCGCACGACGCGTTGGCTTCGCTGAGCATGACGCCGGTGCCGGCGCTCAAGCGCTGCACGCCGCCCGCACGCACGATTGCCCCGTTGCCGAGGCTGTCGCGGTGCGCGAGCGCGCCGTCGAGCACGTAGGTGACGATTTCCGCATCCCGGTACGGCCGCATCCCGTAGCCGCGGGTCGGCGCGATGCATTCCTCGTTCAGTTCGCGCAACGCGCCGAAGACCGGCGGCCCGCTCCGGGCGGACGCGCAAGGAAAGCTGTGAAGGAATTCGTGCCAGCCATGGCTGCGCTGGTCGCGATCGGCGGCGCGGCGGATCTGGAACATGGGACGGACACTCCGTGAGAGGCGCTGTTCTGGTATGCCGTCACTGTATGAGTGTGCCAATCGCGCCACAATCCACCGCTCGCGCACTGCATCGTTGCATCTGCGGATGCAATTGACCCAATGCCCGCTGCGAATGCGACGATTATCGCAACAGCCGGATCAATGCCTCGAAGAATCGATCGGTCGGCCCGGATTGCCGGTTTCCGGGTATCGCGTTCGGGTAAAATACCGCCCTTTTGGCGTTCGCCGTTCCGGCGGCCGCCATCGCCAGAGCGCCGATCGGCGAATTTTGGCCGTCTAGAATACGCCGCGGCGCCCGGTCCGACCGGCCGCGAGCGCCCCCGGAAAGTCAGCAACAGAAGGATCGAAATGAAGAAGGCCGCCCTGTGCGCCGCCCTCGCCCTCGTGGCGGGCAGCGCCTTCGCGAAGGAGTGGAAGACCGTGCGGATCGGCGTCGACGCCAGCTACCCGCCGTTCGAGTCGACCGCGCCGAGCGGCGAGATCGTCGGGTTCGACGTCGATCTCACCAAGGAAATCTGCAAGCGGATCAACGTGAAATGCGTGTGGGTGGCGCAGGATCTCGACGGGATCATCCCGGCGCTGAAGGCGAAGAAGTACGACGTCATCGTGTCGTCGCTGACCGTCACGGACAAGCGCCGCGAACAGATCGACTTCTCCGACAAGGTATACGACGCGCCGGCGCGGATGATCGCGAAGGCCGGTTCGCCGCTGCTGCCGACGATCGCCTCGCTGAAGGGCAAGCGCGTGGGCGTCGAGCAGGGCTCGACGCAGGAAACCTACGCGAAGGCGTACTGGGAGCCGCAGGGCGTGACGATCATTCCTTACCAGAACCAGGACCAGGTCTATGCCGATCTCGGCTCGGGCCGCCTCGACGCGACGCTGCAGGACGAGCTGCAAGCCGACTACGGCTTCCTGCGCACGCCGCGCGGCAAGGGCTTCGCGTTCGCCGGGCCGGAAGTGAAGGATCCGAAAACGATCGGCGACGGCACCGCGATCGGCCTGCGCAAGGAAGATACGGACCTGAAGCTCAAGATCAACAAGGCGCTGGCCGACATGCACAAGGACGGCACGTACGACCGGCTGTCGCACAAGTATTTCGCGTTCAGCGTCTATTCGGCTTCGGCCCGCTGAGCGTCGAAAAGAAGAGGCAACGGATGCGGGGGCGGCCCCGTGTCCGGGCAGTACAGGCAGTCGACCACGCGCCGCCCGCCCCCTCGCCCGCCGCTCGCGCGACGGGCTGGCCCGGCACCGATGCCGGGGCGGACGGTCATGATACGCACGGGGCGTTCCGCGCAGCTTGGCGGGCGCGTCTTTCGCGGCGCACCGCGTGCGCCCTACGGGACCCCACTAGGGACCACACCAGGGACCACATATGTTTCTACAAGGTTACGGCCCGCTGATCCTCGCTGGCACCTGGCAAACCGTCAAACTGGCGGTGCTTTCGCTTGCGCTGTCGTTCCTGCTGGGGCTGCTCGGCGCGGGCGCGAAGCTGTCGCGCAACCGCTTCACGAACGGCGTCGGCACTGTCTACACCACGCTGATCCGCGGCGTGCCCGACCTCGTGCTGATGCTGCTGCTGTTCTACAGCCTGCAGATCTGGCTGAACATGGCGACCGACGCGCTCGGCTGGGACCAGATCGACATCGACCCGTTCCTCGCCGGCGTGCTCGTGCTCGGTTTCATCTACGGCGCGTACTTCACCGAGACCTTCCGCGGTGCGTTCCTGTCGGTGCCGCGCGGCCAGCTCGAGGCCGGCAGCGCGTACGGGATGACCAGTTGGCAGGTGTTCACGCGGATCATGTTCCCGCAGATGATGCGCTTCGCGCTGCCGGGCATCGGCAACAACTGGCAGGTGCTCGTGAAGTCGACCGCGCTCGTGTCGATCATCGGCCTGGCCGATGTCGTGAAGGCGTCGCAGGACGCCGGCAAGGGCACGCTGCGGTTCTTCTTCTTCACGCTGATCGCGGGTGCCGTCTACCTCGCGATCACGACGATCTCGAACTTCGTGCTGATGTGGCTCGAAAAGCGCTACTCGACCGGCGTCCGCAAGGCTGACCTATGATCGACCTCATCCAAGAATACTGGCGCAACTACCTCTACACCGACGGCTACCGCATCACCGGCGTCGCGATCACGCTGTGGCTGCTGGTCGTGTCGATCGGCCTCGGCTTCTGCCTGTCGGTGCCGCTCGCGGTCGCGCGCGTGTCGAAGAAGAAGTGGCTGGCGGGCGCCGTGTGGCTCTACACGTACGTGTTCCGCGGCACGCCGCTCTACGTGCAGCTGCTGCTCTGCTACACGGGCCTCTACAGCCTGCAGGCCGTGCGCGGCACGCCGATGCTCGACGCGTTCTTCCGCGACGGGATGCACTGCACGCTGCTCGCGTTCACGCTGAACACCTGCGCGTATACCACCGAGATCTTCGCGGGCGCGATCAAGGCGACGTCGTACGGCGAGATCGAAGCCGCGCGTGCCTACGGGATGTCCACGTTCACGATGTATCGCCGCGTGATCCTGCCGTCGGCACTGCGCCGCGCGCTGCCGCTGTACAGCAACGAAGTGATCCTGATGCTGCACGCGACCACCGTCGCCTTCACCGCGACCGTGCCGGACATCCTGAAGATCGCCCGCGACGTGAACTCGGCGACCTACATGTCGTTCCATGCGTTCGGCATCGCCGCCCTGCTCTACCTCGTGATCTCGTTCACGCTCGTGTGGCTGTTCCGCCAGGCCGAGCGTCGCTGGCTCGCGTATCTGCGCCCGCAAGGCAAGTAAGTTTTCGCAGGACTATTGATGAATTCCCAGACTCAGAAGCTTTTCGTCGACGATCTGCACAAGCGATACGGCGACAACGAAGTGCTCAAGGGCGTGTCGCTGAAGGCGAACTCGGGCGACGTGATCAGCGTGATCGGCTCGTCCGGCTCCGGCAAGAGCACGATGCTCCGCTGCATCAACTTCCTCGAGCAGCCGAATGCGGGCCGCATCTTCGTCGACGGCGAGGAAGTGCGCACCGCGCTCGACAAGACGGGCGCGCTGCGCGCGGCCGATACGAAGCAACTGCAGCGCGTGCGCACCAAGCTGTCGATGGTGTTCCAGCACTTCAATCTCTGGTCGCACATGAACGTGATCGAGAACGTGATGGAAGCGCCCGTGAACGTGCTCGGCATCCCGAAGAAGGAAGCCGAGGAACGTGCGCGCGCTTATCTCGAGAAAGTCGGCCTCGCGCCGCGCGTCGAGAAGCAGTATCCGTCGCACCTGTCGGGCGGCCAGCAGCAGCGTGTCGCGATTGCGCGCGCGCTGGCGATGCATCCGGACGTGATGCTGTTCGACGAACCGACGTCGGCCCTCGACCCGGAACTGGTGGGTGAAGTGCTGAAGGTGATGCAGAAGCTCGCCGAGGAAGGCCGCACGATGATCGTCGTCACGCACGAGATGGGCTTCGCGCGCAACGTGTCGAACCACGTGATGTTCCTGCACCAGGGCCGCGTCGAGGAAGAAGGCGTGCCGTCCGAGGTGTTTGCCAACCCGAAGAGCGAACGCCTGCGCGGGTTCCTGTCCGGCAGCCTCAAGTAACGCGCACGAAACGTACGACGTTCGAACGGGCGCCTCGCGGTGCCCGTTTTGCGTTTACGTGGCATTTACGTGGCGTTCATGCGGCGCTCACCGGCGCGCTGTCGGCAAACGCGCGCAGTTCGTCGCCCGCGAGCCGGTAACGCACCCATTCGCTCTGCGGCGCCGCGCCGACGCTCTCGTAGAAGCGGATCGCCGGCTCGTTCCAGTCGAGCACGCTCCACTCGAAACGCCCGCAGCCCGACTCGACCGCGATCCGCGCGAGCGCCTTCAGCAGCCGCAGCCCGGCGCCCGCGCCGCGAAAACGCGGCGACACGTACAGGTCTTCGAGATACAGCCCCTGCCGGGCGAGCCACGTCGAATACGAGAAGAAATACACGGCGAAGCCGGCCGGCTCGCCGTCGACCTCGCAGATCAGCGCGCGCGCCGGCGATCCGTCGCCGAACAGGCTGCGCTCGAGCGACGCGGGCGTCGCGACCACTTCGTGCTCCGCCTTCTCGTAGACGGCCAGTTCGGTAATGAAACGCAGGATCTGCGGCACGTCGGCGACGGTGGCGGAACGAATGTCGATTTGCACGGGATGAGCCCTCCTCCGGCCCGGACTTGAATCGGAAAGCGGCGCCGCGCAGCCGCGCTGGCGCCAATCAGATCGTCATGCTACGTTCACGCAGCGCCTGCAGGAAGTGCAGGTTTTTCATCCTGACCTGAACATGATGCATCCCGATCTGCGCCGTCTCGACCTGAACCTGCTGCTCGTGTTCGACGCGCTGTACCGCCACCGGTCCGTCGCCGCGGCCGCGCATGAGCTCGCATTGAGCCCGTCCGCGCTGAGCCACGCGCTCGCGCGGCTGCGCGACGCGATCGGCGATGCCCTGTTCGTGCGCCTCGGCAACGAAATGCAGCCGACCGTGCGCGCCGACGACATCGCCACCTGGGCCGGCGACGCGCTCGACGCGATGTCGAAGGGGCTTGCCCGCGCGCGCCGCTTCGATCCCGCGCAAAGCGACCGCACGTTCGTGTTCGCGGCGACCGACTACACGGCATTCGCGGTGCTGCCGGCGTTTCTCGCGCGCATCCAGCATGTCGCGCCGCGGTTGCGGATCCGCGTCGTGCATTCCGACCGGAAGATTTCCGTCGACGAACTCGCGGCCGGCCGCATCGATTTCGCGCTCGGCTACCACGAGGAATCGGCGGCCGACGCGCCGGGCATTGAGGACTTCGACTGGTTCTCCGACGACTACGTCGTCATCGCGAGCGCCGCGCATCCGGACGTCCGCCGGCGGCTCACGCTCGACCAGTACCTGGCGGCACGCCACGTGGTCGTCACGCCGTGGAACGAGTCGCGCGGCGTCGTCGACCACGTGCTCGACCGGCTCGGCCTCGCACGGCAAGTCGCCGTGCAGTTGCCGACCGTGCTGGCCGCGCCGTTCGTGATTGCGGAATCCGCGCTGCTGATGACCGTGCCGAACCGCGCCGCGCAGGCGCTGCGGCACGCGGCGCCGATCCGCATCTTTCCGGCGCCGTTCGAGATCCCGCGCTACACCGTGAAGGTCTACTCGCACGCGAAGCACGCGCGCACCGATGCGCATCGCTGGATTCGCACGCAGTTGCTCGAAGCGAGGCCGGAGCCTGCCTGACCGGAGCGCGCCGGCGCACCGCGTCGCGCGTTGCCGTGCCAGCGCGACAGGCACGGGCCGGCGACGTCCGGTGCCCGCCCATTCATTACGAAATACTTACCAATTCCTCTTGTATGGCGCTTACGCCCGCGCCCCCTGCAACGTCAATAGTGGCAATCCTTGATCCATGTTTGCGAAAGTCGTGTCTCCCTTGTGGGACAAGGGTTTTCCGTTAATTGCAAACCCTTGGCGCACCTGTTGCCTACCGTGTTGCATGGCAATTTGGCGACAGGTGTTAGTCAAACAACGATTTCCATCGCCACAAAATTGTATTTTTGCTAAATTAGTAACCAAAGTAGCAAAACGAAGTTCGTGAAATGTAGTTTAGCTTCACGACACTACAAGGAGACCCCGCAGGCCGACCCGGCTGCGCGGGACCGCTCAACGGTTTTCCGTCCGCTTGCCCGCGTGCTGCGCTTACCGGCCCTGCACGAGGTCTCCCTGGTTATCCCGCTTTTGCCCGGCGCTCGCGCTCCGGGCATCTCGTGCAGTCTGGGTTGACTTTTTGACAGGGTATGGAGGAGATGATGAAGAAAGCTTTGGTCGCGGCCGCGCTGATGGCTGCTGGGGTGGTGACGGCGCACGCGCAGAGCAGCGTCACGCTGTATGGTCGCCTGGATGCCGGCCTCGAGTACCTGAACGGCCTGCAAAACGGCCACCAGGTGCGCGCGGAAAGCGGCGACTGGGGCACCAGCCTGTGGGGCTTGAAGGGCACCGAAGACATCGGCGGCGGCAACAAGATCCTGTTCCACCTCGAAGGTGCGTTCAACACGATGACGGGCGGCTTCAGCGGCTCGATCTGGGATCGTTATGCGACGGTCGGTATCTCGAACGACCGCTACGGTACGCTGCTGCTGGGTCGTGAACTCGCGATCGCCAACGGCGTGTGGGACTTCGACCCGTTCGGCCAGTCGGCCTGGTCGACGGCCTCGCTGGTGCGCGGCCGCAACTGGAACAAGACCAGCAACAACGTGTCGTACCAGTCGCCGCAGTTCTACGGCCTCGACTTCTACGGCCAGTTCTCGTTCTCCAACTCGACCAGCTTCAACGGCAACACGACGGCCGGCCAACCGGGCCGTGCAGCCGGCGCACAGGTCACCTATACGAATTCGCTGTTCCAGTTGCGCGGCATCTACGACGAAACGCGCGACAGCAACGGCCGCTTCTCGGACGTGTTCAACTACTCGCGTGAATACTTCGCGGGCGTGAACGTGTTCCTCGGCCAGTTCAAGGTTCAGGCCGCTTACCAGGCCTCGCGCGCGGACGGCAGCGGCGGCCCGGCAGTGAACGCCGGCGTGACGGGCACCCAGCAGGTCTGGGGCGGCGTGACGTGGCAGGCAACGCCGGCAGCGGCGCTGATCGCGGCCGTGTATCACGTGAACGCGAACCACGGCGGCGGCAACGCGAACATCTACACCGTCGGCGGCTCGTACAACATCTCGAAGCGCACGCTGTTCGACCTGCAGGTCGCGACGGTGCGCAACAGCAAGAACGCCAACTTCGGCCTGAACGCGAACGGCGCCGGTACGGCCGTGTCGACGGGCAACCCGAATCCGGGCGGCAGCCAGACCGGCGTCTACGCCGGCATCCAGCACCTGTTCTGATCAGGCGCCGTCAAAGAACGATTCGGCAACACTTTCCACGCTGCTGCGAGAGGCGCGTATCGGTGCGGTACCCAACCGGGTATCGCACCGTTTTTTATTGGCGGGGCCTGAAACGGCCCGCTGACGAATACGGCGCTCAGACGGCCGCTTCGTTCTCTTCGCCGGTGCGGATGCGGATCACGCGCTCGACATCCGACACGAAGATCTTGCCGTCGCCGATCTTGCCGGTGCGCGCCGCGCCGATCACCGCGTCGATCACCTGGTCGACCTGCGCTTCCGCGACGACGACCTCGATCTTCATCTTCGGCAGGAAGTCGACGACGTATTCCGCACCGCGATACAGCTCGGTATGCCCCTTCTGACGGCCGAAGCCCTTCACTTCCGTCACGGTCAGGCCCGTGAGACCCACTTCGGCGAGCGCTTCGCGGACTTCGTCCAGCTTGAACGGCTTGATGATGGCAGTGATGCGTTTCATGGTGGTTGTCCCCCAATGCTCGTTTGGATGAAAAATCGCGACCCCGATTGTAAGCCTGCGAGCCGCATGCGGCCCAGCACGGCTCAGTCGAGGCGTTCGGTAAAACGTGACGTGATCGGGTAGCGCCAGTCGCGCCCGAATGCGCGATGCGTGACGCGAATGCCGATCGGCGCCTGGCGGCGCTTGTATTCGTTGATCTTGATGAGCCGCGTCACGCGTTCGACGTCCGCCTGCGCATAACCGGCCGCGACGATCTCGGCGAGCGGCCGATCCTCTTCCATGTACATCCGCATGATCGCGTCGAGTACGTCGTACGGCGGCAGGCTGTCCTGGTCGGTCTGGTTCTCGCGCAGCTCGGCCGACGGCGCACGCGTGAGGATCCGCTCGGGGATCACGTCGCGCAGGGCATAGTCGGCCGTTTCGTTGCGATAGCGGCAGAGCCGGTACACGAGCGTCTTCGCGATGTCCTTGATCACCGCGAAGCCGCCGGCCATGTCGCCGTACAGCGTGCAGTAGCCGACCGCCATCTCGCTCTTGTTGCCGGTCGTCAGCACGATCGAGCCGAACTTGTTCGACAGCGCCATCAGCAGCGTGCCGCGGATGCGCGCCTGGATGTTCTCTTCCGTCGCGTCTTCCGCGCGGCCCGCGAACTCGCCCGCGAGCGATGCGCGGAATGCGTCGAACATCGGCGCGATCGCGATCTCGTCGTAGCGCACGCCGACGCGCCGCGCCATGTCCGCCGCGTCGGTGGTCGAGATGTCGGCCGTGAAGCGCGACGGCATCATCACCGCGCGCACGCGCCCGGGCCCGAGCGCATCGCATGCGACCGCGAGCACCAGCGCCGAATCGACACCGCCCGACAGCCCGATCAGCACGCCCGGAAAGCCGTTTTTGCCGATGTAGTCGCGCACGCCGGTCACGAGCGCGCGGTACACCTGCGCGTCGGTCGACAGCTCGGGCGCGATCGCGCCGGGCAGCGGCCGCGCGCCGTCGAATTCGACGATCGCGTGCCCTTCGTCGAACTGCGGCATCCTCGCGACGAGCGCGCCCTGCGCGTCGAGCACGAACGAGCCGCCGTCGAATACGAGTTCGTCCTGGCCGCCGACGAGGTTCACGTACACCATCGGCAGCCCGGTTTCGCGAATCCGCGCGCGCAGGATGTCGACGCGCACCGCTTCCTTGTTCATGTGGTAAGGCGAGCCGTTCGGGATCAGCAGCACCTGCGCGCCGGCCGCCTTCGCGATCTGCGCGGCCGATGCATGCCACGCATCCTCGCAGATGATCACGCCGTACTTCACGCCGTTCAGCTCGAACACGAGCGGCTCGGCGTCCGTCGCGAAGTAGCGCTTCTCGTCGAACACCTCGGTGTTGGGCAGGTCCTGCTTGCGGTAGGTGCCGACGATCTCGCCGCCGACGATCAGCGATACCGCGTTGTAGGTATCGGTGGGCGGCACGCCGCGCTCGATCGGGCGGTTTGCATTACCATCGACGGCTGGCGCATGCGGATCGCCGCCCGGCGCGCCGCGCAACGGATGGCCGACCAGCACCGCGAGCCCGTCGAACGCCTTCAAGGCGCCGGCGAGCGCGTCGAGCGCGGCCGCCGCCGCCGCGTAGAACGCCGGCCGCAGCAGCAGGTCTTCCGGCGGATAGCCGGACAGCGCAAGTTCGGGTGCGATCATCAGCTGCGCACCATCGTTGTGCGCGGCGCGTGCGGCCGCGACGATCCGCGCGACGTTGCCGGCGAAATCGCCAACGGTGACGTTGATCTGGGCGAGAGCGAGTCGGGTCTTCATGGCGGGATTGGCGCAGCCCGGCGGCGCGCCCTGAACGGCTGACGAAATCGTCCCGGTGCGGGCCACGCAGGCCCTCGCATCCGGCGACACAGAACGGTACGGATTCACGCTTGAAACACGAACGCATCGATTATCGCACGGGCATCCTGTCGTCCCCCGCGGAGGTGCCGGCCGACGAATGGAACGCGCTGCTCGCCCGCGACGCGCAGCCGACGCCCTTCCTGCGCCACGAATTCCTCGACGCGCTGCACGTCGCGCGCTGCGCGGTCGACGACACCGGCTGGTCACCGCATTTCGTCACGCTGACCGACGAGCGCACCGGCCGCCTCGCGGCCGCCGCGCCCGTCTACGCGAAGCAGCATTCGTACGGCGAATACGTGTTCGACTGGGCCTGGGCCGACGCGTACCAGCGCAACGACCTGCCCTACTACCCGAAGCTGCTGTGCGCGGTGCCGTTCACGCCCGTGCAGGGCACGCGCCTGCTCGCGGCCGACGACGATGCGCGCCGCCGCCTCGCGGCCACGCTGCTCGCATTCGCCGAGCAGAGCGACGTGTCGTCGCTGCACGTGCTGTTCCCGACCGGCGACGAAGCGGCGCTCCTCGAATCGATGGGCATGATGCTGCGCGAAGGCGTGCAGTTCCACTGGGTCAACGACGGCTACCGCCACTTCGACGATTTCCTCGGCACGCTCGAGCAGAAGAAGCGCAAGAACATCCGCGCGGAGCGGCGCAAGGTGCACGAGGCGGGCGTAACGTTCCGGCGGCTGACCGGCGACCGGATCACCGACGCCGACTGGCGCTTCTTCTCGCGCTGCTACCGGCAGACCTATCGCGAACACTATTCGAGCCCGTACCTGAACCTCGACTTCTTCCGCACGATCGGTGCGACGATGCCCGAGAACCTGCTGCTCGTGATCGCGGAAGCCGGCGGCCAGCCGATCGCGAGCGCACTCGCCGTCTACCGGCGCGGCGAGAACGGCGGCGGCACGCTGTACGGCCGCTACTGGGGAGCGGTCGAGCACGTGCCGTGCCTGCATTTCGAAACGGCCTACTATCAGCTGCTCGACTTCTGCATCGAGGCCGGGCTCGACACGTTCGAAGGCGGCGCGCAGGGCGAACACAAGCTCGCGCGCGGCTTCCTGCCGACCGTCACGCACTCCGCGCACTGGCTCGCGCACCCGGCATTCTCCGACGCCGTCGCGCGCTTTCTCGAACGCGAGACCGAGCATATCCACGCGTACGTCGACGAATTGCGCGAACACGATCCGTTCCGGCGCGGCGCCGGGTAACGACTGCGCGCCGGAACGTGCCGGTACGTGCCGGCATGCGGCGAGACCACGACCGGCCTCGCCGCATGCCGCGTGGCTGCCCGGCTCAGTGCGCAGCGAGCGTCACCGTCGTCGACTGCGCCTGCGGGTCACGCGACGAAGCCGCCGCCGACAGCCCGTAGCTGCCCGCGGCGATCCGCCACGCATGCGCATTCGCATCCCACACCGCGAAGCGCTGCGCCGGCACCGCAACGCTGACGGTACGCGCCTCGCCCGGCTGCAGCACGACCTTGGTCCAGCCGACGAGGCGCTTCGGCGGTTCGCCGAGCGACGCGGGCAGTGCCGCGTAGATCTGCACCGTCTGCGCACCGGCCCGCGCGCCGGTGTTCGTCACCGTCACGCCGACCGTCACGTTGCCTGCCGCATCGGCCCGCGCGGACATCGCCGACAACGCATACGTCGTGTACGACAGCCCGTAGCCGAACGGGAACAGCGGCTCGATCGCCTTCGCGTCGAACCAGCGATAGCCGTACGCGAGCCCTTCCGCGTAGACGGTCTGCGTGCGCGACGGATCGATCTCCGGCTGCGGCAGGTCGGCCTCCTGCTTCGGGAACGTCAGCGGCAGCCGGCCCGACGGGTTCGCATCGCCGAACAGCAGATCGGCGATCGCCTGGCCGCCCTGCGCGCCGGGATACCACGCTTCGAGCACGCCATGCACGTTCGCGAGCCACGGCATCAGCACGGGGCTGCCGTTCTCGAGCACGACGATCACGCGCTTCGCCTTCGCCGCGACCGCCGCGATCAGCGCGTTCTGGTCGTATTGCTGGTTGTACGGATCGGCCTTCGCATCGGGCAGCGACAGGCTCGCGAGGTCGAGCCCTTCCGTCTGCCACTGCGTCGCGAACACGATCGCGACATCGGCCTGCGCGGCCGCGCTCGCCGCGGCATTCGCGTCGGTTCCGTCGAGGTAGCTGACCGCCGCGTTCGGCGCCTTCGCGCGGATCGCCGCGAGCGGCGCGGACTTGTACCACGTCGCACAGCCGCCGAACAGCGTGTCGGCGGGTTGCTGGCAGGTCGTCACCGCATTGCCGTCGATCGCCGGCACCGCGCCCGAGCCGCCGCCCGACAGCACGCCCGCGTCCGCATGCCCGCCGATCACGACGACCGACTTCAGCGCGCCGGCCGCCAGCGGCAGCACGGGCTGCGCATCGCCGGACGCGGCCGCGTTCTTCAGCAGCACCGCGGATTGCCGCGCGATCGCGAGCGCATCGGCGTTGCCGGCCGCTTCGTCGATCGCGCCGCCCGGCTTCGGCGGTGCGTCCATCACGCCGATGCGGATCAGCGTGCGCAGCTTGCGCTGCACCATGTCGTTCAGCCGCGCGGCCGACACGCTGCCGGCCTGCAGCGCCGCACGCAGCTTCGTGTTGAAGAACGAGCCGAGCGGCGCGTTGTTGTCGTCCGCCGCGCCCGGTTCCTCCTCGTCGAGCCCCGCCTGCACGGCCGCGACCGTCGAATGCGTCGCGCCCCAGTCGGACTGCACGACGCCCTTGAAGCCCCATTCGTTCTTCAGCACCGTGGTCAGCAGATACGGGTTCTCGCACGCGTACACGCCGTTCAGCTTGTTGTACGAGCACATCACGTTGCCCGGCTGGCCGTCCTTCACGCCGATCTCGAACGCGAGCAGTTCGGCCTCGCGCATGGTCCGCTCGTCGACGACCGAATCGATCGTCATCCGGTTGGTTTCCTGGTCGTTGAACGCGAAATGCTTGATCGTCGCGATCACCTTCTGCGCCTGCGTCGCCTGGGTGCGCGCGGCGCTCAGCGTGCCCGCCAGCACCGGATCCTCGCCCATGTATTCGAACGTGCGGCCGTTGCGCGGCTCGCGCGCGAGGTTCACGCCGCCGCCGAGCCCTTCCGCGAACCCGAGCGCACGCAGTTCGAGCGCGATACGCGTGCCGTAGGTGCCGGCGAGCGCCGGGTCCCACGTCGCCGCGAGCGCGACCGGCGCCGGCAGCGCGGTCACGCGCGCGTTCTTCACGTTCACGCCGCCCGCCGAATCGGCGCTGCTGACGGCCGGAATGCCGAGCCGCGGCACGCCCGGGATGTAGCTCGCGCCATTGAGTGCGTCGGCCGGGAACGGGCCGCCCAGGTCGAGCGCCGGCAGGCCCGTGCCGTGCACGAGCTGCAGTTTCTCGTCGGTCGTCAGCTGCGCGACGAGCGCGGCCGCGCGCTGGTCGGCCGCGGCATCGGGGTCGGCCGGTGCGGCCGGACCCGCGTGGATGTCGTCGCCGCCGCACGACGCGAGCAGCACCGTGAGCGCGCACGCGGACGCAATCGTCGAACACCGGAACAGCGAAGTTTTCATTGATCCTCCTGAATCGTTCTGTTGTACTTGTCGCCACACTCCAGCGTCCGAGTCTAAAAATTGACCGGTCACCATGCTTGACCGGCAGGAGCATGCGTTGACCTCTCGCAGCGGGGACAAACCCGAACGGCATGACGAAGGGGGACAGACATGGAGTTGCAACAGAAATCGGTATCCGTGCGGATCTACCGCTGGCTGTGCGAAGACGCGCGCGCGAACGGCATCGATCTCGCACCGCTTTACGACACGCTCGGCATCGGTCCGGCCGAGCTTGCCGACGACACGCGCCGCATCGCGGGCGACCGGCACGTCGCCGCGATGCGGCTCACGAGCGCATGGCCGCTGTCGTGGCATTGCCCGCCGCCGCAGGTCGTGCCGTGGCTCGCGCCGTTCCCGGAACTCGCGGGCGTCACGTGCAACGCGGCGACACTGCGCGACGCGCTGCACGGCTACCTGCACTATCGCGAGCTGATCGGCAACGTCGACTGGGTCTTCGCGCACGAGAACGGCGACGCGATCGCGCTCGAATACGTGAACGAAGGCGACGGCCGGCACGCGGGCAGCGCGTTCGCGAACCTCGCGATCCTCGCCGCGCTCGCGCGCCTGTACGATCCGCACGTGTGCGTCGACGACGCCGCCTTCGCCGGCCGCGCATTCGCACCCGCCGCCGCGCTGCGCGACATGCTCGGTGCACCGATGTCGTTCGATGCCGCGCACAACCGCATCGTGCTGCGCTCCGCGCACTTCGACACGCCGTTCGAACGCTACAACGCGCCGCTCGCCGGCATTCAGCGTCACGCGGCCGACGCCGCGCGCGAGCGTGTACGCGTGCGCTCGACGTTCGGCTCGTCGGTCGAGCAATGCGTGCGCGACTGGCTGCGTACCGCCGACGAAGCCGATGTACCGACCGACACGCTGATGCAGCACGTGTGCACGCGCTTCGCGATGTCGCGCTGGACGCTGCGCCGGCGGCTGCATCGCGAGGCGGTCGGCTTTCATGCGCTCGTCGCGCAGGCGCGGCTCGGCGAGGCGCGCGACCTGCTGCTGAATACGCAACTGCCGATCGGCGAGATCGGCGTGCGCGTCGGCTTCCGTTCGACGAGCGCGTTCACGCGCTTCTTCACGCGCGAACTCGGCGCGGCGCCGAGCCGTTTTCGCGACGGGCACGGCGATCGATGGCGTTGACGCGCGCCTTTTCTGAGACACTGGCGGCTTCGCATCCCGCCGCCCTGCCATGTCCTGGTTTCTGTACCTGATCGAATGCGCCGACGACAGCGTCTACACGGGCATCACGACCGATGTCGCCGCGCGCTTCGACGAGCACGCGTCCGGCAAGGGCGCGCGCTATACGCGCTCGCGCAAGCCGCGCGCGGTGCTCGCGTCGTTCCCGCTGCCCGACCGGTCGATCGCATCGCGTGCCGAGTACTGGGTGAAGCGGCTCACGGCCGCGCAGAAACGCGAACTGGCGGCCGGGATCCGGACGCTCGAGTCGGTGTTGCCGGCCGGGATGTCGATCGACGGGAACGTCGATGCGGCCGGGTTGAAGGCAGGGTTGAAGGCCGGTAAGCGCGGGCGGAAGAAGGCGAAGGCGCAGTCTGTCGACATCGCGACGCAGGCCGCTGAAACGGACAAGCCCGTCAAGAAAGCCGCGAAGGCCGGGAATGACGGGAAAGCGTCCGTGCCCGCAAAAACCGTGAAGCGCGGACAGGCCGCGCAGGCGCCCAAGAAGACCAAGGCCACGCCTGCCACGAAGCGTGCGAAGACCGACGACGCGGCCGAAGTGAAAAAGGGCTCGTCTCGCGGCAAATCGGCCACGAAGGCCGCACCGAAGCGGAAAGCGCCGGCAGCCGGCGGCAAGTCCGTCGCCAAACCACGCACCGACGTTGCTGCCGCGCCGGCGCGCAGCCGTGCATCGGCAACAAAAACCACCACCGACACGGTCGAAACCCCGGCGAATCCCGTCACCGCCACCCGCCGCGCCACGCGCGCGAATCGTGCGAGAAGCGCATCGAACGCGACCGCCCTGCCTGCGCCGGCCCCCGCGCGCCCCCGAAAGAAGGCCACCCCGGGCGCCGGCCCGCGCACAAAACAAAACCGCGCGGCCTCCTGACGAGACACGCGCGGTTTGCGTTCCGAACGAACCGGCCGCGAGGCCGGCCAGCCGGCTTACTTCTTGTAGTTCGCTGCGCCGTCGGCGATTTCCTTGTGCGCGGCTTCGATGCCGGCCCAGCCTTCGACCTTCACCCACTTGCCCTTCTCGAGCGCCTTGTATTGCTCGAAGAAGTGCTTGATCTGGTCCTTCAGGTACTCGGGCACGTCGTCGATCGACTTCAGGTTGGCCGTCATCGGGCAGACCTTGTCGTGCGGCACCGCGACCAGCTTCGCGTCGACGCCCGACTCGTCGGTCATCTGCAGCATGCCGAGCACGCGCGAACGCACGATCGAGCCGGCCAGCAGCGGGAACGGCGTGATCACCAGCACGTCGACCGGATCGCCGTCGCCCGACAGCGTCTGCGGGATGTAGCCGTAGTTCACCGGATAGCGCATGCCCGTGCCGATGAAACGGTCGACGACGAGGAGGCCCAGTTCCTTGTCCGCCTCGTACTTCACCGGGTCGCTTTGCGCGGGAATCTCGATGATCACGTTGAAATCTTGCGGCAGGTCCTTGCCGGCCGGAACATGGTTGAAGCTCATGAGCACTCTCTGTAGGTCGATGGGAATTCGGGACAGGGCGCCGCGGCCGATGCATCGCCGCAGGCGTCCCCCAACGGAATGCGCCATTATAGCCAATCGACCGGTGGCGTCCGGATGACGATCGGCGCGATAATCGTTCCCGATGTCCGGCCGTCGAACCACCGGCCGCGTTGCATGGAATCGGCGTCGGCGCCGGAGCACCGTCGGCGGTCGACGCGAAGACAGGAGCACGCATGGAAGAGGCGAAGCACTTCATCGCAGGCGAATGGACGTTGCCTGCGCAACTGGAAACCATCGCGGTCGTCGATCCGTCCGACGGCCAGCCGTTCGCAGCCATTGCCCGCGGCACGGCGCCCGACATCGAGCGTGCGGTCGCCGCGGCCCGCGACGCGTTCGCGGGCCCATGGGGCGCCAAAAGCGCCGCCGAGCGCGGCCGCGTGCTGATGCGGCTGTCGGCGCGCGTGGCCGATTCCCTCGAGGAACTCGCCACGATCGAGGCACGCGACACCGGCAAGCCGCTCAAGCAGGCACGCGCGGATGCCGCCGCGCTCGCGCGCTACTTCGAGTTCTACGCAGGCGCGGCCGACAAGCTGCACGGCGAAACCCTTCCCTATCAAGCCGGCTACACCGTGCTGACGGTGCGCGAGCCACACGGCGTCACGGGCCACATCGTGCCGTGGAACTACCCGATGCAGATTTTCGGGCGCAGCGTCGGCGCCGCGCTCGCGGCCGGCAACGCATGCGTTGTCAAGCCGGCCGAGGATGCGTGCCTATCGTTGCTGCGCGTCGCCGAGCTGGCCGCCGAGGCCGGGCTGCCGGCCGGCGCGCTCAACATCGTCACCGGCTACGGCCATGAGGCCGGCGCCGCGCTCGCGCGCCATCCCGGCATCGACCACATCTCGTTCACGGGCTCCCCGGCCACCGGCAAGCTGGTCACGCAGATGGCGGCCGAGAACCACGTACCCGTCACGCTCGAACTCGGCGGCAAGTCGCCGCAGATCGTGTTCGCCGATGCCGACCTCGAGGCGGCGCTGCCCGTGCTCGTATCGGCGATCGTGCAGAACGGCGGGCAGACCTGCTCGGCCGGCAGCCGCGTGCTGATCGAGCGCGCGGTGTACGAGCCGCTCGTCGAGCGGCTCGCCACCGCGTTCAACGGGCTGCGCGTCGGCCCGAGCCGTGCCGACCTCGACTGCGGCCCGCTGATCAACGCGAAGCAGCAGCAGCGCGTGTGGGATTTCCTGTCCGACGCGCAGCACGACGGCATTCCGATGGCCGCTCATGGGCAGGTCGTCGCCGAGGCACCCGAAAGCGGCTTCTACCAGGCACCCGCGCTGTTGCGCGACGTGCCGCCGTCGCACCGGCTCGCGCAGGAGGAAGTGTTCGGCCCCGTGCTCGCCGCGATGCGTTTCGTCGACGAAGACGAAGCCGTCGCGCTCGCGAACGGCACGCCGTACGGCCTCGTCGCGGGCATCTGGACGCGCGACGGCGCACGCCAGATGCGTGTCGCGCGGCGCCTGCGGGCCGGCCAGGTATTCATCAACAACTATGGCGCGGGCGGCGGCGTCGAGCTGCCGTTCGGCGGTGTCGGCCATTCGGGGCATGGCCGCGAGAAAGGCTTCGAGGCACTGTACGGCTTCACCGCGCTGAAAACGATCGCGATCCGGCACGGCTGAACACGCGACAAGCAGGACGCGGCATGCGGCCGGCAGCGCGCGGCCGCATGCCGAAGCACGACGACACTAAATCCAGCACAGGAGACACACCATGCGGTTGAGTGGCAAGACGGCCATCGTCACGGGCGGCGGCTCGGGGTTCGGCGAAGGCATCGCGAAGACATATGCGCGCGAAGGCGCGAACGTCGTCGTCAACGACCTGAACGGCGCGGCGGCCGAGCGTGTCGCGAGCGAGATCGCGCTCGCGGGCGGCAAGGCAATCGCGGTGGCCGGCGACGTGTCGCGGCAGGACGACTGGCACGCGCTGCTGCAGGCGACGCTCGACGATTTCCACGCGGTGCAGATCGTCGTGAACAACGCGGGCACCACGCACCGCAACAAGCCCGTGCTCGACGTGTCGGAAGCCGAATTCGACCGCGTGTACGCGGTCAACATGAAAAGCCTGTTCTGGTGCGTGCAGACCTTCGTTCCGTACTTCCGCGAGCGGGGCGGCGGCGTGTTCGTGAACGTCGCGTCGACGGCCGGCGTGCGGCCGCGGCCGGGCCTCGTCTGGTACAACAGCACGAAGGGCGCGATGATCACCGCGAGCAAGTCGCTCGCGGCCGAACTCGGCGCCGACCGCATCCGCGTGAACTGCATCAACCCCGTGCTCGGCGAAACCGCGTTGATGACGGAATTCATGGGCTGCGAGGATACCCCTGAGAACCGCAGCCGCTTCCTCGCGACGATCCCGCTCGGCCGCTTCTCGACGCCGCAGGACATCGCGAACGCGGCGCTGTACCTGGCATCCGACGAGGCCGAGTTCATCACGGGCGTCTGTCTCGAAGTCGACGGCGGGCGCTGCATCTAGCCGTATCCCCCTTGCCGCAGCGTGCCGCGGCCGGCAACCGCCGCGGCACACGCGCATGGCTTCGCACGACTCCGGACGAGGCACCGATACGCCTTCTCCGGCCAATTACAAGGACAGGAGACAACATGGCAACATCGACGCAATCGCTGCCGGGCTCGTCCGGCGCATTCGAGGAAGCAACCTATCGCAAGGTGTCGTGGCGGCTCGTGCCGCTCCTGCTGCTGTGCTACGTGGTCGCGTATCTCGACCGCGTGAACGTCGGCTTCGCGAAGCTGCAGATGGCGAGCGACCTGAATCTCAGCGACACCGTCTACGGGCTCGGCGCCGGGATCTTCTTCTTCGGCTATTTCCTCTTCGAAGTGCCGAGCAACATCATCCTGCACAAGGTCGGCGCGCGCGTGTGGATCGCCCGCATCATGGCAACGTGGGGCGTGATCTCGATCCTGACGATGTTCGTCACGACGCCCGCGATGTTCTACGTGATGCGCTTCCTGCTCGGCGTCGCCGAGGCAGGCTTCTTCCCCGGCGTGATCCTCTACCTCACCTACTGGTATCCCGCGCACCGGCGCGGCCGGATGACGACGTTCTTCATGACGGCGGTCGCGTTGTCCGGCGTGATCGGCGGGCCGATCTCGGGCTTCATCCTGAAAGCGTTCGACGGCGTGAGCGGCTGGCACGGCTGGCAATGGCTGTTCCTGCTCGAAGGCATCCCGTCGGTGCTCGCCGGCGTGCTCGTGTTCTTCTCGCTCGACGAGCGGATCTCGAAGGCGAAGTGGCTGACCGACGAGGAAAAGGCGCTGCTCACCCGCAACGTCGACGCGGAGGAAGCGACCAAGGAAGACCTGCCGCTCGGCACCGTGATGTCGAGCCCGCGCGTGTGGCTGATGGCGCTGATCTATTTCTCGTTCGTTATGGGGCTCTACGGCGTCGGCTTCTGGCTGCCGACGATCATCAAGGCCACCGGCGTGACCGACACGTTCATGATCGGCCTGCTGTCGGCGATTCCGTATGCAGCCGCAGTGGTCGCGATGATCCTGATCGCGCGCAGCGCGGACCGGCACCGCGAACGCCGCTGGCACGTCGCGATTCCGGCCGCGATCGGCGCGCTCGGGCTCGTGCTGTCGGTGGTCTGGGCGCACCAGACCGCGCTCGCGATGCTCGGCCTCACGCTCGCGACGATCGGCATCCTGACCACGCTGCCGCTGTTCTGGAGCCTGCCGACCGCGTTCCTCGGCGGCACGGCGGCCGCGGCCGGCATCGCGATGATCAACTCGATCGGCAACCTCGCCGGCTTCCTGAGCCCGTATCTGATGGGCTGGCTCAAGCAGGCGACGGGCGCCAACGATTCGGGCATGTACATGCTCGCCGGGTTCCTCGTGCTCGGCGGGCTGCTCGCGCTGTCGGTGCCGAAGCGGCTGGTCGACAAATGACGCGTGGCGCATCGGCGCCCCCCTGCCGGCGGACGATCCGCCCCGGAAACGCCCCGCTGGTCGGAACCGCTCCGGCCAGCGGGGCGTTTCTGCTTCCACATGCGTGCCGACCGGACGATGCCGGCTCGGCATCCCGCCAGTGCTGATGCCATGGCTTCCACAATACTCCCTATTGATCCTTATTTCATGGAATAATATGGAACATATTGAGCATCACGAGCCGATCATGTTCCATACCGTCGACGAGTCCGCCGCCCGCCTGCGCCTCCACCCGAAGACCGTCCTGCGCTTCATCCGCGAGGGCAAGCTGCGTGCGACGCGGGTCGGCCGCGCCTACCGCATCCTCGACACCGACCTCGCCACGTTCGCGCAAACCGAGCCGCCCGCGCCCGTGCCGCGTGCGGTGCGCGTCACCAGCATCGTCGACATTCCGGACGCGTCGCAGTCGCTGCACCAGTACCTGTCGCGATCGCTGCATGCGATGGCGTCCGGCCGCACGTCGTACGTCGACCCCGTGCGGATCGACGTCACGTTCGATCCCGCCGCGAGCCAGGTCAAGATCATCGTCGCCGCGACGCCGGCCGACACGGCCGTGCTGATGTCGTCGCTCGAGGCGCTGCTGCAGCAAAGCGGGACATGAGCGCGATCTTCAGGTCGCCGCGCCATGCACGCGCCATTCGCGCGGCTTACGACGCCGCGCTGTCGCACTGGCCGGCCGGGCATCGGCGCGTCACGGTGCAGACGCGCCATGGCGCGACGCACGTGATCGCCTGCGGCCCCGAGCACGCGCCGCCGGTCGTGCTGATCCACGGCGCGCAGACGACGGCGGCGAGCTGGCAGCATTACGCGGCGCAATGGTCGACACACTTCCGGCTCCATGCGATCGACGTGATCGGCGAAGCAGGACCGAGCGCGCCGTCGCGACTGCCGCTTGAGGGCGACGCGCATGCGCAGTGGCTCGACGACGTGCTGGACGGCCTGCAGGTGTCACGTGCCGCGTTCGTCGGCATCTCGCTCGGGGCGCGAACGGCGCTCGACTTCACGTTGCGGCGGCCGGCACGCGTGACGCGGCTCGCGCTGCTCTGCCCGTCCGGCATCGGCCGGCAGAAGCGGTTTCTATGGTGGGCGCTGCCGCTGTTGCTGCTCGGCGATGCCGGGCGCGCATGCGTGCGACGGCGCGTGCTCGGCCGCCTGCCGCCCGCGTCGACGGCGGCCGAGCGTGACACGCTCGCGCTGATGCACGCCGTCGACCGCGGGTTTCGCCCGCGCATCGAACCGATTCCGGTGTTCGCCGACAACGTGCTGCGCACGCTGTCGGTGCCCACGCTGGCGATCGTCGGCGGCCGCGACGTGATGCTCGACTCGCGCGACACGCGTGAGCGCCTGACGCGTCTCGTGCCGCACGCGCAGATCCTGTTTCTTCCCGAGCAGCCCCACTTCATCCGCGGGCAACGCGACACCGTACTCGCGTTTCTCGCGTCGACGGAAACCATCGACATGCCCCACCGAATCGTTCAGGCAGCCGGCCGCCGCGTACTGGTCCGTGATCCCTCCGCCGCCGTCGTGCAGCGGGAAAGCGATGCGCTCGACCTCGTCGCCCTCGCGCACGAGCACGAAGCCGACTGGATCGCGGTGCCCGCGGACGCGCTGCACGACGACTTCTACCGGCTCGAAAGCGGCCTCGCGGGCGCCGTCCTGCAGAAACTCGTCAACTACGGCGTCAGGCTCGGCGTAGTCGGCGACATCGAGCGCTGGCTCACCCGCAGCGAAGCGTTCCGCGCACTCGTGCGCGAATCGAATCGCGGGCAATCGGTGTGGTTCGTCGCCAGCGAGGACGACCTGCTGCGCAAGCTCGGCGCATGACGTGTCGTCCGGGCCCGCCCTGGACGAAAAAAAGCCCCGAAGGCCTTCCGGCATTCGGGGCTTTCTTGCGCGGGTTGCGCGGGCCGCCTGCGGCAGGCAGCCACGCCGCCCGCGTCAGACCACGGTGATCGCGAGCGCGCTTTCGCGGTAGTGCTTCGCGGCCTTGTCGGTTTCGCCGAGATGCTCGAACAGGCGCGCGAGCGCACGATGCGCACGCACCTTCAGCGCCTCGTTGTCGGCGAGCTTCAGCGCCGATTCGAGGAACGACTGCGCCTTGCCCCACAGCTGCTGCTGCTGGCACAGGCGGCCGAGCGCGAACAGCAGGTCGGCATCCTCCGGGTGATCCTTCTTCCACCCTTCGGCCTTCTGGATCAGCGGCAGCGCATCGGCGCCGGCCGTATCCGGGTAACGGCGCAGCAGGCGCGCATCCCAGTTGTGGGCAAGCGCGTCCTCGACGATGCGACGTGCTTCGTTGCGGCGCTCGAGCGGAACGAGAAGATCGGCCGCGAGATCGGCGAGACGCGGCGACTGGCGCTCGACCGGCGACAGCGACTGCCACACCTCGAGCAGCGCGTCCGGGTCGTGCCGGCGTTCGCGCAGCAGGTTTTCCGCAGCCTGCTGGCGCAGCCGCACGGCTGCGGCCGGATGCAGCGCCTCGCGCTTCTCGAGCGCCTTCGCGAGCTTCAGCACCTCGGCCCAGTTCTTCAGCTGCTGCTGCGCGCGCAGCGCAACCTGCTGCGCATGGATACGCTTGCCGCCCGCCTGCAGGTCGGCCAGCGCGGCGAGCGCGCCGTCGGCATCGCGCGCGTCCGCGCGCATGTCGGCCGCGGCGAGCAGCCGTGCGTCCTGCCACTCGGGTGCGTCGACCTTCGACAGCCAGTCGTCGCGACGCGTGTACTCGTGCATCCGGTGCGCGGCAGTCGCCGCGACGAGACTCGCCGCGCCCTGGTTCGCGTCGACCGACAGCGCTTCACGCGCGGCCTTCTCCGCGCGCGAGAAGCGGCCCGCGTACAGATTCGCGATCGCGTCGCGCAGCGATGCCTGCGCCTTCTCGTTGCGCGAACGCGCGCGATACGCGGCGACCCGCTGCGGCATACGCCAGATGTTGCGCACGATGCGCAGCAGCGCATACACGACGATGAACAGCACGACGATGGCGATCACGAACAGGTTCAGCGACACGTCGATCCGGTACGGCGGATAGACGAGCAGCACCTGCCCCGCGTCGAAACGGCCGACGGTGGCGAGCGCAGCGGCGATCGCGAACAGGACCGCGAGCCAGACGATTCCTCGAAGCGTCATCGTTACCCCCGGCTCTTGAACTGCTGAACGGCGTTCAGGCTCGTGTTCAGGTTCGGCACCGCGACCGTCAGCGATGCGCCGTCAACCTGCTTGAGCAGATCCTCGACGGTCTGCGTGTCCTTCGATGCCTGGTCGAAATACTTCCCGAGCGACGCCTGCGCGGCGTGCAAGTCGGCCTTCATCGCGCCGTCGTTGCGCGCGAGCAGCGACAGGCGCGCGGTCAGCAGGCGCAGCTTCACGTTCTCGCGCACGAAGTAGCCCTGGTCGGGCGACGCGAGCATCGCGTCCGCGTTGTCGATCCGGCGCACCTGCACGAGCCCCTTCAGCTGCTGGCCGAGGCCGGCCGAGAAGTCGTGCCACCACACCTTCCAGCGCGGCTCGCCGGCCACGGCCGACGATGCGGCCACGGCCGGCGCGGCCTTCGGCGCTTCGTGCGGGACGATCGCCTCGCCGGACAGCGGCAGCGCGTCGATCTTCGCGATCGCGTCGTCGAGCTTGATCGCGAGGCCCGTGAGGTCGGCCGCCGGTGCGGCCTTCAGCTTCTCGATGTCCAGCGCGAGCGCCTTGCGCACCGTGACGGCCTGCGCGCTCTGCGAGGTGGCGAGGCGCGCGTCGGCATTCTGCAGCGCGATCAGCGCGAGCTGCGTGTTGCCGGTCAGCTGAAGCTGCTGGCTCGCGCTCGACAGCATCTGGTCGACTTCCTCGAGCATCCACGCATCGCGGTTGCGCGACAGGTCCTGGTATTGCTGCTGCAGCGCCTGCTGCGCGCTCTGCGCGTCGGCGAGCTTGCCGTCGAGCTGCGCGAGCTGCGTGTCGACCTGGTGCGTACTCGCCAGCGCCTGCTCGGTCTTCATCCGCGTTTCGGCCGTCTGCGCGTCGAGCGCCTTCTGGCGCGCGACGAACGTGCCGTCGAGCCGGTCGATCTTGCGGTTCAGCGCGTAGCCGCCGACGCCCGCCGCGCAGCCGAGCACGACGACGACGAACCACAGCACCGCGCTGCCGCCGCGGCGCGCGGGTGGTTCGGACGCCATATAGGCGGGACGGGACGGCGGTGCGGATGCAGCGGCCGGCTGGGAAGCGACGCTTTTGGAATCGTTGGTATCTGTCATGCGTTTAGTCACCGGTGCGGCTGTCGCCGGTTGGACGGCCTCGTCGGCCATCGTTCGAAACGCGCGGACGATGCGCTCATCGCCCGCGCCGGTCAGCGTAATCCTATCAAAACCCAATGCGCGCGCGGTCTGCTCGATTCGCGGATGCGGCGTGACGAGCGGCACATGCTTCAGCGCGGCGATCTCGGCATCGTTCAGATGCGTCCGCGCGAGTTCGTGCAGGTTGCGCACGCCTTCCGAGCTCGTGACGAGCCACGCATGCGGTTCGCCGTCGAGCAGCGCATGCACGCGCTCCCACGCGCCGACGCGCGGCTCGGGCACGACGCGCCGGTACGCGGCGACGAGCGTGACGTCCGCGCCGGCCTCGCGCAGCCGGTCGGCGAGCCATTCGCGCCCGCCGTCGCCGCGTACGATCAGCACGCGCTTGCCCGCCAGCGCGGGCGCGCCGCCGAATTCGGCCTCGATGCACGCGAACAGGCTTTCCGAATCGTAATGGGGTACGCCGCCGTCGGCCGGCGCCTGCGGCGCGATCACGCGATGCGCGGGCGCCGCGATGCCGTGACGCTCGAGCGCCGCGACGCTGCCGGGCCCGACCACGCCGACCGGCAGCGCGTTCGGCCAGATCGCGCCGTACTGCGCGAGCGCGCGGTCGATCGCGTTCGGCGACACGAAAATCACCAGCGCGTAATCGGCGAGCGCCGCGAACGCGGCGTCGAGCGGCGCCGGATCGTCGACGGGCGCAATATCGATCAACGGGAATTCGAGCACGTCGCAACCGGCCTCGGCCAGTTGCGACGCGAGCGCGCCGGACTGGCCGTCCGGGCGCGTCAGGACAGCGGTGAACGCGCGCGCGCCGCCCGCCATCAGGCGTCGCCCTTGCCGGCGGCCTGCGAGCCCGCGAGCAGCGCCTGGACGATCTCGAGCGCGCCTTGCGCCTCGAGTTCGTCGGACACGGCGCGGCCGAGCGCGAGCGCATCAGCGACGCTCATGACGGCCCCGCACTCCTCGGCAGTCAGCACGCGCTTGCCGTCGGTCGTCGACACGCGGCCCGTCAGGTACAGCTCGCCCGCGCGCCACACCGCATGCGCGGCGAGCGGCACCTCGCAGCTGCCGCCGAGCGCGCGCGACACCATCCGCTCGGCCTCGACCGCGAGCGCGGTCTGCGGGTCGTGCAGCGGTGCGAGCCACGCGGCGACGTCGTCGCGGTGCGACGCGATCTCGATGCCGAGCGCGCCCTGGCCCGCGGCGGGCGGGCTCGCGTCGACGTCGAGCAGCGCGCGGATCCGCGCTTCGAGGCCGAGGCGCTTCAGGCCGGCGGCCGCCAGGATGATCGCCGCGTAATCGCCGCGATCGAGCTTCGCCAGGCGCGTGTCGAGGTTGCCGCGCAGCGGCAGCACGTCCAGGTGCGGGTAGCGCGAGCGCAGCATCGCCTCGCGGCGCAGGCTCGACGTGCCGACCACGGCGCCGGCCGGCAGCGCGTCGAGCGACGCGTAGTCGTTCGACACGAACGCATCGCGCGGGTCCTCGCGCTCCATGATCGCGGCAAGCGAGAAGCCTTCCGGCAGCGCCATCGGCACGTCCTTCAGCGAATGCACGGCGAGATCGGCGCGGCCGTCGGCCAGCGCGGCCTCCAGTTCCTTCACGAACAGGCCCTTGCCGCCGACCTTCGACAGCGTGCGATCGAGAATCTGGTCGCCGCGCGTCGTCATTCCGAGGATTTTCACGTCACAAGCTGGATATAATTTGCGCAGCGCATCACGCACATGTTCGGCTTGCCACATCGCCAGGCGGCTCTCGCGCGAAGCAATCGTCAACGTCGCGGGCGGCTGTGCCTGTTGCGGCCCGGCCGCAGGAGTCTCGGAATTCATTGCTGGAACATCGAAGGACGGGATTGAAGATCGAACAATGGTAGCACGCACGCCCCCGCCCGCCCGGGCCCGGAGCCTGCGTCCGGCCTGCCGCCGGGCGGGTCGCGGCGCCGATGTGCGGATGTGCCGCACGTAGCTGGTTGCTTGACCGCAGTTTCGCAGTTTCCGCAGTTCCTTTTGACTCGAGCTTTCCCAAGGAAACCCATCGTGAAGTCTTCCGGATCGGCGCGTACGGCGCGCCGCAATGCTGCCCTGTCCTCCTCCGACGCCTCGACGGACACCGTCGCCACCGCCGCGAACGGCCGTGCGAAAACGGCAACGAAACCGAAAGACCCGATACGTCAGACAAAACGCACGGCGAAAGCCGCCGGCCCGGCCGCCCGCACGGCCGGTGCGACGAAGGCCGGCACCCGCACGCGCGACGACAAGGACGGCCCGCTGTTCGACGACATCCGCTTTCTCGGCCGCCTGCTCGGCGACGTCGTGCGCGAGCAGGAAGGCGACACCGTGTTCGACGTCGTCGAGACGATCCGCCAGACGGCCGTCAAGTTCCGCCGCGAGGACGACAGCGAAGCTGCGCAGACGCTCGAGAAGAAGCTGCGCAAGCTGACGCCGGAGCAGACGGTGAGCGTCGTGCGCGCGTTCAGCTATTTCTCGCACCTCGCGAACATCGCGGAAGATCGCCACCACAACCGCCGCCGCCGCATCCACGCGCTGGCCGGCTCCGCGTCGCAGCCCGGCACCGTCGCGTACGCACTCGAGCAGCTGAAAACGACCGGCAACGCGTCGAAGCGACTGCTGCAGCGCTTCTTCGACGATGCGCTGATCGTGCCGGTGCTGACCGCGCACCCGACCGAAGTGCAGCGCAAGAGCATCCTCGACGCGCAGCACGACATCGCGCGCCTGCTCGCCGAGCGCGACCAGGAGCTGACCAGCCGCGAGCGCCAGTACAACGAATCGATGCTGCGCGCACGCGTCACCACGCTGTGGCAGACCCGCATGCTGCGCGACGCGCGCCTGACGGTCGGCGACGAAATCGAGAACGCGCTGTCGTACTACCGCGCGACGTTCCTCGACGAACTGCCCGCGCTGTACGGCGACATCGAGGCCGCGCTCGCCGAGCACGGCCTGTCCGCGCGCGTCCCCGCGTTCTTCCAGATGGGCAGCTGGATCGGCGGCGACCGCGACGGCAACCCGAACGTGACCGCGTCGACGCTCGACGAAGCGATCAACCGCCAGGCCGCGGTGATCCTCGAGCACTATCTGGAACAGGTGCACAAGCTCGGCGCCGAACTGTCCGTGTCGAACCTGCTCGTCGGCGCGAACGACGCCGTGAAGGCGCTCGCGGCCGCGTCGCCCGACCAGTCGCCGCACCGCGTCGACGAGCCGTATCGTCGCGCGCTGATCGGCATCTACACGCGGCTCGCCGCAAGCGCGCGCGTGCGTCTCGGCGAAGGCACGGTGCCCGTGCGCAGCGCGGGCCGCGGCGCGCCGCCCGTGCGCGCGATCCCGTATGCGGATTCCGAAGCGTTCGTCGCCGACCTGAAGGTGCTGACCGCATCGCTCGACGAACACCACGGCACGTCGCTCGCCGCGCCGCGCCTCGCGCCGCTCGTGCGCGCGGCCGAAGTGTTCGGCTTCCATCTCGCGAGCATCGACCTGCGCCAGAGCTCCGACATCCACGAAGCCGTGGTCGCCGAGCTGTTCGCGCGCGCGGGCGTCGAGGCCGACTACGCAGCGCTCGCCGAGGAAGACAAGCTGCGCGTGCTGCTCGCCGCGCTCGCCGATCCGCGTCCGCTGCGCTCGCCGTACCTCGAATACTCCGCGCTCGCCCAGAGCGAACTCGGCGTGTTCGAGAAGGCGCGCGACGTGCGCGCCCAATTCGGCCCGCGCGCGGTGCGCAACTACATCATTTCGCATACGGAAACCGTCAGCGACCTCGTCGAGGTGCTGCTGCTCCAGAAGGAAACGGGCCTGCTCGAAGGCGCGCTCGGCGTGCCCGGCGGCAACGCCCGCAACAGCCTGATGGTGATCCCGCTGTTCGAGACGATTCCCGACCTGCGCGACGCCGCGCGCATCATGCGCGAATACTTCGCGCTGCCGGGCATCGACGCGCTGATCGCGCACCAGGGCGCCGAGCAGGAAGTGATGCTCGGCTATTCGGACAGCAACAAGGACGGCGGCTTCCTCACGTCGAACTGGGAGCTGTATCGCGCGGAACTCGCGCTCGTCGACCTGTTCCGCGACCGCAAGATCACGCTGCGGCTGTTCCACGGCCGCGGCGGCACGGTCGGCCGCGGCGGCGGCCCGACCTACCAGGCGATCCTGTCGCAGCCGCCGGGCACCGTGAACGGCCAGATCCGCCTGACCGAACAGGGCGAGGTGATCGCGAGCAAGTTCGCGAACCCGGAGATCGGCCGCCGGAACCTCGAGACGGTCGTCGCCGCGACGCTCGAGGCGACGCTCCTGCCGCAGAACAACGCGCCCGCGCAGCTGCCGGCGTTCGAGGCCGCGATGCAGACGCTGTCCGATTCGGCGATGGCCGCGTACCGCGCGCTCGTCTACGAAACCCCTGGCTTCACCGACTATTTCTTCTCGTCGACGCCGATCACCGAGATCGCCGAGCTGAACATCGGCAGCCGCCCGGCCTCGCGCAAGCTGCAGGATCCGAAGCAGCGCAAGATCGAGGACCTGCGCGCGATTCCGTGGGGCTTCTCGTGGGGCCAGTGCCGGCTGCTGCTGACGGGCTGGTACGGCTTCGGCAGCGCGGTGAGCGCGTATCTCGACGGCGCGCAGGATGAAGCCGAGCGCACGAAGCGCGTCGCGCTGCTGAAGAAGATGAACAAGACCTGGCCGTTCTTCTCGAACCTGATGTCGAACATGGACATGGTGCTGGCGAAGACCGACCTCGCGGTCGCGTCGCGCTACGCGCAACTGGTCGCCGACCGCAAGCTGCGCAAGCACGTGTTCGAGCGGATCGTCGCGGAATGGGAGCGCACGTCGCAGGCGCTGGCGGAAATCACTGGGCACGAAGGCCGCCTCGCGACCAACCCGCTGCTCGCGCGTTCGATCAAGAACCGCTTCCCGTATCTCGATCCGCTGAACCACCTGCAGGTCGAGCTGATCAAGCGCCACCGCGCGGGCGACACGAACGCGCGGCTGCGCCGCGGGATTCACCTGACGATCAACGGGATCGCGGCCGGCCTGCGCAACACGGGCTGATCCGCATGCGGCGCGGCGCGATGCCGCGCCGGCCGGCGACGTGAAAGCCGCGATACCCACCGTATGCACGGTGGCGTATCGCGGCTTTTTTCATGCTCGCGGGCGTCGACGAAACCGTGCCGGCGCACCGCACGCTCAGTGCGCGTCGATCAGCAGCGCGTCGTGCTCGAACGATCCGTCGGGCTGCACCGCGTAATAGCCGCGCACCTCGTCGGGCGCATGCGCCCACAGCGCACGAATGCCGGTCACGCTGTCGGCCGGCGTGCGAATGCGCGCGACCCACGTATCGAAATCGATCGGCAGCCGCCAGCGGCTGTGCACGTGCGCGTCGAAGCCGGCATCGCGGAACATCGCGAGCCATTCGTCCGCGCGGTAGTCGCGCACGTGCGACGCGTCGCGCAGCACTTCCGCGGCCTGCAGGTATGTATCGAGGAGCGGATGGTCGTTGCCGGCGATGTCGATCATCAGCACGCGGCCGCCCGGCTTCAGCACGCGGCGCACTTCGGCGAGCGCCGCGCGCATGTCGTGCCAGTGGTGCGCGCTCATCCGGCTCACGACCCAGTCGAACGTCGCCGTCTCGAACGGCAGTTTCTCGGCCGGGCCCTGCTGCGTACGGATGTTCGCGAGCCCGCGCTCGCGCGCCGCGGCGTCGACCGTCGCGAGCATCTGCGCGGCGAGATCGTAGGCAACCACGTCGCGCACGTGCGGCGCGACCGCGAAGCTCGCGTGGCCGGCACCGCAGCCGAGATCGAGCACCGCGGCATCGGGCGTCGCACGCACCGCGTCGGCGAGCGTCTGCAGGTCGGCGCCCGTCGCGTGGACCGTGCTCGTCAGGTAGGCGGCGGCCGTCGTGCCGAATGCGTCGGCGACCTGGTCGTGGTGTTTCATCGTTCTCTCCTTTCTTTTGCGCAATCGGCCGGCGTGGATGCGTCAGTGCGCTTTCCGGCCCCATGCAACACGTTTTGTGGGACGCCCGCTCCCCTGGCAGCGCGCGAGCCGCTACAATAGGCCCGCGCTTGTACCAGTACAAGTTAAGCAGTTATTCTGGTATTCGATACACCCGTCTGATCGTTGCCGCATCCCCGCTTCCACTTCGCCGTTTCCGCATGAACCAGCCGTCCTCCGTCCCCGTCCCGCCGCTCGATGCCACGCCCGCCCGTGCGCTCGGCGAATTCATCCGCGCCCACCGCGAGCGGCTGTCGCCGCAGGCCGTCGGCCTGCCGCCCGGCCCGCGCCGCCGCACGCCGGGGCTGCGGCGCGAGGAAGTCGCGCAGCTCTGCGGCGTCAGCCCCACCTGGTACACGTGGATCGAACAGGGCCGCCCCGTGTCCGCGTCGGCCGACGCACTCGCGCGGATCGCCGTCGCGCTGCAACTGTCGAAGGCCGAGCGCGCGTACCTGTTCGAGCTGGCCGCGCAGCGCGACCCGGCCGAGCCCGACGTCGCGGGCGGCGACCTGCCGCCGACGCTCGCCGCGACCGTCGCGGCCATCGCGACGCCCGCCTACGTGCTCGACCGGCAATGGAACGCACTCGCGTGGAACGCACCGGCCGCCGCGCTCTTTTCCGGCTGGCTCGACGGCGAGCACGACCGCAACCTGCTGCGCTTCACGTTCATGTCGCCGGCCGCGCGCACGCTGATCGTCGACTGGGAAACCCGCGCGCGGCGCCTCGCGGCCGAATTCCGCGCCGATTCGATCCGGCACCTGACCGACGCGCCCACGCGTGCGCTGATCGACGCACTGACCGCCGGCAGCGACGCCTTCGCGCAGTACTGGGCATCGCAGGACGTGTTCGAACGCGAAGGCGGCCTGCGCGAATTCGACCATCCGGCCGACGGTCGCCTCGTGTATCAGCAGATCACGCTGAAGCCCGCGCACCGCGAAGACCTGAAGCTGGTCGTGCTCGTGCGCGACTGAACGGGCCGGCCCGCGCGGGCCACGGCCGGCGGGCCGCCGCGAACGGCTGCGCGCCGCGGCGGGCAGGCCCGCGAATGTTAGAATCGCGGGATTCCCTCGGCGGCGCACGCCGCCCAACATCCCCTTCGAAGAATCGCCATGACGTCCCAACTGCACAAAAAGGGCGAGGCCTGGTCGGCCCGCTTCTCGGAACCGATGTCGGAGCTGGTCAAGCGCTACACGTCGTCGGTGTTTTTCGACAAGCGCCTCGCGCTCGTCGACATCGCCGGCTCGCTCGCGCACGCGAACATGCTCGCCGCGCAGAAGATCATCAGCGCCGACGACCTGGCCGCGATCGAACGCGGAATGGCGCAGATCAAGGGTGAAATCGAGCGCGGCGAATTCGAATGGCAGCTCGACCTGGAAGACGTCCACCTGAACATCGAGGCGCGCCTGACCGCGCTGATCGGCGATGCCGGCAAGCGCCTGCACACGGGCCGCTCGCGCAACGACCAGGTCGCCACCGACATCCGCCTGTGGCTGCGCGGCGAGATCGACCGCATCGGCGGCCTGCTGAACGACCTGCGCGGCGCGCTGCTCGACCTCGCGGAACAGAACGCCGACACGATCATGCCGGGCTTCACGCACCTGCAGGTCGCGCAACCCGTCACGTTCGGCCACCACCTGCTCGCGTACGTCGAGATGTTCTCGCGCGACGCCGAGCGCATGCGCGACTGCCGCACCCGCGTGAACCGCCTGCCGCTCGGCGCGGCCGCGCTCGCCGGCACGAGCTACCCGATCGACCGTCACGCCGTGGCGAAGACGCTCGGCTTCGACGGCATCTGCGCGAACTCGCTCGACGCGGTGTCGGATCGCGACTTCGCAATCGAATTCACGGCGGCTTCCGCGCTCGTGATGACGCACGTGTCGCGCTTCTCCGAAGAACTCGTGCTGTGGATGAGCCCGCGCGTCGGCTTCATCGACATCGCCGACCGCTTCTGCACCGGCAGCTCGATCATGCCGCAGAAGAAGAACCCGGACGTGCCCGAGCTCGCGCGCGGCAAGACGGGCCGCGTGAACGGCCACCTGATGGCGCTGCTGACGCTGATGAAAGGCCAGCCGCTCGCGTACAACAAGGACAACCAGGAAGACAAGGAACCGCTGTTCGACACGGTCGACACCGTCGCCGACACGCTGCGGATCTTCGCCGAGATGGTGGCCGGCATCACCGTGAAGCCGGACGCGATGCGCGCGGCCGCCCTGCAGGGCTTCTCGACCGCCACCGACCTCGCCGACTACCTGGTGAAGCGCGGCCTGCCGTTCCGCGATGCGCACGAAGCCGTCGCGCACGCCGTGAAGATCTGCGACGACCGTGGCATCGACCTGGCCGACCTGACGCTCGACGAGATGAAGCAGGAACTGCCGAACGTCGCGCACCTGATCGGCGAAGACGTGTTCGGCTACCTGACGCTCGAAGGTTCGGTCGCCAGCCGCAATCACCCGGGCGGCACCGCGCCCGACCAGGTGCGTGCGGCGGTCAAGGCAGCCCGCGCCGCGCTCGGCCGGTAAGCCCGCTGTTCCGGACGGACGCCATCGGCGTCCGTTTTTCATTCGGGCGGCCGTCGCGCCGCCCATTGCCTTCCCCGCTTCCCGAATGCCGCCGATGACCTTTTCCGCCGCGCTCTTCGACATGGACGGCCTGCTCGTCGATTCCGAGCGGACCATCATGAACACGTGGATCGACGTGTCGAATGCGCACGGCGTCACGCTGACCACCGCCGACTACCTGCAGATCGTCGGTCGCTCGTTCGCCGAAGGCCAGGTGATCCTGGCGCGGCTGATCGGCAACCCCGACACGTTCGACGCGGTGCGCACCCGCGTGCGCGAGCAGCTCGCGGCGCCCGAACCGCATCCGAAGTTTCCGCTGAAGCCCGGCGCGTTCGCGCTGCTCGACGCGCTCGCGCAAGCCGGCATTCCGTGCGCGGTCGCGTCGTCGTCCGCGAGCGAGGTGATCCGCGCGCGGCTCGACGCGGTCGGCGTGCTGCCGTTCTTCCGCGCGATCGCGGGCGGCGACGAAGTCGCGCGCGGCAAGCCCGACCCGGCCGTCTACCGGCTCGCGGCCGAACGCCTCGGCGTGCCGGCACACGCATGCGTCGCGTTCGAGGACAGCGATTTCGGTGCGCAGTCGGCCGCCGGCGCGGGCGCATCGGTCGTCACGGTGCCCGACCTGAAGGCGCCGACGCCCGAGATCGTCGCGCTGAGCCTGCACGTGCTCGCCTCGCTCGACGATGCGCTCGCGCTCGTGCCGTCGTGGTTCGGCGGGCACGTTACGCGACGGCCCGCTTAGATCGCGTGCCACCCGATGCAAAACGGGCACCCGAAGGTGCCCGTTTTGCCCTATCGCCGAACAACCGGCATCGCGGTTGCGCTTACTTGTTGCCCGCCGTCTCCGACAGCCGTTTCATCGTCGCGATGCGCGCGCCGATCAGGTCGACGCGGCCGTCCTCGCCGACGAGCGGCGCCGTCGCATCGCGGAACCCGACCCACGCGCGCTGCGCGCGTACGAGCGTCGCGGCCGAATGCGCAGGCATCTTGCGGCGCAGCTTCTGGTAATAGCGGTTCAGGTCGAACAGCGCGTGCTCGCACGCGGCGTCCTGTTCGCACGGGCGCACGCGGCGCACGGCCGGATCGCGCGGCGCGTTCGCCGGCTTGCCGTTCGGCCGGGCCCCACCCTGGGCCGCGCTCGTGCCGCCCTGCGCGCCGCTCGTGGCCGCCACCGGCACGGCGGCGGGCGGCGGTGCATAGCGATCGGCCGCGCCGCGCAGCGCCAGCGCGCGATCGCGCACGGGCTGCAGCTGCAGGTCGGCACTCGACATCGCGTACGACGTGCCGCGCGTGGTGTCGTACACGGCCTTCAGCAGATGCACTTCATCCTTGCGCCACGTGAGCCAGCGGCGCTGGCTGTCCTGCCAGCCGCGCTTCGCGTCGGCCGGCGCATCCTTCAACAGGCGCTGGTACGCGCCGTCCATCACGGCCTGCCACTGCTGCTGCGCTTCGCCCATGCACTGGATCTGGCCGGCCGGCGAAGACCGGTCGCGCCGCGCGAGGCATTGCCGCATCGCGACGTCGATCGGGTCGGCCGCCGCGACTTCCGCGTGCGCGACACCCATGCCCGCCAGCCCCGACGCGCCTGCCGCCCAGACGACGAGCGCGGCCACCGCCGCACGCATCGCCTGGATTCGTCCGTGCGTCGCCATCAGTCGCGCACGCAGTCGACGAAGTACTCGACGCGGCCGTTCACCTCTTCCGCGACGAGGCCGTGGATGTCGGTGTGGAAGCCCGGGAAGCGCTCGTTGAAGTCGCGCGCGAACCGCAGGTAGTTCACGATCGTCTTGTTGAAGCGCTCGCCCGGAATCAGCAGCGGAATGCCCGGCGGGTACGGCGTGAGCAGGATGCTCGTCACGCGGCCTTCGAGCTCGTCGAGCGGCACGCGGTCGATCTTGCGGTGCGCGAGCTTCGCGAACGCGTCCGACGGCTTCATCGCCGGTTCCATGTCCGACAGGTACATCTCGGTCGTCAGGCGGGCGATGTCGTTCGCGCGGTACACGTCGTGGATCTGCGTGCACAGGTCGCGCAGGCCGACACGCTCGTAGCGCGGATGCTGCGCGACGAATTCCGGCAGCACGCGCCACAGCGGCTGGTTGTTGTCGTAGTCGTCCTTGAACTGCTGCAGCTCGGTCACCATCGAGTTCCAGCGGCCCTTCGTGATGCCGATCGTGAACATGATGAAGAACGAGTACAGGCCGGTCTTCTCGACGATGATCCCGTGCTCGGCCAGGTACTTCGTGACGATCGCGGCGGGGATGCCCGTCTCGCCGAACTCGCCGTCGACGTCGAGCCCCGGCGTGATGATCGTCGCCTTGATCGGGTCGAGCATGTTGAAGCCTTCCGCCAGCGGGCCGAAGCCGTGCCAGTGGTCGTTCGGCTTCAGCATCCAGTCGTCGCGCGAGCCGATGCCTTCTGCCGACAGCTCGTCCGGGCCCCACACGCTGAAGAACCAGTCGTCGCCGTATTCGGCGTCGACCTTGCGCATCGCGCGGCGGAAATCGATCGCCTCGGCGATCGATTCCTCGACGAGCGCGGTGCCGCCCGGCGGCTCCATCATCGCGGCCGCGACGTCGCACGACGCGATGATCGCGTACTGCGGGCTCGTCGACGTGTGCATCAGGTACGCCTCGTTGAAGCGGTGCTTGTCGAACGTGCGGTTCTCCGAATCCTGCACGACGATCTGCGATGCCTGCGAGATGCCCGCGAGCAGCTTGTGCGTCGAGTGCGTCGCGAACACGAGCGCGCCCGTGCGCGGACGGCCGTCGCCGATCGCGTGCATGTCGCGGTAGAAGTCGTGGAACGTCGCGTGCGGCAGCCACGCTTCGTCGAAGTGCAGCGTGTCGAGCAGGTCGCCGAGCAGGTCCTTGATCATCTCGACGTTGTAGACGACGCCGTCGTACGTGCTCTGCGTGATCGTCAGGATGCGCGGCTTCATGTCCGGGTTCTGGCGCAACGCCTCGCGCGCGAACGGGTTCGCCTCGATCTTCTTGCGGATGTTCTCCGGCTTGAACTCGTCGCGCGGGATCGGCCCGATGATGCCGAAGTGGTTGCGCGTCGGCGTGAGGAACACCGGAATCGCGCCCGTCATCGTGATCGCGTGCAGGATCGACTTGTGGCAGTTGCGGTCGACCAGCACGATGTCGCCGGGCGCGACCGTCGCGTGCCAGACGATCTTGTTCGACGTCGACGTGCCGTTGGTCACGAAGAACAGGTGGTCCGCGCTGAAGATGCGCGCCGCATTGCGCTCGGACGCGGCGACCGGGCCCGTGTGGTCGAGCAGTTGGCCGAGTTCGTCCACCGCGTTGCAGACGTCGGCGCGCAGCATGTTCTCGCCGAAGAACTGATGGAACATCTGGCCGAGCGGGTTCTTCAGGAACGCGACGCCGCCCGAGTGGCCCGGGCAGTGCCACGAGTACGAGCCTTCGTCCGCGTACTTCACCAGTTCCTTGAAGAACGGCGGCGCGAGCGAGTCGAGATAGACCTTCGCCTCGCGGATGATGTGGCGCGCGACGAACTCCGGCGTGTCCTCGAACATGTGGATGAAGCCGTGCAGCTCGCGCAGGATGTCGTTCGGCAGGTGGCGCGACGTGCGCGTCTCGCCGTACAGGAAGATCGGGATGTCCGCGTTGCGGCGGCGCACTTCGGTGACGAACGCGCGCAGCTCGATGATCGCGGTCGCGAGTTCGGGCAGTTCGCCGTCCGGGCCGGTTTCGCCGAGCATGAGTTCGTCGTCGTCGATCGACAGGATGAAGCACGACGCGCGGCTCGACTGCTGCGCGAACGACGTCAGATCGCCGTAGCTCGTGAGGCCGAGGACTTCGACGCCCTCCTTCTCGATCGCTTCGGCCAACGCCCGGATGCCGGAGCCCGAGATGTTCTCGGAGCGGAAATCTTCGTCGATGATGACGACGGGGAAACGAAACTTCATGGGCGATTCTCCAAAAAGAACGACCGCGGCGCGTCACGCGCAGCGGTCACCCGGAAACTGGTGAGACGTTATACAACCAGATCAGGTTTTCGGCAGCGTGACACCGCGCTGCCCCTGATACTTGCCGCCGCGATCCGCGTACGACACGTCGCACACTTCGTCGCTTTCGAAGAAGAGCACCTGCGCGACGCCTTCGTTCGCGTAGATCTTCGCGGGCAACGGCGTGGTGTTCGAGAATTCCAGCGTGACGTAGCCTTCCCACTCGGGTTCGAACGGCGTCACGTTGACGATGATCCCGCAGCGCGCATAGGTCGACTTGCCGAGGCAGACGGTGAGCACGGTGCGCGGGATGCGGAAATATTCGACGGTGCGGGCCAGCGCGAACGAGTTCGGCGGGATGATGCACACGTCGCCCTTGAAATCGACAAACGAACCCTCGTCGAAGTTCTTCGGATCGACGATCGTCGAGTTGATGTTCGTGAAGATCTTGAATTCGTCCGCGCAGCGGATGTCATAGCCGTAGCTCGACGTGCCGTAGCTGACGATCCGGCGGCCGTCCTCGGACGCGCGAACCTGATCGGGCACGAACGGCTCGATCATCTTGTGCTCTTCGGCCATGCGCCGAATCCATTTGTCGGACTTGATGCTCATATCGGGGCGCCTGGAAACGCTGCGTGACGGTCAGGGAGGGCCGCTCGCGCGAGACGGCGGCCGGGAAAGGCGGACATTTTACGCGATCATCGGCGCACGCACGCGGCAGCCGTCAACGGATCACGCCGCAGGCGAGCGCGGGCCCCGCGCCATGCTGCGGAAACGCGGGATCGCTCGAGTCGCGGTGCACCAGCGCCGCGCGGTTCATCGCCGAGCGCACGCCATCGAGGGCCAGATCGGGCGCGACGATGAAGCCGGCCGCGACGCCGTTCGCGTCCGCATGGATGTTGCCGAGATCGCCGGCGACGCGGGCGCCCGCGCGCAACCGGTCGGCGGCCGGCGCGAACACCTGGCCGGCGCTCGAGCCGTCGCCCGCGTTGCAGTCGCCGCGTTCGTGCACCTGTAGCGCGTGATCGCTGTTGGGCGGAAGGCCGGCCAGGTTGTACGTGACCTGAACGCCGTCCGGACGCTCGACGAACGTCACCGCGCCGCGCGCCTGCGAGCCGACCGTCGGCTGCAGTTGTGCGTCGGCCCGTTTTTCGTGCGACGAGGAAAAGGAGGTGCAGCCGGCCAGCAGGCCCAGCGCGGCGGCGGCCAGCAGCGCGTACCGCACGCGGCCGGCACGTACGCCGTGATGTCGTTGTTTCATTCGATCCTCATGCCGGCTGGCGGCCGTTTGACACGACGGCCGCGCCGGGCGGGTAAAGGGACCCGGGAAAAGTCGCCATGATACCGCGCCTCGCGGCGCCGTAAACAGCGTGAGGCCCCGCCCCGCAAGGGTTTTACGTATTTTGAACAACGATCGACGGAAACTTCGACGTCATGTCGCGCGATCGCTCGGCAATCGCCAGTGCGACGCCGCGCGCGATGTCGCGGTAACGACGGGCCAGCGCGCCTTCGGGATCGGCCGCGACCGTCGGCGTGCCGCTGTCGGCCCGCTCGCGGATCGCGATGTCGAGCGGCAGGCTGCCGAGCACGTTCACGTCGTAATCCTTCGCCATCCGCTCGGCCCCGCCGGCGCCGAAGATGTGTTCTTCGTGGCCGCAGTTCGAACAGATGTGGATGCTCATGTTCTCGACGATGCCGAGGATCGGAATCCCGACCTTCTCGAACATCTTCAGGCCCTTCTTCGCGTCGAGCAGCGCGATGTCCTGCGGCGTCGTGACGATCACCGCGCCCGTGACCGGCACGCGCTGCGCGAGCGTGAGCTGGATGTCGCCCGTGCCGGGCGGCATGTCGACGATCAGGTAGTCGAGCTCGCGCCAGTTGGTCTGGCGCAGCAACTGCTCGAGCGCGGAGGTCGCCATCGGGCCGCGCCACACCATCGGGTTGTCTTCCTCGATCAGGAAGCCGATCGAGTTCGCCTGCAGCCCGTGGCCGACGAGCGGGTTCATCGACTGGTTGTCGGGCGACTCGGGCCGCTGGCCGTGGATGCCGAGCATCGTCGGCAGTGACGGGCCGTAGATGTCGGCGTCGAGGATGCCGACCGACGCGCCTTCGGCGGCGAGCGCGAGCGCGAGGTTGACGGCCGTCGTGCTCTTGCCGACGCCGCCCTTGCCCGATGCGACCGCCACGACGTTCTTCACGTTCGGCAGCAGTTTCACGCCACGCTGCACCGTGTGCGCGACGATCTCCTGCGACACGGCGACGCGCGCGTCGCGCACGCCGGGCACGGCCTGGAGCGCCGCGGTGACGCGTGCGCGCACGTCGTCGTGCTGGCTGCGCGCGGGATAACCGAGCACCACGTCGAGCGCCACGACGTCGCCGTCGATCGCGACGTTGCGCACGCCCTTGTTCGCCGCATACGGACGGCCGGTATTGGGGTCGACGACAGCCGCCAAAGCGGCGTCGACTTGTGCCCGGTCAATGCTCATCGAAACTCCGTGAAAACGTTTTTCTCGCGCGCAAACGTCAAAAAATATCAAATTACGCTGCGAAAATCGGGAAAAGTGAAAGAATCTGTTGCACGCCATTGCGCGAACGCGCGACCCGGCGCACTCTTCGCCTGCGGCATGCTATGGGGCCAAATCGGCCACCAACCGCCTATATTGTAGAGGCTGACGCGTCGCACTGCCCGAACAGCCACGCTGACGGACAGGGCATGCGGCCACCTCGGCGGCTGCCGCTGGCGCAGGCCTGCCCTCCTTTTTCGGGCGGCCCGCGCGTGGAGCCGTAACTGTTGTTGTCGTCGTTGTCGACTCGTTCAACCAAGAGAGGAATCCAAGATGAACATGAAAATCGCGACCCGTCTGTCCGTCTTCGCATTGGCCGGCGCACTGCTGGCAGGCTGCGCCACGCAGCAAGGCAACAATACGGCCGTCGGTACCGGCACGGGTGCGGCACTGGGCGCAGGCATCGGCGCGCTGGCGGGCGGCGGCAAGGGCGCGGCGATCGGCGCGGGCGTCGGCGCACTGGTCGGCGGCGTGACGGGTTACAACTGGCAGGCGATCAAGAACAAGCTCGCGCCGTCGGCAGCCAAGACGGGTACGCAGGTGACCGAGCAGCCGGACGGCTCGCTGAAGCTGAACGTGCCGAGCTCGGTGACGTTCGCGACGAACCAGTACGCGATCACGCCGGCCTTCACGCCGCTGCTGAACGACCTGGCGACGACGCTGAACCAGAACCCGCAAGTGACGGCATCGATCGTCGGCTACACGGACAGCACGGGTTCGCAGCAGCTGAACCAGACGCTGTCGCAGAACCGTGCGCAGAGCGTCGTCAACGCGCTCGTGCAGCGCGGCGTCGCCGGCGGCCGCCTGTCGGCACAGGGCATGGGCCCGTCGAACCCGATCGCGGACAACGCGACGGAAGCCGGCCGCGCACAGAACCGCCGCGTCGAAATCTACCTGCGCGCAGCACAGGCGCAGTAAGCGCACGACGAGGGGAAGGCGCGGGCCCGCCGCCCGCGCAGCCCCGCCGGACAAGACTTCCGGCGGAGCCGGTAACAAATCGAAAAAATTTTCGAACTTCTGTCGCAGGCCGTGGTCAGTATTTACGGTACGCGGCTGGTGTTGCCGGCGCGTCACCATTCTCCTCTTGTCGTTGTTGCTCCGGGGCCGTATCCGCCCCGGTTTTTTTTGCCCGCAGAATTCGTGCTGCGCCGCAGCATGTCACCGCCGGGCACGCCGCTTGCGCGGCCCCGTCCGTTCCGGCGCCCGGTCAGCGGCGCCCTGCCCGCGTCGCCGGCGCGCGCCCCTGCTAGAATCGCAGTTTCCCGTCGTTTTCCGCCGTTCCTCTACAGACCCTATGTCCGCATCCGACCTCACTTCCGTGCAGGCTGCGGCGCCGCAAGGTGACCGCCAGATCCTCGTTACGTCCGCACTGCCCTATGCCAACGGGCAGATCCACATCGGCCACCTGGTCGAGTACATCCAGACCGACATCTGGGTGCGGACGCTGCGAATGCATGGCCATGAGGTCTACTACATCGGCGCCGACGACACGCACGGCACGCCGATCATGCTGCGCGCGGAGAAGGAAGGCCTGACCCCGAAGCAGCTGATCGACCGCGTGTGGACCGAGCACAAGCGCGACTTCGACAGCTTCGGCGTGTCGTTCGACAATTTCTACTCGACCGATTCGGACGAGAACCGCGTGCTGAGCGAGAAGATCTACGTCGCGCTGCAGGAAGCCGGTTTCATCGCCGAGCGCGAGATCGAGCAGGCGTACGATCCCGTCAAGGAAATGTTCCTGCCCGACCGCTTCATCAAGGGCGAGTGCCCGAAGTGCCACGCGAAGGACCAGTACGGCGACAACTGCGAAGTGTGCGGCTCGACCTACCTGCCGACCGAACTGCTGAACCCGTATTCGGTCGTGTCGGGCGCGACGCCGGTGCGCAAGACGTCGAAGCACTACTTCTTCCGCCTGTCCGATCCGCGCTGCGAAACGTTCCTGCGCGAATGGGTGAGCGGCCTCGCGCAGCCCGAAGCGACCAACAAGATGCGCGAATGGCTCGGCGACGCCGGCGAGGCCAAGCTCGCCGACTGGGACATCTCGCGTGACGCGCCGTACTTCGGCTTCGAGATCCCGGGCGCGCCCGGCAAGTATTTCTACGTGTGGCTCGACGCGCCCGTCGGCTACTACGCGAGCTTCAAGAACCTGTGCGACCGCAACGGCGTCGACTTCGACGCGTGGATCCGCCCGGGCTCGACCACCGAGCAGTATCACTTCATCGGCAAGGACATCCTGTACTTCCACACGCTGTTCTGGCCCGCGATGCTCGAGTTCTCGGGCCACCGCACGCCGACCAACGTGTTCGCGCACGGCTTCCTGACGGTCGACGGCGCGAAGATGTCGAAGTCGCGCGGCACGTTCATCACCGCGCAGAGCTACATCGACACGGGCCTGAACCCCGAATGGCTGCGCTACTACTTCGCCGCGAAGCTGAACGCGACGATGGAAGACATCGACCTGAACCTCGACGATTTCCAGGCGCGCGTGAACAGCGATCTCGTCGGCAAGTACGTGAACATCGCGAGCCGCGCGGCAGGCTTCCTGATCAAGCGCTTCGACGGCCGCGTGCAGGACAGCGCGATGAACCATCCGCTCGTCGTGAAGCTGCGCGATGCGATTCCCGGGATCGCCGCGCACTACGAAGCACGCGAGTACGGCCGCGCGCTGCGCCACACGATGGAGCTCGCGGACGAAGTGAACGCGTACGTCGACGGCGCCAAACCGTGGGATCTCGCGAAGGATCCGGCCAACGCGGTCGCGCTGCACGAAACCTGCAGCGTGAGCCTCGAGTCCTTCCGCCTGCTGTCGCTCGCGCTGAAGCCGGTGATGCCGCGCGTGGCCGAGGCCGTCGAGTCGTTCTTCGGGATCGCGCCGCTCGCATGGGCCGATGCCGCGAAGCCGCTGTCGTCGGAACAGCCGATCAAGGCGTACCAGCACCTGATGACGCGCGTCGACCCGAAGCAGATCGAGGCATTGCTCGCCGCGAACCGCGATTCGCTGCAGGCCGAGGCCACCGGCGCGGCCGCCGCGAGCGCGAACGCCGCCAAGGAGGCGAAGAACGCCAAGGCGAACGCGAAGCCGGCCGCCGTGAACGGCGCCGACGATGCCCCCATCTCGATCGACGATTTCGCGAAGATCGACCTGCGCATCGCGAAGATCGTCGCGTGCCAGGCCGTCGAGGGTTCGGACAAGCTGCTGCAGCTCACGCTCGACGTCGGCGAGGAAAAGACCCGCAACGTGTTCTCGGGCATCAAGTCCGCGTACCAGCCCGAGCAGCTCGTGGGCAAGCTGACCGTGATGGTCGCGAACCTCGCGCCGCGCAAGATGAAGTTCGGCCTGTCCGAAGGGATGGTGCTCGCCGCGTCGGCCACCGACGAGAAGGCGGAACCGGGCCTCTACATCCTCGAGCCGCACAGCGGCGCGAAGCCCGGCATGCGCGTGAAGTAAGCCGAACGCGCTGCCGCTGGCGCCAAACAAAGCCCCGCACGATTCGTTTCGTGCGGGGCTTTTTCATTCATGGCTGCTCGGCACGCCGCGCCCGCGCCGCATCGCTGCCGAACCACCGGTCGAAACGCCGCGTGTAGTTCAGGTCGACGCCCTGGAACGTGCCGCCGTACGCGGACACGGACCAGAAGCGCGTCAGGTTGATCGTCGCCTTGAACGCGTTGCTCGCCGACTGCAGCCCCTGCTCGAAGCCGAGCACGAACCGCTCGTTGATCGCCTTCGACACCAGCACGACCTGCGGGTCGGTCAGGCCTACCTCGCTGCGGCCAACCGAGACCTCGTCGAGACCGAAGGTCTGCGCGACGCGCTTGCCGGTCACACTGCCGAGCAGCCCGAGCGCCGCCGTCATCGTGCCCTGCTGGCCGACGTTGTTGCCCTGGTCGGTGCCGTGCCCGAACAGCAGCCACGACAGCTTTTCGTTGTCCGTGACGTTCGGTTCCGACACCAGCTTGACCGTCAGCGACTGGATCGTGCCCGTGACCTGCACGCCGGCCTCGACTTCCTGGTTGCGCCGCATCGCGAGGATGTTGACGCCCGGGTTCGACACGGGGCCGTTGAACGTGAAGAAGCCGTTCTCGATCGCGAGCTTGCGGCCGAACGACGTGTACGTCGATCCTTCGGTCACGCGCACGTTGCCGACCGCGCGCAGCGGCACGCCCGGCGCGCTCATCACGGTGATCGTGCCGCGCAGCCCGAGATCCGCGCCGTGCCCCTTGAAGCGGAAGTTGTTGCCGAGGCCGATGTCGATGTTCGCGCGCGGCGCGAGCGACGGCGCCGGTTTGTCCGCGGCCGGCTTCGGCTTGGCGACGGCGGTGCCGGTCGGCGTCTCGCCGCGCACCGTGCCGTCGGGTTGCACGATCACCACGTCGTCCGACAGGTGCGGCGCCGATTCCTCGGGCAGGTCGAACAGCGCGCGATCGACGACGAACTTGCCGTCGATCGACAGCGCGCCGCGCGGCCCGTCGTTCGCGACCGTCGCCTTGCCCGACAGCGACAGCTTCCGGTCCGGCGCCGCGAACAGCTCGAGCTTGTCCGCGACGATGCTCGCGGTCAGGTCGGGCGCCTCGCCGTCGAGACGCACGCGGCCAAGTGCGCGCAGCGTGCCGTCGCCGCCGTGGAACTCGACCTGCTGGAATTCGACGAGGTTTTCCGACAGCTTGATGCGCACGATGCCGTCCTTCAGCTGCACGCCCTGGTCGACGAGCGTCGCGGACAGGTCGTCGCCCGTCAGCATCCCCGACAGGTTCGGCTTCGCCGGCGTGCCCGCGACGGTCAGCTTCAGCGCCGCGCGCCCGCCGAGCAGGTAGCTCGGCCCGAACAGGTTGCCGGTCGTCTTCAGCGCCGGGACGTCGACGTCGATACGGCCCGACAGCGGGCCGTCGTCGACCACGCCGAACATGCCGTCGCGCAGCGCGAACGGCACGGTGACGTTCGCGTCGAGCGTGCCGATCCGGTTCGCCTTCGCGAGCGCCGTCACGTTGAGCCGGTTGCCGGGCGTGAAGTTCGCGCGCGCGGACAGGTCGGTCAGCCCCAGCGACGCGATGCCGCGCCCGCTCTCGATCGTCACGTCGCCGCCGCGCCGCTTCACCTGCACATGGCCGGTCGAGTTCGCGCCGAGCGAGAAATCCCAGTCGGCGTCGAGCACGACGTCGGTTCGCACCGGCGGCCGCTGGCCCGTCAGCTCCTGGCGGACCTCGAGGAAACGCGCGACCGACACGCCGCTCACGGAGCCCGCCGAGCGCATCTGGCCGTGATCGAACACGAACGACTTCAGGTCGATCGCCGCGCCCTCGAGCGTGAGCCGCGTCGCGCCGAGCGTCACGCGGCCGGCACCGGCCGATACGGTCAGTGGCGCCTGCAGCGCGACGGCCGGCGTGCCGCGGTTCGCGAGCCGCGTCACGGTACCGTCCCAGCGCATCCCGTCGCGGCTCTCGACCACGCCGCCGTTCGCCGCGAGCGTCAAGTCGATCACGCGGCCGCCGGCCGTCCCGAGCGCCGACGCGTCGAGCGTGTGCTTCGCGCGCGTGCCGTCGAGGTTCGCGCGCAGCGATTTCAGATTCAGCGAACCGAGCGCGAGGTCGGTCGCGTCGGCCGTGAACACGAGGGCGCCGTGCGCGCCGTCGCGGATGTCCGCGCGGCCCTGCGCGGCACCGATCCGGTTCGAGCCGACGACGACGTGCTCGGCCTTGTAGATGGCCGTCACGTTCGGATGCGCGAAGCTGCCGGTCAGGTCGCCCTGCGCCTGCACGAGTCCTTCCACGCCGAAGCCGAGCCGGTCGAGCTGCGGCGCGTCGACGACGAAGCGCAGCCGGTCGCCGGGCGCCCCGAAGCTGCCACGCAGGTCGACATGATTACCGGCAATCGACAGGTTCGCGTTGCTCGGCAGGATCCGCGAGCCGGCGAGCTGCACGACGCCGGCGCCGGTCAGCGGCACGCCGTCGTACAGGCTGTCGCCGAGCTTGAAGGTCGCCTTCGTCGACACCTGCGGCGCGAATGCGCCCGACGCCGTCAGCGTGCCCGACACGCGCGTCTCGCCGCGCCTGGGCGGCGCCTTCACAACCTTGACAGGCGCCTTGCCGCTGCCGGCCTTCGGCGCGCTCTGCGCGGCGAGCAGCAGCGGATCGAATCCGGTCAGCGTCGCCTTCGCGTCGTAGCTCGAATGCGCATCGTGGCGGAACACGCCCGTCAGGTCGATGCGGCCCTTGCCCGCCGTCACGCGCGCGTCGGTCAGCACGGTCTGCTGCGGCGTCAGCGCAACCTTCGCGCGTGCGCCGAGCGCGAGCTTCGGATCGTTCAGGTTGAAGTCGACGGTCGTCACGCCGCCCGCGAGCGTCACGCCGAGCGGGCCGCCCAAGCGCATCGGCCGCAGCTCGGCGACGAAGGCGTTCAGGTCGAGGTTCGCGACCTTCAGGTCGAAGCGGCCCTTGCCGCCCGTCAGCGTGCCGTTGCCCGTCACGCTGCCGTCGCGGATCAGCTTCAGCGCGAGCGCGTCGATCCGCTGCGCGTGCGCGTCGAGATGCACGTTCGCGTGCGCGTCGATCACCGGCAACAGGTGGTCGCCGAGCGTGCCGGGCTTCGCGTTGACGATCGACACCGGGCCCGTCACCGCGAACCCCTTTGCGGGCGCCGAGCCGGCCGGCGCGGTCACGGGTGCGAGTTCCGCGCGCACCGCGAGATCGGCGGCCGGCGCGCCGGGCGCGAGCGCCTGCGGGTTCACGTGATCGAACGCGAGCGACGCGCGCGTGAGCGGCACCGCGCCGAACGGCGCGGCCTCGACGTGCGCGCGCCCGTTCAGCTTCATCCCGCTCGCGTCGACTTCCGCGACGAGCGCCTCGAGCGAGCCCGACACGCGAGCGCGCGCATCGACCGGCTCGTCGGACAGCTTGCCTGAGTAAGTGGCCTCCCCCGTCAGCGCGAACGGCTTCACGCCGTCGAGTTTCGCGCGCGCGGTCAGCGCACCGTACGGCGTATCGACGCCGTCGAGCACGAGTTCATGGTGACGACCGTCGCTGCGGCCGTTCAGCGCGAGATGGTCGAACTGCGTCGTCGAGCCGCCGTCGTGGATCGCGAGGTGATCGACGCGCAGGTCGTCGATCCGCAACTGCAGCGGCAGGCTCAGGTCCTGCGGCGTCGTACTCGGCGTCGACGGCCCCGGCGGGATCCGCACGTCGATCGTGCCGGCCCGAAGATACGCGATGGACAGACGCCACGGCGCGCGGGTCAATGCCCAGCGGCCGTCGAGCCGGTCGATGCGGATTTCGGTACCGGTGCCGTCGGGGCTCGTCCAGGCGAACCCGCGCAACCGCACGCCGGTCGCGAGCGAGCCGCCGTCGAGCGTGCCCGCGAGCCGCGTGCCGAGCACGCGCTCCGCCACCTGCCACGCGAGCCGCGTGCCGTGCTCGGTCGTCACCGCGGCCAGCACGAGCCCGACGGCCAGCACGACGAGCAGCACGACCGTCGCGAGCGTCCATGCGACGAACCGCCCGATGCGCGCGACGGGCCCGCGGCGCGGCGCGCGCGGCGGCGCGTCGGGCGCGCCGCCGGGCGTGTCCGGATCGCCAGGCGGCGGCGTGTCGTTCGTATCGTTCGGGTCCTTCGTCATGCGGTTCGTCGATGAAGCGGTACGTTCAGAAAGCGATGCCGAGCGTCAGGTACGGGCGCACGCTATGGTTGCGCAACCCGTACGCGACGTCGACGTTGATCGGGCCGACGGGGCTGCGCCAGCGCGCGCCGACGCCGACGCCCGGGTAGAACACGCGTTCGCCCCACGCATCGGTGGCCGTGCCGATGTCGAAGAACGTCGCGGCGCCCCAGTCGCGGTTGAACCAGTGCTGGTATTCGGCGGTGCCCGTCATCAGGTACTTGGTCGGCAGGACGGAACCGTCGACGCTGTTGCCGATGCTCTGGTAACCGTAGCCGCGCACCGAATTCGAGCCGCCCGCGCGGAACAGCAGCGATGCCGGCACGCCGGTCGAGCTGCCGCTCGTGAACACGCCGCCGAGCTCCGCGCGGAACACGAACAGGTCGCGCTTGCCGACCGGCAGGTACTGCTGGCCGCGCGCGTAGCCGCGGATGAAGGTCTGGTCGGTCAGCACGCCCTTGACCGCGAAGCCGGCCTCCGCGTGGATCAGGTTGCCCGAACGCGGGAACAGCGGATCGTCGACGTTGCGGCGCGTCCATGCCCATTGCGGCACGAGCGCGCGGCTCGTGGTCGGCCCCGCGCTGTTCTGGTCGAGCCGGTCCTGGTAGTACATCAGCGAATACGAATAGTCGATGAACTGGCCCGTGCGCGTGCGCTGCACGCCGACCCGCGCGCTGTAGATGCGCGTATCCGACACGTTGGTGTTCGTGTACGACGCGAGCACGCTGTTGGTCCACCCCTTCTCGCCCGGCGGCATCGACAGCTGGACCTGCCCGTATTGCTGGATCTGGTCGAGCCGGCCCGACACGGTCAGCGGCCACGCGGCGCCGAACGTGTCGAGATACGTGTAGGAGCCCTGCACATGCGGCCCGGTGTCGGTCGCGAAGCCGACGCCGCCGCGGATGTTGTTGTACGGGAACTCGCTGACCTTCACGTGCACGGGCGTGCGCTCGGGCTTCGCCGTATCGTCGCCGACGTCGATCGCGACGCTCGCGTAGTACGGCGTGTTCTGCAACTGCCGCTGCAATTCGGTGATCCGCTGCACGTCGTAGATCTCGCCTTCCGACAGCGGATTGACGTTCGTGACGATCTTCTCCGGATAGCGCCGCACACCGTCGACGTCGACCTTGCCGATCGTGAACGTCGGACCGCTGTCGAACGTGACCGCGAGCGTCGCGCGTTGCGTGCGCGGGTCGATGCGCGCCTCCGACGACGCGATCTTCGCGCCGAGATAACGACGCGACTGCAGTTGCCTGAGCGCCGCGCCCTTCGCGCCGTCCCAGTCGGACTGCGTGAACGGGTCGCCCGGCTTCAGCGAAAACGCGAAACGGGTCGCGGCTTCCTGCTTCGGGTCCTCGGTGTCGACGGGCCCCTTGAAGGTCAGGTCGACGCTCGACACGAGGGTCTGCTTGCCCGGATCGACCGCGATGCGCACGTCGCGCTTGCCGTCGCGCGTGCGCACGTCGGTGCGCACGACCGGCGAGAAATACCCGGCCGTCGCGGTCAGGTCGCGCACCTGCTGCGGCGTGGCCGTCACGAGGAAGTCGAACTGGTCGTCGCTGATGTCGTCGCGCTTCGCGAAGCGCGCGATGTCGAGGTGCGTCTTGAGCAGCTTGCGAACCGAGCGCGGCGCGTCGATGTCGACGTCGTACTTCGCGTGGGCCGGCAGCGCGAAGCACGCGGCCAGGCAACCCGCGAGGGTCGCCCGTGCGGCACGGGCCGCGGCGCCGGCGCGATTGCGTTCCACGCGCGGGCCCGCGTCATGTGCCGGATGTGCTTGCTGGTTCGACTGCCCCGCCAAATATGACCTCGCCCTCGGTTGTCACGGTTTTGTGGAAAACCCTGTATTTGACCACAGCGTGCCGGCGCCAAAGCTTAATGTTTGTAAACCGCCGCGCGAGCGCGCGTGGCCGCGGCGTCATGCCCGGCGGTGCGCTTGCGGCCACCGGCTGCGCGCCAACCCGCGGATTCGACGCGCGATTGCCGCCGGCCGTTCCCGCGATGCGGTAAAATCCCGCCATCGTGAATCCGGCGCATCGTGCGCCGCCCGAAACGGAAAATCCAGCCATGCCGTACCAGTCCGATGTCACGCAGTTCCTGAACCAGCTCAAGCAACAGAAGCCGACGCTCGAGGAAGAGCAGCGCAAGGGCCGTTCCCTGCTGTGGGACAAGCAGCCGATCGACCTCGAAGAGCGCGCCGAGCAGCAGGAATCGCGCGTGAAGCAAACGTCGTACGTCTACTACCAGAACTTCTGACGACGTGAGCGCCGCCGACGAGGCCAGCGCCGCCCGCCAGGACGACGCGATCGCTGCGCCCGCGGGCGCCGATTCGACGCCCGACACGGTCGACGGTGTCGCGGCATTCGCTCGCCTGTACGGCGAGCCGCTGTTCAAGCTGCCGCAGGATCTCTACATCCCGCCCGATGCGCTCGAGGTGTTCCTCGAGACCTTCGAAGGCCCGCTCGACCTGCTGCTCTACCTGATCCGCAAGCAGAACTTCAACGTGCTCGACATCCCGATGGCGCAGGTCACCGCGCAATATCTGGGCTACGTCGACCAGATCCGCACGTCGAACCTCGAGCTCGCGGCCGAGTACCTGCTGATGGCCGCGATGCTGATCGAGATCAAGTCGCGGATGCTGCTGCCGGTCAAGAAGGCCGACACCGGCGAGGAAGCCGAGGATCCGCGCGCCGAACTCGTGCGCCGCCTGCTCGAATACGAGCAGATGAAGCTCGCCGCGCAGCGGCTCGACCAGTTGCCGCAGCTCGGCCGCGACTTCCTGCGCGCCGAGGTCTACATCGAGCAGAGCGTCACGCCGCGCTTCCCCGACGTGAATTCGGACGACCTGCGCGCCGCATGGGCCGACGTGCTCAAGCGCGCGAAGCTCGTCCAGCACCACAAGATCTCCCGCGAGGAGTTGTCGGTGCGGGAGCACATGAGCCTGATCCTGCGCCGGCTGCAGAACGCGCGCTTCATGGAATTCGCCGAGCTGTTCGACACGTCGCGCGGCGTGCCGGTCGTCGTCGTGAATTTCATCGCGATGCTCGAACTCGCGCGCGAATCGCTCCTCGAGATCACGCAGGCCGAGCCGTTCGCGCCGATCTACGTGCGTCTCGCGTACCTGCCCGCGTAACCGGCCTGGCGCCCGCGTCCGCCCTTCCCACCCCCCGATTCATTCCGGCACACATGCCGCCTCGCCGCAGCCCGACGCGACTGCGCGGGCCGTTGCCGGCACGCCCGGTTAAAAAGTGAACGACCGTACTTTTTTCGATGCGTTTGGCGGCCAAATCCTCTACAATCCGCCGACGCCCGATGCGCCGCCCGCGCGCCGGCGTTCTCCGCTTCGACCCCGACGCCGCTGCTGCGGCGCCAACGCGCGCATGCGCGAGGAAACCGCTACCCGATCATGAAAGTCATCAGCTCGATCCAGGAACTGCGCGACCAGTTGCGTGGACAGAACCGCACGGCGTTCGTGCCGACGATGGGCAACCTGCACGAAGGGCACCTGTCGCTGATGCGCCTCGCGCGCCAGCACGGCGACCCGGTCGTGGCGAGCATCTTCGTCAACCGGTTGCAATTCGGCCCGAACGAGGATTTCGACAAGTATCCGCGCACGCTCCAGGACGATATCGAGAAGCTGCAGCAGGAAAACGTCTACGTGCTGTTCGCGCCGACCGAGCGCGACATGTACCCGGAACCGCAGGAATACCGCGTGCTGCCGCCGGACGACCTCGGCGGCATTCTCGAGGGTGAATTCCGGCCCGGCTTCTTCGCCGGCGTGTGCACGGTCGTCACGAAGCTGATGTCCTGCGTGCAGCCGCGCGTCGCCGTGTTCGGCAAGAAGGATTACCAGCAGCTGATGATCGTGCGCCGGATGTGCCAGCAACTCGCGCTGCCGGTCGAGATCATCGCGGCCGAAACCGTGCGCGACGAGGACGGCCTCGCGCTGTCGTCGCGCAACCGCTACCTGACGACCGACGAGCGCAAGGAAGCGCCCGAACTCGCGAAAACGCTGCAGCGCGTGCGCGACAGCGTGCTCGGCGGCGAACGCGACCTCGGCAAGCTCGAGCATCACGCGCGCACGCACCTGGCCGAGCGCGGCTGGGCGCCCGACTACATCGCGATCCGCCGCCGCGCGAACCTGATCGCACCGAGCGCCGCCGAACTCGAAGCCGGCGAGCCGCTCGTCGTGCTCGCGGCCGCGAAGCTCGGCGCGACGCGCCTGATCGACAACCTGGAAATCTGACGGGCCGCCCGCCCGCGCCTCTCACGACGCATCACGGAGACACCATGCAGCGCCACATGCTCAAATCGAAGATCCATCGCGCGGCCGTCACGCACTGCGAGCTGCACTACGAAGGCTCGTGCGCGATCGACGAAGACCTGCTCGAAGCGGCCGGCCTCATCGAAAACGAACGGATCGACATCTGGAACATCAACAACGGCGAGCGTTTCTCGACGTACGCGATCAAGGGCGAGCGCGGCAGCGGGATGATCTCGCTGAACGGCTCGGCCGCGCGTCGCGCGCAGCTCGGCGACCTCGTGATCATCGCGGCATTCGCGATGGTCGACGAAGCCGAGATTCAGGCCGGCTGGAAGCCGAAGCTCGTGTTCATCGACGACGGCAACAAGATCAAGGGCCACCGCGATCACGTGCCGACGCAGAACTGGACCTGACCTGACTGACCGGCACGCCCGCGTGCCGCTGCGCGCGGGAGCGGCTGTGCCGCTTGCGGTTGAAGGGTCGAAGGGCCGGATGCCGTGTGCCACGGGATCCGGCCCTTTCTCATTTCATCGCGTCCCCGCCCGGCGGCCGCGCGATCAGGACGCCTTGGCGGCCCTCTCCGTCTTCTCGGCCTTCGGCGCGCGGCGTTCGGCCCATTCGACGATCGGCCGCCACTGTTCGAGATCCTTCTCGACCCGGCTCTTCGCGACGTCCCACAGCGTGAGGCCGTGCGCGGCGATCTGCACGTAGTTCTGCGTGTCGCGCACGTAGCCGAGCACCGGCAGGCCGAGCCCTTCGACGAACCGGTGAAGCTGGTCCGACGAGCGCGTGCGCGCATCGACCCGCATCCCGACGATCCCGACCTCGACGCTGCCCTTGCGCACGGCCTTCTCTCCGGCGAGGCGCTCCAGAAACTGCTGCGTGGCCAGAATATCGAACATCGACGGCTGCAGCGGCACGATCACCTTGTCGGCCAGTTGCAGCGCGACGTTGAGCCGGTTGCCGTGCAGCCCGGCCGGCGTATCGATCACCGCATATTCGAGGCCGCGCGGCGGCTTCGTCGGCGCGTCCGGATCGAGTTCCCATGCCTCGATTGCCGGCAGTCCGGCCGGCCGCAGGTCGAGCCAAGCATGCGCGGACTGCTGCCGGTCCAGGTCGGCAAGCGCGACCCACGCGCCCTGCGCCGCGAAATAGCCGGCAAGATTGGTGGACAGCGTGCTCTTCCCCACGCCGCCCTTCGGATTCGCCACCACGATCACCGTCATGAATTCCCCCGAAAAAGCCGCGCGGCCCCTGCCGCGAGGCAGGCGCCGCTCGATTGCGGATACAGGGAGCGATGATATCGGCAAACGGGGTGTCACCGGAACGGGTTGCGCCGCGCCGTGTACGCCGACTTACCCCGCCGACTTACCCACTTACCCCATTACGCACGCTGAACCGCGGCTTCCCGTGCGCCGAGCGCGAACGCGCCGCCGCCCAGCAGCGCCTGCACGGCGAGCGTGACGGCCCAGAACGCCGGGTATTCCCAGCCGCCGTTCGGCGACGCGAAGCTCCAGCCGTTCGGCAAATGCGCGGCGGTCGCGCCGAGCATGAACGGCAGCAGCACCAGCGCGGCGACGCGCACGCGGAAGCCCGCGAGCAGCGCCAGGCCGCCCGCCAGTTCGACGAACGTCGTCAGGTACGCGAGCCAGCCCGGCAGGCCGATCGACGCGAAGAACTGCGCGGTGCCGGGCAGCGTGAAGACGAACACCTTCTGCGCGACGTGCGCGAGGTACAGCACGCCGAGCGCGACGCGCAGCAGGGTCGCGGCGAAATCGTTGAGGCGATTGGGGTTCATGGCGAATTCCTTCGTGAGTGGTGTGAATGGATCGCACTCTATTCGAATCGATTCAACCGATAAACGCGCCAATTCGCTTTAACTGATTCTCATATGGAATCAATCGGGACATAAAAAGGGGCATGACCGATCATGCCCCGCGACCTGCTTCAGTAACCGCTCTTGCCTTGTGTGGCGTCGCCGGAACCGGACTGGCCGCCGCCCGGTGCGTACGAATCGCACGCGTGCGCAACCGCCGACACGCCCAGCAGCGCCGCGAGCAGCACGCTCCACCACCATCGAGCCTTCATCGTCGCACTCCTCCAGGCGGACATCCGCCCTCCTGTGTTGTATGCGATCCGGCGGAAAAAGCGAGCACGGCCCGGCCCGCGTCAACGAAACTCGGCGTACAGCGCGTCGAGATCGAGATGGTCGGCGAACGAGTCGGCCAGCCGCTCGAGCGATGCCTCGCGCAACGCCGGATAGTCGATGCGCGCCGCGCCGTCGAGCCCGGCCCACGCGAGCAGCGCCGCGCATGCGTCGGGCGAGTCGAACAGCCCGTGCACGTAGGTCGCGAGGATCTGGCCATCGGCGGACACCGCGCCGTCCGGGCGTGTGACGTCGGAGGCGTCGGAGGCATCGGGTGCGGCGTCGGCGGCCAGCGTCAGCGCGGGCGACGCGAGCGCGGGCCCGTGCGTGTCGCCCATGTGGATCTCGTAGCCGCGCACGGCCGCCCCGCCCGGCAGCGCGAGATGCCCGGTCACGTTCTTCAGCGTCTTGTCGCGCTGCAGGGTCGTGTCGAAATCGAGCAGCCCGAGCCCCGGCACGCTGCCGGGCGCCCCTTCGAGGCCGAGCGGATCGTCGAGCGTGCGGCCAAGCATCTGCATCCCGCCGCAGATGCCGATCACCTTGCCGCCGTAGCGCAGATGGCGACGGATCAGCGTGTCCCAGCCCGCGTCGCGCAGCCATGCGAGATCGCGCTGCACGCTCTTCGAACCGGGCAGGATCAGGAGGTCGGCATCCGGGACGGGGCCGCTCTTCCAGTACGTGAATTCGACCTGCGGATGCGCGCGCAGCGGGTCGAAATCGGTGTGGTTGCTGATGCGCGGCAGCGCCGGCACGACGACGCGCAGCAGGCCGGCATCGCCGCGTGCGGCGGCGCTGCGCGCCTGTGCGGGCAGCATGTCCTCGGCGTCGAGCAGCAGGCCGTGCAGGTACGGCAGCACGCCGAACACGGGCTTGCCCGTCTGCGCACGCAGCCAGTCGAGCCCCGGTTCGAGCAGCTTGACGTCGCCGCGGAAGCGGTTGATCACGAAGCCGCGCACGCGTGCGCGCTCGCTGTCCGACAGGCACGCGAGCGTGCCGACCAGGTGCGCGAACACGCCGCCGCGGTCGATGTCGGCGACGAGCACGACCGGGCAGTCGACGCGTTCGGCAAACCCCATGTTCGCGATGTCGCCTTCGCGCAGGTTGATCTCGGCCGGGCTCCCCGCGCCCTCGACGATCACCGTGTCGTAGCCGGCGCGCAGGCGCGCGTACGACTCGAGCACCGCTTCGAACGCGACCGGCTTGTAGCCGTGATACGCGCGTGCATCGAGGTTCATGCGCGCCTTGCCGTGAATGATCACCTGCGCGCCGCGGTCGCTCGTCGGCTTCAGCAGCACGGGGTTGAAATCCGTATGCGGCGCAACGCCCGCGGCCAGCGCCTGCAGTGCCTGCGCGCGGCCGATTTCGCCGCCGTCGGCCGTGACCGCGCTGTTGAGCGCCATGTTCTGCGGCTTGAACGGCGCAACGCGCGCGCCGCCGCGGCGCGCCAGCCGGCACAGGCCCGCGACCAGCGTGCTCTTGCCCGCGTCGGACGTCGTGCCCTGGATCATCAGCGTGCCGCGCGGCCGCGGCTCGGGTGCATTCATCGTGTAAAGGTCGTCGCGAAGCAAAGGCCGCATTATCCCCCGCGCCGGTGTGCCCGCGCCGTTACAATCACGCGATGATTCCGCACGACCTCACCTTCGTCCTCGGCGGCGCACGCTCGGGCAAGAGCGCGCACGCCGAGCGCCTCGCCGCCGACAGCGGCCGCCCCGTCACCTACATCGCCACCGCCACCGCCGCCGATGCCGAATTCGCGCAGCGCATCGCGCACCATCGCGCGCGCCGGCCGGCCGCCTGGGGCTTCGCCGACGCACCCGTCGACCTCGCCGGCACGCTCGCGCGGCTCGACGATCCGCACGCGTGCCTGCTCGTCGACTGCCTGACGCTGTGGCTCACGAACCTGCTGTGCCCGGCCGACGGCGAACCGCTCGACGATGCGCAGTACGCGGCGCAGGTCGACCGGCTCGAGCACGCGTTGCGCGGCGCGCGCGCGAAGGTGATCGTCGTCAGCAACGAGATCGGGCTCGGCGTCGTGCCGCTCGGGTCGGTCACGCGCCGCTACGTCGACGAACTCGGGCGCCTGAACCAGCGTGTCGCCGCGCTCGCGACGCGCGTGACACTGCTCGTCGCCGGGCTGCCGCTCGACCTCAAGACGGGAGCGCCGTCATGCTGATGCTGTCGCTGCCCGTAGTCGCAATGTTCGCGGTCGCGGCCGCGATCATCGACCGCGCGATCGGCGAACCGGCCGGCTGGCATCCGCTCGTCGCGTTCGGCCGCCTCGCCGCGCGCATCGAAGGCGCGCTGAACACGGGCCGGCGCGGCCGCGTGATCGGCGTCGCCGCATGGATCGCGGCGGTCGTGCCGCCGGTCGCCGTCGCGGCATGGCTCGCGGCCGTGCTGCCATGGCCGCTCGCGGCCGCACTGCACATCGCCCTGCTGTGGTTCGCACTCGGCGCGAAAAGCCTCGCCGACCACGTCGCGCCGATCGCCGCGGCGCTGCTGCGGCGCGACCTCGGCGCCGCCCGCACGCTCACCGCGCGCATCGTGTCGCGCGACACGAGCGACGCGGACGAATGCGCGCTGTCGCGTGCGGCCGTCGAATCCGCGCTCGAGAACGGCAACGACGCGATCTTCGGCGCGCTGTTCTGGTTCGTCGTCGCAGGCGGCCCCGGCGCGCTGCTGTTCCGGCTCGCGAACACGCTCGACGCGATGTGGGGCTACCGCACGCCGCGCTTCCTGACCTTCGGCTGGGCCGCCGCGCGCCTCGACGACGCGCTCAACTGGATTCCCGCGCGCCTGACGGCCGCGAGCTACGCGCTGCTCGGCGACACGGCCGCCGCATGGCGCTGCTGGCGCACGCAGGCACGCCACTGGGACAGCCCGAACGCGGGCCCGGTGATGGCCGCCGGCGCCGGCAGCCTGAACGTGCAGCTGGGCGGCCCGGCCGTCTATCACGGCGAGATCGAGGATCGTCCCGCGCTCGGCACCGGCGCGACGGCGAGCGCCGTCCATATCGTCGCCGCGTTGTCGCTCGTCACGCGCACGCTTGCCCTGTGGCTCGCGCTGCTGGTCGCGAGCGGCGCACTCGTCATGGCCACCCATCATGTCTGACACCCGCATCACGCACGGCGGCAACCTGCACGAAGCCGCACGCCGCCACGGCATTCCGTACGACACGTGGCTCGACCTGTCGACCGGCATCAATCCGGTCGGCTATCCGGTGCCGCCCGTCCCGGCCGACGCGTGGCGCCGGCTGCCCGACGACGGCGACGGCCTCGCGGCCTGCGCCGCGCAGTACTACCACGCGCCCGATCCCGCGCATGTGCTGCCGGTGGCCGGCAGCCAGGCTGCGATCCGCGCATTGCCCGCGCTGCTGCCGGCCGGCGACGCCGGCGTCGCGACGCTCGCGTACGGCGAATACGCACCCGCTTTCGCGCGACACGGCCATCGCGTCGTCGCGCTCGACGTCGGCACCGATACGCTGCCTGCGACGCTGCGCCACGTCATCGTCGGGAATCCGAATAATCCGACCGCCGAATTCGTGCCGGCCGAACGCCTGCTCGGCTGGCATGCGCAACTGGCGGCGCGCGGCGGCACGCTGATCGTCGACGAGGCGTTCGCCGATACGGGTGCAACGCAGTCGCTCGCGCCGCAGGTCGATCGCCCGGGGCTCGTCGTGCTGCGTTCGGTCGGCAAGTTCTTCGGGCTCGCCGGCATCCGCGCAGGCTTCGTGCTCGCGTGCCCCGGCCAGATCGTCGCGCTGCGCGACATGCTCGGCGCCTGGACGGTCGGCGGCCCCGCACGCCATGCGGTCGCCGCGGCGTTCGCCGATCGCGCATGGCAGGCCGCCGCCCGCGAGCGGCTCGCGGCCGACGGCGAGCGGCTGGCCGCACTGCTGCGCGCGCACGGCTTCGCGGCCCGCACGACGCCGCTCTTCAGCTGGACCGACGACCCGCGGGCAGCGGCACTGCATGCGGCACTCGCGGCACGCGGAATCTGGACGCGGTACTTCCCGACTCCGTCGAGCGTACGCGTCGGCCTGCCGGGCAGCGAAGCCGAATGGCAGCGCCTCGGCGACGCACTCGCGCACTGCGTGCCGCTGCTGCAACGGGAATCCGCATGATTCCGCGCCTGTTGCACCGGCTGACACCGGTCGCGATGCTGACCGCACTCGCTCACGCACCGCTCGTCCACGCCGACGTCACGACGCGCGACGACGCCGGCAACACCGTCACGCTGCCGGCACCCGCGCAGCGCGTGATCAGCCTCGCGCCGCACGCGACCGAGCTCGTCTACGCGGCCGGCGGCGGCGCGAAGCTCGTCGGCACGGTCACGTACAGCGACTATCCGCCCGCCGCGCGGGCGATACCGCGCGTCGGCGACAACAAGGCGCTCGACCTCGAGCGGATCGCCGCGCTGAAGCCCGACCTGATCGTCGTCTGGCGGCACGGCAACGCCGAGCGGCAGACCGACGCGCTGCGCGCATTGCATATCCCGCTGTTCTTCAGCGAACCGAAGCACCTCGACGACGTATCGTCGTCGCTGCGCCGGCTCGGCACGCTGCTCGGCACGCAACCGGCTGCCGATGCGGCCGCGGCCGCCTATACGCGCGACATCGCGGCGCTGCGCGCACGTTATGCGGCGCGGGCGCCCGTCACGATGTTCTTCCAGGTCTGGGACCGGCCGCTGATGACGCTCAATGGCGCACACCTGATCAACGACGTGATCGAGCTGTGCGGCGGCCGCAACGTGTTCGCCTCGCTCAGGCCGCTCGTGCCGACCGTCACCGACGAGGCCGTGCTCGCGGCCAATCCGGAGGCGATCGTCACGACGAGCGCGGGTGCGTCGCGTACGGACGAACCGTTGCCGAGCCTCGCGCGCTGGCGCACGTGGCCCGCACTGACGGCGGTGGCGCGCAACAACCTGTTCGCGATCGACGGCGATCTGCTGACGCGGCCGTCGCCGCGGATCGCGCAGGGCGCGGCCGCGCTGTGCGAGGATCTCGAAGCCGCCCGTGGGCGGCGGCCGGTGCGCTGAGTTCCGGCGGCTTGAGCCCCCGTCGCGCATCAGAACCCGATGCATCGGTGTTTGAGACAGATCGACCGCGCGCCGCGTCGTTCAGATGCGGACGCCGGTGCGCCTATTCGTCCCAGTGCACCACTTCCCACGTTCCCGCGGCGGCATCCGCGCGCAGCCAGACGACACCACCGGTCGGCACCGGCCGCGACAACAGCGTATCGAGCGGCACGCACAGTACATGCGCCGCGAACACGCGGATCACGCCCGCATGCGTGACCGCCCATTGCGGCCGGTCGAACTGCGCGACGGCATCGGCCTGCCGGGCGACCCGGGCAGCGAATCGCGCGACGCTTTCGCCGCCATGCGCGCACGCATGCATCAGGTCGGCCGCCCACGCATCGAGTGCCGCGCGATCGATATCGTCCCAGCGCCGCATTTCCCACGCGCCGAAATCCATTTCCTGCCAGTCCGCCTCGCGTTGCAGCGGCACGCCGCATGCCTGCGCGAGCCGCTCGGCAACGGACGCGCAGCGCGTCAGCGGGCTCGTCCAGACCTGTTCGGGAAGCGGCGCGCCAAGTACCGACAGATGCGCGCGCACGGCCTGCGCGCCGGCGTCGGCCGGCGCGGCGAGCGGCACGTCGCTGCGTCCGTAGCAGATGCCCGGCTCGACACCGACGACCGGATGACGGATCAGGACGACGTCCATCCGAGCACCACGAGATAGATCGCCAGTTCGCACAGTTGTTGCGTGAAGCCGAGACAGTCGCCGGTATAACCGCCGATCCGCTTCACGAAATAGCGGGCTGCCCACGCGCGCACGAGCACGAGCGCCACGCAGGCGGCGACGCCCATGCGCCAGTCGGGCCAGAACAGCCACGGCAATCCGAACAGCGCGGCGACACACGCCGCGCGCGCCCCCATCCGTTGCGCGACCGGTTTCGCCTTGCCTTCGGGCCGCACGTAGTCGAGCGTCATCAGCAGGCTCACGGCTGCCGCGCGGCTCGCCGCGTGCGCGGCGATCATCGTCCATGCGGCACGCAACGGCAGCATCGACGCAAGCGCCTGCCATTTCACGCCGAGCGCGATCACGAGCGCGACCGCACCGAACGTGCCGATCCGCGAGTCGTGCATGATGCGCAGCACGTCGTCGCGCGTATAGCCGCCGCCGAACGCATCGCAACTGTCGGCGAGGCCGTCCTCGTGGAAGGCCCCCGTTGCGAGCAGCGTGGCGGCCATCGACAGCCCGACCGCGATCGACACGGGCAGCGCGCGCAGCGCGACCAGATACACGAGCGCGCCCCACGCGCCGACGCATGCGCCGACGAGCGGGAAATATCGCGCGGCCTGGTCGAGATCGCCGGCCGCGTAGCCGATCGCGCGCGGCACGGGCACGCGCGTGAAGTAGCCGAGCGCGACGAAGAAGTAGCGCAGTTCGGCCCGCACGCCGCGCGCGCGATCAGGCGTCACGATCGTCGACACCGGCGGATTCGAAGCTCGCCATTTCCGTGAGGAACGCAGCGGCCGCACGCACGAGCGGCAGCGCGAGCGCCGCGCCCGTGCCTTCGCCGAGCCGCAGGTCGAGCGCGAGCAGCGGTTTCGCGCCGAAATGCTCGAGCATGCGCCGGTGCCCGGCCTCGTGCGACGTATGCGAGAACACGCAGTAGTCGCGCACGCCGGGCGCGATGCGCTCGGCGACGAGCAATGCGGCCGTCGCGATGAAGCCGTCGACGAGGATCGTCATCCGTTCGCTCGCGGCCGCGAGATACGCGCCCGTCATCATCGCGATCTCGAAGCCGCCGAACGTCGCGAGCACGTCGAGCGGCGCAATCGCGTGCGAGTGCTTGACGAGCGCACGGCCGAGCACCGCGCGCTTGTGCGCGAGGCCCTGGTCGTCGAGGCCCGTGCCGCGCCCGACGCACGCATCGATCGGCACGCCGAGCAGGCGGCTCATCAGGCACGCGGCCGACGACGTGTTCGCGATCCCCATCTCGCCGAAGCCGATCACGTTCGTGCCGAGCGACGCGTGCAGGCGCACACGCGCCGCGCCGGCCGCGAGCGCCGTCATCGCCTCGTCGCGCGTCATCGCAGGTTCCGTCGCGAAGTTGCGCGTGCCGCGCGCGACCGGCAGCGACACCAGGCGATCGGACAGCGGCAGCGGCGACGCGACGCCCGCATCGACGATCTCGAGCGTGCTCTGCGAGACGCCCGAGAACGCGTTGATTGCCGCGCCGCCGGCGAGGAAGTTCGCGACCATCTGCGCGGTCACCGCTTGCGGATAGGGGCTCACGCCTTCAGCGGCAATCCCGTGATCGCCGGCGAACACGATCATCACGGGACGCTGCACGACCGGCCGCTCGGTGTGCTGGATCAGGCCGACCTGCAGCGCGACTGCCTCGAGCTGGCCGAGGCTGCCGGGCGGCTTGGTCTTGTGGTCGATCACATGCTGCAGGCGCTTGCGCAGCGCATCGTCGAGCGGTGCGATCGCGGGCGGAAAGTGGGTCGGGGTCGTCATCGGGAAGCCGTGTCGTGGGCGCGGCGTGCACCGCGCATCGGAAAAGGAAACGTCATTGTCGCTCGGGCCACGCCGGCAGCAGCGCATCGCGGCCGTTCTCGCGGATCAGCACGAGCGGATAACCGAACGCGTCGCTCGCGCGCTCGGGTGTCAGCACGTCGTGCACGGGGCCGGCCCACGCGTGGCCACGGCCGTCGAGCAACAGCGCATGCGTCGCGAAACGCCGCGCGAGATTCAGATCATGGCACGAGAACAGCACCGCGCGCGGGCCCGCGTCGAGCCAGGCGGCCAGCGCGGTCAGGCAATCGATCTGGTGATGGAGGTCGAGATGCGCGAGCGGTTCGTCGAGCAGCATCAACGGCGCGTCCTGACACAGCGTCGCGGCCAGCGCGACGCGCTGCCGCTCGCCGCCCGACAGCGACAGCACGTCGCGCGACGCAAGCGCGGTCAGGTCGAAGGTCGCCAGCGCGTCGCGCGCGGCCGCGCGGTCGCCGTCACGCTCCCAGCCCCAGCCGCCGAGATACGGAAAGCGGTTGAGCAAGACCGTATCGAACACGGTCGCGCTGAATGCGTCGTGCAGTTGCTGCGGCATCAGCGCGCGGCGCTGCGCGAGCTGCGCGGGCGGCCATGCGGAAAGCGGCCGGCCGTCGATCTCGACGTGTCCGCCGGCCGGCGGCTGCAGCCCCGCGAGAGTCGCCAGCAGCGTCGTCTTGCCCGCGCCATTCGGCCCGGCGACGCACCAGATCTCGCCCGGACGGAACGCCTGCGTGAAGCTATCGAGCAGCGTGCGCGCGCCAGCCTTCAGCGTCAGGCCGACGGCCGCGCAGCTCATCTCGTCGCCGGTAGCGCGCAATGCGGCACGGGTCATCGCATCGGCCTCCTGAGCAACATCCACAGGAACACCGGCACGCCGATCAACGCGGTCATCACGCCGACCGGCAGTTGCGCGGGCGCGATCGCGGTTCGTGCGAGCAGGTCGGCGGCCATCACGCCACCGCCGCCCGCGAGCATCGCGGCCGGCAGCAACATCCGCTGGTCGTTGCCGAATGCGAGCCGCAGCGCGTGCGGCACGACGAGGCCGACGAAGCCGATCGTGCCGGCGGTCGTCACTGCGGCCGCGGCGGCCAGCGACGCGACGAGATAGATCCGCACACGCAGGCGCGCGACGGGCACGCCGAGCGCGAGCGCCGTCGCATCGCCGCGCAGCAGCACGTTCAGTTGCGGCGCGGCCGGCAGTGCGATGCACGCGGCCAGCAGCAGCGCGCCCCACGCGAACCACGGTGTGCTCACGCCGTTCAGGTCGCCCGTCAGCCAGAAGATGATGCCGCGCAGCCGCGCATCGGGCGCGAGCGACAGCAGCAGCGTGACGAGCGCGCCCCACCCCGCCGCGATCACGACGCCCGTGAGCAGCAGCCGCGGCGACGCATCGCGCGCCTCGCCGCGCCCCAGCTCGCGGCGCGCGAGTCCGAGCACGAGCGCGACCGACACGAGCGAGCCGGCGAACGCCGACACATCGACGAGCCACCATGCGCCGCCCGCGATCATCGCGACGAGCGCGAAGCCGGCCGCGCCGCCGGACACGCCGAGCACGTACGGATCGGCGAGCGGGTTGCGCAGCAACACCTGCAACAACGAGCCGGCCAGCGCGAGCAGCGCACCGCACGCGAAGCCCGCGAGCGCGCGCGGCAGGCGCAGCGTGCGGACGATGTCGGCGAACAGCGCGTCGCCGCCATGCGGCACGAGCGACGCGAGCGCCTGCCACGGCGACATCGGCACGCTGCCGATCGACAGCGACGCGACGAACAGCAACGCGACCGCCGCGGCCAATGCGGCCCAGATCGCGGTGGCGCGCGCGGCGCTCATGCGGCCCTCCGCGCGACGGCCGATGCTGCGCGCATCGGCGCGCTACCGCTGCGGGCCGGGCGCGACATCGGCGCAGTGCAGCGTGTTGCAGGCATACCCAAGCTCGTGGTCCTTGCGGTCAAGTGATCGACGCGCGCGGCGACCTTCCGGCGGTCGCCCGGTTCGAGAACGTCAACAAGATGGCAGAAATCGGCGCCGCCGACGATTGGGGTCAGCATCGAAGATCAATCCCGTGAAGCACTGCGCGCCCCGCTTCCCCGCAGGCCGCGCGTCACGAAGCCCGTGCGGGCTCCCCGCCTCGGCCGGTATCCGGGCTGGCGGCGGTCCGGCTCGCCTTCCCGCGCGAAGACGCGCAGTGGCCCGCGTCCGCATACGAAACGTGCATGCGGAACGCGCCCGAGCCGGCCTGCGTCATGCAACGCGGCCGCTTACCGTTGCGGGGGCAGCGCAGGTTGGCGGCTTCCTGGCGGAGCCCGCGCCCTGCTTCCCGTTTAACCGCGCGTTGCACGCGCGAGCACCGAGGCGGCGCCAGTTTAGGAGCGGGTCGCACGAGCGTCAAGGAAGCATCCGGACACGCACGTGACGCGCCGATTCGCGGCAAGAAGCAGGGGTGTTACGACTGGAAACGTTACAGATGTCGGTTTGCGCGTTATTCCGCGCTAAAATGCTGGGTCTTTAGAGGACGCAGCAAATGCTCAACGAACTCGAAACCTTATCTCAAAATATTGGCCGTCTGATTTCGCTGAACAAGCGCTATCACTCGGAACGGCTCGCGCTCGAGGAGCAGGTCGCGCAATTGCGCGCGGACGCGGACACGGTCCGCGCGGAACTCGCGCAACTGCGCGACGAACGCAATGCGCTCGCGGCCGAGCGCGACACGCTGTCGGCAAAGATTGACGACGCCCAGGTGAAACTGAACGCGATTCTCGAAAAGCTGCCGCGCTCGAAAAGTGCGGAGCAAGCCGACAACCAGCTCGACCTGCTGGATGCGCAGGCGCGTACGGATGGCGATGACGCGGCCAGCCACGGAGAACATGCATGAGCACCAAGCAGATCGAAGTCTCGATTCTCGGTCAGGCCTATCGGCTCGCCTGCTCGGCCGAGACCGAAGCGGCACTGCTCGAAGCGGTCGCGCGCGTCGACGCCGAAATGTCGAAAATCCGCTCGAACAGCTCGGTACGCGGCACCGATCGCATCGCCGTGATGGCGGCGCTGTCGCTCGCTTCCGAATTGCTGCGGCTGCAAACGAGCGTGCGGCACGGTGAAGCATTTCCGGCGGAGGAAATCCGTCGTACAATGCACCAGATGAACGAACAGCTCGGCGCGGTGCTCGCACAGCACGAGACGCAGTAACGTTTTAATCGATGCGTCGATTCCCCTTGATCTCGGCGATCAACGGTGGTCAAATTGGCGCATCGAATCACAGTTCAGTCAGCTTCCCTGCCTGGTTCGCCAAGGTCATATATTCCTTGAACCAATGCCATGTGCACGGTTGCGGAAATTTGTAGCACGGGCGCGCGCGTCACTCTGTCTGATGTACCCGAAGTGCTGCTAACTGCGACCAATTCTGAACCTCAGGTTCAGGATGCCGGCCTAGCGGCCAAGGCGGGGGCCTATCCAACGGCATCGGGCGAAGCCCGGTGCCGTTTTCTTTTGTAGCAGCCTCTTTCTGCGTCGATCACGATCCATGCAATACTGGCTGATGAAGTCCGAACCGGACGAAGCAAGCATCGACGATCTCGCCAACGCACCGCAGCGCTCGCTGCCGTGGACCGGCGTGCGCAATTATCAGGCGCGCAATTTCATGCGCGACACGATGAAGATCGGCGACGGCGTGCTGTTCTATCACTCGAGCTGCCCCGAGCCGGGCATCGCGGGCCTCGCCGAAGTATCGTCGACGCCCTACCCCGACCCCACGCAGTTCGATCCGAAAAGCCCCTATTACGATCCGAAGTCGACCCGGGAAGCGCCGCGCTGGCTGCTCGTCGACGTGCGCTACGTGAAAAAATCGCCGCTCGTGCCGCTCGCCGCGCTGCGTGAACACGACGAACTCGCCGACATGCGCGTGCTCGCACGCGGCAACCGGCTGTCGATCACGCCCGTCACGCGCGCCGAATGGCGGTTCATCACCGAAAAGCTGATGAAGTAGGCGCACGCCAAACGTCAAATCTGGTCAGTACGCGCCGCCGCCACGGAACTCGCGGCACTTTCGCGCGGCCTAAGCAACCGCTGCCGGCCGATCAAGCCGGCCGTCGTTTTTTCGTCGCGCGGTACGCCCGCGTCGCGCACGCGTGATCCGCGTGCGCGCCCTCGCACAAGGAGTCCAACAATGACCAAGAAATCCGCACTCGCGCTGTCGCTCGCCCTTGCCGCCGCCGTTCCCGTCGCGCTGACGCTCGCGTCACCCGCCGCGCACGCGCAGGCCGCGAACCCGCACTTTCCGGAGCCGGCAGGCGTGCTGTCGCTGTCATCGCAAGCCAGCGCCGACGTGCCGCAGGACATCATCCACATCACGCTGTTCTACGAGCAGCAGGCCAAGGATCCGGGCAGCCTCACCGCGCAGTTGAACCAGCGCGCCGACGCCGCCCTGTCGCAAGCGAAAAGCGTATCGGGCGTCACGGCACACACGGGCGCATTCTCCGTCTATCCGAGCACCGATCGCGACGGCAAGATTTCCGCATGGCGCGGCCGCACCGAGGTCGCGCTCGAATCGCGCGATTTCGCCGCGGCGTCGAAGCTGGCAGGCCAGTTGTCGAACCTGATGCAGGTCGCGAACGTCGAGTTCTCGCTGTCGCCCGAAGCACAGCGCGCGGCCGAGCAGAAGCTGACGACCGAGGCGATCAAGTCGTTCCGCGCCCGCGCGGACGAAGCCGCGAAGGCATTCGGCTACAGCAGCTACACGATCCGCGACGTCAACGTCGGCGGCGGCCGCAACGTGCAGCCGTATCCGCGCATGATGGCGATGGCCGCGGCACCGATGGACAGCGCGAAGATGAGCGCACCGATCGCGGTCGAAGGCGGCAAGGCCACCGTGTCGGTCACCGTCAACGGTTCCGTGCAGATGAAGTAACACGCAGCGCGCGGCAGTCCGAAATGAAAAACGCCGGCCCGAAGGCCGGCGTTTTTCATTTCAATGCGTAGGCCGATGCACGCGTCGATCGCGCGTGCATCGTCATCACATCACGCAACGGCATTCGCCGCGCGGCGGCGATACGCCCAGACCATCAACGCGACGCCCGCGATGATCATCGGCAGCGACAGCCACTGCCCCATCGACAGGCCGAGCGCGAGCAGGCCGAGGAAGTCGTCGGGCTCGCGCGCGAACTCCACCGTGAAGCGTGCGAGGCCGTAGCCGATCAGGAACAACGCGGACACGGCGCCCATCGGCCGCGACTTGCGCGCGAAGAAGAACAGCGCGAAGAACAGCACGATGCCTTCGAGCGCAATTTCGTAGAGCTGCGAAGGATGACGCGGCAGCATCTGGTATTGCATGAACACGTCGGCGAGATGCCACTTCTCGACGAGTTCCGGATGCTTCGGCAACCATGCCGCATCGTCGCGCATCGCACCCGGGAACAGCATCGCCCACGGTGCGGACGGATCGGTCACGCGGCCCCACAGTTCACCGTTGATGAAGTTGCCGAGCCGCCCGGCCGCGAGCCCCGTCGGCACCATCGGCGCGACGAAATCGGTGACCTGCAGCCAATGGCGCTTGCGCTGCCACGCGAACAGCGCCATCGCGAGCGTCACGCCGAGGAAGCCGCCGTGAAACGACATGCCGCCCTCCCACACCTTGAACACGTCGAGCGGATGCGAGAAGTAGAAATCGGCCTTGTAGAACAGCACGTAGCCGAGGCGGCCGCCGAGCACGGTGCCGAGCACGCCGTAGAACATCATGTCGTCGATGTCCTTCGCGGTCCAGCCCTGCGCCGCGACGTGCGGCAGCTTCAGGCGGATCCGGCCGACGACGATCGCCGCGATGAAGCCGACGAGATACATGAGCCCGTACCAGCGCACGGCCAGCGGCCCGAGATGGATCGCAACGGGGTCGAAATTCGGGTGAATGATCATGGGTTAGCGAAGAAGTTTTCGAATGCGGTGCGGCCGTCGCACACGCGCAGCACCGCACGTTGGACGGCACCGGCGCGCCATCGTTCACGTCACGGGGCGAGCCCCTGCGCGCGCACGACGTCGAGGAAGCCGGCCAGCACGGGGCTCACGTCGCCGGTACGCCACACGAGGCCCGTCTCGACGACCGGCGCGTGACCGGCGAGCGGCCGGTAGACCACGCCGGTGCGCCGCAGGTTACGCAGCGATTGCGGCACCAGTGCGACGCCCATGCCGGCCGACACGAGGCTGACGATCGTCTGCATCTGGATCGCCTCCTGGCCGATGCACGGGGTTTCCCCCGCCGCGCCGTAGCAGCCCGTAATGATGTCATAAAAGCCGGGCGCCAAACGACGCGGAAAGATCACGAGCGGCAACGCGGCGACTTCCGCGAGATGAACGGGCTCGTCTTCAGGCGCGTCGCTCGCGGCCGCCGGCATCGCGATCACCAGCGGCTCGCGCAGGACGGGCAGGTACGACAGCCCGGCCGCGTGGCGCGGCGGCACGGGCGGAATGACGAGCCCCGCGTCGATGCGGCCGGCGACGAGTTCGTCGATCTGCACGTCGCTCGTCGCCTCCGCGAGTTGCAGGCGCACCTGCGGATAACGCGCGCCGAACGCACGCAGCAGCGAAGGCAGCAGCCCGTAATCGGCGGTCGACACGAACGCGAGCGACAACGAGCCGGCCTCGCCGCGCGCGAGCCGTCGCGCCAGCGGCGGCAACGCATCGGCCGACGCAAGCAGCCGGCGCACATCGGGCAACAGCGCGGCCCCGACCGCCGTCAGCGCCACCGAACGCTTGCTGCGCACGAACAGCGCGACCCCGAGCGTGTCCTCGAGCGCGCGGATCGCCTGCGACAGCGGCGGCTGCGTCATCGACAGGCGTTCGGCCGCGCGGCCGAAATGGCGCTCGTCCGCAACGGTCGCGAAATAGCGCCACTGGCGCAGGTCGGGAGTCGGATCAGCCATGCGTCTTTCATTCAGGAAACGACCTAATAGGCGACAAATAATATATTGGACATCCCAATCCGGAAACTCCATGCTTGACTGATCCGAACCGGCGCGCCGTTCACCGGCGCGGCCCAGACAACGATGGAGTCCCCCATGGCTTACAACCGCCGCTCGAAGCACATCACGCAAGGCGTGGCCCGATCGCCGAATCGCTCGATGTATTACGCGCTCGGTTACCAGAAGGACGATTTCGACAAGCCGATGATCGGCATCGCGAACGGCCATTCGACGATCACGCCGTGCAATTCGGGCCTGCAGCGCCTGTCGGATGCAGCCGTCGCGGCCGTGAAGGCCTCCGATGCGAACCCGCAGATCTTCGGCACGCCGACGATTTCGGACGGCATGTCGATGGGCACCGAAGGCATGAAGTACTCGCTCGTGTCGCGCGAGGTGATCGCCGACTGCATCGAGACCTGCGTGCAGGGGCAATGGATGGACGGCGTGGTTGTCGTCGGCGGCTGCGACAAGAACATGCCGGGCGGGATGATCGCGCTCGCGCGCCTGAACGTGCCGGGCATCTACGTGTACGGCGGCACGATCCGCCCCGGCAACTGGAAAGGCCGGGACCTGACGATCGTCTCGTCGTTCGAGGCCGTCGGCGAATTCACCGCAGGCCGGATGTCGCTGGAGGATTTCGAAGGGGTCGAGCAGAACGCATGCCCGACGTCGGGTTCGTGCGGCGGGATGTACACCGCGAACACGATGAGTTCGTCGTTCGAGGCGCTCGGGATGTCGCTGCTGTACTCGTCGACGATGGCCAACCCCGACCAGGAGAAAGTCGATTCGGCCGCCGAGTCGGCGCGCGTGCTGGTCGAGGCCGTGAAGCGCGACCTGAAGCCGCGCGACATCATCACGAAGGAATCGATCGAGAACGCGGTGTCGGTAATCATGGCGACGGGCGGTTCGACCAATGCCGTGCTGCACTATCTCGCGATCGCGCACGCGGCCGAGGTCGACTGGACGATCGACGACTTCGAGCGCATCCGCAAGCGCGTGCCCGTGATCTGCGACCTCAAGCCGTCGGGGAAGTACGTCGCGACCGACCTGCACCGGGCCGGCGGGATTCCGCAGGTGCTGAAGATCCTGCTCGACGCGGGGCTGCTGCACGGCGACTGCATGACGATCACCGGCCGCACGATCGCCGACGAACTGAAGGACGTGCCCGCCGTGCCGCGCGCGGACCAGGACGTGATCTTCCCGATCGACCGCGCGCTGTACAAGGAAGGCCACCTTGCGATCCTGAAAGGCAATCTCGCGGAAGACGGCGCGGTCGCGAAGATCACCGGCCTGAAGAACCCCGTGATCACGGGCCCGGCGCGCGTGTTCGACGACGAGCAGAGCGCGATGGATGCGATTCTCGGCGACCGGATCCAGGCAGGCGACATCCTCGTGCTGCGTTATCTCGGCCCGAAGGGTGGCCCCGGCATGCCCGAAATGCTCGCGCCGACGTCCGCGATCATCGGCAAGGGGCTCGGCGAATCGGTCGGCTTCATCACCGACGGCCGCTTCTCGGGCGGCACCTGGGGCATGGTGGTCGGCCATGTCGCACCGGAGGCGTTCGTCGGCGGCACGATCGCGCTCGTGCAGGAAGGCGACTCGATCACGATCGACGCGCACCGGCTGCTGCTGCAGTTGAACGTGGACGACACGGAACTCACGCGCCGCCGCGCCGCGTGGCAACAGCCGGCACCGCGCTACACGCGAGGCGTGCTCGCGAAATTCGCGGCCCTCGCCCGGCCCGCGAACCAGGGTGCCGTCACGGGCTGACACGGGTGCATCGCCGCATGCGACCCCGTTAAACATGGCCGCCGGGGGAACGCGCAAAACGCGCTTTCCCTTTGCTTTTATAATGCGCGGGTCATGAAGCCGGCCGTCCCCGCCGGCGGAGAACCGCATGAAACACTCGATATTGCGCGTCCTGCTCGCCACGCTGCTGATCGGCAGCGGGGCGGCGGCGCGCGCCGACCAGGCCGACGGGCTCGCGCTTGCCCAGCGCAAGAACTGCATGGCCTGCCACGCGATCGGCAAACCGCTGATGGGCCCGTCGTTCCGCGACATCGCCGGCAAGTATGCGGCGCGCGGCGACGCCGTCGATTACCTCGCCCAATCGATCGTGAAAGGCAGCGTCGGCGTATGGGGCAGTGTGCCGATGCCCGCCAATACGCAACTGACGAGCGCCGAAGCCCACACGCTCGCGCAATGGGCGCTGTCGGTGCGCTGATCCGGGCGCAACGGCCGGAAACCGCCGTCGCGCGGAGTTCCGCCGGCAGGCGGGCCCGCCGAGGCTGATCCGCACCTCGCCGGCCGCTTGGCCGGCCCTTACTGGAATCGCACCCTGTTTTTCACCTGAACGGCCGCGCACTCAACCGGCATGACCGGCGCGGCGGCGTGCGATTTCTTCGTCGACCGCGTCGCGAACCCAGTCCATCACCTCGGTTTCCAGCGCCAGCGCCACTTCGCGCGTGATCTGGCCGACCAGCCAGGCCGAATGCTCATGCAGCGCGTCGCGACAACGGGCCTCGATGGCGTCGCGCCCTTCCCCGGTCAGATAGTTCGTCAGGCGATTGCGCAGGCGCTCGGCGATGTGCTGGGCATCTTCCGGCGTCAGCCCGGCCACGGCCTGCGCATCCTGCTGCGGCGCGGCGGCCGCTGCGGCCACTGCGGCGGCCTCCGGCATGTGCGCTTCACGCGCGTGCCCGACAGCCTCACGCGCCACCGCGGCGAACGCATGCGGCAGCACATCGTCGTCGGCCAGCGACGAGCGCAGCGGCGCACTCATCGCCGCCGAGTCTTCGGCAACCACGTGTTCCGCGGCGCCGGGCTCCGCCGGCGCATCGGTCTCGCCGAGCGCGGCGGCGGCGACAGTCGCAGTCACCACCGCCTCGTCTCCGGGTAGTTCGACCGCCGGCACGTGCGGCGTCGGCACGGGTTCGACCACGACGGAATCGGGGTCGAGTGCGTCGGGCATGGAATCGGCCGGCGCCGCACCCGTGGTGCGTGGCGCGACCACGTCGGTCAGCACCGGAATCGCCGCGCCGGCGGGCGGCTGCGGAGCGTCGGGCGCGCGCGCCGGCACCGGCTTGCCCGGCACCAGCACGTCGGTCAGCGTCGGGATCGAGGATGAATCGGCTTCTGTCACGGGAACACTCCGTCGACGGTTGCGGCTAGCTGCCCTGCTTGTAGTTGTTCAGCGCGTATCCGCGGTCGCGGTAGAACCGGTAGCGGTCCCGGCCCGCGGCCAGCTCGTCCGGCGCGTTGCCGACCACTTCGAGCAGGCGCTCGAAGCGGGCGAACTGCGCAGGCACGGCCGCGCCGAGGTTCAGCAGCACGTGATGATGCGGTGCGCGGTCGAGATCCGCGGCCAGCACGATCGGCGTGCCGGCTGCGTGCTCGCTGTCGACACCGCAATGCGGGATGAAATCGAGCGGCGAGAACGTCCAGAGCCGCTCGTCGAGCGCGCGCAGGCGCGCGGGCTCGGCGAGCACGACGACCGGCTGCCCGGCCTGGTAGGCCTTGCGCAGCAGCCGGCACGCGTACGCGAGCGAATCGCCGACGTTCGAGTGGAAATCGATCCGCGTCATTGCCCGCCTACCCGCAGCGTCGTCAACACCGCCATCACTGGCCGGCGCGGTCGATCAGGAACTGCGCGAGCAACGGCACCGGACGGCCCGTCGCCCCCTTCGCCGCACCGCCCTTCCACGCGGTGCCCGCGATGTCGAGGTGGGCCCACGGATAGCTGTCGGTGAAGCGCGACAGGAAGCACGCGGCGGTCACGGCGCCGGCCGGGCGCCCGCCGATGTTCGCGAGATCCGCGAAGTTCGACTTCAGCTGATCCTGGTACTCGTCGTCGAGCGGCATGCGCCATGCCGGGTCGTTCGCCTCGCGCGACGCGTCGAGCAGTTCGCCCGCAAGCGCGTCGTTCGTCGAGAACAGGCCGCTGTTGTGGCCGCCCAGCGCGATCACGCACGCGCCCGTCAGTGTTGCGACGTCGATCACGGCGGCCGGCTTGAAGCGCTCGGCATACGTGAGCGCGTCGCACAGGATCAGGCGCCCTTCGGCGTCGGTGTTCAGCACCTCGATCGTCAGGCCCTTCATGCTGGTGACGATGTCGCCCGGCTTCGTCGCGTTGCCGCCCGGCATGTTCTCGCAGGTCGGCACGATCGCGACGACGTTGATCTTCAGGCCCATCTCGGCGACCGCACGCATCGTACCGAGCACCGAACCGGCGCCGCACATGTCGTACTTCATCTCGTCCATGCCCTCGCCCGGCTTCAGCGAGATGCCGCCCGTGTCGAACGTGATGCCCTTGCCGACCAGCACGACCGGCGCGGCCTTCGCGGCGGCGCCCTGGTAGTGCAGCACGATGAACTGCGGCGGCTCGACCGACGCGCGCGCGACCGACAGGAACGAGCCCATCTTCAGCGCCTGGATCTGCTTGAGCCCGAGCACTTCCGCCTTCAGGCCCCAATCCTTCGCGATCTTCTTCGCGGTGTTGCCGAGGTAGGTCGGCGTGCAGACGTTACCCGGCAGGTTGCCGAGGTCGCGGGTGAGATCCATCCCGTTCGCAAGCGCGACGGCCTGCTTGACCGCGACCTTCGCGGCCTTTTCGTCGGACGGATCGACGCTGAACACGACGCGCTTGAGCGTGTGCGACGCCGGTTCCGGCTTGCTCTTCATCTGCGTGAAGCGGTAGGTCTCGTTGCGCAGCGCGAGAATCGCCGCACGCACGCCCCAGTCGGAGCTGCGCTCGTCGACCGGCAGTTGCGCAAGCGTGAACGTGACCTGGACGACCTTGGTCGCCAGCAGCGCGCGCCACGCGGCCGTCGCTGCGTCGTTATAGGCTTTCTGGTTGAAAGCATCCTGCTTGCCGAGGCCGACGAGCAGCACGCGCGACGCGCCGATGCCCGATACTTCGTGCAGGAACAGCGTCTTGCCGCGCTTGCCGTCCATGTCGCCGGCCTTCACCACGCGCGAAATCAGTCCCTTGGTGGCCGTGTCGATGTCGAGCGCCGCGCCCGAGAGGGTCTGCGCCTCGAAGATGCCGAGCACGATGCAATCGGACTTCCCGGTCAGGAACCCCTTCGCCTCGCCTTTGCTCCAATCACAGCCTTTTATGCTAAAGTCCATCGCGCTTGTCCTCGGATAAAATCTGGGCTAAGGATGAAAGCCGCAATTATCCGCTATTTTTCCCGTGGCGGCGCGAGCGCTCCGCTACGCGTGCGCAGCCTCCCGCCCTCTTCTCATCAAGAATGATCTTCGAACGCTCCCTCCAGCGCGAGCTTGCGTATACGGCTGGCGCCGTGTTCATGGTGCTGCTCACGATCATGCTCACGACGATGATGATCCGCATCGTCGGTTACGCCGCGTCCGGTGAAATCGATCCGCGGGACGTCCTCGTGCTGATCGGCCTCACCGTGATCGGCTACCTCGCCGTGATGCTCGTCGTCACGCTGTTCGTGTCGATCCTGTTCGTGCTGACCCGGTGGTACCGGGACTCCGAAATGGTCGTGTGGCTCGCATCGGGCGTAAGCCTCACGCGCCTCATCAAGCCGATCGGCGTGTTCGCCACGCCGATCATCCTGCTGATCGCCTTCTTCGCGTTCGTCGGCTGGCCGTGGTCGAACCAGCAAAGCAAGATGATCAAGGCACGCTTCCAACAGCGCGACGAGATCTCGCTGCTCGCGCCGGGCCAGTTCCGCGAGTCGGCCACGAACCACCGCGTGTTCTTCATCGAGAAGATGACGCCCGACCAGAGCAAGGTGCAGAACGTGTTCGTCACGTCGACCGAGAACGGCAAGGTCAACGTGGTCGTATCGCAGACGGGTCACACGGAAACGCGCGACGGCAGCCGCTTCGTCGTCCTGGAAGACGGCCGCCGCTACGACGGCACGCCCGGCCAGCCGAACTTCAAGATCATGGAGTTCGAGCGCTACGGCGTGAAGATCACGAGCACGCCGGTCACCAACGTGCCGACCACGAACAGCACCCCGACGCCGGACCTGCTGCGCAACCCGACGCGCGACAACCTCGCGGAATTCGCGTGGCGCGCGGGGCTGCCGCTGATCGCGATCAACCTGCTGGTGCTCGGCATTCCGCTGTCGTACCAGAACCCGCGCCGCAGCCGCACGATCAACCTCGTGATGGCCGTGCTGATCTACCTCACGTACTCGAACCTGCTGAACGTCGTGCAGGCGCAGATCGAGCAGGGCAAGATGTCGTTCGGCGTCGGCCTGGTCGGCCTGCACCTCGTCGTCGCCGCGATCGTCGCGTTCATCTTCTGGTTGCGCGTGCGCAATCGTCCGCTGTTTACACGCGCGCTGTTCGGCCGCTCGGGAGCATGATCGATGCGGCTCTATGAAAAGTACTTCGCGCGACAGATCTACGTCACGTTCGTCTTCATCCTGTTCGCGTTCTCGGGCCTGTTCTTCTTCTTCGACCTGATCAGCGAACTGAACTCGGTCGGGCACGGCAACTACAAGTTCGGCTACGCGGTGCTGCGCGTCGCGCTGCAGACCCCGTCGCGCTTCTACGAGATCATCCCGGTCGCCGCGCTGATCAGCGCGATCTACGTGTTCGCGCAAATGGCCGCGAACTCGGAATTCACGATCTTCCGCGTGTCGGGTCTCGCGACCAACCAGGCGCTGCGCTCGCTGTTGAAGATCGGCATTCCGCTCGTGATCGTCACCTACCTGATCGGCGAATTCGTCGGCCCGTACGCCGATCAGCTGTCCGAGCGCGTGCGGCTGCAGGCGCTCGGCGCATCGGTGTCGTCGAACTTCCAGTCGGGCGTGTGGGTGAAGGACACGCTCGCGGCCCGCGAAAACGGCGAGCAGGTCACGCGTTTCGTCAACGTCGGCAGCCTGTCGCCCGACTCGACGATCAGCAACGTGCGCATCTACGAATTCGACTCGAAATTCCAGCTGCAGAACGTGCGGATCGCGCAGACGGGGCGCTACGAGCCGCCCGGCCACTGGCTGCTGAAAGGCGTCTCCGAGACCGAGCTGACGCCGATCAAGCCGATCAGCGGCCAGCCGGCCGACGCGCTCAACCCGGTGTACCGGTCGCAGCAGGTATCGCTGCCCGAATACCGGCTGCGTTCGGACCTGACGCCGCAGATCCTGTCGGTGCTGCTCGTGTCGCCGGAGCGCATGTCGCTCATCAACCTGTTCCGCTACATCCAGCACTTGCGCGAGAACCAGCAGGACACGCAGCGCTACGACATCGCACTGTGGCGCAAGCTGCTGTATCCGTTCGCCGTGTTCGTGATGCTCGTGCTGTCGCTGCCGTTCGCTTACCTGCACACGCGGGCTGGCGTGGTCGGCGTGAAGGTGTTCGGCGGCATCATGCTCGGCATGAGCTTCCAGCTCCTCAACACGCTGTTCTCGCACATCGGCACGCTGAACACGTGGCCCGCGCCGCTCACTGCCGCGACGCCGGGCCTGATCTATCTCGCGCTCGGCCTGTTCGCGCTCAAGTGGGTCGACCGGCACTGAGCGCCGCGTCACGACGGAGGCTTCGACATGAGTTCGCACGGCATCGTCCTGTTCGGCCACGGCGCCCGCGACCCGCGCTGGGCCGAGCCGTTCGAGCGGCTCGCCGCGCGGCTGCGCGGCGCCGCCTCCCCCGCGGCCCACGTGTCGCTCGCGTTCCTCGAACTGATGACGCCGACGCTCGGTGACGCGGTCGCCGCGCAGGTCGCGGCCGGCTGCTCGCACATCACCGTGGTGCCCGTGTTCTTCGGCCAGGGCGGCCATGTCCGCCGCGATCTGCCGCAACTCGTCGATGCGTGCCGCGCCGCGCATCCGGGCATCGAGATCCGCTGCGCGACGGCCGTCGGCGAAGACGACGGCGTGCTCGACGCGATCGCGCGCTACTGTATCGACCAGATCGACGGCAACGCGTAAGCCACGCGGTTAGCGGTTAGCGTGCACAAAGAAAAAGCGCCGGCTTGATGAAGCCGGCGCTTTTTTGTTTCGGACTGCGGCGGGATCCCGCTCAGGCCGCCCCGCTCAGGCCGCATTTCGCAGCGAATCGCCCTCTTTCGCCTGTCCGGCGCGCTCGGCGAACGCGTCGCCGATCATCAGCAGGCTCGGTTCCGCGGGATCGAGCCACGCCTGCGCGTCGCCCGCCGCCATCTGCGCGAGCGTCAGCGTCAGCGTGCGCTCGCGCGCGGTGCTGCACGCCTCGACGATCGCCACGGGCGTCGCCGGCGCACGGCCTGCGTCGATCAGTTCCTGCGCGATGCCGGGCGCGCTGTCGCGGCCCATGTAGTACACGATCGAATCGGCGCGCGCGGCTTCGCGGATCTCGTCGCTGCCCGGCGCGCGGCTGTGCGTCGCGAACGCGACGCTGCGCGACACGCCGCGCAGCGTCAGCGAACGCTTCAGCGTCGCCGCGCCGGCCAGTGCCGCGGTGATGCCCGGCACGACCTCGTAGTCGATGCCGGCCGCCTCCAGCGCGCGCATCTCCTCTTCGGCACGACCGAACAGCATCGGGTCACCGCCCTTGAGCCGCACGACGCACGCGTGCTCGCGCGCCGCATCGACGATCTGCTTGTTGATGAAGTGCTGCGCGGTCGAGCGCTGCCCGCAGCGCTTGCCGACCGCGATCTGGTGCGCGTTCGGCGCGTAGTCGAGCATCGCGGGCTCGACGAGCGCGTCGTGCAGCACGACGTCCGCCTGCGCGAGCAGCCGCGCGCCGCGCACCGTGATGAGGTCCGCCGCGCCCGGCCCTGCTCCGATCAGATACACCTTGCCCATGTTTGTCGCTTCGCTTCGTCCGTGCGGACGTTTGCAGACGGCCCGCGCCGCCGTGCGGCGGCGCGGTTTGCCGCGCAGATTGACGATTACGCCGAGAACGCCCGGATCATGCCCGCGGCGACCGTATGATGCGTCGCCTCGTCGATCAGCACGAACGCACCGGTACCCGGATGCGCGTCGTACGTGTCGCAGACGATCGGCTTCTGCAGCGTCAGCGCGACACGGCCGATGTCGTTCATCTTCAGGTCGTGACGGTCGGTCGCATGCGACAGCGTGTGCACGTCGAGCACCTGCTTGACGCCGCCGATCTTCGCGAACACCGTGCTGGTGGTCTGCTTCAGCAGGTACTTGCGCTGCGGCGACAGCGGCGTCTCGTCGAACCAGCACAGATCGGCTTCGAGCTTCTTCGCCGGTGCAACCGGCTCGCCGGAGGTGACGAACATGTCGCCGCGCGACACGTCGACGTCTTCCGCGAGGCGGATCGTCACGGTCTGGCCCGCGAACGCGTGCGCGACCGACGCGGTGCCGCCCGGCACCGGCGCGACGATCTCGGCGACCGTTGCCGTGCGGTTCGACGGCAACACGGCGATCTCGTCGCCGACCTTCACTTCGCCCGACTCGATGCGGCCCATGTAGCCGCGGAAATCGTCGGCCGAGCTGCCGTCCTGGCGCGCAACCCACTGCACCGGGAAGCGCAGCGCGTCATGCGCCTGCGTCTCGACCGGCAGCGATTCGAGCACGTCGAGCAGCGGTTCGCCCGCGTACCACGGCATGCGTTCGCTCGCGCCGACGATGTTGTCGCCCTTCAGCGCCGACACCGGCACGAAGCGCACGTCGGTGAGGCCAAGCTGCTTCGCCAGCGTGACGTACGCGTCGCGGATCTCGTTGAAGCGCGCTTCGCTGTAGTCGACGAGGTCCATCTTGTTGATCGCGACGATCACGTGCTGCAGCGCGAGCAGCTTGACGATCGCGCTGTGACGCTTGGTCTGCGGCAGCAGGTCGGCGACACCGTTCTCGACCGTCACGCGCGTCGCGTCGATCAGGATGATCGCCGCGTGCGCGGTCGATGCGCCCGTCACCATGTTGCGCGTGTACTGCTCGTGGCCCGGCGTATCGGCGATGATGAACTTGCGCTTCGCGGTCGCGAAGTAGCGGTACGCGACGTCGATCGTGATGCCCTGCTCGCGCTCGGCTTCGAGACCGTCGGTCAGGAGCGCGAGGTCGAGCTCGTCGCCGACCGTGCGCTTGTTCTTCGCGCGCGACAGCGCGGACAGCTGGTCGGACAGCACGGCCTTGCTGTCGTACAGCAGGCGGCCGATCAGCGTGCTCTTGCCGTCGTCGACGCTGCCTGCGGTGATGAAGCGCAACACGCCGAGGTCTTCGGTGTTCTCGATGATGCTCATGATGTGAATGTCCTCGTGTGCTTCAGAAATAACCTTGCTTCTTGCGCTGTTCCATCGCGGCTTCGGAGGCCTGGTCGTCCATCCGGGTCGCGCCGCGCTCGGTGATCTCGGTCACCGCCGTCTCGGCGATGATCTTCTCGACGTCGTCCGCGTCGCTCTCGACCGGGCACGTGCAGCTGATGTCGCCCACGGTACGGAAGCGCACCTGCGCGAGCTCGCTCGTCTCGCCGTCACGCATCGGCGTGAGCGGCGTGACCGGCACGAGCAGGCCGTTGCGGCGCACGATCTCGCGCTGGTGCGCGTAGTAGATCGACGGCAGTTCGAGGTTCTCGCGCGCGATGTACTGCCACACGTCGAGTTCCGTCCAGTTCGAGATCGGGAACACGCGCAGGTGCTCGCCGTTGTGCAGGCGGGCGTTGTACAGGCTCCACAGTTCCGGGCGCTGCGCCTTCGGATCCCACTGGCCGAATTCGTCGCGGAACGAGAAGATCCGCTCCTTCGCACGTGCCTTCTCTTCGTCGCGGCGCGCACCGCCGATCAGCGCCGTATAGCCGTGCTGTTCGATCGTCTCGAGCAGCGTGACGGCCTGTGCGGCGTTGCGCGAATCGGTTTCGCGGCGCAGCACGACCGTGCCGCGCTTGATCGAATCCTCGACGTGACCGACGACCAGCTCGGCGCCGAGTTCTTTCGCGCGGCGATCGCGGAAGTCGATCACTTCTTCGTAGTTGTGGCCCGTGTCGATGTGCACGAGCGGGAACGGCAGCGTCGTCTTGCGGTTCGCGCCGAGGCCGAACGCCTTCAGTGCCAGATGCAGCACGACGACCGAATCCTTGCCGCCCGAGAACAACAGCGCCGGCTTGCTGCATTCGGCGACCAGTTCGCGCAGGATGTGGATCGACTCGGCTTCGAGCCAGTCGAGGTGGCCCATGCGCTTGTCGGCACCGGCGGGCGGGGCAAAGGCGGATTGCTCGAGCGTCGTGCTCATGATTTCAGTCCTTCTCTTCTGGGTTCGTGCCGCCCGCTGTCGCGGGCGGCGCAATATTCAGTTTCTTGTCAGGCTTTCAGTGCGTGGCGCCGGCAACGGCGTCCGCGGGAATCGGCGTGATCGTGATGTGCAGGCCGCATTCCTTCGTGTCGCGCGACTCCCACCACCAGCGGCCCGCGCGGCTGTCCTCGCCGGGGCGGATCGCCCGCGTACAGGGCTCGCAGCCGATGCTCGGATAGCCGCGCGCATGCAGCGGGTTCACCGGCACGTCAAACGCGTTAAGGTACGCCCACACGTCGCTTTCCGTCCAGTCGGCGAGCGGGTTGTACTTCGCGATCCCGCGCGCTTCGTCCTGCTCTTCCTCGTGCAGCTCGGCACGCGTGACCGACTGCTCGCGGCGCTGGCCCGTGACCCATGCCCCGACGTCGGCCAGCGCGCGATTCAGCGGCTCGACCTTGCGGATGTGGCAGCACGACTTGCGCAGCTCGACGCTTTCGTAGAACGCGTTCAGGCCGTGCTCGGCGACGTACTGGTCGACCGCGTCCTGCTGCGGATGAAACTGCTCGATCTCGTAGCCGTAGCGCTCGCGCACGCGGTCGATCATGCCGAGCGTTTCCGCATGCAGGCGGCCCGTGTTCAGTGAGAAGATGCCGATCCGGACGCCCTTCGACAGGATCGCGTGCGTCAGCAGCATGTCTTCCGCCGCGAGACTGCTCGCGAACTTCACCTTCTCGTGACGCGCACCGATCTGCGCGAGCAGCGCGTCGAGGCGCTCGACCTTCGCGGCGAGTTCCGGGCTCAGCGCGGTGGCGGCGGCGGTGCTCATGCGCCCACCTTCGCTTGCGCCACGCCGGCCGCCGCGGCACGGCGGCGGAACAGCGGTTCGGGCTGGTCGAACGCGCCCTGATAACGCTGCGTGAATTCCGTGAACGCGTTCAGCGCGTCGTGGATGTCCTTGTCGGCGCGCACCGCGAATGCGTCGAAGCCGCAACGCGACATGTACAGCAACTGGTCGCGCAGCACGTCGCCGATCGCGCGCAGTTCGCCCGTCCAGCCGTGGCGCTCGCGCAGCAGGCGCGCGATGCTGTAGCCGCGGCCGTCCGCGAAGCGCGGGAAGTCGACGGCGACCAGCGAAATCGCGCCGAAGTCGGCCACGAGATCGGCCGGCTCGCTGTCCGGGGCGAGCCACACGCCGAGCTCGTCCTTCGTCTTCGCGGCGACGAGCGCCGCGCGCTCGGCCTGCCACAATGCGAACGGCACCAGCACCTTGCCGGCCGGCAACGCGTCGACCGCCGGCAGTGCACCGTCTTCCGCCGCGCGCACGACCTGCCATGCATCGTCGATCACTGCGCGGTTCTTGATAATCGAAGCCATCTGCTAATTCCTTCTACCCGGTTGGTTACGCGTTCACTGCCTGGCGCGCCGCATACACGCGCTCCTTGAACGGCGCGATGCCGATGCGGTCGTACGTGTCGACGAAGCGCTCGCCGTCGACGCGCGATTCGACGAACGTGTCGATCAGCTTCGCGATCACGTCGGGCACTTCCTCCGCAGAGAACGACGGCCCGATCACGCGGCCGAGGCGCGCGCCGTTGCGGCCCGTGCCCTGCTCGCCGCCGAGCGACACCTGGTACCACTCGGCGCCGTCCTTGTCGACGCCGAGGATGCCGATGTTGCCGACGTGGTGGTGACCGCACGAGTTCATGCAACCGGAAATGTTCAGCGACAGGTCGCCGAGGTCGTACACGTAGTCCAGATCGTCGAAACGCTGCTGGATCGCCAGCGCGATCGGGATCGACTTCGCGTTCGCGAGCGAGCAGAAGTCGCCGCCCGGGCACGCGATGATGTCGGTCAGCAGGCCGATGTTCGGCGTCGCGAAACCGGCCGCCTTCGCCTTTTCCCAGACCTCGAACAGGTCGCGCTTCTTCACGTTCGCGAGAATCAGGTTCTGCTCGTGCGACACGCGCAGCTCGCCGAACGAATAGGCGTCGGCCCAGTCGGCCACCAGGTCCATCTGCTGGTCGGTCGCATCGCCCGGCGCGATGCGGTGATCCTTCAGCGACAGCGTGACGGCGGCATAGCCGGCCACCTTGTGCGGTGCGACGTTACGCTCGACCCAGCGCGCGAACGCCTTGTTCTCGAGCAGGTGCTGTTCGAACGATGCGTCGGTGTCGGCCAGCTTCTCGTAGACGGGCGGCTGGAAGTACTGCGACACGCGATCGACTTCCGCCTGCGTGAGCGTCGACGGGCCGTCCTTCAGGTGCTGCCACTCTTCCTCGACCTGCTGCGCGAACTTCGCGGGCGACAGCGCCTTCACGAGGATCTTGATGCGCGCCTTGTACAGGTTGTCGCGGCGGCCGTAGCGGTTGTACACGCGCAGCACGGCTTCGCAGTAGGTCAGCAGGTGCTGCCACGGCAGGTCTTCCTTGATCACCGCGCCGATGATCGGCGTACGGCCGAGGCCGCCGCCCGCGAGGATGCTCGCGACCACTTCGCCCTGCGCGTTCTTCTTCAGGTACACGCCGAGGTCGTGAATCTGCACGGCCGCGCGGTCGTCCTTCGAGCCCGACACCGCGATCTTGAACTTGCGCGGCAGCCACGCGAATTCGGGATGGAACGTCGACCACTGGCGCAGGATTTCCGACCACGGGCGCGGATCGATCTCTTCGTCCTGGGCGACGCCGGCGAACTGGTCGGCCGTGATGTTGCGGATGCAGTTGCCCGACGTCTGGATGCCGTGCATCTGCACCGACGCGAGCTTCGCGAGGATCTCGGGCGTTTCCTCGAGCTGGATCCAGTTGAACTGGATGTTCGAGCGGGTCGAGAAGTGGCCGTAGCCGCGGTCGTGTTCGCGGGCGATGCGCGCCAGCATCCGGAGCTGGTCGCTGCGCAGGTTGCCGTACGGAATCGCGATGCGGTGCATGTACGCGTGGCGCTGCATGTACAGGCCGTTCTGCAGGCGCAGCGGACGGAATTCTTCTTCGCTCAACTCGCCCGACAGCCGGCGGCGCACCTGATCGCGGTACTGCGCGACACGCTCGTCGACGATCGTCTGGTCGTATTGGTCGTACTGATACATTCGGGGACCCCAGGGTTTTCGTGGTGACCGCGCGACGTCCTAGCCACGTCGCGCCCGAATCTCCGTTCCGCCGTCACCGCCCCCAACCGCTGGCGGCTGGATTGCTAATGACGAAAACAGATATCCATATTTGAAAAACTCCGGTGAATCGTAATAAACTCGCCTTATATTTCAAACGACTAAAAAATTCTGTTGATATGCGGAAGGGTTATAAATGAACCTGCACCAATTTCGCTTCGTGCGCGAGGCCGTCCGGCAGAATTTCAACCTCACCGAGGCCGCCAAGGCGCTCTACACGTCGCAACCGGGGGTATCGAAGGCGATCATCGAGCTCGAGGACGAGCTCGGCGTGGAGATCTTCACGCGGCACGGCAAGCGCGTGCGCTCGCTCACCGAGCCGGGCAGGATCATCCTCGCGTCGGTCGAGCGGATTCTTCAGGAGGTTGAAAGCCTTAAAAGGGTCGGGAAAGATTACGCCGCGCAGGATCAGGGCAACCTGACCATCGCCGCGACCCACACGCAGGCCCGCTACTCGCTGCCGGCCGCGATCGCCGAATTCAAGAAGCGCTTTCCGAAGGTGCACCTGTCGATCCTGCAAGGCAGCCCGACGCAGGTGGCCGAGATGGTGATCCACGACCAGGCCGATCTCGCGATCGCGACCGAGGCGATCTCCGACTACAAGGAGCTCGTGTCGCTGCCCTGCTTCCAGTGGCATCACGCGGCCGTCGTGCCGGCCGACCACCCGTTGCTCGAACGCAAGCCGGTCACGCTCGACGATCTCGCCCAGTACCCGTTGATCACGTACGACGACGCGTTCGCGGGCCGCAAGAAGATCAACCATGCGTTCGCGCTGCGCGGGCTGTCGCCGGACATCGTGCTCGAGGCGATCGACGCCGACGTGATCAAGACCTACGTCGAGCTCGGCCTGGGCGTCGGGATCATGGCCGACATCGCGTTCAACCCCGAGCGCGACCGCAACCTGCGGCTGATCCCGGTCGGCCACCTGTTCGGCAGCAACGTGACGCGTGTCGCGCTCAAGCAGGGCGCCTACCTGCGCAGCTATGTGTATACGCTCGTCGAACTGCTGTCGCCGACGCTGAACCGCAAGCTGATCGAACAGGCGCTCAAGGGCGAATCCGAATCGTACGAGCTTTGACCGGCCTGTATAAACACAGGGGCGCGAATCTGAACCGCGCCCCTTTTCGTTGCCCGACGGAGAATCCCGCATGACGCTTCCCGCCCTGTTGCGCCGCGCCGCCGCCGGCGCGCTCGCGCTCGCCTGTGCCGCCGCCCATGCCGACCTGAAGGTCGGCGTCGACCTGTCGTCGACCGGCCCGGCCGCCGCGATCGGCATCACGAGCAAGAACGCCATCCTGATGTGGCCGAAGACGATCGCCGGGCAGCCGGTGCAGGTGACGGTGCTCGACGATGCATCCGACCCGGGCACCGCGGTGCGCAACATCCGCAAGCTGGTCGACGAGGATCACGTCGACGTCGTGGTCGGGCCGAACATCACGCCGGCCGCGCTCGCGGCGCTCGACGCGGTCGCGGCCGGGCAGACGCCGATGATCACGCTGGTCGGCTCCGGCGCGATCGTCGAGCCGCAGGAAGGCGCGCGAACCTGGGCGTTCAAGATGGCGCAGAGCGACCGCGCGATGGCCGACGTGATGACGCGCTACATGGCCAACCACGGCGTGAAGACGGTCGGTTTCATCGGCTTCGCGGACAGCTACGGCGACAGCTGGCTGAACGAGTTCACGCGCTTCGCGGACCTGCGCAAGATCCGCGTCGTCGCGACCGAGCGCTACAACCGCACCGACGCGAGCGTCACGGGCCAGGCATTGAAGCTGATCGCGGCGAAACCCGACGCGATCCTGATCGCGGGCTCGGGCACGCCGGCCGTCCTGCCGCAGCGCACGCTGATCGAGCGCGGCTACAAGGGCCCGGTCTACCAGACGCACGGGATCGCGACGCCGGAATTCATCAAGCTCGGCGGCAAGGACGTCGACGGGACGCTGTTCCCGACCCAGCCGGTGGTCGTCGCGCGCACGCTGCCGGCCGATCATCCGGCCCGCAAGGCCGCGCTCGCGTTCGTCGACGCGTACGAGGCGAAATACGGCGCCGGCACGGTCACGCAGTTCGCAGGCGACGCGGCGGGCGTGTACCCACGCCTTGCCGATGCGGTCGGCCGCGCGCTGAAGGCCGCTCAGCCCGGCACGCCCGCGTTCCGTGCGGCGCTGCGGCGCGAACTGGAACGCGCGCACGAGCTCGTCGTGCCGAACGGCGTCGTCAATACCAGCGACAAGGATCATGTGGGGCTCGATCAGCGCGCGAGCGTGATGGGGATCGTCAAGCAGGGCCGGTTCGTCTATCTGAGCCAGTGACGTGCACGACCGGCACCGGGGCAGCTTGCCCGGCGCCGGGATTTCAGACATAATCCGCGTTTCGCCGCGCACAATCGCATGCGCGGCCAGGATCAAGCCCAGGTGGTGAAATTGGTAGACGCAGGGGACTCAAAATCCCCCGCCGCAAGGCGTGCCGGTTCGATTCCGGCCCTGGGCACCAGTATTTCGCAGCATCACGCGCTGCATCTGTCGAAACCCGCGCAAGCTCGCCGCTTCGCGGGTTTTTTGTTTTTGCCGCACGCGCCGCAACGCGCGCGCCCGCGCAACGGTCCAAGCATCATGAGGATGCGCGGCACGGAGGCACGCCATGTCCATGCGCACGATTTCATCCCCGCTCCGCCGCCGCGTGCTCGCCGTGGCGCTCGTGCTCGTGCTGGGCGGATGCGACGTCCTCACCGCGCCGCCGGTGCCTGACTGGCCGGGCCCGCACGCACCGTATCCGTTCCCGGACAACATCCCGCATCGCACCGAATGAAGCGCCGGCCGTCCTGCCGCCGGCCGCGTCTCGCGCTCAGGCCATCAGTTCGCGAACGAAGTCGAGAAACACCCTCACCTTCGCCGAGACGAGGTTTGACGCGTGGTGATACGCGTAAAGCGGAAACGTCTCGTCCGCCCATTCCGGCAACAGCAGCACCAGCCGCCCTTCAGCCAGGATGTCCCGCGCATAGAGTTCCAGCAATTGCGCAATCCCCGCGCCGCCCAGGCACGCACCGAGCAGCATGCCCGTATCGTTGACCATCAGCCGGCCGGCGGCATCGAACGGCACCACTTCCTTGCCGCGATGGAATTCCCATTCGAACGGCCGCCCCGTCACCGGGTCGCGGATCAGCACGCAACGGTGCCCGTCCGCGAGGTCGCGCGGATGCCGCGGTTCGCCATGACGCGCGACATAGGCCGTCGACGCGCAGGTGAGCACGCGCGTTTCCAGCAGCAGCCGCGCACGATACGACGATGGTTCCGGAATGCCGAATCGCACGGCCACGTCGAACCCGTCGGCGACGAGGTCGCCCATCCGGTCGCGCACGCTGATCTCGACGGACAGGTCGGGGAAGCGCTCGAGAAACTCGGCCATCTTCGGCGCCAGCACGTAGTGGCCGAAGGTCGCGTCGACATTGACGCGCAGCCGCCCCCTGACACGCGCCTTCGACTGGCCGGCGTCGATCGCCGCCTCCTCGATGCCGGCCAGCAGCGGCGCGACCGCCTCATAGAAACGCCGGCCCTCGTCGGTCAGCGTGATCGCGCGCGCCGTGCGGTTGAAGATCCGGATGCCGACGCGCTCTTCCAGCCGGGCGACGGCACGGCTCACCGCCGGCTGCGTCAATCCCATCGCTTCGCCGGCCCGCGCGAAGGTGCCGGCCTCGATCACCGCCGAAAGTACGCCGATCCCGCTCAAAAGCCTGCTGTCGAATGCCATAAGACATACTTTCAGTCATTCTTGATCTTCTCATTATTCATTATTTTTATTGGCCGAGGAAGCCTACATTAGTCCTGTCGCCGGATCGCTCGGCACTCACGAACCAAGGAGCAGGACATGAGCACATCGGAACAGGTCGCCCTCGTCACGGGTTCATCGCGCGGCATCGGCGCGGAAATCGCGCGCCAGCTCGCCCGGGACGGCTTCCGGGTCATCGTCAACTATGCCGGGAGCGCCGGCCCGGCCCGCGAAGTGGTCGACGCGATCGTCGCCGACGGCGGCCATGCCGTCGCGGTGCAGGCGAACGTCGCCGACCCGGCGGCCGTGGCCGCGCTGTTCGACGCCGCGCAAGCTGCATTCGGCGGCGTGGATGTCGTGGTCAATTCCGCGGGCGTGATGAAGCTGGCGACCATCGCCGACTGCGACGATGCGCTCTTCGACGAAACGATCGCCACCAACGTGAAAGGCACGTTCAACGTATGCCGCGAAGCGGCCAGGCGGGTGCGCGACGAGGGACGCATCATCAACCTGTCGACCAGCGTGATCGGCATGCGCATGCCGACTTACGGCGTGTACGTCGCCAGCAAGGCGGCAGTCGAAAGCCTGACGCAGGTGCTCGCGCAGGAAATGCGCGGACGCGGCGTCCGCGTGAATGCCGTCGCGCCGGGACCGGTCGCGACCGAGTTGTTCCTGCAGGGCAAGAGCCCCGAACTCGTCGATCGGCTCGCGAAGCTGAACCCGCTCGAGCGGCTCGGCCAGCCCGACGACATCGCGCGCGTCGTCGCATTCCTCGCCGGCCCCGACGGCGCGTGGATCAACGGCCAGGTCCTGCGCGCCAACGGCGGCATGTGCTGACGGGCCGCCTGCCTCGCCCCCCGCTTACCGGAGATCGATCATGAAGGAAGTCATTCTCGTCACGGGTGCGTCCAGCGGCTTCGGCCTGCTGACGGCCCAGGCGCTCGCCCGCGCCGGCCATACCGTCTACGCGTCGATGCGCGAAAGCACCGGCCGCAACGCGCCGCGCGTCGCCGCCATTGCCGCCTACGCGCAGGAGCACGGGGTCGACCTGCGCACCGTCGAGCTCGACGTCGGCGACGACGCGTCCGTCGGTGCCGCCATCGATCGCGTGATCGCGGACAACGGCCGCCTGGACATCATCGTCCACAATGCCGGCCACATGGTGTTCGGTCCGGCCGAAGCGTTCACGCCCGAGCAGATCGCCCAGCTCTACGACACCAACGTCGTGTCGACCCAGCGCGTCAACCGCGCGGCGCTGCCGCACCTGCGCCGTCAGGGCCGCGGCCTGCTCGTCTGGGTGTCGTCGTCGTCCGCACGCGGCGGTACGCCGCCGTTCCTCGCCCCTTACTTCGCCGCGAAGGCCGCGATGGATTCGCTCGCGGTGTCCTATGCCGCCGAACTCGCCCGCTGGGGTATCGAGACGTCGATCGTCGTGCCGGGCGCCTTCACCCAGGGCACGAATCACTTCGCCCACGCGGGCAAGCCGGCCGATGCGGCCGTGCAGGCCGCCTACGACGACGGCCCCTATGCGGGCGTCGCCGGGCAGGCACTGCAGGGCCTCGCCGCGCTCGAACCGGCAGACGCCGATGCCGGCACCGTCGCGACGGCGATTGCCGACATCGTCGCCGCACCCGCCGGCAAGCGCCCGTACCGCGTATTCGTCGATCCGTCGCAGGACGGCGCGGAGGAAGTGTTCCGCGTCGGCGATCGCGTCCGCCGCGAGATGTTCAGGAACATCGGCCTCGCCGACCTGCTGGCCGCCCGCGTCGGCAGTTGATCCGGTGCGCGCCGGGCGCCGCGCGCGCCGGCGCGCATCAGCGCGGCCCGCAGAACCCGAGGATCGCTTCCGCAACCGCCGCCGGCGCCTCGCGCTGCGGAAAGTGGCCGACGCCGTCCAGCACCTGCCGCGCGTAGCGGCCCGTGAAGAAGCGCTCACGCCCGGCCGAGCTGTCCGGATGATTGCAGGTATCCGCGCCGCCGTGCAGCACCAGCGTCGGCAATGCAAGCACCGGCGCGGGATTCAGGCGCGCATCGTCACCGGCATGGGCCGGCGTCCCGGGCGCGAATCCCCACCGATGCCGATACGAATGCAGGACGACGTCGATCCAGTCGGGCCCGTCGAACGCGTCTGCCGCCGCCTCGAAATCGCCGTCGCGATACCAGCCCGGTGGCGACCACGTGTCCCACATCAAACGGGCAAACGCGCGGCGATCGTCGCGCAACGCCTGCTCGCCGCGCGGCGTCGCCATGAACCAGTGATACCAGTAATTGCGCGCCTGCTGCAGCGACAGCGGCTGCCCGGGATCGTTGGTGCCGTATCCGACCGACAGCATCACGAGATGCGATGCGGCGTCATCGCGCAGCCCGCACGCGTTCGCGGCCGCCCGGGCGCCCCAGTCGTGCCCGACCAGCACGGGCCGCTCGAGACCGAGCGCATCGACGAAGTCGAGCACATCTCGTCCGAGCGCCGCGAGCTGGCCGCTGCGCGGCACGGATGCGTCACGAAAGCGCGTCGGCGCAAAGCCGCGCAGCGCAGGCGCGAGCACGCGGTAGCCGCGCGCGGCAAGGGTCGCCGCCACGGCGTCCCAGCCGATCGGGCTGTCCGGCCAGCCGTGCAGCAGTACCGCCACGCGCTCGCCGCGCGGGTTCCATTCGAGATAGGCAATATCCAGCGACGCGGTCGTCGCATGCGCGTAGGTCGTCATCGTGCACTCCGTCGGGTCGATCCGAGTGCACGATGGTAGGCCGGTCGTTCATCACGATTCGCGGAGTATCATTGTTCACTCTTCGCGTATTGTGTTGAATCGAACCATGGAACCGCTGACCGATCCCGCGTCGACCGCGCTCGACATCACGCTGCTGCGCACCTTCCTCGAAGTCGTCGACAGCCGCGGGTTCGCGCCGGCCGCGGAACGGCTTGCGTTGACACCGTCCGCCGTCAGCGGCCACATCAAGCGGCTCGAACAGGCAGCCGGCACGGTGCTGCTCGCGCGCACGACGCGCCGCATCGCGCTCACGCCGGCCGGAAACACGCTGTACGCGTACGCGCGCAACATCGTCGACATGGAGCGCGAAGTGCGCGCGAGGCTGCGCGGCGCGCCGGCGCACGGGCCGCTGCGGGTCGGCGCGTCGGAGGATTTCGCGGGCGCGTGGCTGCCGCACGTGCTGCGCACGTTTCGCGACCGCCACCCGCGCACGTCGATCGAACTGAAGGTCGGCATCACCGCGTCGCTGCTGCGCGAGCAGACGCTCGGCCGGCTCGACGTCGTGTTCGGCAAGCAGTGCCGGCAGGTCGACACGCCGGGCGAACTGCTGTGGGAAGAGCCGCTCGTGTGGGCGTTCGCGTCGGATCGCACGCTCGACGCCGAAGGTGAGGTGCCGCTCGCGCTGTTTCCGCAGCCGTGCGTTTATCGCGAAGCCGCCGTCGCGGCACTCGCCGCCGCGCTGCGCCCGTTTCGCGTGCTGTTCGAGAGCGGCAGCATGGCCGGCTGCGTGTCGGCCGCGCTCGCCGGCTTCGCGGTCACCGCGCTGGCGCGCAGCCAGCTGCGCGACGGCTTGCGCGAATGCGGGCCGCAAGACGGTCTGCCGGCACTCCCGGCCGCGCGCTTCTACGCGTTCGCGGCAAAACCGGACGGCGCGGGTGCGGCGTTGATCGATGCGGTGCGGGATACCGGGCGCAGCCGGCGGTTCGCGGCGCTGCCCGGCTGAACCCGGCGCGGCGGCACGCGACGCGAACCGCGCGCCGGTCAGTCACCCTCTCCGTCCTCTCCACCTCTCGTCAGCGCGCTCGCCATCAGCTCGCCGAACCACTCGACGAATGCATTGAGCCGGCGCGAACGATGGCGCCGGTGCGGATACACGGCCGACACGTCCATCGGCGCGGCCCGATGGCCCGGCATCACCTCGACCAGCGCCCCGCTGTCGAGCAGATGCTCGACATCGAAGCGCGGAATCTGGATCAGCCCCATCCCGGCGATGCAGCTGGCGATATAGGTTTCGGCGTTGTTGACGATCACGCGGCTCGGCAGCGTGAGGGTGTACCGCTGGCCGTCCGAGCAGTATTCCCAGTCGAGTTCACGCCCGGTCGTCGGCGACGCATAGCCGATCGCCCAGTGTCCGTGCGCGAGCGCGTCCGGATGCTCGGGCACGCCGCATTCGCGCAGGTAGTCGGGGCTCGCGCAGTTGATCAGCGTGAACTGCCCGAGCGGCCGCACGACGAGACTGCTGTCCGCGAGCCGCCCGACGCGGATCGCGCAGTCGACACCCTCCTGCACCAGGTCGATCGACCGATCCGTCGAGCCGAGCGACAGTTGCAGCTTCGGGTAACGGCGAAACAGCGACGGCAGCGCGGGCGCCACCATGCGCCGCGCGATCCGGCTCGGCACGTCGACGTTCAGCCGGCCGATCACGTCGCGGTCGCGGCGGCGGAACAGGCGGTCGAGTTCGTCGGCTTCCGCGAGCAGGCGCCGGCCGCGTTCGAGCAGCAACGCGCCGTCGGCAGTCAGCTGCACCTGGCGCGTCGTGCGATGCAGGAGGCGCGTGCCGAGCCCCGTCTCGAGCTGCTGGACGGCCGCCGACACGGTCGCGCGCGGCACGTCGAGCGCGTGTGCGGCCTTGATGAAGCTGCCCATCTCGGCAACCTGCAGGAAGATTCTGACCTGATCCAGCTTGTCCATCGGCAGGGAACGTAGATTCGGAAGCGCGTCGCCGCCGGCTGTCGCGCGTCGCGGCAAGGTCCGGCGGCACAGAAAAACGGGCGCGCAGCCGCGAGGCCGCGCGCCCGTCCATTGTCCACGCAAACGCGCCATTGCGGTGCACGCCGCACCCCGCGACGTCCGCCGAAGCGGCGCGTTGCCCGAACGATTACTTGGTCGATTACTTGGTCGTATAGCCGCCGTTGATCAGGATCGTCTGGCCCGTGATCCACCAGCCGTCGGTGACGAGATGGCGAATGAACGGCACGACGTCCTCGATGTCGGTCAGGCCCGTCTTGCTGAACGGCGACAGCGCGGCCGCCGTCTTGTGATACGCGACCGCATCGGCGCCCTCGGCCGGATAGAAGAACGGCGTGTCCATCGGACCCGGCCCGACGGCCGTCACCGAGATCCCGCGCGCGCCGTATTCCTTCGACGCCGCACGCGTGAAATGCTCGACCGGCGCCTTCGATCCTTCGTACGCCGCATAGAACGGCGTGAACGCGCCGAGCAGCGACGTCACGAGCGTGACGAGCTTGCCGTGATCCTCGAGGTGCCGCCCCGCTTCCTTGATGAAGAAGAACGCCGACTTGCTGTTGACCGCGAACATCTCGTCGTACTCGGCCTCGCTGATCTCGGTGAACGGCTTCTTCAGCACCTTGCCGACCGTGTTGATCGCGATGTCGATCTTGCCGAAGCGCTGTTTCGCGTCGTCGAACAGCTTCTCGACCGCGGCGGCCGTCGTCAGGTCGCCCTGGAACGTGGCAGCCTCCGCGCCGGCCGCGCGCACCGCGGCGGCCGTCTCCTCGGCCTGTGCCTGAGATGCGGCGCTGTTGTAGTGAATTGCCACTGCCTTCGCGCCGTGGCTCGCCAAATCCCGGGCGATCAGGCCGCCGAGATTCTTTGCGCCGCCTGCGATCAGGACGACCTTGTCTGCGAGCGTATGAATTGCCACGGTGGACTCCTTTTCTCGATGAACGAATCCTGGAGTGTAGGCACGCGCGACGCACCGGTCAGCCGGTCGCGGCTGGATGGATTATCCAGAAAATCGATCCAATCGCCGCAAGGTAATGCGGCCTGCCGCACCGACAAGATTTCCGGAATCACCGATCGATTCCGCGGATGCCGGCCGGCTCAGCGCGCGTACAGCGCCGCGTCGATCTTGCCGAGCAGCCATTGCATGCCGGCCAGATGCTGCTGGTCATGGCTGCACAGGTAGTGGACGAGCCCGCGCACGGTCAGCGAGCCGTAACCGTCGAACGCCCCGGTGCGTGCGAGCTGTTCGGGCGTGAGGCGCGCCACGAGGTCCAGCGTCTCGCGCCGTGCTTCGCGGATCGCCGCGAGCACGTCGGACGCATACGCGTCGTTGTAGCGGCGCTCGATCGCGAGCGCGTCGCCATCGATCGACACGAGCAGCGGCCGGTCTTCCTCGAGCATCCGCCGCAGCCGCACGTGATAACCGTCGGTCTCGATGTCGCGCACGTGGCAAAGCTGTCCGAGCGGCGAAAAGTGCTCGCTCGGGATTCCGGCCCAGTCGTCGGGCGTCCAGCGCGCGTAGCCGTCGGGGACGGCCGCGAAATGAGCTTCGAGCTGACGGGGAAAATCGGCGAGTGCGTCGAGCGTCGTCGGATTCATGCGGGACTCCCTGTCGAATGGAGGCAACGGCAGCCCTGGCACGGGCCTGCCGCCGCCGTTGCGTCACGTCACTTCACGCTGAAGCCGTACGCGCCCTGCGTGCGGTGCCCGTCGGTCGCGACGGCTACCCATTTCACCGTATAGGCGCCCGTGCCGACCGCCGTGAGCGGCACCGTCATCCGCTTGCGGTTCGACGCGTCGACGCGCGCACGGCCGTTCGACACCGTCTTGCCGTTGCCGTCGACGACGACGATCGAGCTGAACGCCGGCTCCAGCGGCTCGGTGAAGTCGATCGTGACGGCAGCCGGTGCGGCGGCCACCGCCGCGCCCGCCGCCGGGTCGCTCTTCGCGAGATGCGCGTGCGCGAACGCAACCGACGAGACGGTTGCGGCGAGGATGAAGGCGGCAGCCTTGCGGCCGAACGGGAGCGAAGCGAAAGGCATGGACTTTCCGTGAAGAATGAACGGGCGCCGCGCCCCGCGCGGCGTACCGGCAGCTTACCAGCGCATGCGGGTTCACGCCGGCCGCGCGCCGCTTGATAGAATGCGCGCGCTATGGATCTCGAAAGCATTCTCTACACCCAGGGCTTCGGCTCGCGCCGCCAGTGCCGCGGCCTGATCGAAGCGGGCCGCGTCAGCGTGGCGGGCGCGCGCGCGGACGACCCCGACGCCGCGTTCGATACCGACGGCCTTGTGTTCTCGGTCGACGATACGGCGTGGCCGTTCCACGCGCGCGCGTATCTCGCGCTCAACAAGCCGGCCGGCTACGAGTGTTCGCGCGATCCGCAACACCACGCGAGCGTGTTCAGCCTGCTGCCCGCGCCGCTCGTCGCGCGCGGCGTGCAGTGCGTCGGACGTCTCGACCAGGACACGACGGGCCTGCTGCTGCTGTCGGACGACGGCCAGTTCGTGCACGCGTACACGTCGCCGAAGCGCAAGGTGCCGAAGACCTACGTGGCCACCGTGCGCCATCCGCTCGACGATGCGCAGCTGAATGCGCTGCGCACCGGCGTGCAGCTGCACGGCGAGCCGAAACCGATCGCGGCGGTCGCCGCCGACGCGCGCGCACCGCACGCGCTCGCGCTGACCGTCCTCGAAGGCAAGTATCACCAGGTCAAGCGCATGGTCGCGGCGGCGAGCAATCGCGTCGAAGCGCTGCATCGCGAAAGCATCGGCGGCTTCGCGCTGCCGGGCGATCTCGCACCGGGTGCGTGGCGCTGGCTCGATGACGCCGACCTTTCAGCGCTTCGCAATTCCGTCGAAACCCTGTAAGGGAAAATCCGCACGACCGTTCGACGTCCGGCCGCATCCCTGCCGCATGTTCCCCCGCTATACTGAAATGACAAGCTGTACGAGCAGCGATGCAGGGGAGACATCATGAACATCAACCATACTTTCGAACTGTCGTACATGATGATCGCGTTCGCGGTCATCGGTGTCATCGTGATCGGCGGCCTGCTGGCCGCGATGCACCTGAAGCACAAATATCATCCGAACCTGATTGGCGCGCTGATCGGCGCGCTGTTGTGCTTCCTGCTGATCGAGGCATTACCGGCGCTGACCTGACGCGCTGCCCGGCGCGAGCGTTTGAAGGAAATCGTCTACGGTCGGATACCGCAACGTCACGCACAATTCGGCCTTGAGCCGTGCGTTGGACAGGCGCCGCGACTCGCGCATGAACGACAGCAGGGTCGGCTCGAGCTGACGCTCGGCGTCCGCGCGGCTGACGCGTGGCGGCCTCGGCAGGCCCAGCGCCTGCGCGACCCGGTCGAAATACTCCCCCATCCGCAGTTCGCTGTCGTCCGACGCGTGCACGGCGCGCGCCGGCTTGCCGCGTTCGGCCGCGCGGCGCAGGATCGCCGCGAGATCGTCCGCGTGGATGTGGTTCGTGTAGACGTCGTCGGCCGGCTCGAGTGCCGGCGTGCCGCGCTCGAGCCGTGCGACCGGCAGGCGGTTCGCCGCGTAGATGCCCGGAATGCGCACGATGCGCGCGGACAGCACGCCGCGCACCGTCGCCGCGCGCAGTTGCCGCTCGGCCGACACGCGTCGGAACGCGCGCGGATTCGCGGGGCGCAAGGGCTGCGTCTCGTCGATGCGCGCGCCGCCGCAGTCACCGTATACGCCCGTCGTACTCGCGTAGACGAGCCTCGGCGCGCGAAGGCCGTCGGGTACAATACGCGCTCCCCGAACGGGTGCGCCGGCCTGCCGTGCAGCGGTGCGCAGCGTTCGGAGCCGGCCGACCGCCGGCGCTGGTGGAGTCGATGGACGACGCGCGGGCACGGTCGTTGCGGCGATCAGCGCACGCGTGCGCCGGTCGTCGCGGCCGTCGGATTGCGGCGGCGCGAGATGCAGGATCGTGCGGGCCAGACCCGCAAGGCGGCCGAGCGTCGCCCGGCGATCGAGGTCGCCGACGATCGGCGTCGCGCCCGCGGCACGCAGTTCGTCGCGGCGGGCCGGGTGGCTCGTCAGCGCGAAGATCCGCAGGTTGCGATGCGTGTCGCGCCATTGCGCAACGCAGCGCATGCCGACGTCGCCGCAGCCGACGATCAATGCGCGCGGCCGGCGCAGGATTCGAGTCGCGATCATGTTGGTTGCGAAATCAGTAGCCACCGTTGCGCGACGCGCAACGGGCTTGCATTGTAGCTGCCGTGCTCGACATGCACGGTCCCCACATTTTGTTCTAGTTTGGTTCTATGGCATTCAACGTCACTCTCAAGCAAAGCGGCCGGCAATTCCAGGTCGAGTCGGATGAAACCGTGCTGGCGGCTGCGCTGCGCCAGAACGTCCATCTGCCGTACGGCTGCAAGAACGGCGCGTGCGGCTCCTGCAAGGGCCAGATCGTGTCGGGCCAGATCGAACAGGGCCCGCACGCCGCGTCGGCGTTGTCCAACGACGAGCGCACGCGCGGCCTCGCGCTGCTGTGCTGCTCGAAGGCGCAGTGCGATCTCGAAATCGACGTGCGCGAAATCGCCGGCGTCGACGGCGTGCAGGTCAAGAAGCTGCCGTGCCGGATCGCCGCGCTCGAACGCAAGGCCGACGACGTGATGGTCGTGAAGCTGCAGTTGCCCGCCAACGAACGCCTGCAGTATCTCGCGGGCCAGTACGTCGAGTTCATCCTGAAGGACGGCTCGCGCCGCAGCTACTCGATGGCGAACGCGCCGCACGAGGAAGGCCCGATCGAGCTGCACATCCGCCACATGCCGGGCGGCAAGTTCACCGACCACGTGTTCGGCGCGATGAAGGAGCGCGACATCCTGCGCTTCGAGGGCCCGCTCGGCACGTTCTTCCTGCGCGAGGATTCCGACAAGCCGATCGTGCTGCTCGCATCGGGTACGGGCTTCGCACCGATCAAGGCGATCATCGAGCACGTGAAGCACACGGGCATCACGCGCCCGATGACGCTCTACTGGGGCGCGCGCCGCAAGAAGGACATCTACCTCGACGAGCTCGCCGAGCAGTGGGCACGCGAGATCCCGAACTTCAAGTACGTGCCGGTGCTCTCCGAGCCGGACGCCGGCGACCAGTGGACGGGCCGCACCGGCTTCGTCCATCGCGCGGTGATCGAGGATCTGCCCGACCTGTCGGGCTACCAGGTGTACGCGTGCGGCGCGCCGGTGATGGTCGAATCCGCGCAGCGCGACTTCACGCAGCACCACGCGCTGCCGGCCGACGAGTTCTACGCCGACTCGTTCACGAGCGCCGCCGATCTCGCGCATCCGGTCTGACACCCGCGCATCCGCGTCCCGCACCGCGATGTCACATCCGTGGCATCGCGGCGGTTTACAGTGAGGCGCGGGATGCCTTATGCTTGCGCACATGAACTGCTTCCTGTCCGCCCTTCGACGTCGCCGCTCGCCGCTCCGCCCGGATGCCGCAGGCTCGTCACGGACTCGCGCGTAACCCCCACACCGCCTCACCGGTTACGCACAAGCTGTTCGACCCACCAGCCACGGCCTTCCGTGGCTTTTTTATTGCCTGTTTCCCTTTCAACGCCCGCTGGAGTCTGCTGCCATGCCCCTGAACGATTATCCGATCGACTCGCTGATGTACATCACGAACCGCCCCGACATCGTGTTTACGCACGGCAAGGGTTCGTGGCTCTACGATCACACGGGCAAGCGCTATCTGGACTTCATCCAGGGCTGGGCCGTCAACAGCCTCGGCCACTGCAACGACGGCATCGTCGAAGCGCTGAAGACCCAGGCGGAAAAGCTGCTGAACCCGTCGCCCGCGTTCTACAACGAACCGATGGCGAAGCTCGCGGGCCTGCTCACGCAGCACAGCGTGTTCGACAAGGTGTTCTTCACGAACAGCGGCGCGGAGGCAAACGAAGGCGCGATCAAGCTCGCGCGCAAGTGGGGCCGCAAGTTCAAGAACGGCGCCTACGAGATCATCACGTTCGACCACAGCTTCCACGGCCGCACGCTCGCGACGATGTCGGCCAGCGGCAAGCCGGGCTGGGACACGATCTACGCACCGCAGGTGCCGGGCTTCCCGAAGGCCGAGCTCAACGACATCAACTCGGTCGAGAGGCTGATCACCGACAAGACCGTCGCGGTGATGCTCGAGCCGATCCAGGGTGAAGGCGGCGTGATTCCGGCGACGCGCGAATTCATGCAGGCGCTGCGCGCGCTGACGAAGCAGCACAACCTGCTGCTGATCGTCGACGAGGTGCAAAGCGGCTGCGGCCGCGCGGGCACGCTGTTCGCGTACGAGCTGTCCGGCATCGAGCCGGACGTCATGACGCTCGCGAAAGGCATCGGCGGCGGCGCCCCGCTCGGCGCGCTGCTGTCGAAGGCCGAGGTCGCGGTGTTCGAGGCCGGCGACCAGGGCGGCACGTACAACGGCAACCCGCTGATGACGGCGGTCGGCTATTCGGTGATCTCGCAGCTCGTCGCGCCCGGCTTCCTCGAAGGCGTGCGCGCGCGCAGCGAATACCTGAAGCGCAAGCTGCTCGAGCTGTCGGAAGAGCGCGGTTTCGAAGGCGAACGCGGCGAAGGCCTGCTGCGCGCGCTGCTGCTCGGCAAGGACATCGGCCCGCAGATCGTCGAGAAGGCACGCGACATGCAGCCCGACGGCCTGCTGCTGAACGCCGCGCGGCCGAACCTGCTGCGCTTCATGCCCGCACTGAACGTGACGACCGAAGAGATCGACCAGATGATGGCGATGCTGCGGTCGGTTCTCGACACGCTCTGAGGAGAGCCCGCCGATGGATGCCGCCGCCGATGCTGTCGCAATCCGCCCGTTCGAACACGCCGACACCGATGCCGTGCTCGCGGTATGGCGCGACGCGTTCCCGCAGTACGACGAAGCCGGTGCGCCGCCGCACCGCGATCCGATGCGATCGATCGAGCTGAAGCTCGCGACGCAGCCGGAGCTGTTTTTCGTCGCGACCAGCGGCGCACGCGTCGTCGGCACGCTGATGGCGGGTTTCGACGGACATCGCGGCTGGCTCTACTCGTTCGGCGTATCGAACGACGCGCGGCGGCTCGGCATCGGCCGCGCGCTGATCGCACATGCGGAACGCGCGCTCGCCGCGCGCGGCTGCCTGAAGATCAACCTGCAGGTGCTGCCGGGCAACGACGATGCGTGCCGCTTCTACGCGGCGCTCGGCTACCGCGTCGAGGAACGCATCTCGTTCGGCAAGACGCTGCCGGCCGCATGACGCGAAAGCCGGCCGCCGGCGATCTCAGCGCGTGATCGGCCCCGCGCCCGGCAGCGGATTGCCGAGCGCGTCGGTCGGCACGGCCTGCTGCTCGAACGCGGCGAAATATGCGGCCCACTGCGTGTCGCTCACGCGCACGATCAGCGCGCCGTCCTGCCAGATGTCGTTGTGGTCGTTGTGGTCGTCGCCCGCACGGTGCACGTAGTTCGAGCCGGTCGAACCCTGGTTCATGTGCGTGTCGTGGATGCCGTTGCCTTCGGCATACGAGCGGCCGAACACGACGACGTCGAGCCCCTGCGACTGCGCGGCGTTCACGAGCCGCAGCAGCGACGGGATCGGCTCCGGATTCTCGGTGCCGTCCATCACGGCGCTCGCGCGCCACGCTCCCGTTTCGTTCAGGATGTCGCTGCGCAGGTAGTCGAGCGCGGGCAATGCGGCCTGCCCCGTCAGGTCGGTATAGCCTTCGGCCGCGGCCGCGAGCGTCTGCGTGATCGGGTGGTGGAAATCGTAGACGAGCTTGTAGTTCAGCAAGTCGTCCGCGTCGCTGGTGCCGACGTTGATCGCGACGTCCCAGTTGCCGCCCGGCAACGCCAGCGTCAGGTGGATGTGATACTGGATCTCGCTGCCGTGCGGCGAGCCCTTCAGCTTCGCCACCGATGTCACCTTCGCCTTCACGAAACCGTAGTCCAGACTCATGCGTGCTCTCCGTGTCCCGATGAGCCGTCGATGCTACACGGCCCGTGTGTCGGTTTGCAGGCGACCGACTTCGGGCGACCGGTGTCGGGCGACCGGCTTCGGGCGGCCCTGCCCCATCGTTCCCGCGTCGCGTGCGCGGCGCAACAGTCGAATGGAGTCGCGCCCGCACGCACAAGTTCGCCCCGGATCGCATGACACGAAAAAAAAGGCTGTCACGGCATCCCGTGACAGCCTTTCGACAGCCCGTGTGCGACGCGCCCGGCACCTGCCGTCGCGCGCCACCGGGCCCGCTCATTCACTCACTCATTCACCGAGATACGCGGCACGCACCTTCGGATCGTCGAGCATCTGCTTCGCATCGCCTTCCATCGTGACCGTGCCCGAATCCATCACGTAGCCGCGGTCGGCCGCCTGCAGCGCGAGGCGTGCGTTCTGCTCGACGAGCAGCACCGTGATGCCCTCCTTCGAGATCTCGCGCACCACTTCGAAGATCTTCTCGACCATGATCGGCGACAGGCCCATCGACGGCTCGTCGAGCAGCAGCAGCTTCGGCTTCGACAGGATCGCGCGCGACATCGCCAGCATCTGCTGCTCGCCGCCCGACAACGTGCCCGCGAGCTGCGTCGCACGCTCCTTCAGACGCGGGAAGAAGCCGAACATGCGGTCGACGTCCTTCTTGATCTGCTCGGTGTCGTTGCGCAGGTACGCACCCATCTGCATGTTCTCGACGATCGACATCCGCGCGAAGATCCCGCGACCTTCCGGCACCATCGCGAGGCCGCGCTTGAGCAGCTCGTGGGTCGGCACGCCCTTGATCGACTTGCCGTCGTACTCGATGTCGCCTGCCGAATACGGCTTGAGACCCGTGATCGCCTTCATCGTCGTGGTCTTGCCTGCGCCGTTCGCGCCGATCAGCGTCACGAGCTCGCCCTGACGGACTTCCATGTCAACGCCCTTGACGGCCTGGATGCCGCCGTAGTTGACCTGCAAGCCCTTGATTTTCAACATTGCCGCTGCCATCAGTGCACCCCTGCGCCGAGATATGCCTCAATCACCTTCGGATTCTTCTGCACGTCCTGCGGCAGACCCTCGGCGATCACCTTGCCGTAATCGAGCACCGTCATCCGGTTGCACAACCCCATCACGAGCTTCACGTCGTGCTCGATCAGCAGAATCGTGCGGCCGTCCGAGCGGATCTTGTCGAGCAGGCGCGTGAGTTCGACCTTTTCGGTCGCGTTCATCCCGGCCGCCGGCTCGTCGAGCGCGAGCAGCTTCGGGTCGGTCGCCAGCGCGCGCGCGATCTCGAGACGGCGCTGGTGGCCGTACGAGAGGTTGCGCGACGTGTAGTCGGCGTACTGCAGCACACCGACGTATTCGAGCAGCTCGATCGCGCGTTCCTTGATCTCGCGCTCTTCCTGGCGTTCGGCCGGCGTCTGGAACACCGCGCCGAGCAGCCCGTGCTTGGTACGCACGTGGCGGCCCACCATCACGTTCTCGAGGGCCGTCATCCCGCCGAACAGGCGGATGTTCTGGAACGTGCGCGCGATGCCCGTCTTCGCGACCTGGTGCACCGCGGTCGGCTTGTATTCCGAGCCGTCGAGCTTGAACTCGCCGGAGTCCGGCGTGTAGAGGCCCGTGATCACGTTGAAGAACGTCGTCTTGCCGGCGCCGTTCGGGCCGATCAGCCCGTAGATCTCGCCTTCCTTGATCTCGAGGCCGACGTCGGATAGCGCCTGCAGGCCACCGAAGCGCTTGTTCACGCCCTTGACGGACAGTCGGATTTGCTTGTCGCTCATGTGTATATCCCCTGTGTCCGTAGGTTAAGCGCGCACCGGCTTCTTGCTGTTGCGCTTCGCCAGTTTCGCGATCTTGTCCTCATGCTTCGGCGCGGGCCACAGGCCTTCCGAACGGTACAGCATGATGACCACCATCGCGAGGCCGTACAGCGCCTGACGGATCACTTCCGTATCGACGACGTCGTGACCGAACAGCGCATGCTGCAGCGGGCTCATCGTCGAGCGCAGGAATTCCGGGAAGATCGCGAGCAGCACCGCGCCCAGGATCACGCCCGGGATGTGGCCCATGCCGCCGAGCACCACGCACGCCAGCACGACGATCGATTCCCAGAACGTGAACGACTCGGGCGACACGAAGCCCTGGAATGCACCGAACATCGCGCCCGACAGGCCGCCGAACGACGCGCCCATCGCGAACGCGAGCAGCTTCACGTTGCGGGTGTTGATGCCCATCGCCTTCGCCGCGATTTCGTCTTCGCGGATGGCTGCCCAGGCACGGCCGATACGCGAGTGCTGCAGGCGCGTACACACCCAGATCACCAGCAGCGAGCACAGCACGAACAGGTAGTAATACATGTAGACCGACGGCAGCTGCAGGCCGAACAGTGAGTGCGTCTGCGACAGGTTGAAGCCGCCGACGTGCACCGGATCGATGCCCGTGATCCCCTTCGGGCCGTTGGTGATGTTCACCGGACGGTCGAGGTTGTTCATGAAGATCCGGACGATTTCACCGAAGCCCAACGTCACGATCGCCAGGTAGTCGCCGCGCAGGCGCAGCGTCGGCGCGCCGAGCAGGATCCCGAAGGTCGCCGCCAGCGCCATCGCGATCGGCACGATGATCAGGAACGGGATGTGCAGACCGTTCGGCGCGAGCGCCGCGATCCACTCGAACTGCGAGGTCAGGTGCGGCGAGCTCAGCAATGCCGCCGTGTACGCGCCCACCGCGTAGAACGCGATGTAGCCGAGGTCGAGCAGGCCGGCGAAGCCGACCACCACGTTCAGGCCCAGCGCGAGCATCACGTACAGCATCGCGAAGTCGAGCACGCGGACCCAGTAGTTGCCGCCGGCCGAGCCGATGATGATCGGCGCGGCGATCACGAACGCAGCGGTCAGGATGCCGATGATGACGGTCTTGGCGGTGTTGCGCTCTTCGACGAGCGACGTCGAGGATTCAATCGGTTGAATGGATGTCATGTTGTTTGCTCCCTTCCGTTACGCGCGATCCGCGACACGTTCGCCCAACAGGCCGGACGGACGGAACACCAGCACGATGATCAGCACGACGAAGGCGAACACGTCCTGGTAGTTACTGCCGAAAACACCGCCCGTGAGGTTGCCGATGTAGCCGGCCCCGAGCTGCTCGATCAGGCCGAGCAGCACGCCGCCGACCATTGCGCCGCCGAGGTTGCCGATCCCGCCCAGCACCGCGGCCGTGAATGCCTTCATGCCGGGGATGAAGCCCATGTAGAAGTGCACGTTGCCGTATTCGGACGCGATCATCACGCCGGCCAGCGCGGCGAGCGCGGAGCCGATCATGAACGTCGCCGAGATCACGAAGTTCGGGTTCACGCCCATCAGGCTCGCGGTGTTCGGGCTTTCGGCGATCGCGCGCATCGCGCGGCCGAGCTTGGTCTTGTGCACGAGCAGCAGCAGGCCGCCCATCACGATGAACGCCACCGCGATGATCACGATTTCAGTAACCGAGATCACGGCGCCGGGCGTCGTGTCGGTCGCCTTGATCACGTTGATCGGATCGGTCGGCAGCAATTGGGGGAACGGCAGCGGGTTGCGCGACCAGATGATCATCGCGGCGGTCTGCAGCAGGATCGACACGCCGATCGCGGTGATCAGCGGGGCGAGGCGCGGTGCGCGGCGCAGCGGCCGGTATGCGACCCGCTCGATCGTGAAGCCGACGAACGCACAGACGACGGCGGCGATGCCCAGGCCGATCGTCAGCGTCGCGACGTTGCCGAGTCCGGGGAAATGGTTCTGCAGCACGGTGATGGCCGACAAGGCGACCATCGCGCCGATCATCAGCACGTCGCCGTGCGCGAAGTTGATGATGCCGAGAATGCCGTACACCATCGTGTAGCCCAACGCGATGATGGCGTAGACACTGCCGAGCACCAGCCCGTTGAGAACCTGCTGGACGAAAATATCCATTTAAAGCTCCTTGGCCCGTGCTGCCGGAGGACGGTGCGCCCCGCGGGTAAGCGAGGAATCGCGCCTTCTCGGCGACACTGCGGGTACTAGTCGATACCGGTAAGGGTGGATCGTCCCGGCGCGCGCCGCCCGGCCTGTACGGCCGGACTTGCCGCCGGAGCGGATACAGAAACGGCACCGCACTGTTCCGGTGCCGTCATGAGTCCCGTCGCTAAATCGTCACGACATCGAGGACGGTGTTCGTGGCCTCCTTGAAGTCGTAGGGCAGCATGCCGAGACGGCCATCGTCCGGTTGCCCGGCATCCGTGCCTTTTCCCGTCCGGTGCGAGGCGAGCCCCGCATCCGGGCAGATCGGATTCCGTGTCGCGCCGCCCCGCAAGGCACCGCGAACGCCGTGCCCGACATTCGTCAGGACTGCGTCGGAATCCATCGTACGAACCAGGCCGCGCGCCGCGACACCATTGCTCGCTGCAACACGCTGTTTCGTCGAATCGAAATGAAAGGGGGCCGGCGACATCGGCACGCTGCCCGCAGCGCCGGGCACCATGGCCGGCCTGCGTCGATCGGCGCGCATGGTCGCTGTCACGCCACGACCGGCGGCTTGCTGCATTGCAACCTGCGTGCCCGCTGCCTGACCGTTCGCCAGGCCAAGCGCGTTGATTTCCTCGATCGCCAAACGTGCCCCGTTTTCCTTGTCCTTGCCCAATTGCGCGATGCGGCACGCGAACGGTGCCGCACGAACGGTTCCGGCGACGCGCACGCCGCTGGCCGGCGGTGCCGCGAACACCGCAGCCTCCCTCCCCGCCCCGCCGTCGCTCTTTTTGCTGCAGCCGGCAAGCATTGCAACCGGTGCGGCGACGGACACGGCGTAAGCCAACTTCACATGCATCGAATGGTCTCCCGCGCCTTGCCAAAACCCGATTTCAAAGCCATTCAGGCCTGAAAACGGGCGCATTGTAACTCCATTTATAGGACGCCAATAATCCTGATTCGATGGGGTTTTCCTGCATTGCAACCAATTTTGAGAGACGCTTGAAAACGACAGGAGCAACCGGGTTGCACCATGAATGCGGAGAATGGTTGCGATTACAATTCCGACGGGTAAAAAAAAGCGCGCCGGGAGGCGCGCTTCGGTGTGTCCGCAGGTGCGCTGCGTCAATCACGCGGCGGGCGGCAGGTTCAACCCGCGCGGCAGCGGAAACGACACGTTTTCCTCGATGCCTTCGAGCGCGCGGACGTTGCGCACACCGAGCTCGCGCAGACGCGCGATCACGGCCTGGGCGAGCACTTCGGGTGCCGACGCGCCGGCCGTCACGCCGATGCGGCGCTTGCCCGCGACCCATGCCGGGTCGATCTGGTCGGGTGCATCGACCATGTAGGCGTCCACGCCGCGCTTCTCGGCCACTTCGCGCAGGCGGCTCGAATTCGAGCTGTTCGGGCTGCCGACGACGATCACGACATCGCATTGCGGCGCCATGAACTTCACTGCGTCCTGGCGGTTCTGCGTCGCGTAGCAGATGTCCTGCTTCTTCGGCTCGCGGATTTTCGGATACTTGGCCTTCAACGCGCCGATGATCTCGGCTGCATCGTCGACGGACAGCGTCGTCTGCGTGACGAGCGCGATGCGCTCGGGATCGGCGAGTTCGAGCTTCTGCACGTCCTCGACGCTCTCGACGAGATGCATGCCGCGCTCGACCTGCCCCATCGTGCCTTCGACTTCCGGATGGCCCTTGTGGCCGATCATCACGATGTCGACGCCGTCCTGGCGCATCTTCGCCACTTCGACGTGCACCTTCGTGACGAGCGGGCAGGTTGCGTCGTAAATGCGCAACCCGCGCACGTCGGCCTCGTCGCGCACGGCCTTCGACACGCCGTGCGCACTGAAGATCACGGTATTGCCGGCCGGCACTTCCTCGAGTTCCTCGACGAAGATCGCGCCTTTCTTCTTCAGATCCTCGACCACGTACTTGTTGTGGACGATTTCGTGACGAACGTAGATCGGCGCACCGTGCATCGCGATTGCGCGCTCGACGATCTCGATCGCGCGATCGACACCCGCGCAAAAACCGCGCGGCTGGGCCAGCAGGATTTCGGCGTCGGCTGCGACGGTCTGCCCGGACAGCGTATCGGTGGTGCTCATGATTACAGGATTCCGATGATTTTCACTTCGAACGTGAGCGCTTGGCCCGCGAGCGGATGATTGAAGTCGAACAGTGCCGAGGTTTCGCTGACTTCCTTCAGCACCCCCGCGTACCGGCCGCCGTCCGGCGCATTGAACTCGATCAGTTCGCCCGGCGTGAAATCGTCGCCGACCATCCCGTTCTCGCGCAGCGTCGACAGCGTGACGCGCTGGAGCATGTCGGGATTGCGGGGACCGAACCCCTGTTCGGGCGTTAGCTGAAAAGTCGAATGGTCGCCGACCCTGAGCCCGATCAGAATCTGTTCCAGCGACGGCGCCAGTTGCCCCGCGCCGAGCAGCAGCGTGGCCGGCTTGTCGGTGAAGGTGTTGACGATGTCGGCGCCGTCGGCCAGTGCCAGCCGGTAATGCAACGTGACGTGGGAACCGGGCTTCACTTCGGATAGATCGATGAGGCTCATGAATTACTCGTTCGGTCGGCGCCCGATACGGCCGAAAGGCCCGGCGCAAAGCCAATATTGTAAGTCACCTGAGCGCGCAAGGCGGAAAGTGCGACGACGTCGCGCACACCGCCCGCCGCCAATGGAGTTTCGAGCATGCTGTCACCCTGCCTCACCCCGCCGCCCGTCGAATGCCGCGACACCGCCGATCTATCTGCCGCTCCGCCCGGCCGCGGCCTCCCGATCCGCCGGCGCAAGCGCCGCCCGCGCGACTGGCGGCCCGAGCGGCCGCGCGAGCGATTGCTGGAGCGCGGGCCGGCCGCGCTGACCGACGACGAACTGATCGCCCTGCTGCTCGGCACCGGCAAGCCGGGGCACGACGTGTTCGTCACGGCCCGCGCGCTGGTCGGGCAGTTCAAGACGTTGCGCGGGCTGCTCGAGGCAACCGCCGACGATTTCGAGGCGCACCCCGGCATCGGCCCCGCGCGCTCCGCGCGGCTGGTTGCGGTCACCGAGATCGCGCGGCGCGTGCTGAAGGAGAAAGCGCGCGAGAAGAGGCTGATCGATTCGCCCGGCGCGGTCGAAGACTATCTGCGGATGAAGATCGGTGCGCGCCCGCACGAAGTGTTCGCCGCGGTCTACCTCGACGCGCGCCATGGCCTGATCGACACCGAGGAAATCACGCGCGGCTCGCTGACTCGCATGGCCGTCTACCCGCGCGAGATCGTGCGCCGCGCGATGGTGCACAACGCCGCGGCGCTGATCGTCGCGCACAACCATCCGTCCGGCGCGGTGCAGCCGAGCGCGGAGGATCGGCGCCTGACCCGCGTGCTGCACGACGCGCTCGCGCTCGTCGACGTTCAGCTGCTCGATCACGTCGTCATCGGCACCAGTGATACTTTTTCGTTCGCACGGGCCGGTTGGCTGTAGACTGTGCGGTTGCGGCCCGCCTAAGGGCGCCGCAACGGCGATGCGAAATTAGGTTTGATTTTTCTGAACTTTTTCTGCTAGAATCGCCGTCTGTCTTTTTTCCAACCAGTTCTAGCCATCGAAGGGCCTTGTCTGTAAGGGCTTCGGCGTTCTGAGTGCAGCCATGGATCACGTGGCGGTACGATGGAACCTTCATCGGCGATCGAACCCCGAATTTAGCGTATTAGGAGTGCTCTCATGGCACGCGTATGCCAAGTAACTGGGAAAGCGCCGATGAGCGGCAACAACGTTTCCCACGCCAACAACAAGACGAAGCGCCGCTTCCTGCCGAACCTGCAAAACCGCCGGTTCTGGGTGGAGAGCGAAAACCGCTGGGTGCGCCTGCGCGTCTCGAACGCCGGCCTGCGCCTGATCGACAAGAACGGCATCGATTCCGTGCTCGCTGACCTGCGCGCACGCGGCGAAGCCTAAGCCCAAGGAGCACAATCATGGCAAAAGGCGCACGCGACAAGATCAAGCTCGAGTCGACCGCTGGTACGGGTCACTTCTACACGACCACGAAGAACAAGCGCAACATGCCGGAAAAGATGGCGATCAAGAAGTTCGATCCCGTCGTCCGCAAGCATGTGGAATACAAAGAAACCAAGATCAAGTAATCTCCGGTTTCTGCCAGCCTGACGGCGACCGAAAAGCCCCGCACATGCGGGGCTTTTTGTTTTGCGCGCACGCGCCGGCGCGACGCGGTATGCTCTCCCCTTTCCGCGGCTGCGGCCGCCGGAACGCACAAGATCAAAAGCGTAACGATGGAGATGCAGCATGAAATTCGACGTGGCGATCGTCGGCAGCGGCCTGGCAGGGCTGTCGGTCGCACTCAACCTGGCCAGCACGCGACGTGTCGCGCTGATCGCGAAACGTTCGATGATGGAGGGGGCCAGCGATAACGCGCAAGGCGGCATCGCGGCCGTCCTCGATTCGGCGGACAGCATCGAGAACCACGTCGACGACACGCTGGTCGCCGGCGGCGGGCTGTGCGACGAAGGCGCGACGCGCTACATCGTCGAGCACGGCCGCGAAGCGATCGAATGGCTGATCTCCCAGGGCGTGCCGTTCACGAAGGACGACGCAGCCGAGCTCGGCTTCCACCTCACGCGCGAAGGCGGCCACAGCCACCGCCGGATCATCCACGCGGCCGACGCGACCGGCCACGCGGTGCTCGCGACGCTGTCGGCGCGGGCGCGCCAGCATCCGAACATTACGTTCTTCGAAAACCACCACGCGATCGACCTGATCACGTCGGACCGCCTCGGCCTGCCCGGCCGCCGCTGTCACGGCCTGTATGCGCTCGACGTCGACAACGACCGCACGATCACGATCGAGGCGCCGCATACGGTGCTCGCGACCGGCGGCGCCGGCAAGGTCTACCTGTACACGACGAACCCCGACACCGCGACCGGCGACGGCATCGCGATGGCGTGGCGCGCGGGCTGCCGCGTGTCCAACATGGAATTCATCCAGTTCCACCCGACCTGCCTGTTCCATCCCTATGCAAAGTCGTTCCTGATCTCGGAAGCCGTGCGCGGCGAAGGCGGCCTGCTGAAGCTGCCCGACGGTACGCGCTTCATGCCCGCGCACGATCCGCGCGCCGAACTCGCACCGCGCGACATCGTCGCACGCGCGATCGACTTCGAGATCAAGAAGCGCGGGATCGACTGCGTGTATCTCGACATCAGCCACCAGCCGGAAGCGTTCCTGCGCGAGCACTTCCCGACGATCCACGCGCGCTGCCTCGAATTCGGCATCGATATCGCGAAGCAGCCGATTCCCGTCGTGCCGGCCGCCCACTACACGTGCGGCGGCGTCGTCACCGATCTCGCCGGGCGCACCGATCTCGCGGGCCTGTATGCGGTCGGCGAAACGTCGTACACCGGGCTCCACGGTGCGAACCGGCTCGCGAGCAACTCGCTGCTCGAATGTCTCGTGATCGGCCGCGCGGCGGCCGACGCGATCGAGGCGGCCGGCTTCGATGCCGAAACGCCCGCCACGCTGCCCGCGTGGGACGAAAGCCGCGTGTCGGATGCGGACGAGGAAGTCGTCGTTGCGCACAACTGGGACGAGCTGCGCCGCCTGATGTGGAACTACGTCGGCATCGTGCGTACCGACAAGCGTCTCGAACGCGCGAAGCACCGGCTGTCGCTGCTGCGCGACGAGATCCAGGAGTACTACGCGAACTTCCGCGTGACGCGCGACCTGCTCGAACTGCGCAATCTCGTCGACGTGGCGACACTGATCGTGAAAAGCGCGTACTCGCGCCGCGAAAGCCGCGGGCTGCACTACAGCCGCGACTGGCCGCACACGCTGCCGAAGGCGCTGCCGAGCGTGCTCACGCCCCGCTCGCGCCGCTGACCGCCCGCCGTTCCCGGCTGCGGCCCACGAAAAAAGCCGCTGGCGTTTGCGCGCCAGCGGCTTTTTTGTCAGACGGTATGTCGCGCGGTCAGTCGACGATACGCATCGAATAGTCCGTCGCGCGCACGTCCTTCGTCAGCGCGCCGATCGAGATACGGTCGACACCCGTTTCCGCGAACGCACGCACCGTATCGAAATTGACGCCACCCGACACTTCGAGCACAGCCTTGCCGTTCGCGACACGCACCGCTTCACGCATCATGTCGAGCGTGAAGTTGTCGAGCAGCACCGACTGAGCGCGGTGCGCGAGCGCCGTATCGAGTTGCGCGAGCGTCTCGACTTCGACCTGCACGGGCACGCCCGACTCCAGCGCGAACGCCGCGTCGAGTGCCTCGCCGACACCGCCTGCCGCTGCGATGTGGTTCTCCTTGATCAGGATGCCGTCATACAGGGCGAGACGCTGGTTCTCGCCGCCGCCGACACGCACAGCGTATTTCTGCGCGAGCCGCAGGCCCGGCAGCGTCTTGCGCGTGTCGAGGATCTTCGCGCGCGTGCCTTCGACGCGCTCGACGTAACGGCGCGTCGCAGTCGCGACACCCGACAGCAACTGCAGGAAGTTCAGTCCGTTGCGCTCGGCCGTCAGCAGTGCACGCGCCGGCCCTTCGAGTTCGCAGACGGTCGAATCGGGCGTCATCCGGTCGCCTTCGCGATAGCGCCATTGCACGACGATCGCCGGATCGATTCGTGCAATCACGGCCTCGAACCACGGTACACCGCACAGCACGGCGTCCTCGCGCACGATGATGCGCGCCCGGCGACGCCCGCCGGCCGGCACGAGCCGCCCGGTCTGGTCGCCCGTGCCGACGTCTTCCGCGATCGCATCGGCCACGTTGCGCGTGATCGCATCGTCGAATGCCGCGCCGTATTGCTCGCGGACGACGTCGAACAGCGGGGATACGGCTGCGTTCGTCATGCAGCCCCCACGTTCGCAAACAGTTGCTGGTCGCGCTGCAGATCGCCGCTCGCCTGCACGCGCTTCTTGTGCGCCGCTGCGAAATCGAGCATCCGGTCGATCGGCAGACGGGCACGCTCACCGATCGCGGGATCGACGAAGATCTCGTTGTGACCGCGTTCGAGCACATCGGCGAGGTTCGCGAGGCCGTTCATCGCCATCCACGGGCAATGTGCGCAGCTCTTGCAGGTTGCGCTGTTGCCGGCCGTCGGTGCAGCGATGAAGGTCTTGCCGGGCGCCGCAAGCTGCATCTTGTGCAGGATGCCGAGATCGGTCGCGACGATGAAGCGCGTCGCGTCGAACTTCACGGCTGCGTCGATCAATTGCGTCGTCGAGCCGACGACGTCCGCCTGTGCGACGACATTTTCCGGCGATTCGGGGTGGACGAGCACCTTCGCGTCCGGATACTCGGCGCGCAGCAGGTCGAGTTCGATGCCCTTGAACTCGTCGTGGACGAGGCACGAGCCTTGCCACAACAGCATGTCCGCGCCGGTTTTCTTCTGGATGTAGCTGCCGAGATGGCGATCCGGCGCCCAGATGATCTTCTCGCCGCGCGCATGCAGGTCGGCCACGATCTCGAGGCCGATCGACGACGTGACCATCCAGTCCGCGCGCGCCTTCACGGCGGCGCTGGTGTTCGCGTAGACGACGACGGTACGGTCGGGATGCGCATCGCAGAACGCCGAGAATTCGTCGACCGGGCAGCCGAGGTCGAGCGAGCAGGTCGCATCGAGGTCGGGCATCAGGATCCGCTTGTTCGGGCTCAGGATCTTCGCGGTTTCGCCCATGAAGCGCACGCCGGCGACGACCAGCGTCTGCGCGTCGTGATCGCGGCCGAAGCGGGCCATTTCGAGCGAGTCGGCGACACAGCCGCCCGTTTCGTCGGCCAGTTCCTGCAATTCGGCGTCGACGTAGTAGTGCGCGACCAGGACGGCCTTTTCACGCACGAGCAGCGCCTTGATACGTGCCTTCAGTGCAGCGCGCTCTTCGGCGGACGGTGCGTCGGGCACCTTGGCCCATGCCTGCCCCACGCCGCAAACGGTCCCTGCTGCGACGGGCCGATCGTATTCGACGGGTTTGATCGTCGATTGCATCTCCATATCTCCTGTCGATCCAAGTTAGCGCTTTAGCGCTTACTTGGATCCCATGCTTCGCGGTCGATCCAAGTTTGTGCTTTGGCGCTTACTTCGATCCATGCTTCGCGGTCGATCCAAGTTAGTGCTTTGGCATTTACTTCGATCCATGCTTCGCGGTCGACCAGCATCAGCGCCTTGGCGCCCCCTCCGGCCTCACCCCTGTGCTCGCCCCGGGGCAACCATTCGCCGCTGCCCCAAGCCTCATACAAATCCGGCCCTGCCGATCACCTTCAAAAACCGGAAGCCCAAATAAAAAACCCCGCCAACGCGGGGTTTTTGACGTCCTTAGATTCTAATCGATTTCGAATCAGGCGTAGCGGCGCAGGCGCGTCGCGAATTCCTGCAGCGCCTTGATGCCGCTTTGTTCTGCGCGATGGCACCAATCCTGCAATTGCGCGAGAAGCTGTTCGCGCGACGCGGTCGAACGATCCCAGATCGCGGCCAGATCCTGGCGGAGCTGGAAGTACGTGTGCAGCTTCTGGCTGTTCGCGAAGATTTCCGGCAGCAGCTTCTTCTGCGGCTCGTCGAGGCCGTCGGCATCCTTGTGGAACCACTTGCGCGCACCGCGCATCAGCTGGTACTTCTCGCCGCCGATTTCCTTCAGGTGCGCGAGCTCCTGGCGGTATGCGCGCTTCACGGCCTTGCCGTAGCGCGCCATCACTTCGTAGCGGTTCGACAGCACGGCCTGCAGCGTTTCCTGGTCGAGCACCGTCTTCGGCTTGTTCAGGCGCGGCGTCGGTGCGACCTTCTTCACCTTCGCGAGACCGAATGCCGACATGATGCGGATGTACATCCAGCCGATGTCGAACTCGTACCACTTGTTCGACAGCTTCGCCGACGTCGCGAACGTGTGGTGGTTGTTGTGCAGCTCTTCGCCGCCGATCACGATGCCCCACGGGAACAGGTTCGTGCTCGCGTCGGCCGAGTTGAAGTTGCGATAACCCCAGAAGTGACCGAAGCCGTTGACGACGCCAGCCGCCCAGAACGGAATCCAGACCATCTGCACGGCCCAGACGGTCAGGCCGAGCACGCCGAACAGCGCGACGTCGATCACCATCATCAGGCTCACGCCGAGGATCGGGTACTTCGAGTAGATATTGCGTTCGATCCAGTCGTTCGGCGTGCCGTGGCTGAACTTGCGCATCGTCTCTTCATTCTTCGCTTCCGCGCGATACAGCTCGGCGCCCTCGAGGAACACCTTCCAGATGCCGCGCGTCTGCGGGCTGTGCGGATCTTCCTCGGTCTCGCACTTCGCATGGTGCTTGCGGTGAATCGCGGCCCACTGGCCCGTCAGCATGCCGGTCGTCATCCACAGCCAGAGGCGGAAGAAGTGGCTCGCGATCGGATGCAGCTCGAGTGCGCGATGCGCCTGGCAGCGGTGCAGGTAGACCGTCACGCCGATGATCGTGACGTGCGTGACGGCGAGCGCGAACAGCGCGACCTGCCACCACGAAAAATGCAGGAGCCCGTGGGAAAGAAAATCGAGCAGGGAATTCAACAAGGCAGTTACCTGTGATGAGAGCGACGCCGGCCCGCGCCAAGCGTCAGAAAAATGAAAGCATACCGCGTGTAGACCAGAATTTTACTTCAACCGTTCCAAGTCTTTGTAAAAAATGAACATTTTCTTGCCCTGACGCAACAGGCGCAGTCCATGGGCGGACTTGGAACGGCCCGCGATCCGGTTCCGACCGCGGGGCCGATACATTTGGCGACCGGCTTGCGCTACGCAGCCGGCGCGCGCCCGTCCGCCGCGCCGTTGCCGGCCGACACGCCGGCAGAAGAAAAGCCGTCGGGCAGCCCCACGACCCGCACTTCGCGCTGCGGGAACGGGATCGAAATCCCGTGCTCGCTGAACAGCCGCCAGATATTGCGGTTCACGGTCGAACGCACGCCGGACGTGCCTTTCGCCGAATCCTCGATCCAGAAACCGAGCTCCAGGTCGATCCCGTCCGCACCGAAACTCACCAGATACGGGGTCGGAGCCGGCTCCGCCAGAACGCGCGGCACATCCCTGGCCGCATCGGCGAGCAACACGAGCGCGTGCTCGACATCGCTGGTGTACGCGACCTGCACCGCAACCTTCGCGTAGCCGCGCGTCAGGTACGACGACTGGTTCTGCACGACGTCGGTGATCAGCTTCTCGTTCGGAATCAGCGTCTCGTTGCCGTCGAGGCCGCGCACGACCGTGTAGCGCGTGCGAATCTGCGTGACGACGCCCTGCAGCCCGCCGACGCTGATCGCGTCGCCGAGCCGCAGCGAGCGGTCGAGCAGGATGATGAAGCCCGACACGTAGTTGCTGGCGATCTTCTGCAGCCCGAAACCGAGGCCGACACCCACCGCGCCGCCGAACACGCCGAGCACCGTCACGTCGATGCCGACCAGCGACAGCCCGATCAGGATCGCCGCGAATACCAGCAGCGCGCGGCCGACCCGCGACAGCACGACCTTCAGGTTCGCGTCGAGCGTGCTTGCGCGCGTGAGGCGATCCTCGAGCACCGAGCCCAGCCACATCGCGACCATCAGCGTCACGCATACCCACAGCGCGCCGGAAATCACCGACAGCAGCGTGAGGTGCGCGTTGGCGACGCGGAACTGCACGCTGTCGAGCCAGCCCAGCACGTCGCGCTGAATGCCCAGCACGGTCAGCACCATCGCGGCCCACACGACGGTCGACACGATCTTCTCGACGATCGACAGCCACGCATGTGTGTGGCCGTCGCGCGCGAACACGCGCCGCGCGAAGAAGAACAGCACGTAGATCAGCCCGATGCCGAACAGCGGCACGAGCGCCAGCGACAGCAGCGACGTCGACATGAACGGGTCGAACGCGAGCTGCGCGGCGCCGACGAAGACGCTGCCGAACAACGGGAACAGCGCGCGCTTCAGGCTTTGCGCGCCCGCGCCGGGTGCGCGGCCGGCCGCCCGGCGGCGTGCATCGATGCGGCCGTGCACGAAGCGCGCGGTCACCCATGCGAAACACAGCGCGCCGACGAGGATCGCCGCCTGCCAGATCATCACCGGCTGGTGGAAGTCGCGAATGACCGATTCCAGCCGGTGCGACAGCAGGCGGCTCTGCAGATTTTCCATCGTCAGTCCGGACGGTCGTTACTGCGCAGCGCGCCGTTCGAGGACGGCGGCGAAGAAACCGTCGGTCGCGTGACGGTGCGGCCACAACGACAGGTAGTCGCCGGTCTCGAGCGCGATGCGCTGGTCATCCAGCACCTTCTGCGCCGGCACCAGCACGAACTCGGGATGGTCGGCCAGGAACTGCTCGACGATGCGTTCGTTCTCGGCGTCGAGCACGCTGCAGGTAGCGTAGACGAGCCGGCCGCCCTTCTTCACCAGGCGCGCGGCGCTCGCGAGGATCGACGCCTGCTTCGGCGTGAGTTCATCGATCGCGGTGCGCGTCTGGCGCCACTTCAGGTCCGGATTGCGGCGCAGCGTGCCGAGGCCGCTGCACGGCGCGTCGACCAGCACGCGGTCGATCTTGCCGGCGAGCCGCTTGATCTTCGCATCGTGCTCGCTGTCGATCAGCACCGGGTTCACGTTCGACAGCCCGCTGCGTGCGAGGCGCGGCTTCAGCTTCGCGAGGCGCTTCTCCGACACGTCGAACGCATAGAGGCGCCCGGTCGAGCGCATCATCGCGCCCAGCGCGAGCGTCTTGCCGCCCGCGCCCGCGCAGAAATCGACGACCATCTCGCCGCGGCGCGGCGCGACCAGCGAACACAGCAGCTGGCTGCCTTCGTCCTGCACCTCGATCGCGCCTTCCTCAAACAGCTTCAGGCGCGTCAGCGCCGGCTTGCCGACCACGCGCACGCCGAACGGCGCGAACGGGGTCGCGCCCGCGTCGATGCCGCTCGCGCGCAGCCCGTCGATGACCTGGTCGCGGCTCGCCTTCTGCGCGTTGGCGCGCAGGTCGAGCGGCGCCGGATAGTTCAGCGCGGCGGCAAGCTGCGCGAGCTCGTCGGCGTCGAAACGGGCCGACAGCGCCTGGTGAATCCAGTCGGGCAGGTTCGTGCGAATGCGCACGGGCAGGCTCGCCGGGTCGATTTTCGACACGTGCTCGAGCCAGGCCGACTCGGTGTCCGACAGGAACGGCTTCAGCGCATTGCGGCCGACCGTCTGCATCAGGCCGAGCAGCGTGAGGCGTCGTGCCGGCGTCCCGGTGCCGCTCTCGGCGAGGTGCGAAAACTCCATTTTCCGGCGCAGCACCGCGAACACCGCCTCGGCGATCACGCCGCGCTCCGCGTGCCCGAGCTTCGGGTGCGCGCGGAAGAACCGGCTCGTCGTCGCGTCGGCGGGGCCGGCGAACTTCAGCACCTCGGCCAGCAAAGTCTCGGTCTGGCCGATCAGGAATCCGTGCAGCTTCATACGCCCTCACTCGTTTCGGTATGCGGTTGATCCGCGAAAATCCAGCGCGCCTCTTCCGGCGCCACCACTGCGCGGCCGTTCTCGAGGCGCAAACGGCCCTCGATGAACCAGCGCACCGCGCGCGGATACAGCACATGCTCGACCGCCAGCACGCGCTGCGCGAGCGCCGCCGCGTCGTCGCCCGCGCGCACGGGCACCGCGCCCTGCGCGACGATCGCGCCGCTGTCGAGCTCGGGGATGACGAAATGCACGCTCGCGCCATGCAGCGCGACACCCGCGTCGAGCGCCTGCTGATGCGTGTGGATGCCCTTGAAGCTCGGCAGCAGCGACGGATGGATGTTCAGCAACCGGCCTTCGTATCGTCTGACGAATGCGGGCGTGAGGATGCGCATGAAGCCGGCGAGGACGACGAGATCGGGCGCGAACCGGTCGATCTCGGCGGCGAGCGCCGCGTCGAAGCTGTCGCGGCCGTCGAACGAGCGGTGGTCGACCACCGCCGTCGCCACCCCATGCGACGCGGCAAAAGCCAGTCCGGCCGCGTCGGGCCGGTTGGCGATCACGGCGGCAATCTCGGCCGGCCAGCGTTCCTGCGCGCACGCGCGGACGATGGCCTCCATGTTGCTGCCGCGACCGGAAATCAGGATCACGAGTTTTTTCATCCGCGAATTTTACCATTCGCCCCCGCCTTTCCCGCCTTCTCGGCCGCCGGCCCGCCCGAACGTTTATAATCTTCTGCTTTGCGGCATCCCACCGCCCATTCCCCGACGCTGCATCCGCTATCGTGAAAGTCTTCCGCGGCCTGCCCAACGCCGAGAGCCGCGCCCCGTGCGCGCTGACGATCGGCAACTTCGACGGTGTCCATCGCGGCCACCAGGCCCTGCTCGCGCGCGTGCGCGCGGCAGCGGACGCGCGCGGCCTGCCCGTGTGCGTGATGACGTTCGAGCCGCACCCGCGCGAATTCTTCAACCCCGCCGGCGCGCCGCCGCGCATCGCGATGCTGCGCGACAAGCTCGAGGCGCTGCGCGACCACGGTGTCGACCGCGTCGTCGTCGAGCACTTCAATCACACGTTCGCGAGCCAGTCGCCGCAGGCGTTCGTCGAACGCACACTGGTCGGCGGGCTGCACACGCGCTGGATGATGGTCGGCGACGATTTCTGCTACGGCGCGAAGCGCGCGGGCACCTTCGACACGCTGAAGGCGGCCGGCGAACAGTACGGCTTCGAGGTCGAGCAGATGGGTACGGTCGCGGGCAGCGACGGCACGCGCATCTCCAGCTCGGGCGTGCGCGCCGCGCTCGCCGCGGGCGACCTCGACGCGGCCGCGCAGGCGCTCGGCCACGGCTATGCGATCAGCGGCCACGTCGCGCACGGGCTGAAGCTCGGCCGCGACCTCGGCTTCCCGACGCTGAACCTGCCGATCGCGCACAAGCGTCCGGCGCTCGCGGGCATCTTCGTCGTGCAGGTGCACGGCCTCGGCCCCACCCCGCTGCCGGGCGTCGCGAGCCTCGGGCTGCGCCCGACCGTCGACGATTCCGGCCGCGTGCTGCTCGAAGTCCACCTGCTCGACTGGCACGGCGACGCGTACGGCAAGCTCATCCGCGTCGAATTCCTGAAAAAGCTGCGCGACGAAGCGAAATTCGACGATCTCGAGGCGCTGTCGCGCGCGATCGCGCTGGACGTCGCGAATGCACGCGCGTACTTCATCGAGCGCGACCGTGCGCCGGGCAGCCGCGCCACGGGCTTCTCGACGTCGGCCACCGACCGAATTAGCTGATCCGGACGGCGGCGCCTGGCGCCGCACCCTCGCGCCGCTCACTCGCGCGCATCCCCGATTCACGACGCTCGCGCGTCTCCCGATTTAGATAGCGATCCCATCATGAGCAACAAGAAAGCCGATTCGAAACCGCAGGCCAAGTATCCGGTCAACCTGCTCGACACGCCGTTCCCGATGCGCGGCGACCTGCCCAAGCGCGAACCGCAGTGGGTCAAGGAATGGGAAGAACGCGGCCTCTACGAGAAGATCCGCGCGGCCAGCAAGGGCCGGCCGAAGTTCATCCTGCACGACGGCCCGCCGTATGCGAACGGCGACATCCACCTCGGCCACGCCGTCAACAAGATCCTGAAGGACATCGTCGTCAAGTCGCGCAACATGGCCGGCTTCGACGCACCGTACGTGCCCGGCTGGGATTGCCACGGGATGCCGATCGAGATCCAGATCGAGAAGCAGTTCGGCAAGTCGCTGCCGGCGGCCGAAGTGATGAGCAAGGCGCGCGCGTACGCGACCGAGCAGATCGAGAAGCAGAAGGTCGGCTTCAAGCGTCTCGGCGTGCTCGGCGACTGGGCCAACCCGTACAAGACGATGAACTTCGTCAACGAGGCGGAAGAGATCCGCGCGCTCGGCAAGATCATCGAGAAGGGTTACGTGTATCGCGGGCTGAAGCCGGTGAACTGGTGCTTCGACTGCGGCTCGGCGCTCGCGGAAGCGGAAGTCGAGTACAAGGACCGCACCGACCCGACGATCGACGTGATGTTCGCGTTCGCGGAACCGGAAAAGACCGCGCAGGCGTTCGGCCTGCCGGCGCTGCCGCGCGCCGACGGCGGCATCGTGATCTGGACCACCACGCCGTGGACGATCCCCGCGAACCAGGCGCTGAACCTCCATCCGGAAATCGTCTACGCGCTGGTCGACACCGAGCGCGGGCTGCTGATCATCGCGGAAGAACGTGTCGAAGCCTGCATGACCGACTTCAAGCTGACCGGCCGCGTCGTCGCGACCGCGCCGGGCGTGAAGCTCGCGAACCTGCGCTTCCACCACCCGCTCGCATCGGCTCATCCCGGCTACAAGCGCACCGCGCCCGTCTACCTCGGCGACTACGTGACGACCGACACCGGTACCGGCGTCGTGCACTCGTCGCCCGCATACGGCATCGAGGACTTCCAGTCGTGCAAGGCGCACGGGATGACCGACTCGGACATCATCAACCCGGTGATGGGCGACGGTCGTTACATCGAATCGCTGCCGCTGTTCGGCGGCCTGTCGATCTGGGACGCGAACCCGAAGGTCGTCGACGCGCTGCGCGAGGCCGGCTCGCTGCTGCGCAGCGAGCACTACAAGCACAGCTACATGCACTGCTGGCGTCACAAGACGGCGATCATTTACCGCGCGACGTCGCAGTGGTTCGCCGGCATGGACGTGACGCCGCGCGACGGCGGCAAGACGCTGCGCGAAACCGCGCTCGAAGGCATCGACGCCACCGCGTTCTACCCGTCGTGGGGCAAGCAGCGCCTGTTCAGCATGATCGCGAACCGTCCCGACTGGACGCTGTCGCGCCAGCGCCAATGGGGCGTGCCGATGGCGTTCTTCGTGCACAAGGAAACCGGCGAGCTGCACCCGCGCACGCTCGAACTGCTCGAGGAAGTCGCGAAGCGCGTCGAGCAGTCGGGTATCGAGGCCTGGCAGACGCTCGACCCGCGCGAGCTGATCGGCGACGACGCGAACCTGTACGAAAAGAACCGCGACACGCTCGACGTGTGGTTCGACTCGGGCACGACGCACTGGCACGTGCTGCGCGGCTCGCACAAGGATCAGCTGCAGTTCCCGGCCGACCTCTACCTCGAAGGCTCGGACCAGCACCGCGGCTGGTTCCACTCGTCGCTGCTGACCGCATCGATGATCGACGGCCGCGCGCCGTACAAGGGCCTGCTCACGCACGGCTTCACGGTCGACGGCGAAGGCCGCAAGATGAGCAAGTCGCTCGGCAACGGCATCGATCCGCATGAAGTCGCGAACCGCCTCGGCGCGGAAATCATCCGCCTGTGGATCGCATCGACCGACTATTCGGGCGAGCTCGCGATCTCCGAGGAAATCCTGAAGCGCGTGACCGAAGGCTATCGCCGCATCCGCAACACGCTGCGCTTCCTGCTCGCGAACCTGTCGGACTTCGACTTCGCGCAGCACGCGGTGCCCGTCGACGAATGGCTCGAGATCGACCGTTATGCGGTCGCGTTCTCGCAGCAACTGCAGACGGAACTGCTCGGCCACTACGAGAAGTACGAATTCCACCCGGTCGTCGCGAAGCTGCAGACGTACTGCTCGGAAGATCTCGGCGGCTTCTACCTCGACGTGCTGAAGGACCGCCTGTACACGAGCGCGGCCGATTCGCGCGCGCGCCGCTCCGCGCAGACCGCGCTGTACCACCTCACGCACGGCCTGCTGCGCGTGCTCGCACCGTTCCTGTCGTTCACGGCGGAAGAAGCGTGGAAGGTGTTCCAGCCGGCCAGCGACACGATCTTCACGGAAACCTACTACGCGTATCCGGAAGTCGCCGGCTCGGCCGCACTGATCGAGAAGTGGGCGCTGCTGCGCGATGTGCGCGGCAACGTGACGAAGGCGCTCGAGGAAGCGCGCACCGCGAACCGCATCGGTTCGTCGCTGCAGGCCGAAGTCGCCGTGCATGCGAGCGGCGCACGCTACGACGCGCTCACGAGCCTCGGCGATGATCTCAAGTTCGTGCTGATCACGTCGGCCGCGACGGTCGTCAAGGTCGACGACGAAGCGCAGGAAAGCGTCGACGTCGCAGCGTCGAAGTACCAGAAGTGCGAACGCTGCTGGCACTACCGCGAAGATGTCGGCGCGCACGCCGATCACCCGACGCTGTGCGGCCGCTGCTTCTCCAACCTGTTCGAAAACGGCGAAATCCGGAGCGCTGCTTGAATATGGCGAAAACCCTCTCGAAACCGGCCAGCGGCGCGCTTGCGCCCTGGCTCGGCATTTCGCTGATCGTGATCCTGTTCGACCAGCTGTCGAAGATCGCGATCCTGAAAACGTTCGTGTACGGCGCGCAGCATGCGCTGACGTCGTTCTTCAACCTCGTGCTGGTGTACAACCGCGGCGCTGCGTTCGGTTTCCTGTCGACCGCGAGCGGCTGGCAGCGCTGGGCGTTCACCGCGCTCGGCATCGGCGCGACGCTCGTGATCTGCTTCCTGCTGAAGCGCCACGGCCACCAGCGGCTGTTCAGCGTGTCGCTCGCGCTGATCCTCGGCGGCGCGCTCGGCAACGTGATCGACCGGCTCGTCTACGGCCACGTGATCGACTTCCTCGATTTCCACCTCGGCGCCTGGCACTTCCCGGCGTTCAACCTCGCCGATTCCGCGATCACGATCGGCGCGGTGCTGCTGATCTACGACGAACTGCGTCGCGTGCGCGGCTCGCGCTAAGCGCGCATACTCGGCGTCGACGGCCGGCTTCGCGCCGGCCGTTCCGTTCGCCCCTTGGAGGCCTGAGTTGGCACAAGCAGAACTCGCAGGAAAACACCTCGTTCTCGGCCTGACGGGCGGCATCGCCTGCTACAAGATCGCCGAGCTCACGCGGCTGCTCGTGAAGGCAGGCGCGACCGTGCAGGTCGCGATGACCGAAGCCGCTACCCAGTTCATCACGCCCGTCACGATGCAGGCGCTGTCTGGCCGGCCCGTCTATACGAGCCAGTGGGACGCGCGCATCGACAACAACATGGCGCACATCGACCTGTCGCGCGAAGCCGACGCGATCGTGATCGCGCCCGCGTCGACGGATTTCCTCGCGAAGCTCGCGCACGGGTTCGCGGACGATCTGCTGTCGACGCTGTGCGTCGCGCGCGATTGCCCGCTGCTCGTCGTCCCCGCGATGAACCGCCAGATGTGGCAGAACCCGGCCACGCAACGCAATGCCGCGCAACTGCGCGCGGACGGCGTGTCGGTGCTCGGCCCGGATTCGGGTGCGCAGGCGTGCGGCGAAGTCGGCGACGGCCGCATGCTCGAGCCCGAGGCGATCTATGAAGCGATCGTCGCGCACTTCGCGCCGAAGGTGCTCGCGCACCGGCGCGTGCTGATCACGGCCGGCCCGACGTTCGAACCGCTCGACCCGGTACGCGGCCTCACGAACCGCTCGAGCGGCAAGATGGGCTTCGCGCTCGCGCGCGCCGCGCAGCAGGCCGGCGCCGACGTGCATCTCGTCGCGGGGCCGGTCGCGCTCGACACGCCGTGGGGCGTCTACCGTCAGGACGTGCAGACGGCCCAGCAGATGTACGACGCGGTGATGCATGCCGTGAACGACGCCGACATCTTCATCGCGGTGGCCGCGGTCGCCGACTGGCGCGTCGCCCAGCCGGCCGAGCACAAGATGAAGAAGACGGCCGACCGCAAGATGCCCGCACTCGCATTCGTCGAGAACCCGGACATCCTCGCGTCCGTCGCGGCGCTGCCCGATCCGCCGTACTGCGTCGGGTTCGCGGCCGAAAGCGGCGACCTCGACGTGCACGGCGACGAGAAGCGCAAACGCAAGAACGTGCCGCTGCTCGTCGGCAACCTCGGCCCGCTGACGTTCGGCCGCGACGACAACGAAGTCGTGCTGTTCGAGGCCGCCGGCCTCACGCGCCTGCCGCGCGCACCGAAAGACGAACTCGCGCACACGCTCGTCGCGGAAATCGCGAAACGCCTGCCCGACAACCGCCTGATCTGATCTCCCGCGCGGCGGCCGCCGCCGCGCCCTTCCCGCCTCATCCGACGACCGCATGAAACTCGACCTGAAGATTCTCGACGCGCGCATGCGCGACTACCTGCCCGCCTACGCGACCACCGGCAGCGCGGGCCTCGACCTGCGTGCGTGCCTCGACGCGCCGGTGACGCTGCAGCCGGGCGAAACGACGCTCGTGCCGACGGGCCTCGCGATCCACCTCGCCGATCCGGGCTACGCCGCGCTGATCCTGCCGCGCTCGGGCCTCGGCCACAAGCACGGCATCGTGCTCGGCAACCTCGTCGGCCTGATCGATTCCGACTACCAGGGCCAGTTGATGGTCTCGACGTGGAACCGCGGCCAGACCGAGTTCGTGCTGAATCCGTTCGAACGGCTCGCCCAGCTCGTGATCGTGCCGGTCGTGCAGGCGCAGTTCAACATCGTCGACGACTTCGCGGAAAGCGATCGCGGCGAGGGCGGCTTCGGCAGCACCGGGCGTCACTGAACGGCGCAATGACAAAGGGGCCTCGCGGCCCCTTTTTCCTGTCCGTCGCCGTCACTCTTCGACGGGTTGCGCGATCCGCGCGGGCGCAAGGTCGCGCTGCCGCGCCTGGGCGACGATCGCGTAGATCACCAGTGCGACCAGCACGCCGAGCAGCACCGCCGACGAACCGATCGTACCGAGCGCGAGGCCACCCTTCGCAACCGGCTTCGTCAGCAGATCGCCGACCGTCGCACCGAACGGCCGCGTGAGCACGAACGCGGCCCAGAACAGCAGCACGCCCGAGATCCGCGTGAAATAGTGCGCAAGCACGATCGCCGCGAGCAACCCGCCGATCAGCAGCGCGCCGCCGCCGAAGCCGAGCCCCGAGCTGTCCGCGAGGAAGTCGCCGAGCGCGGTCCCCAGCGTGTTCGAGAACAGGATCGCGATCCAGTACAGCAGCTCGACCTTGCGCGTGCGGATCAGGTCGACCGACAGCGATTCGCCGCTGAGGCGCCACACGGCGAAGATGGCCAGCAGGATCGCGACCAGGATCGACGAGCCGGCCGCATAACCGAGGCCGAGCGTGCGATCCATGAAATCGGACATCGTCGTGCCGGCCGTGCTCGTCGCGACGATCACGGCCCAGTAGATCGCCGGGCGATAACGCGTCGTCCTGAGCTGCGCACCCAGCGTCACGAGAAAGAAACCGAACAGCAGGATCGAGCTCACCGCATAGCCGACGTTCAGCGTCATCGACAACAGGTCGCCGCCGGTTTCGCCGAGTGTCGTCGCGCAGATCTTCATGATCCAGAACGCGAGCGTGATTTCGGGAAGTTTGTTCATTCGCACCCCTTTTTGCAGGAAGGCGGCGAGCCGGCGCATGCCGCGCCCGCCTTGCAGGCAGGATCGAATGTAGTCGCCGCGGGCTTAACGGAACCTTAGCGACCGGAAAAAACGGCGCGGGCGGCCGCGCCGGTACCGTCAACGAGCGTGTTCGTGCCGGTAATGCAGCGCGTACGCGAGCGTGAGCAGCACGACGAACACGACGCCGACCACCATCGTCATCCGGAATTCGCGCGTGAACGCGGTCGTGAACAGGATCGCCGCGACGAGCCCCGCACCGAGCAGGCTGCCGAACGGGTGCCCCCACATCCGGAACGCGAGCGCGGGGCCGCGATACCGCGAACGGAAGCGCAGGTGCGTGACGAAGATCATCAGCCACGTGAACAGCGCGCCGAACATCGCGATCGCCATCATCACCGTGAACGCGGTGTCGGGCGCGAGCGCGACCAGCACGGCCGCGACAGCGACGCCGCTGGTCGAGATCCACAGCGCCGCGCGCGGCACGCCGTTCGTGCCGAGCCGGCCGAACACCGCGGGCGCGAGCCGCGCACGCGACAGGCTGAACATCATCCGCGTCGTCACGTAAAGCTGGCTGTTCATCGCCGACAACGCCGCGATCAGCAACACGAAGTTGATCACGCCCGCCGCGTACGGCACGTGGGTCGCGGCCATCACCTTCACGAACGGGCTTTCGTCGGTGCCGGCCTGCGTCCACGGCACGATCGCGAGCATCAGCGACAGCGTCAGCAGGTAGAACAGGACGAGCCGGAACACGGTCGAGCGGAATGCGCGCGTGACCGCGTGCTGCGGATCGCGTGCCTCGCCGGCCGCGATCGCGACGGCTTCGATGCTCATGTAGCTGAAGATCGCGACGATCACCGCGACCCAGGTGCCCCACGGCCCCTTCGGCATGAAGCCTCCGTGCGCGGTGTAGTTGGCGAAACCGATGCCGGATGCCACCGGCGCCGACCACACGAGATACGCGCCGAGCACGATGAACACGACGATCGCCGCGATCTTCAGCAGCGAGAATGCGTATTCGACCGTGCCGTACAGCGTGACGCTCGCGAGATTCACGGCGATCAGCAGCGCGGAGAAGCCGATCACCCAGTACCAGCCGGGCACGGCCGGGAACCAGTACTTCATGAACACGGCGATCGCGCTGATCTCGGTGCCGATCGCGAACACCACCGCGAACCAGTACGCATAGCGCACCAGGAAGCCGGCGAGGGGGCCGACGTAGTGCTCGGCATACGCGCCGAACGAGCCGGCGGTCGGATGCGCGACCGTCATTTCCGCGAGCGCGCCCATCAGCAGCAGCGCGATCAGCGCGCCGATCGCATACGAGACCAGTACGCTCGGGCCGGCGAGCCCGATCGCGAACCCGCTGCCGAGGAACAGGCCCGTGCCGATCGCGCCGCCGATCGCGATCATCGCCATCTGCCCCGACGTCAGCGCATGGCGCAACCCTTGTTCGCGCGCGACGATGTTGTCGAACGACCGTTGTTGTTGTGTCACTGCCTTACCACTCCCCTGCACCACCATTGCGCCGCCGGCGCCGGATAAAACGAAACGGCGCGGAGAACTTCCCGCGCCGTTCGCATGAACAACGAATTATCGCTTACTCGACTTCGACCGTCTCTTCGTTCGGCTTGTGCGGCGGATTCGCCAGCTTGTCGAACGACAACTGCACCTTGTCGTTTTCGTCGACATCGACCGTCACGTGGCCGCCGTTGACGAGCTTGCCGAACAGCAGCTCGTCGGCCAGCGCGCGCCGGATCGTGTCCTGGATCAGCCGCTGCATCGGCCGCGCGCCCATCAGCGGGTCGAAGCCGTGCTTCGCGAGATGCTTGCGCAACGCGTCGGTGAAGAGCGCGTCGACCTTCTTCTCGTGCAGCTGTTCCTCGAGCTGGATCAGGAACTTGTCGACCACGCGCATGATGATTTCCTCATCGAGCGAGCGGAAGCTGATGATCGAATCCAGGCGGTTGCGGAACTCCGGCGTGAACAGGCGCTTGATGTCGGTCATCTCGTCGCCCGTCTCGCGGCGCGTCGTGAAGCCGATCGTCGCCTTCTGCATCGACTCGGCGCCCGCGTTCGTCGTCATGATGATGATGACGTTGCGGAAATCCGCCTTGCGGCCGTTGTTGTCCGTCAGCGTGCCGTGGTCCATCACCTGCAGCAGCACGTTGAAGATGTCCGGATGTGCCTTCTCGATTTCGTCGAGCAGCAGCACGCAGTGCGGCTTCTTCGTGACGGCCTCGGTCAGCAGGCCGCCCTGGTCGAACCCGACGTAGCCCGGCGGCGCGCCGATCAGGCGGCTCACCGCGTGACGCTCCATGTATTCCGACATGTCGAAGCGGATCAGCTCGATGCCGAGCGTGAACGCGAGCTGGCGCGCCACTTCGGTCTTGCCGACACCCGTCGGGCCGGAGAACAGGAACGCGCCGATCGGCTTGTCCATCTTGCCGAGGCCCGCGCGTGCCATCTTGATCGAGGCCGCGAGCGCATCGATCGCCGGATCCTGGCCGAACACGACGCTCTTCAGGTCGCGGTCGAGCGTCTGCAGCTTGCTGCGATCGTCCTGCGACACGCTCTGCGGCGGCACGCGCGCGATCTTCGAGATGATTTCCTCGATCTCGCTCTTGCCGATCGTCTTCTTCTGCTTCGACTTCGGCAGGATGCGCTGGGCGGCGCCTGCCTCGTCGATCACGTCGATCGCCTTGTCCGGCAGGTGACGGTCGGTGATGAAGCGCGCCGACAGTTCGGCCGCGGCCGACAGTGCGCCCGACGAATACTTGACGCCGTGATGCTCCTCGAAGCGCGACTTCAGCCCGCGCAGGATCGCGACCGTCTGCTCGACGGTCGGCTCGCTCACGTCGACCTTCTGGAAGCGCCGCGACAGCGCCGCATCCTTCTCGAAGATGCCGCGATATTCGGTGAACGTGGTCGCGCCGATGCACTTGAGCGTGCCCGACGACAGCGCCGGCTTCAGCAGGTTCGACGCGTCGAGCGTGCCGCCCGACGCGGCGCCCGCGCCGATCAGCGTATGAATTTCGTCGATGAACAGGATCGCGTGCGGACGCTCCTTCAGCTCCTTCAGCACCGTCTTCAGACGTTGCTCGAAATCGCCACGGTACTTGGTGCCGGCGAGCAGCGCGCCCATGTCGAGCGAGTAGACCTGCGCATTCGCGAGAATGTCCGGCACTTCGCCGCGCGTGATGCGATAGGCGAGCCCTTCCGCGATCGCGGTCTTGCCGACGCCGGCCTCGCCGACGAGCAGCGGATTGTTCTTGCGGCGACGGCACAGCACCTGGACCACGCGCTCGACTTCGGGCTCGCGACCGATCAGCGGATCGATGCGGCCGTCCTTCGCCATCTGGTTCAGGTTCTGCGTGAATTGCGCGAGCGGCGTTTCCTTCTGCGCGTTCGCGTCTTCGCTTTCCGCGCTCGCGTCGGCCGACTTGGCGGCTTCGCCGCCGTTGGTCTTCGCGATGCCGTGCGAAATGAAGTTGACGACGTCCAGGCGCGTGACGCCCTGCTGCTGCAGGTAGTAGACGGCATGCGAATCCTTCTCGCCGAAGATCGCGACCAGCACGTTAGCACCGGTGACTTCCTTCTTGCCGTTCGACGTCGACTGGACGTGCATGATCGCGCGCTGGATCACGCGCTGGAAACCGAGCGTCGGCTGGGTATCGACATCGTCGGTACCCGGGACGGTAGGTGTGTTGTCGTGGATGAAATTGCGCAGGTTCTGACGCAAGTCCTCGATGTTGGCCGCGCACGCGCGCAACACCTCGGCTGCCGTCGGATTATCCAGCAGGGCCAGCAGCAAATGCTCGACCGTTATGAACTCATGGCGCGCCTGGCGTGCTTCCATGAACGCCATGTGCAGGCTGACTTCCAATTCCTGGGCAATCATGCTTCCTCCATCACGCACTGCAGCGGATGCCCGGCCTGCCGCGCATGGGTAACGACTTGCTCAACCTTGGTCGACGCGATGTCCCGCGTATAGACCCCACAAACCCCTCGCCCTTCGCGATGGACCTTCAGCATGATCTGCGTGGCCGTCTCGCGATCCTTCTTGAAATACTCCTGGACCACCATCACGACGAATTCCATCGGCGTGAAGTCGTCGTTCAGCAGCACCACCTTGTACATCGAAGGCGGCTTGAGCTTCTGCTGCTTGCGTTCCAGGACGGTGCTGTCCTGCTTGTCCGGGATAATCGCCATACACCCATTCTAAACAACTCGGACAGGCCCGCAATCCTGCCATTACCCGACCGACCGGCCGGCGCCCTCCCCGGAATCCCGGAACACGCAATCTTCTTCGTGCCATACGAAAGCCGGCTGCGGTGCCGGCTTTCACGCGTGGCGCGGAACACGAACCGTCAGGGGGAACCGCACCGGAACGTCGTGTCCGCATCCAGTATCCCACAAGCCGGGACGACTCGAACGCGTGTCACTCGAGCCTGGTATATGAGCCGATTATGCGGCTTTTCAAGTCCTCGCGCTTGGCCGCGTGCTGCCAAGCAAAGCCGGAAAAACCCTGAAAATGGGTTCTTTACAACGTCCCTCTAAACGTCTAAAAATTCCACTTGACACTCCAATAAAGAGCGCCAACAATCAAGCTGGCACTTTTTTCAATTTGCCGGTCGGCAAGTTGAAAGAGGCCGAGGTGAGCTTGTGAGGGGGGAACGGCTGCATTTTCCGGTCGTTTAGCTTTTCGAGCGTGCTCGTGGTAAGTAGCAGCGACTGTGTGACAGGGGAAGTAGGAAATGGCAACTGGTATCGTTAAGTGGTTCAACGACGCGAAGGGCTTCGGTTTCATCACTCCCGATGAGGGCGGTGAGGATCTGTTTGCGCACTTCTCGGCTATCACCATGAATGGCTTCAAGACGCTGAAGGAAGGCCAGAAGGTGAGCTTTGACGTCGTCCAAGGGCCGAAGGGCAAGCAAGCGTCGAACATCCAGGCCGTATAAGGCACCGGATATCAGACGAAGAAACCCGGCGCATTGCGCCGGGTTTCTTTTTTTCGAGGCCGGCCAATCGATTATCGATTGGCCGGCCTTTTCGTTCAATCCCGATAATTGAACACGTATTGTCTTGTCACACACGCAGATCGGATACTCATCCGGCACGTGAAACTAATCGTCACTTCGTTACACGACCTTCAGCGTACCCATCATGCCGAGATCCTCGTGTTCGAGAATGTGGCAATGAAACATGCGCTCTCCGCGCATGTCCTGCGTGACGAGAATCGTCACGGTTTCGCCGCTGCGCACGTTCACGGTATCGCGCCATGCACGGAACAGTTCGCTCGTGCGTGAACCGCCCGATGCCCGTTCGATCACCTGGAACTGCGTGCCGTGCAGGTGGAACGGGTGATCCATGTCAGTGCCGTTGCGGATCGTCCAGCGCTCGACGTCGCCAGCGCGGCTCGTCAGCGTCGCACGGTGCGGCGCGTAGGTGTCGCCGTTGATCGTGAAGCGCATGCCCGCCGGGCGGCCGTGCGCGCCCCCCTTCATCATCGCGTCCATATCCATCTCCTCGCCGAACGCGACCTCCTTGTGCGCAACCGGCTCGCCCAACGGCGGCACCGCACGCAATGTCGTCGGCAGCACGCGCGCGGTGGCCGGCGAAAACGCGACGTCGGCCAGCGCCAGCGCCGGATCGGCCGGCAGGCTGCCGTGCCCGTCATCGTGCGACATCGACATCTTGCGGCGGTCATATTCGGCCGCCTGCAGCACCGCGCGCGACGCGCGATCGCCGGCGCGCACCAGCAGCTCCGCACGTTCGCCCGGCGCGATCAGCAGCGACGTGACACGGCGCGGCGCGTCGAACAGCCCGCCGTCGGTGCCCGCGTGCTCGAATGCACGGCCGTCGTCGAACGCGACCCGCAAGTAGCGCGCGCTGCACGCATTCCACACGCGCCAGCGCTCGTCGCCCGCAACGTCGATCCGCGGCCGGCGCGCGCCGTTGACCAGCACGAACTGGCCTTCGCGGCCGTTCATCCAGTCCATCATGTCGTTCGGTGCAATCGTGCCGTCGCGCGCAAGTTTCAGGTCCGACACGAACAGGTTGCGCTCGGGCCAACCCGCCAGCGGATCGTCCGCGGCGCGCACGACGAACGGGCCGGCGAGCCCGCGAAACACCTGCTCGGCCGTCATCATGTGCGGGTGCGGGTGGTACCAGTAGGTACCGGCGCTCCCCTTCGGCAGCGTGAAGCGGTACACGCGCGACGCGCCGGGCGCGACGGGATCGGACGGGTTGCCGTCCTGGTCGGGCGGCACCGGCAGGCCGTGCCAGTGGATCGTCGACGGTTGCGGCAGCTTGTTCACGAACTTGATCTCGACCGTGTCGCCCTCGCGCACGTCGATCAGCGGACCAACGACTGGGCCCTGCGTGCCCGCGCCGAACTGCCAGAACGTGGTCGGCCGCGCACCGTGCAGCATCGGGCGCGCCACCGGCTGGGCCACCAGCGTGGCCCGGAACGTGCCGGGATCGCGGCTTTCGTTCGCGAGCGTACGCAGCGCCGCGAGCGGCGCGCCGGCCGGCAGCGCGTCGGCGGCAGCGAGCGCGGCCGGCGCGGACTTGCCGTGCTGCCCGTGACCCGCCATTCCTGACATGTCCGACATGCCGGGCATGTCGTCCATCGAGTCCATGCCGGCCATGCCGGCGTGACCGGCATGCTGCGCCCACGCCGCGCGGGCGAACAGCGACGCGGCCGCGACACCGATGGCGCGCGACAGGAAGGTTCTCCGTATCATCAAATCGTTCCTCGTTATCCATGCTGCGTCGCGCGGCCGCCGCGACGCCCGCGCCGGCCGGCTGAAGCGCCGATGCGCGACGCCAATCCTGATGCCCGCGTCATCATAACCGCAGGCTCATATCGAGACGCGTCGCCGCCGGACGGGCGGCGATACGCCGCAGACTCGACAACGCCGCGCTGGAGTCAGCACGCATCGACCGGCATCACCGATCGGCGATCCGCAGCCCTTCACTTGCTCCCCCAGCACCACTCGCCGCCCGCCCCATGCAGTCTCCAGGCGGCCGCCCGGCGCCTGCCGTTCAGCCGCGCCCCAGCACCGGCCGCGTCGCCGGTTCGCAAACCCGCCAATATTTCACGATGCGGAACAAGTCTCTGCGTTGTAAAAATTCGTGGTGCAGGGCACAAATTTCCCGTTTCGCGATGCCGAAAAACGTTCCGCAATACAAAACGCCAAATGCACATATTTGTTTTTGAAAGAGAATTTTTGTTTAGTGGAGCCGTTCGACATGCACCATCCAACCGGGTCGCGGACGTAGACTTTGTCCCATGCACTGACGCTTCGCCACGACGTTCGATAAGGAACGCGGCGCAAGCAGCCAGTCGGGCCACAGCCGGTCGAACCGGCAGACGGCACAACAGAATCGCTTGTGATCAGAAAGGGAGAACGGAAATGAAGGGATTTCGCTTTGGTTCAGCGCTCGGGTCGTTCTACATCCTGCCAGGTAACGGAGGCTGGGAAGCGACGTTCGGCAACGCCCTGCTCGGCGCATTCTCGTGCCCCGAAGTGGCGGCCGACCACATCTCCCGCGGCGACTGCGAGCAACTGTCCGAACTGGACACGGCAACGCTCGAAGTGCCGCACGAAATCGCCGAATGGGAAATCGTTCACGTCTGAATGGCAAGCCTGCAACAAAAAACGCCCCGGGCGACCGGGGCGTTTTTTCTTGTGACGGGCGGAGGGCAGCCAGGCCCGCCACGCCGTCACTTGCTTCGACTCGCGCGATCGCGCGGCCCGCGTCAGGCAACCGCGTCGACGATGGCGTTCAGCGTCGCGCTCGGGCGCATCGCCTGGCTCGTCAGGTCGACGTTCGGACGATAGTAGCCGCCGATGGCCTGCGCCTTGCCCTGCGCGGCAGCCAGCTCTTCCAGAATGCGCGCTTCGTTGTCGGACAACGACTTCGCCACGCCTTCGAACTGCGCCTTCAGCGCCGCGTCCTCGGTCTGCTCGGCCAGCGCCTGCGCCCAGTACAGGCACAGGTAGAAGTGGCTGCCGCGGTTGTCGAGGCCGCCGACCTTGCGCGCCGGCGACTTGTTCTCGTCCAGGAACTTGCCGGTCGCCTGGTCGAGCGTCTTCGCGAGCACGAGCGCCTTCGGGTTCTGGTACGCGTTGCCGAGGTGTTCGAGCGATGCCGCGAGCGCGAGGAATTCGCCGAGCGAATCCCAGCGCAGGAAGCCTTCCTCGACGAACTGCTGCACGTGCTTCGGCGCCGAGCCGCCCGCACCCGTTTCGAACATCCCGCCGCCGGCCATCAGCGGCACGATCGACAGCATCTTCGCGCTGGTGCCGAGTTCCATGATCGGGAACAGGTCGGTCAGGTAGTCGCGCAGCACGTTGCCGGTGACCGAGATCGTGTCCTTGCCCGCGCGGATGCGCTCGAGCGAGAAGCGCGTCGCGTCGACCGGCGTCATCACGCGGATGTCGAGGCCGTTCGTGTCGTGGTCCTTCAGGTAACGCTCGACCTTCGCGATGATCTGCGCGTCGTGTGCGCGTGCCGGATCGAGCCAGAACACGGCCGGTGCGCCGGTCGCGCGCGCGCGGTTGACCGCGAGCTTGACCCAGTCCTGCACCGGTGCGTCCTTCGTCTGGCACATGCGCCAGATGTCGCCCGATTCCACCGCATGCTCGAGCAGCACGTTGCCCGCTTCGTCGGTGACGCGCACGACGCCATCCGCCGGGATCAGGAACGTCTTGTCGTGCGAACCGTATTCTTCAGCCGCCTGCGCCATCAGGCCCACGTTCGGCACGCTGCCCATCGTGACCGGGTCGAACGCGCCGTGCTGCTTGCAGTCCTCGATCACGGCCTGGTAGACACCGGCGTAGCAACGATCCGGAATCACGGCCTTCGCGTCGTACAGCTGGCCGTCCGGGCCCCACATGCCGCCCGAATCGCGGATCATCGCCGGCATCGATGCGTCGACGATCACGTCGCTCGGCACGTGCAGGTTCGTGATGCCCTTGTCCGAGTTGACCATCGCAAGGCGCGGACGCACCACGTATTCGGCCTTGATGTCGGCTTCGATCGCTTCGCGCGTGTCGGCCGGCAGGTCCTTCAGGCGCGCGTACAGGTCGCCGATCCCGTTGTTCGGGTTGAAGCCGGCCTGCGCCAGCACGTCCGCGTGCTTCGCAAGCGCGTCGCGGTAGAACACCGACACGAAGTGACCGAACAGGATCGGGTCCGAGACCTTCATCATGGTCGCCTTCAGGTGCACCGAGAACAGCACGTCCTGCGCCTTCGCGTCGGCGATCTGCGCTTCGATGAAGCTGCGCAGCGCGTTGCGGCTCATCACCGATGCGTCGATGACTTCACCCGCCTTCACGGCCGTCTTTTCCTTCAGCACCTTCTTCGCGCCGTCGGTCGTCGTGAGTTCGATCTTCACGCTGCCGGCTTCGGCGATCAGCGCCGACTTCTCGCTGCCGTAGAAGTCGCCTTCGCTCATGTGCGCGACGTGCGCCTTCGACGTGGCTTTCCAGGCGCCCATCTTGTGCGGATGCTTGCGTGCGTAGTTCTTGACCGACAGCGGCGCGCGGCGGTCGGAGTTGCCTTCGCGCAGCACCGGGTTCACCGCGCTGCCCTTGATCTTGTCGTAGCGGGCCTTGACCGCCTTCTCTTCGTCCGTCGACGGATCTTCCGGATAGGCCGGCAGCGTGTAGCCCTGCGCCTGCAGTTCGGCGATCGCGGCCTTGAGCTGCGGCACCGATGCGCTGATGTTCGGCAGCTTGATGATGTTCGCTTCCGGCTTCAGCGTGAGCTGGCCCAGTTCGGCCAGATCGTCGGAACCCTTCTGCTCGGGCGGCAGGACGTCTGCGAATGCCGCGACGATGCGGCCGGCGAGCGAGATGTCGCGCGTTTCGACGGCGACGCCGGACGAACGCGTGAAGGCCTTGACGATCGGCAGCAGCGAATAGGTCGCGAGCGCGGGCGCTTCGTCAGTGAGGGTATAGATGATCTTGGGCGAAGTGGACATGGTCGATGCGTTGCTACGTGAAAATTTGGACTGAGGAGCGCCGGCGGTAACCGGCGGGGAGCGACCGGGTCGGTCGCGAAAGGGGCGCGCCGGCTCAGCCGGGCGGTGGTGTTGCGAGGGCCGTCATGTTCTACCTTGCAGGGCCTCCGGGCCGCATCGCGGCGCCGCGGCCCGCTTGCCGGACCGCCCTGCCAACAAACCTGCCATCCACGAAACGCTCCGGCGCCGGCAGTCAGCGCCGGGGCGGCCGGCACCTGCCGGCCCACCCCGGAAGGGGACTTACATGTTCTCGATCAGCACTTCACCGAAGCCCGAGCACGACACCTGCGTCGCACCTTCCATCAGGCGCGCGAAGTCGTACGTGACGCGCTTCTGCAGGATCGACTTCTCCATCGCGGCGATGATCGTGTCGGCTGCTTCCGTCCAGCCGAGGTGGCGCAGCATCATTTCCGCCGACAGGATCTCGGAACCCGGGTTCACGTAATCCTTGCCCGCGTACTTCGGTGCCGTGCCGTGCGTCGCCTCGAACATCGCGACCGAATCCGACAGGTTCGCGCCCGGCGCGATCCCGATGCCGCCGACCTGCGCAGCCAGTGCGTCGGAGATGTAGTCGCCGTTCAGGTTCAGCGTGGCGATCACGTCGTATTCGGCCGGGCGCAGCAGGATCTGCTGCAGGAACGCATCGGCGATCGAATCCTTGATGACGATCTCGTTGCCCGTCTTCGGGTTCTTCACGCGCATCCACGGGCCGCCGTCGATCAGCTCGCCGCCGAATTCCTTCTGCGCCAGCGCGTAGCCGGCGTCACGGAACAGGCCTTCCGTGAACTTCATGATGTTGCCCTTGTGCACCAGCGTGACCGACTTGCGATCGTTGTCGATCGCGTACTGGATCGCCTTGCGCACGAGACGCTCGGTGCCTTCGGTCGACACGGGCTTGACGCCGATCCCCGAGGTTTCCGGGAAGCGGATCTTCTTCACGCCCATCTCGTCCTGCAGGAACTTGATGACCTTCTTCGCCTGCTCGGAGCCCGCGGCCCATTCGATGCCCGCGTAGATGTCTTCCGAGTTCTCGCGGAAGATCACCATGTCGATCTTTTGCGGCTCGCGCACCGGCGACGGCACGCCCTTGAAGTACTGCACCGGGCGCAGACACACGTACAGGTCGAGTTCCTGGCGCAGCGCGACGTTCAGCGAACGGATGCCGCCGCCGACCGGGGTCGTGAGCGGCCCCTTGATCGACACCACGTATTCCTTGAGCACCTGCAGCGTTTCGTCCGGGAGCCACACGTCCGGGCCGTACACCTTCGTCGCCTTCTCGCCCGCGAAGATCTCCATCCAGTGGATCTTGCGCTTGCCCTTGTAGGCGTGCGCGACCGCCGCGTCGACAACCTTGATCATGACCGGCGTGATATCGAAGCCCGTACCGTCGCCTTCGATATAGGGAATGATCGGCTGATCGGAAACGTTGAGCGAGAAGTCCTTGTTGACGGTGATCTTGTCACCGCCTTCCGGAACCTTGATGTGCTGATACGGCATGATCGACTCCAGTGACGTGGCTGAGCAGGTGATGCTGGTCGAAGCTGCGCGCGCGGCGGGGGCGCGGCATGGCCACCCCGTGACGGCAACAGCGAGCCGCTATTCTAGCGCCCCAACCGGGCACTTCGGCATGAAGCGCGGCACTGCGTATCAAGACCCCACTTATGTCTTATATAAGACAGAGGACTTGGCGTTCCGTATTATGCATTAAGATTCCGCCATTTGCCATAGACCGCCCGCCCCCGCCTCCTGCGACGCGCCGGGCGGACGACCCGCCATGAACCTGATCGCCCTCAACAAGCCGTTCGGCACGATTTGCCAGTTTTCCGCGCACGAGACGCGCCCGTCGCTCGGCGACTGGGTAAAAACGCCCGGCGTCTACGCGGCCGGCCGGCTCGACGCGGAAAGCGAGGGGTTGCTGCTGCTCACCGACGACGGCGCGCTGCAGGCGCGCATCGCCGAGCCGCGCCACAAGCTCGTGAAGCGCTACTGGGCACAGGTCGAGGGCGCGCCGGGCGCCGCCGACCTGAAGGCGCTCGCGCGCGGCGTCGACCTCGGCGACTACGTGACGCGGCCATGCCGCGCCGAATTCATCGAACCGCCCGACGCGCTATGGCCGCGCAACCCGCCGATCCGCTACCGCGCCGCGATTCCGACGACGTGGATCGAACTCGCGATCACCGAAGGCAAGAACCGGCAGGTGCGCCGGATGACGGCGGCCGTCGGCTTCCCGACGTTGCGCCTGGTACGCGTCGGCATCGGTGCACTGGATATATTCGCGCTCGACATTGCACCGGGAGAAACAATCGCGCTGCCGCCGCGCGCGCCGTGGGACGGTTTCGCGCCCGCCGGATGACGAATTCGGGACGGGCGAATTTTTCGTCATCTTTTTCGTCAACCGCCCGCGAAGATCGCGCGTTAAACCACGCAGATGCCAACCTTAGCTATCCGGCATTGGCAGCCGAGCCGTGTTTGCGTCACGAAAGCGACGTTTTTATCGAATACGATTCGGCGCCCGCAGCGCAATGAGAAATTTCTCGAAGCGTCTGTCAACCGAAAGGTGGATGGCACCGTTAGACGACATGACTCCTATTGCCGGGTCATTTGGTTAATTAACTAAAGCTGAGGAACACAACATGAACAAACTGATCGCCGCTCTGGTCGCTGGCCTCTTCGCAACGGCTGCTTTCGCACAAGCATCGGCTCCGGAAGCTGCTCCGGCTGCTGCTGAAGCTGCTTCGGCACCGGCTAAGCACGCTGCTAAGAAGCACCACGCAGCTAAGAAGCACCACAAGGCATCGAAGAAGGCTGCAGCAAGCGACGCAGCAGCACCGGCAGCTGCTTCGAACTAAGTAAGCTTGCTGTAATAACGCAGTCAAGAACACGCAGTCTTGCCGTTCTTACGGCGTTGAAAGGCAGATCACCGCGAGGCGATCTGCCTTTTTCTTTTATGTGCCCGTCGGCGTGCATCGCGTACCATGCGGGTCTTGTTTTCCAGATAGGAGCCTTGCTGTGCAATTCTCCCTGCGCTCGTCGCTCGGCCGCCTTGCGCGCGCCGCCGTGTTTCCCGCCGCGCTCGCCGTCCTCGCGCTCGGCATGCAGGCCGCCAGCGCGCAAGTGCCGCCCGGCGCCAAGCAGCCGAGCGAATTCCCGCGCGTGAAGCTGCGCGCCGGCATGTACGTGATCGACGCGGCCGTCGCCGCGAACGACCCCGACCGCGAACAGGGGCTGATGTACCGTTCGCAGCTCGCGCCGAACGAAGGCATGCTGTTCGTGTTCAACGAGAACGCAGTGCACTGCTTCTGGATGAAGAACACGCTGATCCCGCTGTCGATCGCGTTCATCCGCGCGGACGGCACGATCACCGACATCGACGAGATGAAGGCCGAGACGACCGACAACCACTGCCCGCGCAACAACGGCGTCTATGCCCTCGAAATGAGCAAGGGCTGGTTCGCGGCGAAGGGCATCAAGCCCGGGATGAAGCTCGAAGGGCTGCCGCAAGCCCAGTAACGGATATCGCCGCGCCGCCGACCCGACCCGCGTCACGTCACGCCGCGCCGCGTACCGACCCAAGCCGGCCGCCCGTTGCGCGCCGGCTTTTTTTCGCCTGCCGGCGGCGGCGCCCGCCTTGATTCGGCCAACACTGCCCGCATCTGCAAAAGCCACGGACAAGCGCTATCCTTTAAATCTCGCTAGTCCAGCCCGGGCCGGCCCAGCCGGCCCGCTTACGATCCGAACCTAAGGAGGTTCACGTGCCCCGCAAAACCCCCATCGAGCGCTATCGCAATATCGGGATCAGTGCTCACATCGATGCCGGCAAGACCACGACGACCGAGCGCATCCTGTTTTACACCGGCGTGAGCCACAAGATCGGTGAAGTGCACGACGGCGCGGCCACGATGGACTGGATGGAGCAGGAGCAGGAACGCGGCATCACGATCACGTCGGCCGCGACCACGGCCTTCTGGAAGGGCATGGCCGGCAACTATCCGGAGCACCGGATCAACATCATCGACACGCCCGGGCACGTCGACTTCACGATTGAAGTCGAGCGCTCGATGCGCGTGCTCGACGGCGCGTGCATGGTCTACGACTCGGTCGGCGGCGTGCAGCCGCAGTCCGAAACCGTCTGGCGCCAGGCCAACAAGTACAAGGTGCCGCGCATCGCGTTCGTCAACAAGATGGACCGCATCGGCGCCGATTTCTTCCGCGTGCAGCGGCAGATCGGCGAGCGCCTGAAAGGCGTCGCCGTGCCGATCCAGATTCCGATCGGCGCGGAGGATCATTTCCAGGGCGTCGTCGACCTCGTGAAGATGAAGGCGATCGTGTGGGACGACGAAAGCCAGGGCGTGAAGTTCACGTACGAGGACATCCCCGCGAACCTCGTCGAGCTCGCGCACGAATGGCGCGAGAAGATGGTCGAGGCCGCGGCGGAAGCGAGCGAGGAACTGCTCGAGAAGTATCTGCACGACCATGAATCGCTGACCGAGGACGAGATCAAGGCCGCGCTGCGCAAACGCACGATCGCGAACGAGATCGTGCCGATGCTGTGCGGCAGCGCGTTCAAGAACAAGGGCGTGCAGGCGATGCTCGACGCGGTGATCGACTACCTGCCGTCGCCCGTCGACGTGCCCGCGATCCTCGGCCACGACTTCCACGATCCGGAAAAACCGGCGGAACGTCATCCGAGCGACGACGAGCCGTTCTCGTCGCTCGCGTTCAAGATCATGACCGACCCGTTCGTCGGTCAGCTGATCTTCTTCCGTGTGTATTCGGGCGTCGTCGAATCCGGCGACACGGTGCTGAACGCGACGAAGGACAAGAAGGAACGGCTCGGCCGGATCCTGCAGATGCACGCGAACGAGCGCAAGGAAATCAAGGAAGTGCGCGCGGGCGACATCGCGGCGGCCGTCGGCCTGAAGGAAGCGACCACCGGCGACACGCTGTGCGATCCGGCGAAGCCGATCATCCTCGAGAAGATGGAATTCCCGGAACCGGTGATCTCGCAGGCCGTCGAGCCGAAGACGAAGGCCGACCAGGAAAAGATGGGCCTCGCGCTGAACCGTCTCGCGCAGGAAGATCCGTCGTTCCGCGTGCAGACCGACGAAGAGTCCGGCCAGACGATCATTTCGGGGATGGGCGAGCTTCACCTCGAAATCCTGGTCGACCGGATGAAGCGTGAATTCGGCGTCGAAGCGACGGTCGGCAAGCCGCAGGTCGCGTATCGCGAGACGGTGCGCACGACGGCGTCCGACGTCGAGGGCAAGTTCGTCAAGCAGTCGGGTGGCCGCGGTCAGTACGGCCATGCGGTGATCACGCTCGAGCCGAACCCCGGCAAGGGCTACGAGTTCCTCGACGAGATCAAGGGCGGCGTGATTCCGCGTGAATTCATCCCGGCCGTCGACAAGGGCATCACCGAAACGCTGAAGAGCGGCGTGCTCGCGGGCTACCCGGTCGTCGACGTGAAGGTGCACCTGACGTTCGGCTCGTACCACGACGTCGACTCGAACGAAAACGCGTTCCGGATGGCCGGCTCGATGGCGTTCAAGGAAGCGATGCGCCGCGCGAAGCCGGTGCTGCTCGAGCCGATGATGGCGGTCGAAGTCGAGACGCCCGAGGAGTTCATGGGCAACGTGATGGGCGACCTGTCGAGCCGTCGCGGCATCGTGCAGGGGATGGAAGACATCGCGGGCGGCGGCGGCAAGCTCGTGCGCGCCGAGGTGCCGCTTGCGGAGATGTTCGGCTATTCGACGTCGCTGCGTTCGGCCACGCAGGGCCGCGCAACCTACACGATGGAGTTCAAGCAGTACGCGGAAACGCCGGCCAACGTATCGGAAGGCGTGATCAGCGCGAAAGTGAAGTAAGCGCGGCGCGATCTCGCGCTGTCGCACGCAGCAAGGCCCGTCCGGAACCGGACGGGCCTTTTTTCATTCGTGCACGCCGTGCACGCGGCTTTTTTGATCGGCACGACCGGTATTTTTTTCGCGTGCCACAATGCAGCGCGAATCGTCAGATGGAACGTCCCGATGCCGCCCACCCCTGCCCTGCGCCGCCTGCTGATCCTCTATGCCGGCCTGATCGCCGCGAACGCCGCCGTCTGGCTGTGGGCGCTCGCCGTGTTGCGCGATCATCCGCTGCTGCTCGGCACCGCAGCGATCGCTTACGGGCTCGGGCTGCGTCACGCGGTCGACGCCGATCACATCGCCGCGATCGACGTTGCCACGCGCAAGCTGATGCAGGACGGCCAGCGTCCGGTGAGCGTCGGGCTGTTCTTCTCGCTCGGCCATTCGACGATCGTGATCGCCGCGACGCTCGGCATCGCGCTGACGGCATTCGCGCTGCGCGACCGGTTCGATGCGTTCCGCGAGATCGGTGGCACGATCGGCACGGCGGTGTCGGCCACCTTCCTGCTCGTGCTCGCGTGCGTGAACCTGGCGATCCTGCGCGACGTGTGGCGGCGCTATCGCGGCACGCACGGGCATGGGCACGATGCGGCGCATGTGCACCGCCCGGCCGGGCTCGTGTCGCGGCTGCTGCGTCCGCTGTTCCGGTTCGTGTCGAAGAGCTGGCACATGTATCCGGTCGGCGTGCTGTTCGGGCTCGGTTTCGATACTGCAACCGAAATCGGCCTGCTCGCGATCGCGGCCGCACAGGCGAGCCAGGGGCTGCCGGTCTATACGGTCATGCTGTTTCCCGCGCTTTTCACCGCCGGCATGACGCTGATCGACTCGACCGATAACGTGCTGATGATTCACGCGTACGGCTGGGCAATGGACGATCCGCAGCGCAAGCTGCTCTACAACGCGAGCATCACGTTCGTGTCGGCGGCCGTCGCGCTGGCGATCGGCGGGATCGAGGCAGCCGGCCTGCTGGCCGACAAGTTGTCGCTGACGGGCCCCGTGCGCGACGCGCTCGATGCAGTCGGCGAGCGCTTCGGCTCGATCGGCTACGGCATCGTCGCCCTGTTCCTCGTCTGCTGGATCGCATCGATCCTGTTCCACCGCTGGCAGCGCGCGGCCGATGCGCCCGCGCGCTGAACTTAGCTCAGACGTTTCATTCCGGAAACAAAACTCCTACCAAAGACGTTGCATGCGCCGTCGCGCGCTGCGCGCGCCTTGAGCCGCGGGCTCAAGCGGCCGATGGCACGGATCTGGCAGATAGGGCTTCGCATGGCGGGCCCGCATGCCGCTCCGCGATCGAGGCTGGCGTCCAGCGCCGGCCCGAAGGCGATCGGCTGCCGACAGGACTACGAACCTTTACCGGCCCCCTGCACTACACGTAGATTGCCGCGCGGCGACGAGGCATCGCGCGCATGGGGAGGCCATGATGCTCAAGACGAAACGACCGTTCCGCACGACGGGACGGTGCCATCGCGCAACCTTGTTCGCCGCAGCCGCGTTCGCGTGCTGCTGCTCGTATGCCGTCGCACAGGACGCGACACCGGACTCCGCGCCCGATGCCGTTGCCGGCGCGGACGCCGTCATGATGCTGGTCGACGACGCTTCGCCGTGCGCAGCGAATCCGGCTGCGTGCTCGGTGCACGTCTTCGCCGGTGGGCGCGCCGGCGGGAATGGCGCTGGTGCGACCGGCAATGGCAGCGGCAGCAGCCCCGGTAGCGGAAATGGCAATGGCGGCGGCGGCGGCAGCGGCAACGGCAACGGCAACAACGGGAACGGTACCGTCGGACCTGCCGGCGTCGGCGGAACGACGAGCGGAACATCCGGCGGCACGAGCGGTTCGGGTGGCTCGGGCCGCGGTGGCAACGCGTCTGGTAACGGTGGTTCGGGAGGGTCTTCCGGTGGGGGTTCCTCCGGCGGTGGGTCTTCCGGCGGCGGTTCTTCCGGTGGTGGTTCTTCCGGTGGTGGTTCTTCCGGTGGTGGTTCTTCCGGTGGTGGTTCTTCCGGTGGTGGTTCTTCCGGTGGTGGTTCTTCCGGTGGTGGTTCTTCCGGTGGTGGTTCTTCCGGTGGTGGC
>NZ_JBQEPY010000026.1:0-125855 GCF_052045915.1 Burkholderia sp. 22088
TCTGCGCCTCTCCGTCTCCCCGCACCGACGCCTAACGGCTTCGACACTTCGAATCGCGGGGGCCAGCCCGCAACGCTTCCGCACCGTCCTCGCCGTGCCGCTCCCCGGCCTCCCCGGCGCCTGCGCTCCACCGCTCGCCGCCCCAACACCCGTTCCGTCGCGAACGCAGCCGTTTTTCGGTCAATTCACCGCGTTCAGGCGCCTTTTTCCACGCGTCGCGCGCTTTGACGGTATGCTATTCGCCAGCCGCGCCGGCCCTGCCCGCTTCCGGGCCGCGCCCGCATCCCGTCACCCAGCAAAAAACACAAGCCACGTGGGAGATCCTATGCAGGTCAAGCTGTTCGCCGCGGCCGCACTCGCCGCCGCCCTCGCCGCCCCCGGCCTCGCCGCCGCCAAGCCGCTCACCGTCTGCACGGAATCGAGCCCGGACGGCTTCGACGTCGTGCAGTACAACTCGCTCGTCACGACCAACGCGTCGGCCGACGTGATCTTCAACACGCTCGTGTCGTACGACGAAGCCGCGAAGAAGGTCGTGCCCGCGCTCGCCGACAAATGGGAGGCGAGCGCCGACGGCCTCACGTACACGTTCCACCTGCGCCCGAACGTCGCGTTCCAGACCACCGACTATTTCAAGCCGGGCCGCGCGCTGAACGCGGACGACGTCGTGTTCACGTTCTCGCGGATGCTCGACGATTCGAACCCGTGGCACAAGGTGGCCGGCGCGAGCGGCTTCCCGCACGCGCAGTCGATGGGCCTCGTGAAGCTCGTGAAATCGGTCACGAAGGTCGACGACAGCACCGTGAAGTTCGTGCTGAACGAACCGAACGCGACGTTCGTGCCGATCCTGACGATGGGCTTCGCGTCGATCTACTCGGCCGAATACGCGGATCAGTTGCTGAAGGCCGGCAAGCAGGCCGACCTGAACGCGAAGCCGGTCGGCACCGGCCCGTTCGTGCTGAAGAGCTATACGAAGGACGCGCTGATCCGTTACGACGCGAACCCGAAGTACTGGGGCACGAAGCCGAAGGTCGACCGGCTGATCTACGCGATCACGCCCGACCCGTCGGTGCGCCTGCAGAAAGTGAAGGCCGGCGAATGCCAGATCGCGCTGTCGCCGAAGCCGCAGGACGTGCTCGCCGCGAAGGGCGACAACGCGCTGAAGGTCGTGCAGACGCCCGCGTTCATGACCGCGTTCGTCGCGCTGAACACGCAGAAGAAGCCGCTCGACAACGACAAGGTGCGTGAAGCGCTGAACCTCGCGTTCGACCGCGCGACCTACCTGAAGGTCGTGTTCGACAACACCGCGACGGCCGCGAACAACCCGTATCCGCCGAATACGTGGAGCTACGCGAAGGACGTCGCGCCGTATGCGTACGATCCCGCGAAGGCGAAGCAGCTGCTCGCGCAGGCCGGCTTCCCGAACGGCTTCTCGACGACGATCTGGACGCGCCCGACCGGCAGCGTGCTGAACCCGAACCCGAAGGTCGGCGCGGAGCTGCTGCAGGCCGACCTCGCGAAGATCGGCGTGAAGGCCGAGGTCAAGGTGATCGAATGGGGTGAACTGATCAAGCAGGCGAAGCTCGGCCAGCATGACATGCTGTTCATGGGCTGGGCCGGCGACAACGGCGATCCGGACAACTACCTGTCGCCGCTGTTCAGCTGCAACGCGGTGAAGTCGGGCATCAACTTCGCACGTTTCTGCGACGCGCAGCTCGACAAGCTGATCGCCGACGGCAAGTCGACCGCCGACCAGGCCAGGCGCGCGAAGCTGTACGAAGCCGCGCAGAAGATCATCCACGACCAGGCACTGTGGATTCCGCTCGGCTACCCGACCGCGGCCGCGCTCACGCGCACGAGCGTGAGCGGCTACCACGTGAGCCCGTTCGGGCGGCAGAACTTCACGACGGTCGCCGTGCAGTAACGCGCCCCTCGCGCGTGGCACGCAAGCGACGGTGCGTCGGGCCGTCGCTTGCGGCCCGCGCGCCGCGCTTGCTACACTGCGCGCTCATTCCTCATACCGGACGCCAGCCAAAGTGAACAACTAAGCCTTCCCGAAATGTTTTCGCCGCCGTGCCACGCACGCCGCGCGCGAAGGTCTTCACGCATTTTCGGAGGTGCTTATGGCTGCTGCCACGCCCACCGGCGCGCTCGTCGCGCTTCATCACGTTTCCTTCCGCTTCGACGACGGCGTCACGCTGTTCGATTCGCTCGACCTTTCCATCGACCGCACGCCGACCGGCATCGTCGGCCGCAACGGCGTCGGCAAGAGCCAGCTCGCGCAACTGATCGCGGGCCGCTGCGCGCCGAGCACGGGGACGATCGACCGGTCGACGCAGGTCGCCTACGTCGCGCAGCAGCACGACGATGCCGCCGCCGGCCCGCGAACCGTCGCGCAGCTCGCCGCGCTCGATGCGCCGCTCGGCGCACTCGCGCGCCTCGCCGATGGCCGCGCGGAGCCGCACGACTTCGACCGGGTCGGCGATCGCTGGGATCTCGCGGAGCGGCTGCGCACCGCGCTCGACGCGGCCGGCCTGCACGACGTGCGCGCCGACACGCCCGCGCAGGCGCTCAGCGGCGGGCAGCGCGCACGCGTCGCGCTGATCGGCGCATTGCTGTCCGGTGCCGGCCTGCTCGTGCTCGACGAACCGACCAACCACCTCGACGCGCCGGGCCGCGCGTGGCTGCGCGCGGCACTCGACGGCTGGTGCGGCGGCCTCGTCATCGTGAGCCACGACCGTGCGCTGCTCGCCGACGTGCAGCGCATCGTCGAGCTGACGCCACAAGGCGCGCGCTCGTACGGCGGCAACTACGCGTTCTACCGCGCGCAACGCGACGCGGATCAGGATGCCGCGCAAGCGGCGCTCGACAACGCGCGTGCCGAGCGCGGACGCGCGAGGCGCAGGCTCGAACAGGAACACGACACGATCCAGCGCCACGCGGCCGCGTCGCTGCGCGATGCGAAGACGGCCAACCTGTCGTCGGGCGCGAAACAAAGCCGCAAGGGCGCGGCGCGCAACATCATGGGGCAGGTCCGGCGCCACCAGAACGACTTCAAGGCGACGCTCGACGAACGCGTGCAGCAGGCGGCCGCGCGCGTCGAAGCCGATGCGCCCGTGCTGGTGTCGCTGCCGGGCACCGAGGTCAGCGCACGCCGCCAGCTGTTCACGCTCGAACGCGCGCGACTGCCGTGGGGCATCGCCGGCGCCGCCGATGGGGTCACGTGGTCGGCGAGCGGCCCCGTGCGCATCGCGCTGACGGGCCCCAACGGCTGTGGGAAATCGACACTGCTGCGGATGCTCGCGGGCGAGCTCGCGCCGTGCTCGGGCACCTGCACGACGCACGTGAGCGCCGCGTATCTCGACCAGCGGCTCGCGCTGCTCGATCCGGAGCGCTCGATCGTCGAACAACTTGGGCTGCTCGATACGCCGCTCGCCGAAGGCGAACTGCGCAGCCGGCTCGCGCTGCTGCAGCTCGATGCGGCGCGCGCGACGCAGCCGGCGCGTCAGCTGAGCGGCGGCGAACGGCTGAAGGCCGCGCTCGCATGCGCGTTGTGGCGCGGCACGCCCGCGCAACTGCTGCTGCTCGACGAGCCGACCAACCACCTCGATCTCGAATCGGTGCGCGCGATCGAGGCCGCACTGGCCGGCTTCCCCGGTGCGATCGTGGTCGCCTCGCACGACACCGCGTTTCTCGCGGCGCTCGACCCGACGCACACGATGCAATGGCATCGCGACGAGTGGCGCTACGAACCCGTCGCATGAGGAGAACGAAGCGGTGTCAGCCGGCGCTGCGGAACCGCAGCACGCCGTCGTCGCCCTGCTCGCGCACGAGCTCGCCCGCGAGCCACAGCAGGTTCAGGTGCGCGAGCGCCTCGCCGAGCGCGAACGTCATCTGGTGGATGTCGAGTTCACGGCGGCGGAACATGATCGGCACGATGTCGGCCGCGCTCATCGGCTTTTCCGCGCACGCGACGCGCACTTCGGCCAGGCGCGCGTCATGGTGTTCGCGCAGTTGCGCGATGCGCGTGCGCACGCCGCGGAACGGCTTGCCGTGCGACGGCAGCACCAGCGTATCGGGCGCCATCGTCTCGTAACGGCCGAGCGACTGCAGGTACAGCGCGAGCGGATTCGCCTCCGGTTCGAGGTCGAACACGGACACGTTCGTCGAGATGCGCGGCAGCACCATGTCGCCGGAGATCAGCACGCCGTCCGCTTCGCTATGCAGCGCGCAATGTTCAGGCGAATGGCCGAAGCCGGTCACGACGCGCCAGGTGCGCGCGCCGATCGTCACCGCATCGCCTTCACGCAGGCGCCGGTAGCGCGGCGGCACGGCCGGCACGAGATCCGAGTAGTAGTTGCGACGGTTGCGCAGCTTGTCGAGCGCGGCCGGATCGGTGAGCCCGTGGCGCGCGAAATGATCGGCGGCCGCCGCGCCGCCCGCGTTCGAGCCGTTGCCGGCCGCCATCAGGCAGCCGAACATGTACTCGCCGAGCGTCATCCACAGCCGCACATTCCAGCGGCCCTTGTCGCCGCCTTCGCACAGCCAGTTCGCGAGGCCGAAGTGATCGGGGTGGCAGTGCGTGACGAGCACCCGCAGCACGGGCAGGCCGTCGAGATGCGTGTCGAAGATCTGCTCCCAGTGCGTGCGGATCGCATCCGACGAGATCCCGCAATCGACGATCGTCCAGCCGGCCTGCCCGTCGATCTCGTCGCGCAGCAGCCAGAGGTTGATGTGATCGAGCGAGAACGGCAGCGGCATGCGCAGCCAGCGCACGCCGGGCGCGACCTCGAACGTGTCGCCCGCGGCGGGCAGCGTGTCGGCGAAGGGGTAGTCGAGTTGGTGTTCCAGTGCGTTCATCGGTGGGGCGTCTCGTCGTTATCGGTGCGAATGCGCGCCGGCGGCAGGCCGCGGCGGGCGTCGCGTCGATTCTATCGCCGTCGCGCTCGACGCGTGCCCGGTGGCCGCCGCCCCGTCAAAAAAAGTTCGTGCCAGAATCGGTTCCGTACCCGTATCTTTACGCGAAGATGCACCGAACGGCACGCAACGGCGAACAACGCGCCGATTGAAGGCCGTGGGCGCGTCACCCCGAAAGTCATTGAAACGCCGACTTGGGCGCTAAAATGGCGAGTGCTTACAGCCCCTCCCGAACGAGCCTGCACGCAATGAATCACTTCCCCAAACTGCTGTCTTCGCAGATCGGTTTCGACGTCGCGCAGACGATGCTCGAAAACTTCGACCGCCACTACCGGATCTTCCGCGACGCGGCCGTCGAAGCGAAGACGCTGTTCGAGCACGGCGACTGGCACGGGCTGCAGCGGCTTGCGCGGGAGCGGATCACGTCGTACGACGATCGCGTGAAGGAATGCGTCGAGGTGCTGGAAGACGAATACGACGCGGAAAACATCGACGACGAAGTGTGGCAGCAGATCAAGCTGCACTATATCGGCCTGCTTACGTCGCACCGCCAGCCCGAGTGCGCGGAGACATTTTTCAATTCGGTGTGCTGCAAGATCCTGCACCGCTCGTACTTCAGCAACGATTTCATCTTCGTGCGCCCGGCGATCTCGACCGAGTATCTCGAGAACGACGAGCCGGCCGCGAAGCCGACCTACCGCGCGTACTATCCGGGCACCGACGGGCTCGCGGCCACCCTCGAGCGCATCGTCACGAACTTCCAGCTCGAGCCGGCGTTCGACGATCTCCCGCGCGACATCGGCTGCGTGATGCAGGCGATCCACGACGAATTCGGCCACTTCGACGAAGCGCCGAATTTCCAGATCCACGTGCTGTCGTCGCTGTTCTTCCGCAACAAGAGCGCGTACATCGTCGGCCGCATCATCAACGCCGACCGCGTGCTGCCGTTCGCGGTGCCGATCCGCCACGTGCGTCCGGGCGTGCTCTCGCTCGACACCGTGCTGCTGCGCCGCGACCAGCTGATGATCATCTTCGGCTTCTCGCACTCGTATTTCCTCGTCGACATGGGCGTGCCGTCCGCGTACGTCGACTTCCTGTGCACGATCATGCCCGGCAAGCCGAAGGCGGAGATCTACACGTCGGTCGGCCTGCAGAAGCAGGGCAAGAACCTGTTCTACCGCGACCTGCTGCACCACCTGTCGCATTCGAGCGACCGCTTCATCATCGCGCCCGGGATCAAGGGCCTCGTGATGCTCGTGTTCACGCTGCCGTCGTTCCCGTACGTGTTCAAGATCATCAAGGATCACTTCCCGCCGCCGAAGGAAACGACGCGTGCGCAGATCATGGAGAAATACCAGCTCGTGAAGCGCCACGACCGCCTCGGGCGGATGGCCGATACGCTCGAGTATTCGAGCGTCGCGCTGCCGCTCGCGCGGCTCGACCACGCGCTCGTGCGCGAGCTGGAAAAGGAAGTGCCGTCGCTGCTCGAATACGAGGACGACAACCTCGTGATCAAGCACCTGTACATCGAGCGCCGGATGACGCCGCTGAACCTGTACCTGCAGAACGGCAGCGATACCGACATCGAGCACGGCGTGAAGGAGTACGGCAACGCGGTGAAGGAGCTGATGAAGGCGAACATCTTCCCCGGCGACATGCTGTACAAGAACTTCGGCGTCACGCGCCACGGCCGCGTCGTGTTCTACGACTACGACGAGATCGAGTACCTGACCGACTGCAACGTGCGCCGCGTGCCGCCGCCGCGCAACGAGGAAGACGAGCTGTCCGGCGAACCGTGGTATACCGTCGGCCCGCACGACATCTTTCCGGAGACCTACGGGCCGTTCCTGCTCGGCGACCCGCGCGTGCGCGACGTCTTCATGAAGCATCACGCGGACTTTTTCGATCCCGCGCTGTGGCAGGCCAGCAAGGACAAGCTGCTGCAGGGTGAATTGCCCGATTTTTATCCCTACGACGCATCGCTGCGCTTCAGCGTGCGCTACCCCGAGCGCTTCGGCGCGACGGACCAGAACGACGGCGAAGGCGACGCGCAGCGCGCCGCCTGACGCCGGTTACACCGAACCCGATACCGATACCGATACCGACCCGATTTCCGTCAACGGAAGCCACACCGATGAACACCCAAGACAATCCGCTTTCTCACCTGTTCGACAACAACGAAGCGTGGGTCAAACGCAAGCTCGAAGACGATCCGCAGTTCTTCGCGCGTCTCGCCGACCAGCAGGCGCCGGAATACCTGTGGATCGGCTGCTCGGATTCGCGCGTGCCCGCGAACCAGATCATCGGCCTGCCGCCGGGCGAAGTGTTCGTCCATCGCAACATCGCGAACGTGGTCGTGCACAGCGACCTGAACTGCCTGTCGGTGATCCAGTTCGCGGTCGACATCCTGCGCGTGAAGCACATCATGGTCGTCGGCCACTACGGCTGCTCGGGCGTGAATGCCGCGCTGCTCAACCGCCGCGTCGGCCTCGCGGACAACTGGCTGCATCACGTGCAGGACGTGCGCGAGCGTCACGCGGCGCTGCTCGAGGACTGGCCGGTCGGCGAAGCGCGCTATCGCCGCCTGATCGAGCTGAACGCGATCGAGCAGGTCGTCAACGTATGCCGCACGACGATCGTCAACGACGCGTGGGCCCGCGGCCAGTCGCTCACCGTGCACGGGCTCGTGTACGGCGTGCACGACGGCCGGATGCGCAACCTCGGGATGGCCGTGTCGAACTTCGACGCGCTCGACGAGACCTACAAGCGCTGCGTGGCCGCGCTCACCGCCGGCGGCAACCATGCGCCGGACAACGACATGATCGCGGCGGACGCCGCGCGGCGGCTCGAAGGCGTCGCGCAGGCGGTCGCCGACACGCTGAAGCCGTGCGACGACGCGAAGTAACGCGCAAGCCGCCGGGCGGCCGTTGCCACGCGGCCGCGCCCCGCATCGAACGGATCTGACACCGGTACCGCCAGGGCGGCGCCAAGCAAAGGAGCGACGGGCATGAAAACCGCATTGATCGTCGGTGCATCGCGCGGCCTCGGCCGCGAATTCGTCCGGCAATACCGGCGCGACGGCTGGAACGTGATCGCCACCGCGCGCGACGATGCCTCGCTCGACGCGCTGCGCGCGCTCGGCGCGCAGGCACATGCGCTCGACATCACGCAGCCCGAGCAGATCGCGGCGCTCGGCTGGAAGCTCGACGGCGAGCGGCTTGATGCGGCCGTGCTGGTGTCGGGCGTCTACGGGCCGCGCACCGAGGGCGTCGAGACGATCACCGCCGAGGATTTCGACGCGGTGATGCATACGAACGTGCGCGGGCCGATGCAGCTGCTGCCGATCCTGCTGCCGCTCGTCGAGGACGCACGCGGCGTGCTCGCCGTCGTGTCGAGCCGGATGGGCAGCATCGCCGAGGCGACCGGCACGACCGGCTGGCTGTACCGCGCGAGCAAGGCCGCGCTGAACGACGTGCTGCGCATCGCGTCGCTGCAGACGCGCCACGCCGCGTGCATCTCGCTCCATCCCGGCTGGGTGCGCACCGACATGGGCGGCGCGCAGGCCGCGATCGATCCGGAAACCAGCGTGACCGGCATGCGCCGCGTGATCGCCGAATCCGGCGCGGACGTGTCGCAGGCAAACGGCCGTTTCTTCCAGTACGACGGCATCGAGCTGAGCTGGTAGTCAGCCGGTAGTCAGCCGACAACCAGACGTCGTTAATTCCCGTTTCGCATGATTTTGAACCGACCTGACGCGTGCCCGTGCGGCGGCGCGTCCCCCGCTCCCGCCGGCAAAGCGCTGGCGCCCCGCTATGCGGCCTGCTGCGGCCGCTTCATCGACGGCGGCGAAGCCGCGCCGAGCGCACTCGAGTTGATGCGTTCGCGGTACAGCGCGTACGTGCTCGGCGCGACCGACTACCTGCGCGCGACGTGGGCCGCGCGCACCTGCCCGCCCGATCTCGACACCGACCCCGAAGCGCCCGACGCGCCGCGCTGGCTCGGCCTCGCGGTCAAGCGCCACGCGCCGCTCGACGAACGGCACGCGGAGGTCGAATTCGTGGCCCGCTACAAGATCGGCGGACGCGCTTACCGGCTCCACGAGACGAGCCGTTTCGAGCGCGACGAGCACGGTTTCTGGCGTTACGTCGACGGCGAAGTAAGTGAACGTTGACAAATAGTTGCTGTGTCAGACGCCGGGTAATTCCCGCATTGCACAACCTGAATTTGTCGGGCTAGGATGGCCCTCAGATCAGTCATGTTGCATGGCAGGGCTTACGAATGGCGTTCAGCAAGGTATTGGTGGGATGGATGGCGGCCTGCGCGCTGTCGGCCGCTCAGGCCGGTACGCTGCCGAACGTCAATACGGGGACGGGCGCCGGCGCCAGCGGGTCGCTCGCCCATGCCGAACGCTTCGACTACGGCGATTCGAACCTGCCGCAGGTCGCCGCCGACCTGAACGAACAGATCCTCCGCATTCCGGCCGACGCATCGGGCGCCGTCACGCTCGAGGCAACGCTCTTCAAGCCGAACGGCCCCGGCCCGTTCCCGCTCGTCGTCTTCAACCACGGCAAGAACACCGGCGATCTCCATCTGCAGCCGCGCAGCCGGCCGCTCGCGTTCGCGCGCGAATTCGTGCGCCGCGGCTACGCGGTGATCGCGCCGAACCGCCAGGGCTTCGCGGGCTCGGACGGCACGTACCAGCAGGAAGGCTGCAACGTCGGCAAGAACGGCCTCGCGCAGGCGGCCGACGTCGACGCGACGGTGCGCTACATGTCGCGCCAGCCATACGTCGATGCATCGCGCATCGTCGTCGCCGGCACGTCGCACGGCGGCCTCGTATCGGTCGCGTACGGCACCGAAGCCGCACCGGGCGTGCGCGGCATCATCAACTTCTCCGGCGGGCTGCGCCAGGACCTCTGCGACGGCTGGCAGCGCAACCTCGTCGACGCGTTCGACCAGTACGGCGCGCACACGGCCGTGCGGTCGCTGTGGCTGTACGGCGACAACGATTCGGTGTGGACGCCCGGGCTCGTCGCGCAGATGCACGACGCATACGTATCGCACGGCACGCAGGCCCAGTTCATCGATTTCGGCCGCTACAAGGACGACGCGCACCGGCTGATCGTCGATCGCGACGGCGTGCCCGTGTGGTGGCCGGCCGTCAACGCGTTCCTCGCGCAGCTGAACCTGCCGACCTCGGTGCGCTACGCGGTCGCGAACCCGCACGAGCCGAAAGCCACCGGCTACGCGTCGATCGACGCGGTCAACGCGGTGCCGTACGTCGACGAAGCCGGCCGTGAAGGCTATCGCCGCTTCCTGAACCAGCATCCGAGCCGCGCGTTCGCGGTGTCGTCGGAAGGCGCATGGTCGTGGGCCGAAGGCGGCGACGACCCGATGGCGCTCGCGCTCGACAACTGCGCGAAGCAGGGCGCAGGCGCGTGCCGGCTGTATGCGGTCAACGACCGGGTCGTGTGGAACACGAACACGCAGACGGCCGACAACGGCGACGCCAATACGACACGCGATATCGATACGCGCGCGCTGGCTTCGCGCTGACGGGGGGCGGCCTTCGCTGCCCCGTTTCGTTTTTCCTTTCCCCCGTTTTTCATCGCTTCGCGCACGCGCTGCATGCCGCGTTTGCGTCGGATGCCGCGTCCGCCGTTCGCATCGTTTGCCGGCCCGAGCGCGCCCCTCGTCACCGCGTTCAGTCATTCGCCTTCCGGCCACGTTGGGGCCACAACACCCACCCGATTCATCCCTTCGCTCCCCGATTTCTCCTCCTGCCTCACCGCCCGTCCCCCGATTTTTTTCAGTTGGGGGGTCTCACTCGAACGTCGTCATCTGCGGTCATTTCCGGACTTCTGAACCGTACCGTCCCGAGCCGCTCCGATCTGCGCCGAACTCCCGCCCAGCAAGGCTCCGCGGCCTTTGTAACCGGTAGTGCAACCCGTCGCGGAACACGCTAATCTCAGCGCGTTTCGCTGTCCCGCCGCGCGGCATCCCGTCGATGCCGCGCGGCCGTTTTATCCCCCGGAGCCGCCTTGAGTACGCCAGCCACCGACGACTGGGTCGCGCGCAGCCTGCGCGCGGTCTGGCATCCCTGCACCCAGATGAAGCACCACGAGCGCCTGCCGCTCATCCCCGTCGCGCGTGGCGCGGGCGTATGGCTGTACGACCGTGACGGCCGCCGCTATTTCGACGCGATCAGCTCGTGGTGGGTCAACCTGTTCGGCCATGCGAACCCCGACATCAACGCGGCGCTGAAGGACCAGCTCGACACGCTCGAGCACGCGATGCTCGCCGGCTGCACGCACGAGCCCGCGATCGAGCTCGCGGAGCGGCTGCACGCGCTCACCGCGCGCACGCTCGGCCATGCGTTCTTCGCGTCGGACGGCGCGTCGGCCGTCGAGATCGCGCTGAAGATGAGCTTCCACGCGTGGCGCAACCGCGGCCGCGCGAACAAGCAGGAATTCGTCTGCGTGGCGAACAGCTATCACGGCGAAACGATCGGCGCGCTCGGCGTGACCGACGTCGCGCTGTTCAAGGACGCGTACGATCCGCTGATCCGCCATGCGCACGTCGTCGCGTCGCCCGACGCGCGCGGCGCGCTGCCGGGCGAAACGGCCGCCGACGTCGCAGGCCGCGCGCTCGCGGACGTGCGGCGCCTGTTCGTCGAGCGCGGCGACCGGATCGCCGCGCTGATCGTCGAGCCGCTCGTGCAGTGCGCGGCCGGCATGGCGATGCACGATCCGTCGTACGTGCGCGGGCTGCGCGCGCTGTGCGACGAATTCGGCGTGCACCTGATCGCCGACGAGATCGCAGTCGGCTGCGGCCGCACCGGCACCTTCTTCGCGTGCGAGCAGGCCGGCGTCTGGCCCGATTTCCTGTGCCTGTCGAAAGGCATCAGCGGCGGCTACCTGCCGCTGTCGCTCGTGCTCACGCGCGACGACGTGTTCGCCGCGTTCTACGACGACGACACGACGCGCGGCTTCCTGCACTCGCATTCGTACACGGGCAACCCGCTTGCGTGCCGCGCGGCGGTCGCGACGCTCGACCTCTTCGCACGCAACGACGTGCTCGCGGCGAACGCGCGCAAGTCGGCCACGCTGCGTGCCGCGCTCGCGCCGCTCGACGCACATCCGCAGGTACGCCACCTGCGCGAGCGCGGCACGCTGTTCGCGTTCGACGTCGCGCTCGACGGCGATGCGGCGCGCGGCTTCTCGCGACGCTTCTTCGAACGCGCGCTGGAACGCGAGCTGCTGCTGCGCCCGATCGGCACGACCGTGTACCTGATGCCGCCGTACGTAATGAGCGACGACGACATCGCGTGGCTCGCGCAACGCACGCGCGACACGCTCGACGCCACGCTCGCGGAGATCGCACGATGACGCACCCGCTGCTCGACACGCTGCAACGCGGCCTCGCCGATCTCGACGCCCAGGGGCTGCGCCGCGTGCGCCGCACCGCCGACACCGCGTGCGACGCGCGCATGACCGTCGACGGCCGCGAGATCGTCGGCTTCGCCAGCAACGACTATCTCGGCCTCGCCGCGCATCCGGCGCTCGTCGCCGCGTTCGCCGAAGGCGCGCAGCGCTACGGCGCCGGCAGCGGCGGCTCGCACCTGCTCGGCGGCCATTCGCGCGCGCACGCGACGCTCGAAGAGGAACTCGCGGCCTTCTCGGGCGGCTTCTCCGACGCGCCGCGCGCGCTGTACTTCAGCACCGGCTACATGGCGAACCTCGCCGCGATGACGGCGCTCACCGGCAAGCGCGCCACCGTCTTCTCCGACGCGCTGAACCACGCGTCGCTGATCGACGGCATGCGGCTGTCGCGCGCGAACGTACAGGTCTATCCGCACGCGGACACGGCCGCGCTCGCCGCGCTGCTCGACGTATCGGATGCCGAAACGAAGCTGATCGTCAGCGACACCGTGTTCAGCATGGACGGCGACATCGCGCCGCTCGCCGAACTCGTCGCGCTGGCCGAGCGCCATGGTGCATGGCTCGTCGTCGACGACGCACACGGCTTCGGCGTGCTCGGCCCGCAGGGCCGCGGCGCGCTCGCGGCCGCCGCGCTGCGTTCGCCGCATCTCGTGTACGTCGGCACGCTCGGCAAGGCCGCCGGCGTCGCGGGCGCATTCGTGATCGCGCACGAGACGGTAATCGAATGGATGATCCAGCGCGCGCGCAGCTACATCTTCACGACCGCCGCGCCGCCGGCCGTCGCGCACGCGGTATCGGCGAGCCTGAAGGTGATCGCGGGCGACGAAGGCGATGCGCGGCGCGCGCATCTCGCCGCGCTGATCGAACGCACGCGCGCGCTGCTGCGCAATACGCGCTGGGAGCCGGTCGATTCGCACACGGCCGTGCAGCCGCTCGTGATCGGCAGCAACGACGCGACGCTCGCGGCGATGCGCGCGCTCGACGCGCACGGCCTGTGGGTGCCCGCGATCCGGCCGCCGACGGTGCCCGTCGGCACGTCGCGGCTGCGCGTGTCGCTGTCGGCCGCGCATTCGTTCGACGATCTCGCGCGGCTCGAAGCCGCGCTGGTCGAAGCCAGCGAGGGAGCCGCCGCCTCCGCTGACGCGGCCCCGCGGGAGGTCGCGGCATGACCGCCCCGCTCTCGCTTTTCGTCACGGGCACCGACACCGAAATCGGCAAGACCTTCGTGTCGGCCGCGATGCTGCACGGCTTCGCACGGCACGGCCTGCGTGCCGCCGCGCTGAAACCCGTCGCGGCCGGCGCATATGAACGCGACGGCGTGTGGCGCAACGAGGATGCCGACCAGCTCGACGCGGCCGCGAACGTCGTGCTGCCGCCCGAGCTGCGCACGCCGTTCCTGCTGAAGGCACCGGCCGCGCCGCATATCGTCGCCGCGCGGGAAGGCGTGACGCTCGACATCGACACGATCGTCGCGTGCCATCGCGAAGCGCTGACGCGCGCGGATATCGTCGTCGTCGAAGGCGCCGGCGGCTTCCGCGTGCCGATGAACGACACGCAGGACATGGCCGATCTCGCGGTCGCGCTCGGCGTGCCGGTCGTGCTCGTCGTCGGCGTGCGGCTCGGCTGCATCAGCCATGCGCTGCTCACCGCCGACGCGATTCGCCAACGCGGCCTCAAGCTCGCCGGCTGGGTCGCGAACCACGTCGACCCGGCGATGTCGTTCCCCGACGAGAACGTCGCGACGATGCGCGACTGGCTCGCCCGCGAGCACGGCGCGCCGCTGCTCGGCCGCATTCCGCACATGAGCCCGGCCGCCCCCGAATCCGCCGCGGCGATGCTCGACATCGCCGCGCTCGTCGATACGCTGCGCGCCGCGCGGCATTGACCCGACAGAAACAGATCCCCCGATCCCTCATCCCCGACCAGGACAGGAAAACGATATGACCCAAGCCCAGACCGCCGCCACCGTGCAACCCGACGCGATTCCCGTGGCCGCTCCGGCCTCGCAACGCTGGCGCGTCGCCGACGTCGTCGCGCTGTTCGAGCTGCCGTTCAACGACCTGATCTTCCGCGCGCAGCAGGTGCACCGCGAGCACTTCGACGCGAACGCGGTGCAACTGTCGACGCTGCTGTCGATCAAGACGGGCGGCTGCGAGGAAGATTGCGGCTACTGCTCGCAGTCGTCGCACCACGACACGGGCCTGAAGGCCGAGAAGCTGATGGACGTCGACGCGGTGCTGGATGCCGCCCGCGCGGCGAAGGCGAACGGCGCGAGCCGCTTCTGCATGGGCGCCGCGTGGCGCAACCCGAAGGAGCGCCACATGCCGGCGCTGACCGAGATGGTGCGCGGCGTGAAGGAACTCGGCCTCGAGACCTGCATGACGCTCGGCATGCTGGAAGACGAACAGGCGCAGGAACTCGCGAATGCGGGCCTCGACTACTACAACCACAACCTCGACACGTCGCCGGAGTTCTACGGCCAGGTGATCTCGACGCGCACCTACCAGGATCGCCTCGACACGCTCGACCGCGTGCGCGACGCCGGCATCAACGTGTGCTGCGGCGGCATCATCGGGATGGGCGAATCGCGCCGCGAACGCGCGGGCCTGATCTCGCAGCTCGCGAACCTGAACCCGTATCCGGATTCGGTGCCGATCAACAACCTCGTCGCGATCGAAGGCACGCCGCTCGAAGGCACCGCGCCGCTCGACCCGTTCGAATTCGTGCGCACGATCGCGGTCGCGCGGATCACGATGCCGAAGGCCGTCGTGCGCCTGTCGGCCGGCCGCGAACAGCTCGACGACGGGCTGCAGGCGATGTGCTTCCTCGCCGGCGCGAACTCGATGTTCTACGGCGACCAGCTGCTGACGACGAGCAACCCGCAGTCGCAGAAGGATCGCGCGCTGTTCGAGCGCCTCGGCATCCGCGCGAGCGACGCGGACGCGATGTCGGCGAACGCGTAAGCGGAGCGGCCGTCGGGCCGGATCTGCAAACGGAAAAGCCGGGGGATGCCCCGGCTTTTCCGTATCCGGCCCCGTCGTTCAGGCCGCGCCGCCGAGCGCGCGCGGCTCCATGAACGTGTGCCGGAAATAATCGCGCACCGCGTGCATCGCGGGGCTCAACTCGATGTCCTTGCGCCAAGCAAGACCGACGCTCATCGGCGGCACCGCATCGCGCAGCACGATCGTCTCGATGCGCCGCCCTTCGAGCGACCACGGCCGATACACCATGTCGGACAGGATCGCGACGCCGCTGCCGTTCGCGACCATGCTGCGGACCGCCTCGACCGACGACGTGCGCAGGATCACGTTCGGCCGGTACGGCGTCTCGTTCCAGTAACGCAGCGCCGTCTGCCCCGCCTCGTCGACCGTCAGCATCACGAACGGCTCGCGCGCGACTTCCGCGAACGTGACGCTCTCGTGCCTGAGCAGCGGATGATGCGCGCCGACCCACAGCCGCCGCACCGAGTGAATCACCGGCTCCAGCACGAGCGCCGGATTCGACACGTTCGACGTGAGCAGCACGGCCATGTCGTAGCGGCCCGCGATCAGCCCTTCCTCGATCGACTCGCGGTTCAGCTCGTGCAGGTGGATCGTCAGCCGCGGATACAGCGTGTTCAGGCGCAGCACGTGGTGCGGCAGGAAATAGCCGAGCACCGTGTAGCTCGCGGCGATCGCGAGCGTGCCGGCCAGTGTGCTTTCGAGGTTCGGAATCCGCATCGCCTCGTCAACCGACGACAGGATCGTGTACGCGTGATTCAGGAAGCGCCGCCCCGTGTCGGTGAGCGTCACACCCGACGGCGTGCGCAGGAACAGTTGCGTGCCGAGGCTGTCCTCCAGTTCCCTGATCGCGCTCGTCACGGCCGACTGCGAAATCGTGAGCTGGATCGCGGCCTGCGAGATCTGGCCGAGCTCGGCGGTCGCGACGAAATACTTGAGCTGTCTGAGGGTCAGGGCCATGGTCGATGAGAAAACAGATGGGCACGCGACAAACATCATAACAACCGTGCCGTGCCCATGAACCAGACCTCGTGGAAACCCTGCCGTTCCTGCTGCGGCGGCACCTGGCAGCCGTTTTCCACGGTATCGAAAAAATCGATACGGTCGCATATAAAAATAGAACTTTTTTGACGCCCCCCACGCGGCTAACCTGCGTTCAACACGGTTTCGGCATGCGCCACGACGCACGCGAACCGGAGAACCAGGAGGAGCACATCGTATGAGGAAGCACAGCGTCGACCTGAACTCCGACATGGGAGAAGGCTTTGGCCCGTGGACGATCGGCGACGGCGTCGACGAGCAGATCATGCCGCTGATCAGCTCGGCAAACATCGCCACCGGTTTTCACGCCGGCGATCCGAACATCATGGCGCGCACGGTACAGCTCGCGCGCGACGCCGGCGTCGGCATCGGCGCGCACCCGGGCTTTCGCGATCTCGTCGGCTTCGGCCGCCGCACGATCGCCGAAACGCCGCAGGCGCTCGTCAACGACATCCTGTACCAGCTCGGCGCACTGCGCGAGTTCGCGCGCCTGAACGGCGTCAGCCTGCAGCACGTGAAGCCGCACGGCGCGCTCTACATGCATGCGGCAGGCAACGAAGCGTTCTCGCGGATGCTGATCGAAACGCTGCAACGCGTCGATCCGGGCCTGTGGCTGTACTGCATGGAGGCGTCGGTCACGTACCGCGTCGCCGTCGAGTACGGGCAGCCGGTCGTCCGTGAGTTCTACGCAGATCGCGACTACGACCGCAGCGGCTCGATCGTGTTCACGCGCCGCGTCGGCCGCCTCGATCCGCGCCAGGTCGCCGACAAGGTGCTGCGCGCGTGCATCGACGGCAAGGTGCGGACGATCGATGGCGACGACATCGACATCGATTTCGATTCGGTCTGCATCCACAGCGACACGCCGGGCGCGCTCGACCTCGTGCGCGAAACGCGCCACGCGCTGATCCGCGAAGGCATCCGGACCGCCGGGCCGCAACCGCTCGCCGCCCATCACTGATTCAAGGAGACACACGATGGCATTGCACGATATCGTCAGCCCGCTGCCGGGCACCTTCTACCGGCGTCCGTCGCCCGATGCGGACTACTACGTCGCGGTCGATGCGACGGTCGCCGCCGGCGCGGTGGTCGGCCTCGTCGAGGTGATGAAGCAGTTCACCGAGATCGAAACCGATGCGGCAGGGCGCGTTGTCGAACTGCTCGTCGAGGACGGCGAGCCAGTCGACGCGGGCCAGGTGCTGATGCGGATCGAGGGGTGATGCGATGAATCCGGCAACCTCCTCCAGCGCGTTCTACCGGCCGTCGCGCATCCGCACAGTGCTGGTCGCGAACCGCGGCGAGATCGCGGTGCGCGTGATCCGTGCCGCGCGCGAGCTAGGCATGCGTGCGGTCGCCGTGGTCAGCGACGCGGACCGCGACAGCCTCGCCGCGCGCATGGCCGACGAAGCCGTCCACATCGGCTCGTCACACGCGGCGAAGAGCTACCTGAATCCCGCCGCGATCCTCGACGCCGCGCGGCAGTGCGGCGCGGACGCGATCCATCCCGGCTACGGCTTCCTGTCCGAAAATGCCGCCTTCGCCGCGCGGGTCGAGGCGGCCGGCCTGATCTTCGTCGGCCCGGACTCGCAGGTGATCGCCACGATGGGCGACAAGGCCCGCGCACGCGAAACCGCGCGGCGCGCCAACGTGCCGACCGTGCCCGGCAGCGACGGCGTCGTGCAGTCGCTCGACGAGGCGCGGGACGTCGCCGCGCGCATCGGCTACCCGATCATGATCAAGGCGGCCGCCGGCGGCGGCGGGCGCGGCATCCGCGTCGCGCATGACGCCGCGCAGCTCGACGCCGAGCTGCCGCTCGCGCAGCGCGAGGCGCAGGCGGCGTTCGGCGACGGCGGCGTGTACCTCGAACGCTTCATCGCGCGGGCGCGCCACATCGAGGTGCAGGTGCTCGGCGACGGCCGTCACGTCGTCCACCTGTTCGAGCGCGAATGCTCGCTGCAGCGGCGGCGCCAGAAAATCCTCGAGGAAGCGCCGTCGCCTTCGCTCACGCCCGCGCAGCGCGACGCACTGTGCGCGTCGGCCACGCGGCTCGCGCAGGCGGTCGGCTATCGCAGCGCGGGCACGCTTGAATACCTGTTCGATGACGCGCGCGGCGAGTTCTACTTCATCGAGATGAACACGCGCATCCAGGTCGAGCATCCGGTGACCGAGGCGATCACCGGCATCGATCTCGTGCGCGAGACGCTGCGCATCGCCGACGGCGAGCCGCTGCGCTTCGCGCAGCAGGACATCGCGATGCGCGGCGCGGCGCTCGAATGCCGGATCAACGCGGAAGATCCGTTGCAGGATTTCCGCCCGAGCCCCGGCCGGATCGACACACTGGTGTGGCCGACCGGCCCCGGCGTGCGCGTCGATTCGCTGCTCTATCCGGGCTACGTCGTGCCGCCGTTCTACGATTCGCTGCTCGCGAAGCTGATCGTGCACGACGAGAGCCGTGCGGCCGCGCTGCAGCGCCTGGCCCGCGCGCTGGGCGAGCTGCACGTCGGCGGCCTGAAGACGACCGCGCCGCTGCACGTCGCGCTGCTCGCCGACGACGACGTACGCGCCGGGCACTATCACACGAATTTCCTCGAAGCGTGGATGCCGCAATGGCGTGAGGCCGCAACAGCCGCCACGCAGCAACACGCAGCCGAACATGCAGACGCCGTGCGCGTCGGGGAGGCGATGTGACGACCCGTTATACCTTCGGCGGCGACGAATTCGTGTTCGTCGAAATCAGCGAATCGATGTCGCTCGACGCATTCTTCAAGGGCACGGCGATCACGCGCGAACTGCAGCGCCGCGCGGTGCCGGGCATCACCGAGATCTGTCCGGCGAATGCGTCCTACCAGGTGCGCTACGACCCGGACGTGATCGAGCCCGATGCGCTTGTCGCGCTGTTGAAGACGATCGAGGCCGAAGTCGGCGACGCGCCACTCGAACTCGATACGCGCATCGTCGAGGTGCCGGTGCTGTACAACGACCCATGGACGCACGAGACGCTGATGCGGTTTCGCGAACGCCACCAGGATCCGTCGTCGACCGATCTCGAATACGCGGCGCGCATCAACGGCAAGCGCGACGTCGATGCCTTCATCGCCGCGCACTCGGGGTCGCCATGGTTCGTGTCGATGGTCGGCTTCGTCGCGGGCCTGCCGTTCATGTACCAGATGGTCGAGCGCGAACGCCAGCTCGAAGTGCCGAAATACCTGCGGCCGCGCACCGACACGCCGAAGCTCACCGTGGGCCACGGCGGCTGTTTCGGCTGCATCTACTCGGTACGCGGCGCGGGCGGCTACCAGATGTTCGGCGTGACGCCGGCGCCGATCTTCGACCCCGCGCAGCGGCTCGACTACCTGCGCGAGTTCATGGTGTTCTTCCGGCCCGGCGACATCGTGAAATTCCAGCCGATCGATCGCGTGACCTACGACGCCGCGGTGGCCGACGTCGAGGCCGGCACCTTTTCCCTGCGCGTGCGCCCGGTGAAATTCTCGCTCGACGCATTCCTGCGCGATCCCGATGCGTACAACCGCTCTCTCGTCGAGGTGCTGCATGCAAGCTGACGCGCACAACCTGATCGAGGTCGTGAAACCCGGCCTCGCGACGTCGGTCCAGGACATGGGCCGGCAAGGCTACTACCACGTCGGCATCCCGCCGTCGGGCTCGCTCGACCAGTACGCATCGCGCGCGGCGAATCTGCTGGTCGGCAATCCCGAAGAAGCCGCCGTACTCGAATGCACGCTGCTCGGCCCCGAGCTGCGGTTCCATACGGATGCGCTGATCGCCGTCACCGGCGCCGAGATGACGCCGAAGATCGACGGCATCGGCCAGCGCTGCAACGTCGCGCTGCGGATCGGCGCAGGCAGCGTGCTGTCGTTCAATTACGTGAAGGCGGGCGCACGCGCGTATCTCGCCGTCGCGGGCGGCATCGACGTGCCGGTCGTGCTCGGCAGCCGCTCGACTTACGCGCTCGGCGCGATCGGCGGCCACGCGGGCCGGCGCCTGCAGAAAGGCGACCGGTTGCCGCTGGGCGCCCCCGTCGGCACACATCGCGAAGGGCGCGAGCTGCCGGCGGCCGTGAGCCGGCCGCTCGACAACCAGGTCGAGCTGCGGGTCCTGACGGGCCTGTACCACTACCGGCTCACCGACGATTCGGCGCACACCTTCTTCGACGACGAATGGACGGTCGCGCCCGAAGCCGATCGCATCGGCTATCGCTACAAGAACGGCCGCGCGCTGCAGTTCCGGCCGCGCGAGCAGCCATTCGGCGCGGGCGCCGATCCGTCGAACATCGTCGACGCGTGCTACCCGATCGGCTCGATCCAGGTGCCGGCCGGGCTCGAGCCGATCATCCTGCACCGCGACGCGGTGTCGGGCGGCGGTTACGCGACGATCGGCACGGTCATCAGCGCCGACATGGACCTGATCGGCCAGATGCAGCCCAACCACCGCGCGCGCTTCGTGCGCGTGACGATGGCCGACGCGCTCGCCGCGCGCCGCGAGTACCAGCGGCGCCTCGCGCTGCTGCGCGCCGTGCTGCGGGACTGAGCACCGGGCGCCCGGTTCGCGTGCCGGGCGCCGTTCGTCGCCGCCCCCTTTTCGCTGTCCGTCTTCCGCCCGCCCGGCCGAGCGCCGCGCGGCGGGGACGCCTGCGCGCTGTTCCTGCCGAACCGGTTGCCCGCCCGACGTCGGGGCAACCCTGCGGATCGCCTGTGCCGCGGCCGAGACGTCGTTCGCAACTTCTGCGCATCAAGGAGCACGATCATGGCCAACCTGGCTCAGGCCCGTACCGACGAGGATCTCGACCTGTCGACGCTCGCCGTCCCCGACCACGCGCGCATGCCGCCCTTCTCGCTGACGATGGCGTGGTGGGCCGTGTGCAGCGCGGTGTTCTACATCGTCGTGGGCGCCACGCTCGCGCTCACCTATGGCGCGCGCAACGCGCTGATCGGGATGGCGCTGTCGGTCGTGTCGTACGGCCTCGTCAACACGATCATCAGCCGCTATGCGATCCGCACGGGACTCTCGGTCGCGCTGTTCTCGCGCGTGCTGTTCGGCAGCGCCGGCGCGGCGCTCGCGACACTGATCTTCTTCGCGACCGCGATCTACTACGCGGTGTTCGAGGGCTCGGTGATTGCGGTTGCCGCGCACCACCAGTTTCCGGCGCTCGACTACAAATGGGCCGCGCTGCTCGTCGTCTGCTACAGCGTGCCGCTCGTGTTCGGCAGCGTGCAGCACTGGCTCGACAAGTTCAACGGCGTGCTGCTGCCGTTCTACCTGCTCGGGCTCCTCGCGGCGGTCGGGCTCGCGACGGCCGAATACGGCTACAACGCGGCGTGGCTCGATTTCGGGCCGGCCGGCAACGCGCCTGCCGGCGGCTGGTGGCACTGCTTCGTTTACTACATGGGCGTGTGGGTGCTGATGATGTTCACGTTCGACTACGCGCGCTTCGGCCGCAAGGAAGACGCGGGTTATCACGGCCGCTTCAACTTCGGGATGCCGTTTTACCTCGTCACGTTTCTCGTCAACGGCGCGGCCGGCATCTATCTCGTCAGCACGATTCCGGGGCTCGGTACGCTTTCCGAAGTATCGGTCGTGCTCGCGCTGCTGAAGCTGATGGGGGTGTGGGGATTGCTGTTCGTGTGGGTCACGCAATCCCGCATCAACACCGCGAACTACTACCTCGCGACCGTCAACATGCAGGCGTTCTTCCTGAAGGTGGCCGGCGTGCGCGCGCCGAAGTTCGTGTGGGCACTCGTGGTCGGCGCGGTCGTCTATGCGCTGATGATGGCGGACATCTTCTCGCGAATCCTGCAGGCGCTCGCGTACCAGGGCATCTTCGTCGTCGCGTGGGTCGGCGTCGCGCTCGCGCACATCCTGTCCGGCCGGTACGGGCAACTCGTCGGCGACGACGTCGAATGCCGCGACGCCCATGTGCCGACCTTCAATCCGGGCGGGCTGACCGCATGGTTCGCCGGCGCGTTCACGGGACTCGCGCTAAACCAGGCGACGGGGTTCGCCGCGTCGCTGTCGGCGCCCGCGACGTTCGTCGTGTCGTGGGCCGTCTATCGCGCGCTGCTGGGCACCGCGAAACGTACCTGGTTCGTGCGCAATACGTGACGGGGTACGCGTGCCGCCGCGGGCCGCGCAATCGTCTGCCGCGCGCTGGCGTGATTCGTCGCGCCGTGGCAGCCGCGCACCTCACACGTGCGACGCGGCCCCGTCGATGGTCGCGCGCACCTTCGCGACGAGCAGTTCGTCGACCGGTGCCAGCACCTCGCCGCGCGGCCGCACGCCCGAGCCGAAATGCACCGCGCGCACGCCGGTCGCGCGCACGAAATCGCCGACCGCATCGACCGTGAGCCCCGAGCCGGCCAGCACCGTGCAGGTCGAGCCTGCCGTCTGACGCACCAGCCGCGTGATCGTCGCGACCGCGTCGAGCACCGACGGATGGCCGCCCGACGTCAGCACCGACGTGACGGCCGGCACGCGCAGCAGCGCGTCGAACGCGGCGTTGAGATCGCGCGACACGTCGAACGCGCGGTGGAACGTCAGCGCGCGGCCGTCCGCCGCGGCCGCGATGCGGGCCAGCGCGCCCAGATCGACGTCGCCGCGCGCGTCGAGCGCGCCGAACACGACGCCGTTCGCACCGGCCGCGACGGCCGCGCGCACGTCGCGCTCGATCACGCGCAGGTCGTCGGCGTCATAGACGAACGACCGGCTGTGCGGCCGCACGATCACGTTGACGGGAATCGGCACGGCGGCCACGACGGCTTCGATCAGGCCGACGCTCGGCGTCAGCCCGCCTTCGGTGATCGCGGTCACGAGTTCGAGGCGGTCAGCGCCCGCGCGGGCGGCGGCCTTCGCGTCGCCGACGGTCGTGGCGATCACTTCGAGGAGAATGGAAGAAGCGGCGTTTCGGCTCATGGGCGGCCCGCGAATCGTCAGGACAATTCGCGCATCCTAGCCGAGCCGCGCGACGGGCGCCAGCGTGACGGGCGCCCCGCCGTCAGCGGCGCCCCGTCAGCCCCGTCGCGAGTCCCACCGTCAGCCGCGCCGCGCGAGCCACACGCCGACGAGCGCGGACAGGCCGGTCACCACGGCGCCGGGCGCGAATCGGAACATCCGCGCATTCACGTCGACGCCCTGCTGCTGCATCACGTCGACGATCCCCGGCGCCAGCAGGAGCGTCACCCAGCCGATCATCCCGAACGCGGTGGTCGCGGACGCGACGAGCAGTGCGATGCCCGCGCCACGCGCGCGCGGCCGGAACGCGCCGGCGAAGGCGCCCACGGCCAGGAACACGGCCGACAGCACGAACAACACGGCAACGAACACGAGCATCGCCCGCGTATGGCCGAGCTTCATGAACGCCATCATCTGCGCGGTGATCACGCACATGCCCGCGATCGCGAACAGCACGATCGCGAGCGCGTTGCGCACGACGCTCATGCGCTCGCCTGACGGAAATACGCGGTCGCGGGGCGCCGGAACAGCAGGTAGACGAACAGGGCGAACAGCAGGAAGCCGGGGATCAGCACCGCGAACATCGACGCCGGCATGTTGACGAACGAGAACGCGAAACCGAACACCGCCGTCACGATATAGGCCTTGCGCGACCATTCGCGGCCCTTGAGGATCGCGATGCCGATCACGACGTTCACGGCTTCGATGAGCACGCTGATGCCGAGCGTCGCCCAGACGGGCAGCAGGTAGTGCGACAGCAGCGCCTGGGTGGTCGGCATGCCGATCGTGAATGGCGTATAGATGCACGTGATCGCGTTGGTCACGATGATGATCCACGCGAGAATGGTCAGCGAAATCGGTCTTTTCATTGTGTTTTCCTTGTTATTCGCCGCCATGGTGGCCCCCGGGACGGCGCGCCCGCGGTCACGATGGCCGCGGTCGCGCCATTGTCGGGGAAGCGCGGGGCGAGCGCAACGGGCCGCCCGCGCCGGCCCGGATCGCCCTGCTCGCCGCCTGCGGTGCGCGCGTCGCTAGCCGGCGTCCGCTTCGTCGTCGGCCCAGTCGATATCGCCGCACAGCACGCGCTGCGTATCGCCGACGCGCACGGCCACCGACAGCGTCACGCACGGCTGCGCCTCGTTGATCGACAGGTACGGCCGCGTGACCTGCACCCGCCCCGGCTCGGCGATCGCCGAGCGGAAATACGGCCGGCGCAGCCAGTTCGCGCCCTGTGCGTCCGCCAGCGGCGAAAAGCGTGCCTCGGCGAGCGCGCGGTCGGCGCGCAGCACGACGTTGCGGCCCGACTGGCGGCCGTGCGCGTCGAGCAGGAAGCAGCGCGCGGCCGCGTCGAGCGCGAGGAAGTTCCAGCACACCTCGTCGAGCGGCTCGCCGGCCGCGAGGCGCTCGGCCGCGCGTTCGAACGCGCGCAGGTACGGCGCGAGCCGCTGCGCATCGCGCCGCTCGCGCGCCTCGGTCTGCTGGCGAAAACGCTCGGTCAGCTCGCCGATGCAGCCCGTCGCGGCCGCGCTGTCGGGCAGCCCCGGCGCCGGCCGGCCGAAGTAGTAGCCCTGCACGAAATCGGCCTCGCACGACAGCGCGATCTGCGCCTCGTGCTCGGTCTCGATCCCCTCGACGAGCACCAGCTTGCCGGCCTCGTGCAGCAGCGTCACGAGCCCGTGCAGGATCGCTGTGAGCCCGGTGCGGTGCGCCGCGTGCGACAGCATGATCCGGTCGAGCTTCACGATGTCCGGGTTCAGTTGCCAGATCCGCTCGAGATTCGAGTGGCCCGCGCCGAAATCGTCGAGCGCGATCAGGAAACCGTGCGTGCGGAATTCGCGCACGGCCTCGGCCAGCCGCTCGACGTCCTCCGCGCGCTGCTCGAGCACTTCGAGCACGATGCGGCGCGGCGGCATGCCGAGCCGCTTCAGGTTCGCGAGCAGCGCGGCCGCCTGGAACGGGTCGGTGAGCACCCCCGGATGCACGTTGAGGAACAGCCACTCGCGCTCGGCGCCGAGCAGCGCGAAGTTCTCGAGATGCAGCGCCTGCGCGAGCCGGTCGAGCTGCAGCAGTTCGCCCTGGCGCGCGGCTTCGCCGAACACGTCGAGCGGCGACACCGCGCGGTCGAGCGCATCGTGCGCGCGCAGCAGCGCCTCGTAGCCCACCGCACGCTGGTGCGACAGGCTGAAAATCGGCTGGAACACGGTCGTGAGCGTCAGGTCGCGGTGCTGCGTCGCCAGACGTTCGAGGCCGGAACTCACCTCCCGCTCGAACCGGTACGGCGACGCAGCGGCCGGACGCTCCTGTTGCACGATCGTCATGCCTTCCTCCTGGTAATGCCTTCGAACGCGGCGCCCGGCAAGGCGAACGGCGCGTGCAATGTCATGGTTGGACCCTCGGTTGCCCGGTCGAAGCCGGACGGTTGACCAGCATCAAGCAAGCTCCGTGCAAGGCGCGTAGAACCCATGCGCCGCGCGGGCTCACCGGGCCGCCGCACCACCGTGGCACACGCGCGACGCACCAGTTTCGTGCGCACGCACCGGCCGCTCGAACGCACCCGTCACGCTGTCACGCTACACTCCGTACGATCGTTTCATTCCCCGTATTCGCCGTATCGATGGAAATCGTCTTCACCGTCCTGATCCTGCTGCTGACCGTCGCGCTGTCCGGCGCCGTCACGCGCATCCTGCCGTTCCAGCTGCCGTTGCCGCTGATGCAGATCGCCTTCGGCGCGATGCTCGCGTGGCCGAAGCTGAACCTGCACGTCACGTTCGATCCCGAAATCTTCATGCTGCTGTTCATTCCGCCGCTGCTGTTCGCGGACGGCTGGCGGATTCCGAAGCGCGAGCTGTACCTGCAGCGCCGCGCGATCCTGATGCTCGCATTCGGGCTCGTGTTCATGACGGTACTCGCAGTGGGCTACTTCGCGCACTGGCTGATACCCGAGTTGCCGCTGCCGATCGCGTTCGCGCTCGCGGCCGTGCTGTCGCCCACCGACGCGGTCGCGCTGTCGGGCATCGCAGGAAAGGGCCGGATTCCGCCGCAGCTGATGCACATCCTCGAAGGCGAGGCGCTGATGAACGACGCGTCGGGCCTCGTCGCGCTGAAATTCGCGATCGCGGCCGCGCTGACGGGCATGTTCTCGCTGCGCGACGCGTCGGTCACGTTCGTGATCGTCGCGGCCGGCGGCCTTGCGACGGGCGCGATCGTGTCGTGGGCGTTCAGCGCGCTGTCGACGCGCTTCCTGAACGCCGAGCAGGAAGGCGATCCGGCCCCCGGCATCGTGATGACGCTGCTCGTGCCGTTCGCGGCCTACCTGTTCGCCGAGCATCTCGAGCTGTCGGGCGTGCTGGCGGCCGTGTCGGCCGGGATGATGATGAATTACACGAGCTTCTCGCGCAAAAGCACCGTCGCATCGCGCGTGCGCGCCGAAAGCACGTGGGCGATGATCGAGTTCGTGTTCAACGGCATGGTGTTCATCATGCTCGGGCTGCAGCTGCCGCACATCATCGGCCGCACGCTCGTCGACGCGCACCACACGAGCGACGCGCTCGTCGGCCGGATGATCGTCAACGTCTGCGCGATGATGCTCGCGCTGTACGCGATCCGCTTCCTGTGGGTCTGGCTGCTGCGCTGGTTCGCGAGCCGTCGCGCCGCGCGCCAGGGCCTCGCCGGCACGATGGCCGGCACCCGCACGATCGCGGTGATGACGGTCGGCGGCGTGCGCGGCGCGGTCACGCTCGCCGGCGTGCTGTCGATTCCGGTCGCGCTGTCCGACGGCGTGCCGCTGCCGGGCCGCGACACCGCGGTCTTCGTCGCGTCGGCGGTGATCCTCGGCTCGCTCGTCGTCGCGGTGATCGGCCTGCCGCTGCTGCTGCGCGGCGTGCGTTCGTCGCGCAGCCCGCTCGGCGACGAGGAACGCGCCGCGCGCGCGGCCGCCGCGCAGGCCGCGATCCGCGCGATCGACTCGTCGCACGACGCGATCTCGGCCGATCTCGACGAATCGGGCGCCGCGCGCTGCGCGGATATCTCCGCACGCGTGATGGACCAGTACCGCCGCCGCCTCGCGACGCTCGCCGAGGACGGCCCCACGCCGCGCGCCGAAGCAAAGCAGGCCGAAACGATGGAACTGCAGATGCGGATCGCGGCCGTGCGCGCGGAACGCACCGCGCTGTACCGGCTGCGCAGCGACAGCAAGATTTCCGACGAGACGCTGACGAAACTGCTGCGCGAGATCGACCTGTCTGAAACGGCGCTGTCGACGCGCAAGAAAGGCATCGTCTGATTCGATACGCGAGGCGGCCCCGTCTCGTTGCCGATCGCGGCAACGACCTGCCGGCGGCGGCTTGCCCCGCTTGTCCGATTTGTCGGTCCCTCTAAAAAAACTTACACAACGCGCGGCTAGCATTGACGTTTCCCCGGGGATCCGTCGCGCCGCGCGTTTCGCCGAGCCCGGAAAACCGCTGCGCGCCGATGCCGCGCCATTGATCGTCCTTTCGGGATGCAGGCCATGCCGGCTTTCTGCCCGTCTCGAATTGGAATCCTAACGACAATCCATTCTTTCAGGCAGGCTGAATCTTGCTATGCCGATCCATCGAAACTCGACGAACGCCCCTTCGCTTCGAGGCCGCCGACGTTTCCTGACGCAAGGCGCAGCCGTGCTCGGCAGCGGCATGCTCACTGCTTGCGGCGGCGATTCGATCGACTCGTCCGCCCGTTTCGCCGACGGCTTCGTATGGGGCGTCGCCACGGCGGCGCCGCAGATCGAAAGCCGGGACGGCCGCGGACAAAGCAACTGGGATGTGTTCGCCGATCAGCCCGGCACGATCGCCGCCAGCCCCGATTTCCTCGGCGTGCAGTACTACAACTGCTTCTACGTGAAGGCGGGCGCGAATGGCACGGGCTTCGCGCTGGCCGCCAGCCCGCAGAACGAGATCCAGACGATGGCCTATCTGGTCGAACCGTACGGGATATCCGAGATGCTGCTGCGCGTGCACAACGACTATGGCGCACCGCGGATCATCGTCACCGAGACCGGGTTCGCGATCAAGGAGCCCGCGCCGAGCGGCGGCATCGTCGACGACGGGCCGCGCATCGACTATCTCGCCAGCTACCTGAACGCCGCGCACGACGCGTACCGGCAGGGCGTGCGTCTCGGCGGCGTGTTCTACTGGGCAGGGCTCGACAGTTGGGAATGGGGCAGCGGATTCGCAAAGAAATTCGGGCTGGTTCACGTCGACCCGAATACGCAACAACGTGTACCCAAGCGCAGCCTCGCGTATTACTCGCGCTGCATCGCCGACAACTACGTCGCCTGACTGGCGGCGCGCCGTCAGGCCGCGATGGCGCGCCGCAGCCGCAGCACGGCGTCCCGCATGTTGCCCGGCAGCGTCGCGCCAAAACCGATCACGAGCCCGGCCTCGCCGCCGTCGCGGTAATGCGGAGACAGTGGCGGCGTCTGCAGTCCGAGCGCCGCTGCAGCTTCCCATACCGCGAGATCCGCGTCCGGCGCAGCCGCGCCACGCAGCTTCGCGACGAGATGCAGACCGGCATCGGGCGCGCCGCCCCATTCGAGCAGGCCCGCGCAGTGACATTCGAGTGCGGCCAGCAGCGCATCCCGGCGCTCCGCATAAAGCATCCGCATGCGGCGCAGGTGCGTCGCGAAATGCCCTTCCCCGATGAATTCCGCGAGCGTGACCTGCAACGGTGTCGGCGATTGCCGGTCAACCAGTGCGCGGGCGTGCGCAAACGCCCCGGCGAGCCCCGGCGGCGCGATCAGGAAACCGATCCTTAAGCCGGGCGCGAGGACCTTCGCGAACGTGCCGACGTAGATCACGCGATTCGCGGCCGATTGCCGGCCGAGCGCGCGCAGCGGGTGCAGCGGCCGGCCGGCATAGCGGTAGTCGCCGTCGCAATCGTCCTCGACGATCCAGGCGTCCGCACGCTCGGCCCAGTCCAGCAGCGCGAGCCGGCGCCGCAGGCTCATCGTCACGCCGAGCGGGTACTGATGCGACGGCGTCACCACCGCGAGGCGCGCGTCCGCGGCGAGCCGTTCGCCGGCCTCGACGTCGAGGCCCTCCGCGTCGACCGGCACCGGCACCGCACGTGCGCCCGCGCTTTCGACCGCGCTGTGCCCCGCGACGAATCCCGGGTTCTCGATCCACACCGTATCGCCCGCGTCGATCAGCAGGCGTGCGGCTAGCTCGATCGCGTGCTGCGAGCCGGACGTGATCACGACGTCGTCAGCATCGCACGGCAGGCCGCGCGTCACGCCCAGATGTTCGGCGATCGCCTCGCGCAGCGGGCGGTATCCGGCCGAATCGGCGTAGCCGAGCTGATCGACGGTCGGCCGGCTGCGCCAGAAGCGGGCGGACAGTCGAGTCCACGTGTCGTACGGGAACGCATCGAACGCGGGGGTACCGGGCGCGAGCAGGCCCGGCCCGCGCGGCACCGGCGTGACAGGCAGCCCAGTCAAACGGCGGCCCCGCTCGGAGAGCGCCGGGTACGCATCGCCGCGCGCTGCGGTAACGGACAGCGGTGCCGTGGCGACGGGCGGCGCCAGATCCTCCGGCAACACGTCCGGCACGTAGACGCCGGAGCCGCGCTGCCCGCGCGCATAGCCCTCCGCGATGAGCCTGTCGTACGCCAGCACGACGGTCTGCCTCGACACGCCCAGTTCGGCCGCGAACGATCGCGTCGACGGCAGGCGCGCGCCGGGACGCAGGTGGCCGCGCAGCACCGCCTCGCGCAGGTGACGTGCGATCTGCTCCTGAAACGGCAGCGCCGCTGCGGGATCGACGGCGAATGCGCCCCAGACGGGTGGAGTGGCACGTTTGCTCATGGCCTGAAAGTGGAGTGATTCAATCTCTGAAAGTGGGCTTAGATACTAGTGCCACTTGTTGCTATCGTGCAAACCATGTCATTCCTTTCCCGATCACGCGCATGACTATCGAAGCGTCCTCCCTGCGCCGCGGCCTCGCGCTCGCGTCGCTCTATACAGGCGTATTCCTGCCGCCGCTGGATTACTTCATCGTCAATCTAGCGCTGCCTGCGATTCACGTCGGCCTGAAAGCCAGCGACGCGCAGATCCAGCTCACGGTCTCCGCATACGCGCTCGCATATGCCGTCGTCCTGATCACCGGCGGGCGCCTGGGCGATCTGTACGGACGCCGGCGGATCTTCATGATCGGCATGGCAGCCTTCGTCGTTGCATCGGCGCTGTGCGGCATGGCGATGAGCGGCGAGGTGCTGGTCGCGAGCCGCGTCGTGCAGGGCATCAGCGCGGCACTGATCACGCCGCAGGTCCTTGCGTCGATCCGCACTGTCTTTCCTGCGCAGATGCAGGCGCGCCTGATGGGCCTCTACGGGTTCGTGTTCGGGCTCGCGTCGGTGGCAGGGCAAGTCGGCGGTGGCGCGCTGATCGATCTGCATCCCTGGGGACTCGACTGGCGCGTGGTATTTCTCGTGAATGTGCCGATCGGCATGCTCGCGCTGGTGGGAACCTGGCGGTATCTGCCCGAGAGCCGTGCGGAGCGCCGCGCGCGCATCGACGTTCCGGGCATGGTCGCACTGACAATTGCGCTGATGCTGCTGATCTATCCGCTGACTGTCGGCCGCGAGCTGCACTGGCCCGCATGGACGTTCTGGAGTCTCGGCCTGTGCATACCGGCATTCGTTGCGTTCATCCGGATCGAGCGCTGGATTGCGCAGCAGGCGCGCGATCCGCTCGTCGATGTGGCGGTGTTGAGCCAGCCAGTCGTGGCAATCGGCTTGCTGCTCGCGTTCCTCTTCTACAGCATCGCGGCGTTCTTTCTCACTTATGGCATCTACCTGCAGGAAGGTCTCGGCTGGACCCCGCTGCAATCGGGCCTCGGTCTTGCTCCCTACGGTGCTGGCTATCTGCTCGGGCCGCTCGCGACGCCATGGCTCGCCCGCCGCATCGGCGAGGGCCTGATGCCGCTCGGGTTCGGCTGCCTCGCCGGCGGCTTCGCACTCTGCGCATCGCAACTGGGCCACGGCGCGCCGGAGCTGGCGTTTTACATCGGCCTCCTGATTGCGGGAACCGGACAGGGGTTGGCGCTGCCATCGCTGCAGCGGATCGTGCTCGCGGGCGTCGACGCGCGGCATGCCGGCATGACCGCCGGCGCGATCGTCGCGATGCTCTACATCGGCGCTGCGTTCGCGGCCGCCTGCATCGGCGGCGCGTTCTTCGGCGCGCTGGGCGAGGGCGGCGGCGCGGCAGCACACGCGCACGCGATGCGCATCGGCCTCGAATGGATGCTCGTGCCACTCGTCACGGGTTTCCTGGTTAGCGTCTGGATGGTGCGGCGTCGCCATCGGACGACGAGTGCCGTGCGCGGCACCTGATCCGGCACGGGAGGTCACGGCGGGAATGGTCGTCGTACTTCGTCATGAAAAACACCCCAAAGGTTGGATCTAGTCCAACTTTTGGGGTGCAGTTCACATCAGCGGCGCCGTTTTCACATCCGCCCGCGTGCGCGTTACTTCGCGACCACGACCGGAATCCCCTTCAGCATGCCCGCGCCCTTCATCTCGTCGAGCGCGTGCTGCACGGCCGCGCTCGTCGCCGCATCGATGCCGAGCTGCAGCGCGAGCTCGCGCTCCGCGCGCTTCACGCCGGCCAGGTTGCGCACCTTCACGTGACCGAAGCCGCGCACGCGGGCATGCAGGTCGGCCAGTTGCGCGACCAGCGCCGCATTGCCGGCCGTCATCGCGGCGAGCGCCCGCGCGAGCGTCGTCTCGTAGTCGTCGGCAAGCGCGCGTTCCATCCTGCGCTCGACGGTGCGGCCGAACGGGTCGAGCCACGTGCCGCGCAGGCTGCGCACGCGCGCCAGCACACCGAACACCGGCCACATCCACTGGCCGAACACGCGCTTCTTCGGCACGCTGCCGTCGCTGCCGGCCTTCGCGACCGTCGGCGGCGCGAGGTTGAACTTCACGCGATAGGCCTGCCCCGGCACGCCTTCGAACTGCGCTTCGAGCGCCGTGCGGAACGCGTCGTCCGCGTACAGCCGCGCGACCTCGTATTCGTCCTTCACCGCGAGCAGCCGGTAGAACGTCGTCGCGACCGCGCGCGTGAGTGAATCGTCGTCCTTCGCACGCGCCGCGCTCACGAGCGCACGGTAGCGCTCGACATAACGGGCGCCACCGTACGCATAGAGACGCGCCTCGCGATCGGCGATCAGCTCGGCGAGCGTCTCCGGCGCGGCATGCGCGGCCACCGTGTGGCGCGCGTTCCACAACGCATCGAGGCCCGCCGCATCGCCGGCCGCCATCCGGCCGATCGAGAACGCGAGCTTGTTCATCGGCACCGCGACGTTGTTCAGCTCGATCGCGCGCATCATCGCCGCGAGCGACACCGGCACGAGGCCGAGCTGCCATGCATAACCGAGCATCAGGATGTTCGCGCCGATCGAGTCGCCGAGGAACTTCGCGGCGAGCGCCTGCGCGTCGCAGCTCGACAGGTAGCCGTCGCCGGCCGCGTGACGCATCTTCTCGAGCAGCGCGTCCGCATGCAGGTTCGCGTCGGGGTTCTGCACGAACGATGCATTCGGGATCCGGTGCGTGTTGACGACGATCCGCGAACGTTCATGACGCACCGTCTGCAACGCCTCGGCGCTCGCGCCCACAACCATGTCGCACGCGAGCAGCACGTCGGCCTGCTGCGTGTCGATGCGCACCTGGTTCAGCCACCGGTCGCTCGACGCGATCCGCACGAACGACAGCACCGAGCCGCCCTTCTGCGCGAAGCCCATGAAGTCGAGCACCGACGCGCTCTTGCCTTCGAGGTGCGCGGCCATGCTGATCAGCGCGCCGACCGTCACGACGCCCGTGCCGCCGACGCCCGTCACGAGCATGTCGAACGGCGCCGCGTCGAGATGCGTCGCGGGCACCGGCAGCGCATCGACGCGCGCGGCGAGCGCGGCTTCGTCGAATGCGGCACCGGCGGCCTTCTTCAGCGCCGCGCCCTCGACCGTCACGAAGCTCGGGCAGAAGCCGTTCACGCACGAATAGTCCTTGTTGCACGACGACTGGTCGATGCGGCGCTTGCGGCCGAGCGGCGTCTCGAGCGGCTCGACTGACAGGCAGTTCGACTGCACGCCGCAGTCGCCGCAGCCTTCGCACACCGCATCGTTGATGAACAGGCGCTTGTCCGGGTCGGGGAATTCACCCTTCTTGCGGCGGCGGCGTTTCTCGGCCGCGCAGGTCTGGTCGTAGATCAGCACGGTGACGCCCGGCGTCTCGCGCAGCTCGCGCTGCACCGTGTCGAGCTCGCTGCGGTGATGGAACGTCGTGCCTTTCGGGAACAGCCCGTGGTGACCGTCGTACTTCTCCGGTTCGTCGGACACGACAACGAAGCGCGACACGCCTTCCGCCTCGACCTGCCGCGCGATCTGCGGCACCGAGATGCTGCCGTCGACCGGCTGGCCGCCCGTCATCGCGACCGCGTCGTTGTAGAGGATCTTGTACGTGATGTTCGCTTTCGCGGCGACCGCCTGGCGGATCGCGAGGATGCCCGAGTGGAAGTAGGTGCCGTCGCCGAGGTTCTGGAACACGTGCTTCGTGTTGGTGAACATCGCGTGCGCGGCCCAGTCGACGCCCTCGCCGCCCATCTGGATCAGCCCCGTCGTGTCGCGCTCCATCCACGACGCCATGAAGTGGCAGCCGATGCCGGCCTGCGCGATCGAGCCTTCCGGCACCTTCGTCGACGTGTTGTGCGGGCAGCCCGAGCAGAAGTACGGCGTGCGCTTCACGGCATCCGCCTCGTTCGACAGGATCTGCGGCGCGACGAGATCGACGACGCGCTCGCGGCGGTCGAGCGCCGGCTTGTGGCGCGCGAGCCATTCGGCGAACACGGGCAGGATGCGCGACGGGCGCAGCTCGCCGAGCTCGGACAGCAGGCAGGCGCCTTCGGCATCGTGCTTGCCGAGCACGCGCGGGCGCGCGCCCTCCGTGCGGTTGTACAGATAGTCCTTGATCTGCTGCTCGATGACCGGGCCCTTCTCCTCGATCACGAGCACTTCGGCGAGCCCGTCGACGAAGGTCTCGATGCGCGTCATCTCGAGCGGATACGAGAGGCCGACCTTGTAGATCCGCACGCCGGCCGCGTCGAGGTCGGCCACCGTCAGGTCGAGGCGGCGCAGTGCTTCCATCAGGTCGAGGTGCGCCTTGCCGCAGGTCACGATGCCGACATTCGCCTGCGCGCTCGGCGCGATCCACTTGTCGATGCTGTGGGTGCGCGCGAAATGGCGCACCGCGTCGAGCTTCGCGGCAAGGCGCGCTTCGATCGTCAGGCTCGGCAGGTCCGGCCAGCGGTTGTGCAGGCCGCCCGCCGGCGGCGTGAAGCCTTCAGGCGCCGGCCAGTGCGTCTGCAGCGCGTCGAGGTCGACGGTCGAGCCCGACTCGACCGTTTCGGAGATCGCCTTGAAACCGACCCACGCGCCCGAGTAGCGCGACAGCGCCCAGCCGTACAGGCCGAATTCGAGCATGTCGGCGATGTTCGCCGGGTTCACGACCGGCATGTGCCACGCGATCATCGCGAAGTCGCTCTGGTGCGGCATCGACGACGACACGCAGCCGTGGTCGTCGCCCGCGACGACCAGCACGCCGCCATGCGGCGACGAACCGTACGCGTTGCCGTGCTTCAGCGCGTCGCCCGCGCGATCGACGCCCGGGCCCTTGCCGTACCACATCGCATATACGCCCTCGACCGTGCGCTCGGGATCGGCCTCGACGCGCTGCGTGCCGAGCACGGCCGTGCCGCCGAGTTCCTCGTTGATCGCGGGCAGGAAGCGCACGCCGCCGGCGTCGAGCAGCTTCTTCGCCTTCCACAGCTGCTGGTCGACCATGCCGAGCGGCGAACCGCGATAGCCGCTGACGAAGCCGGCCGTGTTGAGCCCCTGTTCGGCGTCGACCGTGCGCTGCATCAGCAGCAGGCGGACCAGCGCCTGCGTGCCGGTCAGGAAGATCCGGCCGCGCGTCGCGGTCAGGTTGTCGGTCAGGCGGTAGTCGGACAAGGCGGGCGTGCCATCGACGGGCAAGCGGGCGGTCATGGGGGAAGTCTCCTGATTGTGCTGTTCTGGGCTGCGCGGCAGGCGTCGGACGACGCGTGGGGGACGGCAGCGAATGGCTCTATTTTTTCGCGCGCAGCCGAGAATGTTTTTTCTCATCTTGCTCGGACGGGGCTGTAGCGAGAAAAACTGCGCAGGTTTTTGACCAAATTTGAGATAGTTCTCGCGCGCGGCGGCCGGGCGGGATGGGCGACGTGTCGGGGCAGACGGGCTGTTTGCCGGGAACGCGCGGGATTGCCCGACGACGGCCCGGGTATGCGGCGGTTGACGCTCGCGCCCCGTGTGACAAGGGTTTCGGCGGGTGGAGGCGGTCACGCTCACCGTTGAGATGCACAGCGTTCCGATTGGGCGGCGGAGCGGGATGTCCACAATCCCGCTCTCGCGCTCACCATTCGATTGCACAGGGTTTCGAGTGGCGCAGGGGCCGGGATATCCACACCGTTATCGGCATGCGGCACGCTCGAGTGCCGACGCTCACCGTTGAAATTCACAGCGCGGCGAGTGGGTTTCGGCGATGGATATCCACACCGGAAATGGCGCATGACGCCGATCCGGCGTTCACCCTCACCGATCGAATACACAGGGGCGCGACTGGGTTTGTCGGCCGGTGTCTCGCCCGGACAGGCAGGCCGGAACCCGCATGCGGCACAATCGCGGGCTCGCGCTCACCGTTGCAATACACAGGGCTTCGAGTGGCTTCCATGGCGGTTATCCACGTCCGATCCGGCAGAACCGCCCACCGCGGGCACCCTCACCGTTGAAAACCACAGCGCTTCGAGTGATCCGCCGCGCGGGATATCCACATGGGCAAGAATCCGCCGGGAGACAGCGGGTGCGCCCCGGAAGGCGCCGCCGGCCGGCATTCCGTGCCGGAAGGGGCTCATCGGTCGGTCGAGCGCTGATGCTCACCGTCGCAGCGCTTCGAGTAATCGGGAACGCAGGATATCCACATGAACGAGAATCCGCCGAGCCATGGCGGAGGGCCTGGAAGCGCCACCGCGCCGGCGGCATTCCGAGCCAGAAGCGGCTCATCGGCCGGTCGAGCGCTGATGCTCACCGTCGCAGCACTTCGAGCGATCCGGAACGCAGGATATCCACATGGGCGAGAGTCCGCCGAACAACGGCGGGAGCCCGGAAGCGCCACCGCGGCCGGCATTCCGTGCCAGAAGCGGCTCATCGGCCGGTCGAGCGCTGATGCTCACCGTGGAAATGCACAGTGCCGCGAGTCGTTTCGGCCGTCGGATATCCACACGGTAGCCCGCGCTATCTTCGCTCACATGCTCGCGTGCGAGCCGGATGTGCACGACGCTTCAGGTGGTGTTGGCTTGGGCTTGAGCTTGGGCTTGGGCTTGAGCTTGAGCTTGAGCTTGAGCTTGAGCGGCCGAATGATCGCATGCTGGTGCGCTGATCGCCTATCGCGTGTCGATGCGCGCCTTTGCGGGCACGTCGAGTCGCTCGCGAACGCGGCGATGCGCGGCAAAATCGGCGCATTGCAGACCATTTCACCGCGCTCACCGTTAGAATGCACGGCCCTTCGGGTGGCAGCCGATGCCGGGATATCCACGTCGCGGCGCATCCGCGATTCGGCCACGATGCACGCGTTCGGCTAGAATGCGCGGCGCGCCGAACCTCGGCAAAAGTCAGGAAACCCCGCCGGGAAAGGCGCGCCGCGGGATCGGCGCCGACCCTCACCGTCGAATTCCACAGCATTTCGCCTCGTTCCGCGGGCGAGTTGTCCACAACCCGCTTCATGCACTTCGCATCATCCGGCGACCCTCACCTGTGAAATGCACAGGCGCCGAGTCGTTTCGGCATGAGGATATCCACATCCGATCGCACTGCGCGGCCTTCGTCGAAACATCGGCAGGCGCGGCGCGAGCCTCCACCGGCAGCGATCGGGCAGACACCGGAAAGCCCCGTCCGGACGGCCTCGACGGCACCCTCACCATTCACATGCACAGCGTTTCGAGTCGCCTCGAGGGTCGGTTATCCACATCCGTCCGGCCAGACTGCTTCGAACGGGCGCGCGCCCTCGTGCCACGTCATTCGGCAATCGACCGGATGACCGCTGCCGGATTACCGCCAACCAGCACATTCGGCGCAACATCCCGCGTGACGACGGCCCCGGCCGCGACCACCGAGTTCTCGCCCACCGTCACACCGCCGACGATCGTCGCGCCGGCGCCGATCCATACGTTGCGCTCGATCACGATCGGCTTCGCGACGACGAAATCGCGCCGCCGCGAAGGTTCGACGGGATGGCCCGACGTGATGAGGCTGACGTTCGGCCCGATCATCACGTCGTCGCCGATCGCGAGCCCGCCGAGATCGTAGAACGTGCAGTTCTGGTTGACGAACACGTTGCGACCGAGCTTCATGCCGGTGCCGCCCGTCGCATGGAACGGCGGGATCAGCACGAAGCCGTCATCCACCGGCGTGCCGATCAGTTCGCCGAACAATGCGCGGACTTCCGCGGCATCGTCGAATGTCAGGCGGTTGATCCGCGCGGCGATCGCCATCGCCCGCTTGATCTCGGCCACCATCGCCGCCGACGCCGGCGTTCTTCCCGGAATGATCGTGGTGCGATCGTCGTTTGCCATGCGTGAGTTGTCTCCCATGATTTCCCTGTTTCGTGTCGTATCGGCGAATGCGGCCGGATGCGAGTCTTGCCGTGCGCACGGGCACTGCGGGCGTCACGATGCCGGGCAAGTGACGCCGGCTTCGCCGGAATTTTTCATCCCGTTCATAACTAGTATGAATATGACTAGTTATTTGTTTACTTCCTTGTCACATCGAGCTTTGCCCGGTTTTCCACTCGAAACGCCACGCGTCCGGTCATCGCTCGCAGATGGCCGCCCCTCACCGGGCGCCCCTGGCCGGGCGCCCCTGTCCGAACCTCCGGCGCTCGGGTACGCTTGAGCATCCACCGGACCGACAGCTGCACCCAATCACGGAGGCACGATGAAGCTCTACTACTGGCCGAAGACCCGGGCATTCCGGGCGTTGTGGATGCTCGAAGAGCTCGGTGTGGTGTACGAACTCGTGCCGATCGACCTGCGCTCGCACGAACAGGGCAGCGATGCGTTCGTGCAGGTCAACCCGATGGCCAAGCTGCCCGCGCTCGACGACGGCAGCGTGCCGTTCGCCGAATCGGGCGCCGTGCTGCTCTATCTTGCCGACCGCTGCCCGGGTGCCGGGCTCGGCATCGCGCCCGACGATCCGCTGCGCGGCCGCTTTCTCCAATGGATGTTCTTCACGCCGACCTGCCTCGAACCGGCGATGGCCGAAAAATTCACCGGCGCGTCGGGCAATCCGGTCGCATTCGGCTGGGGCAACATCACGCGCGTGCAACGCGCACTCGCGCAAACGCTCGCCCATCATCCATGGCTCGTCGGCGACCGCTTCACCGCGGCCGACCTGCTGCTCGCCAGCACGCTGAAGATCGCATTCGACGCGCATCTGCTGCCGCACGAAGGCGTGCTCGGCGACTACGTCGCGCGCGCCGAGGACCGCGACGCATTCCGCCGCGCGGTCGCGATCGAACAGCGCGAAGCGGCGCGCCTGCTGCATGCGTGACGCGTCGCACGCGGGCGGTGCCGCCAGCCGCCCGCGGGCGTACCTACGCGGCCGTGCCCGGCGCCGCTGCATCGGCATCGACCACCGCGCCCGGCGAGCCGCGCTCGTCGGTATCGGTGTCGACCGGCACGACTTCATGAAAATGCGTGTAGTCGATGTGCGTGATGCCGTCTTCGTCGTGCATCAGGTCGACATAGCGGTGACGCCAGCGGATTTCGCCATGCACCCACGTGTGACGCGCCTGCATCACCTGCGCGGTCGTCTCGTCCGAGCCTTCGATCGTGATCAGCAACGACGCGTCGCGCGCGGCGAGCGATTCGGGCGTCTCGCCGAACAGCGCGCTCGATTCGTCGATCACGTGCATCAGGTTCCAGCCGAGCAGGAAAATCGGGTGCTCGCTGCGCACGAGCGGCAGGTCGTGGATCTTGCGCAGCGTGTAGCCCTCGTGCGTGCCCTCGATCCGCATCAGCCGTAATTTCGCCTGCGCCTCGGCAATCACGTTCTGGCGCGCGTTCGCGGCGCGCACCATCAGCGTCATCCTGCCGTTCAGCGGCCGGACGATCGCGTAGCGCGCGAACAGGATCTTCGCCTGCGGCCGCGAAAACCGCGCGAACACGAGCCCCGTGGCCAGCGCGATGCCCGACATCCCGATGAAGATCTCGAACGTCGCGACCAGGTGCGCATAGACGGTTTGCGGATGCATGTCGCCGTAGCCGACGGTCGCGAGCGTCTCGACGCTGAAGAAGAACGCGCCGCCGAACCCGGCCGGCGACTGGTTCGCGATCGACGCGTGGCCGAGCAGGTAGAGCATTGCAAAGCCGCCGTTGAGCAGCAGGAACAGCACGGCGAGCGACAGGAAGAAAACGGGCCAGCTCACCGTCAGCGCGCGGTGATAGAGGTCGCGCCAGCCGAGCGGCGGCATCCCGTACGCAATGACCGGGCGTGTGCCCGACCAGATCTTGCGGCCACGGCCGCGGGAGGCTGGGGAGGACGAATCGACATTCATCGCGCGGCGCCGGAAGCAGGAAGGCGATGAGCGTAGCACGCGCGGCTGCGGCCGGGTATGCGTGCCGGTTCGGAATGAGCGTCCGCCGCGCCGCCGGCCGCCAGGCACAAAAAAAGCCGGCCGCGGAAGCGGCCGGCTGCGTCGTCAGCGTGCGGACAGGCGCGCGGTGTGCGCGGCGCTCACTTCCGGTCGACGATCACCTGGTCGAACGTGCCGCCGTCCGCGAAATGCGTCTTCTGCGCGTTCGCCCAGCTGCCGAAGACCTGCTCGACGCTGAACGTCTTCAGCGGCTTGAACTCGGCAGCATGCTTCTTCAGCACGTTCGCGTCGCGCGGGCGCAGATGGTGCTGCGCGATGATCTCCTGCGCTTCCGGCGTGTACAGGTAGTCGAGATACGCCTGCGCGACCTTGCGCGTGCCCTTCTTGTCGACGACCTTGTCGACGACGGCGACGGGCGGCTCCGCGAGGATGCTCGCCGACGGATACACGGCGTCGAACTGCGCGCCCGACGCACCGGTGTCCATCAGCGCGACCTCGTTCTCGAACGTGACCAGCACGTCGCCGATGCCGCGCTGCGTGAACGTCGTCGTCGCACCCCGGCCGCCGGAGTCGAGCACCGGCACGTTGCGGAAGATCGCCTTCTCGAAGTCGATCGCCTGCTGGTCGGTCGCGCCCTTCTGCTTCTGGAAGCCCCATGCGGCGAGATACGCATAACGACCGTTGCCCGACGTCTTCGGGTTCGCGATGATCACCTGGACACCCGGCTTCGCGAGATCGCTCCAGTCCTTGATCGCCTTCGGGTTGCCCTTGCGCACCAGGAACACCATCGTGGTCGAGTACGGCGAGCTGTTGTCCGGGAAACGCGCACGCCAGTCCTTCGGCAGCAACTGGCCGCGCTCGGCGAGCAGGTCGATGTCGTTCGGCTGGTTCATCGTCACGACGTCGGCCTGCAGCCCCTGCAGCACCGACAGCGCCTGCGCGCTCGACGCGCCGTGCGACTGCTTGATCGCGACCGTCTCGCCGGTCTTCTGCTTGTACGCGGCGGCAAAGCCCGTGTTGATGTCCTTATACAGCTCGCGCGTCACGTCGTACGACACGTTCAGGATCGACGTGTCCGCGTGCGCGGCCGACGCCGCCACGACCAGCGCCGCCGCCGCGCCCGTGTGCAGCCAACGGCCGATCCCCTTCATGCTTGCCATCGTGATATGCCCCGCTTCCAGTGGTGGTGAATGTGCGTGACGGCACGCGTACGCGCTGTCATCGAAACGTAAGCGGGCATTCTAGCGGCCGGGCGCGACGCGCTTTCCAATCAGTCGTGGAAAGCAAATCTCGATTCCTGCTAAACGGCGGCGGACACTCGCGTGCGCAGCGAATCCGGTGTTAAGATCGCCGCTCAGCCCATTCACGGTTCCTCCATGTCCGCTGCCCTGCGCTCGCTTCCGATCCTCGCCGCCGTCGCGGCAGGTGCGCGCGCGGCCGGGCTGAAACTGAAAAAACGACTCCTCGACTGACGGGGACGTCGCGTCCCGTCAGGCGAATGCCGGACGGGATGCCCGCAGGTCGTTTCATTCTCCTTGCACGCATGCCTCGCTCCGGCCCTCCGCCGGCGGAACGGTTCCTTCCCACTCCGTTTCCACCATGAGGCTTTGCATGAACACACGTTTCGAAGGTATCTGGCTGCCGATCATCACGCCGTTCCACCACGGCGAAGTCGACCATGCCGCGCTCGCGCGACTCGCGCGCCACTATGCGGGCGCGGGCATCGCGGGCTTCGTCGCGGGCGCGACGACGGGTGAAGGCGTGCTGCTCGACGCACGCGAACAGGACGCCGTGTTCGCGACGCTGCGCGACGCGGCGCCCGGACTGCCGATCGTCGTCGGGCTGACCGCGAGCGCGACGCATTTCGCGGCCGCGCGTGCGCGCGAACTCGCAGAGTTGCGGCCGGACGGGCTGCTCGTCACGCCGCCCGTGTATGTGCGGCCGACGCAGGACGGCATCCGCCGCCACGTCGAGGCGATCGTCGACGCGGCCGACCTGCCGGTGCTCGTCTACAACATCCCGTACCGCACCGGCGTGAACGTCGAACTGGACACGCTGCAGGCGCTTGCGCGCGACCCGCGCGTCGCGGGCCTCAAGGAATGCGGCGGCACGCTCGACCGGATGAGCCGGCTCGTGCACGACACGCCGCTCGCGATCCTGTCCGGCGACGACAACCAGAACTTCGCGGCGATGTGCGCCGGTGCGCACGGCGCGATCGCGAGCAGCGCGCACGTGCTGCCCGACTGGCATGTGCGCATCCACGCACTGCTGCGCGACGACCGGCTCGCCGATGCGCGGCGCCTGTCGGCCGCGTTGCAGCCGCTCGTCGCGGCGCTGTTCGCGGAGCCGAATCCGGCACCGGTGAAGGCCGTGCTGGCCGCGCAAGGGTGGTGCGAGGACGGGTTGCGGCTGCCGTTCGTGCCGGCGAGCGAAGGGTTGCGGGAGCGGCTGGCCGCGCTCTGCGCGGAACTGGACGAAACCGCACCGGACGCCGCAGCGGCATGACCCGCGACGCCCCGTGAGGCGCCGGCGACCGACGGCTTTCGTGCCGACAAATCGCTTCAAACTGTCAGAACGAGAGACAGGCCGTACCGTGCAAGATGGGTATCGGCCGTCACGAGCTGAAGCGGCTCGAGCCATGCCTGCGCGACCAGCAAGCGATCGAACGGATCGCGATGGTGGTGCGGCAAATCGCGCACTGCCGCGCCATGCACGGCACGAACCGGTAGCTCGCGAATCCCGCTCGAGCCGATCGCGCGGATCAGCTTGCCGACGTCGATATCGAGCTTCCCCAAGCCGGCCTTGATGGCGGCCTCCCAGATACTCGCGCTGCTGGCGAAACGCTCGTCGGCGGCCGAAATCAGTCAGCGCGCCCGTGCGCTGAGCTTGGGGTCATCGGTCACGATCCACAACAAGACGTGCGTGTCGAGCAACAACCGCATCAGCGCCCTTCGAACGCATCCAGCAGGTAATCGGGCAGCGGCGCATCGAAATCGTCCGCGATCCGGGCCTGCCCTTGCAGGACACCGAACCGAACGGGCGGATTGGCAGACACGAGTCGACCGGCTGACGCCCCGTCGTCGCGGATCGTGGTATCTGCCCGTTGGGCCGGATCGACCGCACCGGCGCCGGGCGCATTCGCGTTTTGCATGACGACCTCCGTTTCAAGTGATCATCACTGTAGTCAGGTTCACCCGATCGATCCATTCGGCCAATCGGCAGAGGGGCTGCCGAACCGCAACCCGCGGCGGCAATCGAACGTTTCGTCACGCCGCCAGCGCCGCCACCGCCCCCTCCGTCGCATCCCGCACCGCCTGCGTCACGATCCACGCGAGCCGGTCGACAGTCGGCGTCGCCGACGACGTGCGCCGCAGCAGGATCAACGGCAGGCTCGGCAACGCAGGCAATCCGAGCGAAGCCGCATCGAGCACGCGCACCGACGCGGGCAGTCCGTAATGCGAACGCACCGTCAGCCCGAGGCCGGCCGCCGCCGCGGCCCATAACCCGGCGAGACTCGGCGTCGTGAATGCAACGCGCCACGGCACGCCCGCGCGGTCGAGCGCATCGGTCGCGGCGCCGAAGAACCGGCACGGCCGGTCGAACACGACGAGCGGCAGCGCCTCGCCCGCGGCACGGCCGCCCGTTGAAGCGTGCGCGGCAGCCGCCCCGACTTCCGCCCCTTCGTCGGCCCCACCCGGCACGCCGAACCCGCCCGCCCCCGCCGCCCCGACCCACTGCATCGGCACCTGCGCGATCACCTCGCTGTCGATACCCGGCCGCGACAGCAGCGCAGCCGACACCGGATCGCCCCACACCAGCGCGAGATCGAGCTGGTTCGCGTCGAGCCGGTCGAGCAGGTCGGCATTGCGCGCCACGCGCGCCTCGATCCTCACCTTCGGATGCGCGCGCGCGAACCGCCCGAGCACGTCGGGCAAAATCGCCTCCCCGAAATCCTCCTGCAATCCGACGCGCACCCAGCCGTCGAGATTGACGCCGCGCACGGCCGCGGCCGCCTCGTCGTTCAGCTCGATCATCCGCCGCGCATAACGCAGCATCGCGTCGCCGGCATCGGTCAGCGCAAGCCCGCGCCCGGATTTCACGAACAACGGCGTGCCGGCCTGCTCCTCGAGCTTGCGGATCTGCGCGCTCACCGCCGACGACGAGCGCGCGACACGGTCGGCCGCCTTCGCGAAACTGCCGAGATCCACGCCCGCGACGAGGCTGCGCAGCGCCGCCACGTCGAAGTTGGGCCTGGCCAGCGCGGCATCGGCCAGCGCGAGCGACTCGCCGCCGCCGCGTGGAATGTCTTGTCCGGGCATTTCAACCATCCTGTTTTATCGAACGATTCATCAAGAACTTTCCGATTTTCAGGATGAATGTAGGTCGCCAGACTGTGGATGTCAATTTCCAACCGGGCCTGCCGCCATGGATACCACCTGCATCGCCTCCCCCTCCTCGCCCGCCCGCGATGTACGCGGCCCGGCCCATCGCTGGCGCGTGCTGGCCGCCGGCGTGGCCGCGAACATGAGCTTTTCGGCCGCGGCGGCCGGCATCCCGACCACCGCCGTGTGGATGCGCTCGGCCTACCACCTCGACAACGGCGCACTCGGCCTCGTGCTCGGCGCGCTCGGCTTCGGCGTCGCGCTGTCCGAGCTGCCGTGGGGGATCGCCGCCGACCGCTTCGGCGATCGCCGCGTGCTGCTGACCGGGCTCGTCGCGACGGCCGCGATGCTCGCGCTGATGGTGTGCACGATCGTCCCGAGCGCGCACGCGGTGCCGCCGCTGGCGCGCGTCGTCGTGGCGATGTGCTGCGTCGGCCTGCTCGGCGGCAGCGTGAACGGATCGAGCGGACGCGCGGTGATGCGCTGGTTCGGCGAGCGCGAACGCGGGCTCGCGATGAGCATCCGCCAGACGGCCGTGCCGCTCGGCGGCGGCGTCGGCGCGGCGCTGCTGCCGTCGCTCGCGTCGCACCTGGGCTTCGCGGCGGTATTCGGTGCGCTGATGCTGCTGTGCGCCGGGTCGGCCGTGCTGACGTGGCGCTGGCTGCACGAACCGCCCGCCGAACCGGCTGTCGCACACGGTGCCGCGCATCGACCGGCCGCTCGGCCGCAACCCGCGCAACCCGCGCGGCTCGCGCACGGCCCGCTCGCGAGCGCCCGCGTGTGGCGCATCGTGCTCGGCATCGGCCTGCTGTGCGCGCCGCAATTCGCGGTGCTCACGTTCGCGACGGTGTTCCTGCACGACTTCGGCCGGCTCGGCCTCGCCGGCATCAGCGCGGCGATGGTCGTGTTGCAGCTCGGCGCGATGGTGATGCGCGTCTGGAGCGGCCGCCATACCGACCGGCACGGCAACCGGCGCGCGTACCTGCGCGGCTCGGTGCTCGTCGCGGCCGGATCGTTCACGCTGCTTTCCGCCGCGACGGCCGGCAGCCCGCACGTGCCGCTCGCCGCGATTGTCGCGATTCTGGTGTTCGCGGGCGTGTGCGTATCGGCGTGGCATGGCGTCGCGTACACGGAGCTCGCGACGCTCGCGGGTGCGAACCATGCGGGCACCGCGCTCGGGATGGCGAACACGGTCGTCTACCTCGGGCTGTTCGCGACGCCGCTCGCGATCCCGCCGCTGCTCGCCGTCAGTTCGTGGAGCGTGGTCTGGCTCGCGGCCGCGCTGGTTGCCGGCGCAACCTATCCGCTGTTCGCCACGCGCTAGCGGCCGCGCGCGGCACGCGGGCACCGCGGCCCCGCCACGACGCCCGCATCCCGATCAGGCCGCTTCGCGCGCCAGCGCGCGGCGCACGGCCGGCCGGTCGGCCTCACGCTGCGCATGCGCGGTCCATGCGGGGTGCCGCGCCATGTCGAGCCCGATCGCGACACCCCAGCGATACAGCACGAACAGGAACGGATCGACGATCGAATGCGCGCCCGGCTCGGCCCACGTGCGGCCGTCGGCGAGCGCGGCTTCGATCGTCTCGTTCGCGGCTTCGATCACGCCGCGCCCGTGCGTGCTGACTGCCCCGTGCAGCGCGGGATCGCCGATGAAGCGGCCCGGCCGCCACAGCGCACCGTAGCCGACGCCATGCACCCAGCCGACCAGCCAGGCGAGCCATTCGTGGCATCGCGCCTCGCGCAGCGGGTCGCCGAGCGGCAGCAGTTGCGCGTCCGGGTAACGGCGCGCGAGATACGTGAGGATCGCGGGCGTTTCGGTCAGCACGCGCGGCTCGCCCGGAATCTCGAGCACGGGCACGCGTGCCTTCGCGTTGATCGCGAGATAACGCGCTTCGAGGTTCTGCTGCTTCTGCACGGAGACGATCTCGACGTCGAACGGCGCGCCGGTTTCCTCCAGCGCGATGTGAGCGGCGAGCGAGCAGGCGCCCGGCGAAAGATAGAGACGATATGCGTTCATGGTGGCGTGGCCCGACGGGACTGTGGAAGACGGAACCGAGTGTAGGAACGCGTGCATGCCCGCCGCAAACGATGAATTGTCGTGCTCGGGCATTAGTGCTACTAATACCCGCATGAAACGCATCCACCTTCCTCCGCTGCAGACGCTGCGCGCGTTCGAGACCGCCGTGCGGCTGCAGAGCTTCACGCGCGCGGCCGACGCGCTCGCGCTCACGCAAGGCGCCGTCAGCCAGCACATCCGCGCGCTCGAGGCGCAGCTCGGCTACCCGCTCTTCACGCGCGAGCGCAACGGCGCGACGCCGACGCACGCCGCGCACGCGCTCGCGCTGCAGGTGCGCCAGGGCCTCAGCGTGCTCGAGCGCGCGTTCGAGCCGGCCCTCGCCGCGCGCAGCCGCCCGCGCACCTGCGACGTCACGCTGAACGTCAGCGTGCTGCCGAGCGTCGCCGAACGCTGGCTCGCGCCGCGCCTGCCGCGCTTCTCGGCCGTGCATCCGCACATCGCGATCGCGCTGCACCCGGACGTGGCGCTCGCGCCGCTGCGCAAGCGCGACCGCATCGACGTCGCGCTGCGCTACGGGCCCGGCACGTGGCCGGGCGTGGTCGCCGAGAAGCTGATGAACGAGACGATCTTCCCGGTCGCGAGCCCCGCGTACCGCAATCGCGACGGCGTCGCACCGCGCACGCCGGCCGATCTCGTGCGCGCCACGCTGCTGCGCCATCCCGCGCAGCCGTGGGAACCGTGGCTCCAGGCCGCGCGGCTCGACCTCACCGAATCCGCGCGTGCGCCGCGTTTCACCGATGCGAACGCGCTGATCGACGCAACCTTGAAAGGACGCGGCGTCGCCCTCGCGCGCCGCTCGCTGATCGAGCCCGAACTCGCGGACGGCACGCTCGTGCGCGTATCGTCGGTGCGCGTGACCGACGTGTATGCGCACTACGTCGTGTGGCGCCCCGGCCATCCGCACGAATCGGCGATCCGAACCTGGCTCGACTGGCTGCGCAGCGAAGTGCGGCGGCGCACGCCGCGGCACTGACGCAACGCGATCGGTTGCTCGCGTTCATCGTCAACGGTCAGGCTGCCTTGGACGCGCTCACGCATCGCATCGCGCGCCCGGGTAAAAGTGCCCGCCTCGCAACGTCCGCCGGGAAATATTGCGCGCCCGCCACGCCGTGCAGGCGGATGGTCAGGATATCGAAAGCAATCCGCGATCACGCGACAGTCGCAAACGATTCACCGAAACGTCGCATCGCACCGGCATACTCGAAAACGTTTCCCGATCAGCCTGCCAGGAGAGAAGTCATGCGTCGCGTTTCCGCCGTCGTCGTTTTTTGTACCGCCGCTTTCGTCGCCGCCTGCAGCGACGACGCGCCGCACGACGCACACACGACCGACGCGTCCCAGCAGGCCGGCGCATCGGCCGGCTCCGCCAGCGCATTCAACCGCGATGCATCCGCGAACGCCGCCGCGTCCGACGCAGCGCCGCTCGCGCCGCCCGTCGTGCACTACCCGCCCGATGACGACGACGACGCAAAACCCGCGGCAAATGCGGCCGCGTCGAGTGCCGCCGCGTCGTCGCCAGGCTGATCCCGCCGCTTCCGTCCCCCGACCGCAGAACCGAGGTGAAATAACATGACGTCATCGAGCCGCCGCCGTTTCCTGCATACCGTCGCACAATCCGCGGGCGCCGCCGTCGCGCTCAACGCCTTCCCCGAATCGATCCGCCGCGCGCTCGCGATTCCCGCCGCGCGCGGCACCGGCACGATCCGCGATGTCGAGCACATCGTCGTGTTCATGCAGGAAAACCGCTCGTTCGATCATTACTTCGGACACCTGCGCGGCGTACGCGGCTACAACGACCGCTTCCCGATCCCGCTGCCCAACGGCAAGCCGGTGTGGTACCAGCCGTCGAAGGCCGACCCGGGCAAGCCGGTGCTGCCGTTCCGGCTGAACACGCTGACGACGAGCGCGCAGTGCGTCGGCGATCTCGACCACTCGTGGTACAAGACGCACGCGGCGATCGACGGCGCGGCCGGCACGTTCTCGCGCCGTTTCGCGGGCCACGTCGAAAACGGCCGGCCGAGCTATTCGGATCCGGCGGCGGTGCGGCCCGTGTCCGCGGCATAAGCGCGACGGCACGGCATGGCGCGGCAGCCGCCGCGCCGCACGGGTCGCCCGCCCGGCCCGGCGGAATCAGATCGCGTGCGCGAGCGCGCGATCGACGAGCGCGGCCTCGAAGCCGTCGTCCGCGTCGCGAAAGCGCAGCGGTGCCGCGCAGTGGACGAGCGTGTCGATGAAGTACTTCGCGCGCGGCCACGGCCCGAAGCCGGCCGCGGTGTTGATGTGCCCGGCGTCGCCGAGGTTCACGAACGCGCTGCCCAGGTGCTGCGCGAGCGTGCGAGCGTCGGCAAGCGGCATCCACGGATCGGTCTCGCTGCCGATCACGATCGACGGCACGGCGAGCCGGCGCGCGTCGAACGGCCCGGCAAACGTGAATTTCTTCGGACTGGCGGGCGCGACGAGCAGCACGCCCGCGACATCGCCCGTACGCGGCCACTGCGCGAGCGCATGCGCGGTCGCGAGGCAGCCGAAGCTGTGCGCGGCCAGCACGAACGGGCCGCGTTCGCGGTCGAGCAAGGTGCGCACCGATTGCGCCCAGCGCGCGAGATCGGGCGCATCCCAGTCGTCCTGCTCGACGCGCAGCGAGCGCGGGAACTGCCGTTCGAGCCAGGTCTGCCAGTGAGCGCCTTCGCTGCCGTGCAGGCCCGGAACGGTAACGAGGCGCGGCGGCCACGCCGATTTGCTGCATGCGCGCATGATTGCCCTCGCTTGCTTGAAGACGGGATTCGATTGTGGCGCGGCGCGCCCGGCGGCCGAACCAATATTTTGTGCTTTGCTTTTGCGCGGGGCGGCCTTCCGCGGGGCGGCCCTCCGCGGGGCGGCCACGCCGGTCGCCCGCGCAGATCGCCCGCCCCGCGCACCGGCGCGCGATGCGCCGCGAAACCGTAGAATGTGGGCTTCCCGTCAGCTTCACACGGAACCGGGGCCGGGCGCCGATGCGCGCCGGGCGCCCGGTCGTCAGGAGACGCCCGATGTCCGCTACGCCCGCCGGCGCGCCGCGCCCGGCTCCGCTCGCCGTTCCCGTGACGCGCCTCGCCGGCGCGCGCGCAGTCGTCCAATGAAGATCCTGTTCCATTCCCCGCACCAGGAAGCAGGCGCGTGGCGCGACGAGATCGCGCATGCGCTGCCGGAAGCCGAACTGCGCGCGTGGCAGCCGGGCGACACGGCCGCCGCCGATTACGCGCTCGTCTGGCGCGCGCCGCGCGAATTCTTCACCCCGCGCGACGGCCTGCGCGCGATCTTCAACCTCGGCGCCGGCGTCGACGCGCTACTCGCGCTCGACCGCGCGCAACCGGGCACGCTGCCGCCGCACGTGCCGCTCGTGCGGCTGGAAGATTCGGGCATGGCGCAGCAGATGGTCGAATACGTGACGCACGCGGTGCTGCGCTACCTGCGCCGCTTCGACGAATACGACGCGCAGCAGCGCGAGCGCCGCTGGCAGCCGCTCGAGCCGCATGCGCGCGCCAGCTTCACCGTCGCCGTGCTCGGCCTCGGCGTGCTCGGCGCGCAGGTCGCGCTCGCGCTCGCCGCGCTCGGCCTGCCCGTGCGCGGCTACAGCCGCAGCGCGAAGCAGCTCGACGGCGTCACGACCTTCGCCGGCGACGGTGCGTTCGATGCGTGCATCGACGGCGCGAAGGTGCTCGTCAACCTGCTGCCGAGCACGCCCGACACCGACGGCATCCTGTCGTCCCGCACATTCGCGCGGCTCGCGCCCGGTGCGTATGTCGTCAACGTCGCGCGCGGCGCGCATCTCGTCGAGGCCGACCTGCTCGACGCGCTCGCGAGCGGCCGGATCGCCGCCGCGACGCTCGACGTGTTCCACCAGGAGCCGCTGCCCGACGATCACCCGTTCTGGCGCGCGCCGCGCATCACGATCACGCCGCACAGCTCGGCCGAGACGCTGCGCGCGGAGGCCGTCGAGCAGATCGCCGGCAAGATCCGCGCGCTCGAGCGCGGTGAGCGCATCGGCGGCATCGTCGACTACGCACGCGGCTACTGAACCTGCAAGCAAACCTGGAGACAACCATGACGTTCCCCACCGCCGTCAAGATCGTCGAAGTCGGCCCGCGCGACGGGCTGCAGAACGAGAAGACCTTCGTGCCGACCGACGTGAAGATCGCGCTCGTCGACCGGCTCTCGCGCGCCGGCTTCCGCAACGTCGAGGCCGCGTCGTTCGTGTCGCCGAAATGGGTGCCGCAGATGGCCGACGGCGCCGACGTGATGGCCGGCATCGAGCGCCGCGCGGGCACCGTGTACTCGGTGCTCACCCCGAACCTGAAAGGCTTCGAGAATGCGCTCGCCGCGCGCGCCGACGAAGTCGTGATCTTCGGTGCGGCCAGCGAGGCGTTCTCGCAGCGGAACATCAACTGCAGCATCGCCGAGAGCATCGCGCGCTTCGAGCCCGTCGCGAAGGCGGCGAAGGATGCGGGCGTGCGGCTGCGCGGCAGCGTGTCGTGCACGCTCGGCTGCCCGTACCAGGGCGAAGTGCCGGTCGCATCGGTCGTCGACGTCGTCGAGCGCTTCGCGGCGCTCGGCTGCGACGAGATCGACATCGCCGATACGATCGGCGTCGGCACGCCGAAGCGCACGCGCGAAGTGCTGTCGGCCGTCACGCGCGTGTTCCCGCGCGAACGCCTGTCGGGCCACTTCCACGACACCTACGGCCAGGCACTCGCGAACATCTACGCGGCGCTGTTCGAAGGGATCGAGATCTTCCACGCGTCGGTCGCGGGCCTCGGCGGCTGCCCGTACGCGAAGGGCGCGACCGGCAACGTCGCGACCGAGGACGTGCTGTACCTGATGCAGGGCCTCGGCATCGACACCGGCGTCGATCTCGCGCAGGTCGTCGCTGCCGGCGACTTCATCTCGAACGCGATCGGCCGCGCGAACGTGTCGCGCGCCGGTCGCGCATTGCTCGCCAAGGCGCAGAGCGCGGCCGACGCCGCGAACTGCGTATAACCCCGGTATTCGATGGATTCCTCAACATGACGACACCCGCTTCATTCGATTCCCTCCCCGATTCCGCGCGACGCGTCGCGCTGCTGCTGCGCGAGCGCGGCCATGCGAAAGGCATCGTGATGCTCGCCGAAACCGGCAAGACGTCGGCCGAGGCCGCGGCCGGGCTCGGCTGCTCGGTCGCGCAGATCGCGAAGTCGATCCTGTTTCGCCGCCAGTCGGACGGCGCGCCGGTGCTCGTGGTCGCGAGCGGCGTCAATCGCGTCGACGAGAAGAAGGTCGCCGCGCAGGTCGGCGCGGTCGGCCGCGCGGACGCGAAGTTCGTGCGCGACAACACCGGCTATGCGATCGGCGGCGTCTGCCCGATCGGCCATCTCGTCGAACCCGTCACGCTGATCGACGCCGACCTGCTCGAGCTCGACAGCCTGTGGGCGGCCGCCGGCCATCCGCACGCGGTGTTCAACCTGTCGCCGAACGAACTGGTGTCGCTGACGGGCGCGCCGGTCGCGGACGTCGCATTGCGGGAATCCGCATGAGCGACGTCGTGGCACCGGTCGGCACGGTGGCCTCGCCGTGCACCGACGTATGCCGGATCGATCCGCGCACCGACTGGTGCGCGGGTTGCCTCCGTACGCGCGACGAGATCAAGGGATGGCGCGCGTCGGATGACGACGCGAGGCGCGTGCTGCTCGCGCGGCTCGATGCGCGGCGGCGCCTGATTGCGAGGAGCGGTGCATAAAAAAAAGCCGTTCAGCCTGACGGGCGAACGGCATCGAGATCGGAATCCTGTGAACGTGATCAACGTCACAGCCCGCATCATACGAGCGACGCGCACCGCTCGCATCGGGTGTTTCCCTACAACTTCTTACAGCGTCTTCCACGCGTGCGCGGGCCCCGCTTTTGCTCGCCATGCGCACGCCATCCGCGCGCAATATCCGCTCCCGAAACTCGCATTCGACGCGCCGCCGTGACACCCGCCGCGACGCCGAATCGTACGACCGTTTCAGTTGCCGACCGCCGCGCGACGCGCGGGCACGATGCGCCAGCCGAGATTCACGCCGGCCGCCGCGAGCAGGATCAGCAGCGCGCCGAGCACCTGCGTCCACGCGAGCGTCTGCCCGAACGCGAAGTGATCGACGACGATCGCGACGACCGGATAAACGAACGACAGCGCGCCGGTCATCGCGGTCGGCAGCTTCTGGATCGCGCCGTACAGCAGCACGTACATCAGGCCCGTGTTGACGACGCCGAGCACGATCAGGTCGAGCCACTGCCCGGCCGTCGCGGGCAGCGTGCCGAAGTGGGCGAACGGCGCGAGCAGCACGATGCCGATACCGGCCTGCAGCAACGCGAGCAGGTGCGGCGGCGTCCCCTTCAGGTGCTTCGTGACGATCGACGAGATCGCATACAGGAACGCCGCGCCCAGCGACAGCGCGACGCCCTCCAGATATTCGCCCGGCACCGCGAGCACGGCCGGCTCGACGCGCACCACGGCGACGAGCCCGACGAACGCGAGCGCGAGCCACGCGAGCGTCGACGCGGTGATCCGCTCGCGGAACACGATCGCGCCGAGCGCGACGAGCATGAACGGCTGCGTGTTGTAGACAGCGGTCGCCATCGAGATCGATGCACGCGAATAGGCGGCGAACAGCAGCAGCCAGTTCGCGACGATCGCGATGCTGCCGAGCGTCGCGAGCGCGAGCATCCGCGGCGAGAACAGCGCGCGGCGCAGGAAGCCGAATGCCGCGCAGACGATCGCGAGCGTCGCGGCGCCGAACAGGCAGCGGAAGAACACGACGTTCGTCAGCGGCTGCTGCGACGACATCACGAGCCAGCCGATCGTGCCGGACATCAGCATCGCGACGACCATCTCGGCGGCACCGCGGCGAATTTCATTCGAGGCCATCATGAACTCCATTGAAAGAGAGTGGATGACCTCGATTCTAGAAACTTGCCTTCGCCGCAACCACGGCTAAACTGAAGCGAATCAGCCGATTGACCTTCGAAAGCAAAGCGATCATGCCGAAACGCCTTTCCCCGCCCGCCGTCGCGTCGCTCGACGCGACCGACCGCGCGATCCTCGCGGCGCTGGCCGACGACGCGCGTATCGCAACCAGTGAACTTGCCCGGCAGATCGGGCTGTCGGCCCCCGCGACCGCCGATCGTGTGCGGCGGCTCGAGGCGCAAGGCGTGATCGCCGCGTTCACCGTCGAGCTCGACCCGCGCGCGCTCGGCTACACGCTGCAGGCGATCGTCCGCGTGAAGCCGCTGCCCGGCCAGTTGCATCTCGTCGAAGAGATGCTGCGCCGGATTCCCGAATTCGTGGAGTGCGACAAGGTCACCGGCGACGACTGCTTCATCTGCCGGCTCTACCTGCGCACGATCGCGCACCTCGACGACATCCTGTCGAAAGTGACGGAGCGCGCCGAGACGAGCACCGCGATCGTGAAATCGACGCCGGTGCCGCGCCGGCTGCCGCCGCTCGTCGAGGACGACGGCGCGCACCGCTGAGCAGCCGGCACGCGCCGCCCGTGTGCCGTCAGGCGGCCGCGTCGCGCGCCTCGAAGAACGCGAGCAGTTCGTCGATCAGCGCGACGGGCGCCTCTTCCGGAATGTAGTGCCCGCAGTCGAGCGCGCGGCCGCTGACGTCGCGCGCGACGCGACGCCATTCGTCGAGCGGATCGAAGCAGAGGCCGACGATCCCGTGCTCGCCCCACAGCACGCGCAGCGGGCACGCGACCTTGTTGCCGCGCTCGAGATCCGCACGGTCGTGCTCGAGATCGATCGTCGCGGATGCGCGGTAGTCCTCGCACATCGCATGCACGGCGCCCGGCTGCGCGAGCGCGGCCCGGTACGCGGCGAGCGCCTCGGGTGCGAACGGCGCGAGCCCGGCGGACCGGTTGCCCATCACGCGTTCGATGTACGCATCGGTATGCGCGCCGACCAGCGTCTCGGGCAGCGGCTCCGGCTGTATCAGGAAGAACCAGTGGAAATACGCGGTCGCGAACGCGCGATCGGTTTTCTCGTACATCGCGAGCGTCGGCGCGATATCGAGCAGCATCATCCGCTCGACGGCATCCGCATGATCGAGCGCGAGCCGGTGCGCGACCCGCGCGCCGCGATCGTGCGCGCACACATGGAATTGCTCGAAGCCGAAATGCCGCATCACGGCGACCTGGTCGGCCGCCATCGCACGTTTCGAATACGGCGCGTGCTGCGCGTCGCTCGGCGGCTTGCCCGACGCGCCGTAACCGCGCAGGTCGGTGGCGATCACCGTGAAATGATTCGCGAGCGTCGCGGCAACGCGATGCCAGATCATGTGGGTTTGCGGATGTCCGTGCAGCAACAGGAGCGGCGGACCCGCGCCTCCTTTGACACCGAAAATGTCGGTGTCCTGCACCGTCACGCGAAACGGTGCAAACGCCTCAAACGACATGGTTTGTTTCTCGTTGGTTTGTTATGGCGGTTATTTTAGGAGCGCCGGCGCGTCTTCACAGCGCGGTAAACACCAGAATCCCTAGAAAGAGAACACTCACTCGATTGCCGCCACACCGCGCGATTTGCTAAGCTCGCGTAGAATCGCACGATCGTTCGTATTAATAAGGACGACCTCGTTTTGCAGCTTCGCTTTACCGCTTCGTTCCGCAGCTACACTCGAATGACCGTTCGACCGCAAAGCATGGCGGCGGCGCGACCGCGGCCGCCCCTGGAGACTGGAGACATTACATGGCATTGCCCACCGTCCTGCAGAACCTGACGCTGCCCGTCATCGCGTCGCCGATGTTCATCGTCAGCTACCCCGAACTCGTGCTCGCGCAATGCAAGGCGGGCATCGTCGGTTCGTTCCCCGCACTCAACGCCCGTCCGGCCGAACTGCTCGACGAGTGGCTCACGCAGATCCAGTCCGAGCTGGCCGACCACAAGGCGAAGCACCCCGACGCCGTGATCGGCCCGATCGCGGTCAACCAGATCGTCCATCAGTCGAACACGCGGCTCGAGCACGACGTGCGCGTGTGCGTCGAGCACAAGGTGCCGATCTTCATCACGAGCCTGCGCGCGCCGGCGCGCGAGATCGTCGACGCGGTGCACAGCTACGGCGGCATCGTGCTGCACGACGTGATCAACCTGCGTCACGCGCAGAAGGCGCTCGAAGCCGGTGTCGACGGGTTGATCCTCGTCGCGGCCGGCGCAGGCGGCCACGCGGGCACGACGTCGCCGTTCGCGCTCGTCGGCGAAGTCCGCAAGATCTTCGACGGCCCGATCGTGCTGTCCGGCTCGATCGCGAACGGCGGCTCGATCCTCGCCGCGCAGGCAATGGGCGCCGATTTCGCGTACATGGGCACGCGCTTCATCGCGACGCAGGAAGCGCACGCGATCGACGACTACAAGCACGCGATCCTGAACGCGAAATCGTCGGACATCATCTACACGAACCTCTTCACGGGCGTGCACGGCAACTACATCCGCGAGAGCATCGAGAAGGCGGGCCTCGATCCGGACGCGCTGCCGGAATCCGACAAGACCAAGATGAATTTCGGCGGCGACAAGACGAAGGCGTGGAAGGACATCTGGGGCGCCGGCCAGGGCGTCGGCCTGATGGACGACCTGCCGAGCGTGGGCGCGCTCGTCGAGCGCCTGAAGCGCGAGTACGACGACGCGAAGGCGCGGCTCGGCATCCCGCGCTGACGGCCTTCGCCGGCGCGCATCCCGTCGGACCAAACAAAAAAGCGCGAGCTGCAACGGCTCGCGCTTTTTGTTTTCATCGCCCCGCCGCGGCGGGATGCGCGGTTCACACCGCGCGCTTCATCCGCGTGATCGGCAGCACGCGCAGGCGCGATTCGATCGACGGGCACAGCGACTGCCCTTCGAAACGCGCCGCCAGGAAATCGACGAACGAACGCACCTTCGCGGACACGTGACGGCGGCTCGCGTAGACCGCATAGATCGGCGCCTCGTGCGGCGGCACCGCATCGATCAGCACCGGCACGAGCCGGCCGGACTCGATGTCGTCGCCGACCACCTCGGTGCCGAGCAGCGCGATGCCCGCGCCCGCGAGCACGGCCGCACGCAGCCCTTCGAGATGGTTCACGATCAGGTTGCCGTTCAGGTTCACGCGCGACGCGGCGGCCGCGTCGATCACCAGCGCGTCGAGCATCGTCGAATTCGAGTCGCGCCGCAGGTAGTTGTGGTGCGCGAGATCGGCGATCGTCTGGGGCGTGCCGTGCTTCTCGAGATACTCGGGCGACGCGACCAGCAGGATGTGCGCGGTCGCGATCTGCCGCGCGACCAGCGACGACGATTTCAACCCGTTCGGCGCCGCACGCACCGCGACGTCGTAGCCTTCCTCGATCAGGTCGACCACGCGATCGGACAGCGTCATGTCGACGGTCACGTCCGGGAACCGGCCCGCATAATCGGTGACGGCCTGCATCACGTGCCGCAGCCCGAACGCGGACAGCGACGTGACGCGCAGCCTGCCTTGCGGCACCACGCTCGCGGCGCCGACGGCCTGCCCGGCTTCGTCGAGTTCCGACAGCGCCTGCACGAGGCGCTCGTAGTATTCGCGTCCGGCCTCGGTAGGCGCGACGCGTCGTGTCGTGCGATGCAGCAGCCGCGCACCGAGCTGCTGCTCGAGATGCATCACGTGCTTGCTCGCCATCGCAGCCGACATCTGCATGCGCTCAGCCGCGCCGACGAAGCTGCCCACTTCGACGACGTAGCGAAACACATTCATGCTGACGAGGGTATCCATCGAACTCGCTCGTAATGACGGGGGAATGGTCCAATTACGAGATAGGGTAACAAAGGCGGGGAAACAGAAAGGTCAAGAAAGGCAAAACGGCGCCGCGGGTGGCGGCGCCGTTCCGGCGGGAAAACATGCAGCCCGGACGCGCTTTTCGCACGCGTCCGGCGCGGCGGTCGCGCGTGCGCGTCAGAACTTCGCGCGGATGCCGGCGCCGAACGTGTTGCCGTTCGACAGGCCGCTGATGTGGTCGTTCATGTAAGCCGCGTAGACGTCCGTGCGCTTGGACAGCGGATAGTCGTAGCCGACGGCCCAGGTCTGGCGCGTCTGGTCGAGGCCGCCCGCGTCGCGCGAGTACGCGTACGACGCCATCGCGTTGCCCACGCCGAGCGGCACCGACACGCCGCCCTGCGCGGTATTCACGTGCCAGCTGCCCGCGACCTGGTCGTTCTTCGTATACATGTACTGGCCGAACAGCTTCACGTACTTCAGGTCGTAGGTCGCGCCGACTTGCGCGATGCCCTGGCTCTTCATGCCGGCCACCAGCGCGCTCAGGTCGCGCGGGCCGTTGTTGAAGTTCACGTACTGGTAGACCGCAGTCGCCGCGAACGGGCCGTTCGCGTAGTTGAACTGCGCGCTCCACTTCTTCGAGCCGTTGTCGCCGGCCTGGTTGCCGAACGCGTACATCGCGCCGAAATTCAGGCCACCGAACGAAGGCGACGTGTACGACAGCGCGTTGTTCCAGCCCGAATCGCCGACGGCACCCTGGTCGCTCGGGTAGGTCGGGAACGTGCCGAGGCCGAGGAACACGTGGTACACCATCGGCGAGAAGGTGTACGAGTCGTAGAACGGGTTGAACAGGATCGTCGACAGGAACAGGTGCGTCGTCAGGCGGCCGGCCGTCACCGTGCCGTACGGCGAATCGATGCCGACGTACGCGTTGCGTGCGAAGAACGTGTCGCCCTGGAAGCGGCCGAACTGGCCGTTCTGCGCGCGGAAGAAGCTTTCCAGCGTGAAGATCGCCTTGTAGCCGTTGCCGAGATCCTCGGCGCCGTGCATGCCCCAGTACGACGTCGACATCCCGCCGCCGCTCACGTTCCACGCGCGGTCGCCGCCCGGGAACTTGGTGGCGCCGACCCATTCGTCGACCTGACCGTAGAGCGACACGCTCGACTGTGCATGGACGGGAGCGGTAGCCGCCACGCAGGCAGCCGCGGCGATCAGCTTGACGGACGTGCGCGACGCACGGCGAGCGAATGCTTTCATTGGATCTCCAGATTTTGTCGAATTGTCGATAAGTGGCGCGAGCGTTGTTTTTTGGAGCCGAGTGCTTGCGTCGTATGGGGCGCAGCCATCTTTACGGATCATTCGTCCGGTCAAAATTGCGCACACTTATTGCGGGTATAGCGGCAGCATTAACTTCGCGGAATTGATACATGGCCGGGTACCCGCCGACGGCCCGGCGTGGACGCGGTCGCACGGCCGGACGGCCGCGTGGCACATGCGAGCCGGGCGCGAAAGATAGCGCAATGCGACGGGAAAATCAGCGGAAATCTGTGCGCGACTGTGGCGAATTCGCATCAGCCGCCGGAGGGACGAGCGCGCGGGCGCTCAGTTTCGGTAGAACGGGGAGAAATACGGCGAGTGCGCAGGCTCTTCCTGCGAGCGGGGCGGCGGCATCGGACGGCCGCCGCGCTCCTCGTTGTAGCGCGCGACGTCGGCGCGGATCGAACCGGCGCGCAGCGGCACGTTGCCGCCGCCCGGCGGCCGCGGCATCTGGCGCACGTCGGCGCTGATCGGGCGATACGGGCTTTGCGCGGCGTAATGACCGTACGACGGCGTCGGCCGCAGCCCCCAGCGGGAACCGTAGCCGCTCACGCCGCCGGCGCGTGCGCCGACGGGGGGCGTGACGTGGCGCCAGACGGGAACCCCGCCGGCCGGCTGACCGTATGCGCGCATGTCGCCGCCACCGAAACCGTGGCCGCCGAATGCATGACCGCCGTGCGGCGGCTGCGCGAGCGCGAACGGCATCAGCAACGCGCCGAGTGCGCCTGCGACCCATCGTCCGATCTTCCGTTTCACCCGTTCCGTCATCGTGCAATGCCTGTCCATGCCCGCCGCCGGCTCCTTTCGGCCGACCCAAGGCTTTCAGCAGTAATTTATGAGCGCGCCGAAAGCGTGTCGAGCCAAAAAGTGTTATGTCGCCGGCATCGGTGTAACACCATGTTACTGCTAGGTTTTTTCACTTCGGCACGCGACCGGGACAGAACATTCTTCTGCCGTTTTGCGCATGGCCGGGCCGGTGCCGTGAACGCAGTCGCATGAGACTGATTCATCAATCGATTCCCACAATGAATTTGTGTAGTGAATCATCAACCGGGACAATGGCGCCATCCGCGCGCGCGCGACGCGCGCCCCCGTCGTTTCCGAATCGAGTTCCCGATGGCCCGTCCCCGTTTTCTTCCCGACAACTTCACGCTCGCGCTCGTCGGCACCGTCGTGCTCGCGAGCCTGCTGCCCTGCCGCGGCCCGGCCGCCCACGCGTTCAACTGGGCGACCAACATCGCCGTCGGCCTGCTGTTCTTCCTGCACGGCGCGAAGCTGTCGCGCGAAGCCGTCGTCGCGGGCGCGACCCACTGGCGGCTGCACGCGGTCGTGCTGCTCAGCACGTTCGCGCTGTTCCCGCTGCTCGGCCTCGCGCTGAAGCCGGTGCTGCAGCCGCTCGTCACGCCGACGCTGTACGCGGGCGTGCTGTTCCTGTGCACGCTGCCGTCGACGGTCCAGTCGTCGATCGCGTTCACGTCGATCGCGAAGGGCAACGTGCCGGCCGCCGTGTGCGCGGCATCCGCGTCGAGCCTGCTCGGGATCTTCGTCACGCCGGCGCTCGTCGGGCTGATGATCACGTCGCAATCGGCCGCCGCCGCGTCGCCGTGGAGCACCGTCGGCAGCATCGTGATGCAGCTGCTCGTGCCGTTCATCGCCGGCCAGTTGCTGCGGCCCGTGATCGGCGGCTGGATCGACCGCAACCGCGGCGTGCTGCGCTTCGTCGACCAGGGCTCGATCCTGCTCGTCGTCTATGTCGCGTTCAGCGAGGCCGTCAACGAAGGCCTCTGGCACCAGATCCCGCCGCGCGCGCTCGGCGGCCTGCTCGTCGTCAACCTCGTGCTGCTCGCGATCGCGCTCCTGCTGACCGCGTTCGTCAGCAAGCGGCTCGGCTTCAACCGCGCCGACCAGATCACGATCATCTTCTGCGGATCGAAGAAGAGCCTCGCGGCCGGCGTGCCGATGGCGAAGGTGATCTTCTCGGCGAACGCGGTCGGGGCGATCGTGCTGCCGCTGATGCTGTTCCACCAGATCCAGCTGATGGCGTGCGCGGCGCTCGCGCAGCGCTGGGGCGCGCGCGACATGAGCGGCGAGCACGACGAGGGCGACGCGGCATCGGCGCCCGGCGCGCTGAGCGCGGGCAAGCGCTGACGATCGGGGCGGCGGGACGGCCGCCGGGTGGTGCCGTCCCGGGGCTCTGCCTTCCGCCTTTCCGCCTTTCCGCCTTTCCGCCTCCCGGCGCAACGCCCTTCCACCCACGCACCGACACGCCCCCGACGCGATGCACCAGCAACGCCCGTCGCGTCACGAAATCTTCATTCAACTCTCCGCGAGCGGTGCCGTTAAGTCGGGCGTCCCGTCGATTCGGCTGCCCTCGCCCATGCCCGCGCCCCACCCCGACTCCGCCGCCACCCGCACCACGCGCCTGATCGCGGATCGTGCGCTGGCCGCCGTCTTCCAGCCGATCGTCGATCTCGGGTCGGGGACGGTCGTCGGCTACGAGGGCCTGATACGCGGCCCGCGCGGCACCGACCTCGAAACGCCCGCCGCGCTGTTCGCGCAGGCCGCGCGCGACGGCGAGACCATCGCGCTCGAACAGGCCGCCGCGCTCACCTGCCTCGACGCGTTCGCAGCGCTCGGCTGCGACGGCAAGCTGTTCCTCAATTTCAGCGCGGGCACGATCCTGCAGCTCGCGCGCGAACGCGAGCGCGCCCGCCAACTGCTCGACCGTGCGCGGGTCGGCGCCGAGCGCATCGTGATCGAACTGACCGAGCAGAACGCGACGACGGACATCGCCCACATCGGGCCGGCCGTCGCGTCGCTGCGCGACGCCGGCGTCCAGTTCGCACTCGACGACTACGGCACCGCGAACGCGAGCATGAACCTGTGGCTGCGCCTGCATCCGGACGTCGTGAAGATCGACCGCTTCTTCATCCACGACATCGCGCGCGACCCGCTGAAGTTCGAGGCCGTGAAGGCGATGCAGCACTTCGCGCAGGCGAGCGGCGCGCAACTGATCGCGGAAGGCATCGAGAACGAAAGCGACCTGATCGTCGTGCGCGACATGGGCATCTGCTGCGTGCAGGGCTTCCTGCTCGGCCGGCCGAACGCGCGGCCGTCGCGGGTCGTCGCACCGGCCGCGCGCGACGCGATCCGCGCGCCGCACATCGCGGTGTTTCCCGGCGCGACGCGCCCGGTGCGGCCGGCCGGCACGATCGCCGGAAAGATGCTGGTTCCGGCGCCGGCGCTGCCGCGCGACGCGACCAGCAACGACGTGCTCGACCTGTTCAACCGGATGCCCGACCTGCATGCGGTCGCACTCGTCGAACGCGGGCGGCCCGTCGCGCTCGTGGATCGCCGCGGCTTCATCGACCGCTTCGCGCTGCCGTACCACCGCGAGGTGTTCGGGAAGAAGCCGTGCCTGCCGTTCGCGAACGACGCGCCGCTGATGATCGACAACGCGACGACGTTCGAGCAGCTCGCGATGCTGCTCGCGAGCCACGACCAGCGCTACCTCGCGGACGGCTTCGTCATCACCGAACACGGCCGCTATGTCGGGCTCGGCACCGGCGAGAGCCTCGTGCGCGCGGTGACCGAGATGCGCATCGAGGCCGCCCGCTATGCGAACCCGCTGACGTTCCTGCCCGGCAACATCCCGATCAGCGCGCACATCGACCGCCTGCTCCAGCGCGACGCCGGCTTTCATGCGTGCTACGTCGACCTGAACCAGTTCAAGCCGTTCAACGACCAGTACGGCTACTGGCAGGGCGACGAGGTGCTGAAGTTCGCCGCGACGGTGCTGGCCGGCGTGTGCGATCCGCAGCGCGACTTTCTCGGGCACGTCGGCGGCGACGATTTCCTCGTGCTGTTCCAGCGCGACGACTGGCGCCAACGCGCCGCCGACGCGATCGCGCGCTTCAACGACGGCGCGCAGCGCTTCTACACGCAGGCCGACCGGCAGGCGGGCGGGCTGCGCGGCGAGGACCGCCACGGCAACCCGGCGTTCTTCGGTTTCGTGACGATGGCGATCGGCGCGGTCGGCGTGCCGGCCGGCGCGCACGGCGCGAAGCGCTACGGCAGCGACGAGATCGCATCGGTCGCCGCGCTCGCGAAGCGGCGCGCGAAACAGCAGCCGGGCGGGCTCGCGGTCGTCGATCTCGACGCGGGCCGCGCCGCGCTGCGCGATCGCGGCGAACCGCCGGCCATGGCAATACGCTGACCGGCGGGCAGCCGGCCTCGCTCGTTCGCGCACGCGAGGTGCCCGATGCGGCGGCGATGCGCCGTCGTCCGTCACGCCCGGACGCCCACCGCGCTGCCGGGCCGGTCGTTGCGCCCGCCCTTCCCGCCGGCCTGAGCAAGCCGCCGGGCACACGTGCGCGCATGCGCGAAGCCGGCACGCTGGCCGCCGCTTCCCGCTCGCCGGACACCCGCACGTCCACCTTGCCTTTTTCGCGTTTTGTTTAGTATTTTTAGTAACGTCGTTTTCGCAGATTAGCGCTTAAAAACCGGTAATTTTCGGGTATTCCCCGGTTATCCGGCCCGAATTCCGCGATGCGTTTTACTATACAATCGCTTTCACCCTAAACAAACCGGACCCCGAACGATGGGTACCACCATTCGCGATGTGGCGCGGGCGGCAGAGGTCTCGATCGGCACCGTCTCCCGCGCGCTGAAAAACCAGCCGGGCCTGTCCGAAGCCACGCGTGCGCGCATCGTCGAGATCGCGCAGCGGCTCGGCTACGATCCCGCGCAGCTGCGGCCGCGCATCCGCCGGCTCACCTTCCTGCTGCATCGCCAGCACAACCGCTTTCCGGCCAGCCCGTTCTTCTCGCACGTGCTGCACGGCGTCGAGGACGCCTGCCGCGAGCGCGGCATCGTGCCGACGCTGCTGACGGTCGGGCCGAACGACGACGTGCTGCGCCAGATGCGCCCGCACGCGCCCGACGCGATCGCGGTGGCCGGCTTCATCGAGCCGGAAACGATCGAGGCGCTCGCCGCGACCGGCCGGCCGCTCGTGCTGATCGACCTGTGGGCGCCCGGCCTGCGCTCGGTGAACATCGACAACGCAACGGGTGCGGCGCTCGCGATGCGTCACCTGCTCGCCACCGGCCGCACGCGGATTGCGTTCATCGGCGGCTCGGCCGCGCACTACAGCATCGCGCAGCGCGCGATCGGCTACCGGCGCGCGTTCTTCGAAGCCGGGCGGCTGTTCGATCCCGCCTACGAAGTGACGATCGACGCGGGGCTCGATCCCGACACGGGCGCCGCGCGCGCGATGGAGCAGCTGCTCGACGCACCGGGCCCGCGCCCCGAAGCCGTGTTCGCGTACAACGACGCGGCCGCGCTCGCCGCGCAGCGCGTGTGCACCGCACGCGGCCTGCGGATTCCGGACGACATCGCGATCGTCGGCTTCGACAACATCCCGGCCGCCGCGCACGCGAGCCCGCCGCTCACGACGCTCGCGGTCGACAAGGAAGCGCTCGGCCGCCGCGGCGTCGAGCTGCTGCTCGCCGACTCGCCAGAACGCACCGAGATTTCCCTGCCCGTCGAGCTGATCGTGCGGGCCAGCAGTCAGCCCGCCGGCTCCCCGGCACTCGATACCGCCACGGTCACCGAATCATGAACATGCCCCCGGTCCAACCCTGCACGGCCGCGCCGGCCGCCCACACGCAAGCCGCGCCGTTCGTCGCGAGTTTCCGCGATCCGTCGTTCCTGCTGTCGCACATCGAGGACACGCTGCGCTTCTACGCAACGAACGCGTTCGACCCGACGGGCGGCTTCTACCACTACTTCCGCGACGACGGCAGCATCTACAACCGCACGTCGCGCCACCTCGTCAGCAGTTGCCGGTTCGTCTTCAACTACGCGATGGCGTACCGGCATTTCGGCGATCCGCGCCACCTGGAATACGCGCGCCACGGGCTGCGCTTCCTGCGCGACGCGCACTGGGACGACGAACTGCAGGGCTACGACTGGGAACTCGACTGGCGCGACGGTGCGAAGCGCGCGACGCTCGACGGCACGCGCCACTGCTACGGGCTCGCGTTCGTGCTGCTCGCGGCCGCGCACGCGACGATGGCCGGCATCGACGAGGCACGCCCGCTGATCGCGGCCACCTACGAGCTCGCCGAGCACCGCTTCTGGGACGCGGCCGCGGGCCTCTACGCGGACGACGCGACGCCGAACTGGATCGTGTCGTCGTACCGCGGCCAGAACGCGAACATGCACATGACCGAGGCGCTGCTCGCGGCCCACGAGGCGACCGGCCACCTCACGTACCTCGATCGCGCGGAAAAGCTCGCGTCCCACATCACGCAGCGCCAGGCCGCGCTGTCGGGCGGGCTCGTGTGGGAGCACTACCACGCCGACTGGTCGGTCGACTGGGACTACAACAAGGAAGACAGTTCGAACATCTTCCGCCCGTGGGGCTTCCAGCCCGGGCACCAGACCGAATGGGCGAAGCTGCTGCTGATCCTCGAACGGCACCGCCCGCTCGACTGGCTCGTGCCGCGCGCGGCCGAGCTGTTCGACGCCGCGCTCACGCACGCATGGGACGCCGACCACGGCGGCCTGTACTACGGCTTCGGCCCCGACTTCACGATCTGCGACCACAACAAGTATTTCTGGGTGCAGGCGGAGACCTTCGCGGCGGCCGCGATGCTCGGCGCGCGCACCGGCAGCGAGCGCTTCTGGGACTGGTACGACGAGATCTGGCGCTATAGCTGGGCGCACTTCGTCGATCACCGCTACGGCGCGTGGTACCGCATCCTCACCTGCGACAACCGCAAGTACAGCGACGAGAAAAGCCCGGCCGGCAAGACCGACTATCACACGATGGGCGCGTGCTACGACGTGCTGGCAACCCTCGCGCGCGCGCAGCGCAGCGAGCCGACGCAATGAGCGGCGGCACGTTTCCGGCTTTCGTGTCGGCAGGCGACATCCTGACCGACATGGTGCGCGCGAGCGATGCGCAATGGACGTCGGTACCGGGCGGCGCCGGCTGGAACGTCGCGCGCGCGGTTGCGCGGCTCGGCGTGCCGAGCGCGCTCGCGGGATCGATCGGCGAAGACTGCTTGTCCGACGTGCTGTGGCGCACGAGCGACGCGGCCGGGCTCGACCTGCGCTTCCTGCAGCGCGTCGCACGGCCGCCGCTGCTCGCGATCGTTCACGAGACACGCCCGCCCGCGTATTTCTTCATCGGCGAAGCAAGCGCCGATCTCGCGTTCGATCCGGCGCGGCTGCCGGCCGGCTGGATCGACCACGTGAAATGGGCGCATTTCGGCTGCATCAGCCTCGTGCGCGAGCCGCTCGCCGGCACGCTGGCCGCGCTCGCGGCCGACCTGCACGCGCGCGGCGTGAAGATCAGCTTCGACCCGAACGTCCGGAACCTGATGACGGCCGCGTACCGGCCGACGCTGGAAAAGATGGCCGCGCTCGCCGACCTGATCAAGGTGTCCGACGAGGACCTGCGGCACCTGTTCGGCGGCGACGGCCCCGACGCGATTGCCGCGGTGCGCACGCTGAACCCGCGCGCGGCCGTGCTCGTCACGCGCGGCGCACAGGCGGCGACGCTCTACGCGGACGGCGACGTGCATGAAGCCAGCCCGCCGCGCGTCGAGGTGGCCGACACCGTCGGTGCGGGCGACGCGTCGATCGGCGGCATGCTGTTCAGCCTGATGGCCGCGCCGCAGCGCACGTGGCGCGAGCATCTCGTGTTCGCGCTGGCCGCAGGTGCCGCGGCGTGCCGGCATACGGGTGCGCACGCGCCGACGCTCGACGAGGTCGTCGCACTGATCGAACGCTGACGGCACGCCGATGGCACGAACGGTGACCGGACGCTGTTCGGTCACCGATAAGCGGCGCTGTACATGCTGCGCCGCAGTGCTACGATGAAGTGTCCTTTTGCGGGAGAGCACCATGGACACGAACACGTTCACGAAAGGCATCTACACGGCCAAGGCGCATACCCAGCACGCGGGCAACGGGCAGTTCCAGGGTTACGTGATCCTCTCGCGCGACGACGGCGACGACACCGAGAACACGCGTTACGACGTCCACTCGACGAGCCCCAGCGAGGAAGAGGCGTTCGACGAGGCGAAAGCGCTCGCGCACCGGATTCTCGGCGAGATCGAGCTGTAACGCGCACCGACCTTCAGGCGCGGCTCAGAGCAGCCGCGCCACCATCGATACCAGCATCGTCAGCACCAGCGTCGACATGAACGGGAACGGGTAGCGCCGCCCGCCGAGCGTCAGCGTGACGTCGCCCGGCATCCGCCCGATGCCGAGCTTGCCGAGCCACGGCCAGCAGCGCGTCAGGATCATCACCGCGACGAACGTCGTCAACAGCCAGCGCAGCATGCTAGGGCCTGTTTCCATATGGAACGCGCATGCGTTGCCACGAGAACGGCCGCTCGCGAGGCGCGCGACGCCGCGAATACTGGACGTATTCGCAAGGAGCGCAACGCGGCGAGCGGCCGTTCTCGTGGCAACCCCAAATTAAAAGAATCATGTCACGGGAATGCCCGAAATCGCCCGTATGGCGGCGTCGCTCGTCGCTTGTTTGGCACGGCCAAACGGCGCTCCTCACTCCTTGCCCTACGAGCGATTTCGGGCATTCGCATGTGCGTTCCATATGGAAACAGGCCCTAGCCCCGTCAGAGTGCGTGCGAGCGATCGCCGCGCGCGAACGCGTCGAGCGTGCCGTCGATGCCGCGCGAGAACGCGATCACCTTGAACAGCTCGCCCATCTCGGCCTCGGAAATCAGCTTCTGCACCGCGTTCGCGGCCGGCAGGAATTCACGGATGTCCGACGGATCGATCGCGGCCAGCGCGTCGGTGATGCCCGCGTTCAGCAGGAAGCGCGCCTGCGACGTGTAACCGAGCAGGTCGGCGCCGGTCGCGACGGCCGCGTCGTAGATGCCGGTGAATTCGACGTGCGCGGTGATGTCCTGCAGCCCCGGGTACAGGAACGGATCGTCGTGCGCATGGTGCCGGTAGTGGCACATCAGCGTGCCGCGGTCGCGCTGCGGGTGGTAATACTCGTGCGCGGGAAAGCCGTAGTCGACCAGCAGCACCGCGCCGCGTCCGAGCATCGTGCAGACGGTGCGCGTGAACGCCAGCGCGGCCTCGTGCGTCTCGGTCACGTAACCGTCGCCCGCCTCGTCGAGCCCCGCGAGCACCGCCGGCAGGCCGGCCGGCGCGGCAGGACGGTCCTCGAACACGAACGCCTGCCGCGCGTCGAGCGCGACACCGCGCTCCTGCCATGCGCCGCCCGCCTTCGCGAACAGGCGCACGGGCATCGCATCGAGCACCTCGTTGCCGACCACGACGCCGTCGAACCGCTCGGGCAGCGCGTCGAGCCAGCGCACCTTCGCGGCGAGCGCCGGCGCGGCGGCCGTGATCGTGTCGCGCTGCCGTTCACGCAGTTCGCCGGACAGGTCGACGATCAGGTATTCGTCGAGTCCGGCGCCCAGCGCGTCGAGCGCCGCGAGCAGACCGGCCGCGAGCTTGCCCGTACCGGCGCCGAATTCCATCACGCAACGCGTGCCGCTCGCCGCGAGCGCTTCCGCGACCGGTTGCGCGAGCGTCTGTGCGAACAGCGGCGACAGCTCGGGTGCGGTGACGAAGTCGCTGCCGTCGTCGGCGCGGCGCCCGAACTTGCGCGCGCCGCCGCTGTAATAGCCGAGGCCGGGCGCGTACAGCGCACGCTCCATGAAGCGGTCGAACGGCAGCCAGCCGCCGGCCGCCGCGATCTCGTCGCGCAGTTGCGCGGCAAGGGTTTCGGACTGCGCGAGCGCGTCAGGGCCGGGAGCAGGTAAACTAGCGGGTTCGTGAGCTTTCGGGTTCATCCCGGCATTGTAAATGACCGTTTCAGCCGATACGTCGACCCTGCGCGTGGCGCTCGTCACCGGTGCCCTGGGCAGCGCGGCCGACGCCGCGTCGATCGGTCGTGCGCTCGCGACGGGATTCGCCCGGCACGGCTGGGACGTCGCGTTGCAGCGCAGCCCCGGCACGCCGCATGCGGCCGCCGACGCGCTCGTCGCCGAAGTCGCGGCGCTCGGCCGCCGCGCGGTCGTGCTCGACGCCGATCTGGCCCTGGAAGCCGATGCCGCCGCACTCGTCGCCGCGTGCGGCGCGGCGCTCGGCCGGCCCGCGTGCGCGGTGTTCGTGAGCGCCCGCGCGGGCGCCGACGACGCGCACACGGTAGACGGCACGTCGCTCGCCGGTGCACTCGCGCGCAACGTGACGGCGCCGCTCGCGCTGGCGCGCGCGCTCGCCGATGCGACGCCCGACGCCGCGCGCGAGCACGAAGCGCTGCGCGCATGCGCGATCCACGTGCTGGACCAGGCGCTGTTTCACCCTGCGCCTGCGCAGTTGTCGCACGCGCTGATGCAGGCCGCGCTGAACCGCGCGACGTCGGCGCTGGCGCTGGCGCTCGCGCCGAAGGTGCGGGTCGCGGCGCTCGTGCGCGGCCACGCGGCGCACGCGGACGACATCGCCGCGGCCGCCTGCTATCTCGCGAGCGCGCCCGGCGTCACGGGCGCGACGCTGACCGTCGACGGCGGCGAGCACCTCGTGCCGCCGGCCGCCGGCCCGAATGAATGAACTGCGCGGATCGCGCGGCCTGACTGCCGCCGCCCGCGCCGCTTTGCGTGTGCGCACGCCAATTTGACTGGGACGACCATGTTTTCCGCTCTCCTGCACCCCCGCCTCGCGGACTGCCGCAGGCTCTACCTGCGCGACTACGAAGTGCACATCAACATCGGTGCCTTCGAACACGAGAAGCGCGGCGAGCAGCGCGTCGTCATCAACGTCGACCTGTTCGTGCCGCTCGCGATGTCCACTCCCGTGGACGACCGGCTGCATGAAGTCGTCGACTACGACCTGATGAAGCAGAGCGTCGCGCAATGCGTGGCGCGCGGCCACATCCACCTGCAGGAAACGCTGTGCGACGCGATCGCCGCGCACCTGCTGGCGCACGACGCCGTGCGCGCGGTACGCGTCTGTACCGAGAAACCGGACGCTTATCCGGACTGCGACGCCGTCGGCGTCGAAGTCTTTCGCATCAAGGACGAGGAGCGCGCATGAACGCCCCCCACATGAATGACGCGGCGGCCGATGCCGCCACCCACGACGCAGCCGCCGCCCCGGCCGGCCGCCAGGCGCTGACGCGCCGCGAGCAGAAGGAAGCGTACGAGAACAACAAGCTGTTCAAGCGGATCGTGCGCCAGGTCGGCCAGGCAATCGGCGACTTCAACATGATCGAGCAAGGCGACAAGGTGATGGTGTGCCTGTCGGGCGGCAAGGACAGCTACGCGATGCTCGACGTGCTGCTGCGCCTGCGCGAGCGCGCGCCGATCGATTTCGACATCGTCGCGGTGAACCTCGACCAGAAGCAGCCGGGCTTCCCCGAGCACGTGCTGCCCGAGTACCTGAAGCAGGTCGGCGTGCCGTTCCACATCGAGAACCAGGACACCTACAGCATCGTCAAGCGGCTCGTGCCCGAAGGCAAGACGACCTGCTCGCTGTGCTCGCGGCTGCGCCGCGGGATCCTGTACCGCGTGGCCGGCGAGCTCGGCGCGACCAAGATCGCGCTCGGCCATCACCGCGACGACATCGTGCAGACGCTGCTGCTCAACATGTTCTACGGCGGCAAGCTGAAGGGGATGCCGCCGAAGCTGCAGTCGGACGACGGCAAGAACATCGTGATCCGCCCGCTCGCGTACGTGAAGGAAACCGATCTCGAGAAATACGCGGAACTGCGCGAATTCCCGATCATCCCGTGCAACCTGTGCGGCAGCCAGCCGAACCTGAAGCGCGCGGAAATGAAGGCGCTGATCCGCGAATGGGACAAGCGCTTCCCGGGCCGCGTCGACAACATGTTCAACGCGCTCGCGAAGGTCGTGCCGTCGCACCTGATGGACACGACGCTGTACCCGTTCCAGTCGCTGCGCGCGACCGGCGAGGCCGATCCGCAAGGCGACATCGCGTTCGACGAGGAACCGTGCGCATCGGGCGACGACGCGGCGACGCCGGGTGGCGCCCGGCCAATCTCGATCGTCCAGTTCGACGACCTGTAAGCAGGGCCCGAACACCCGCCGGAACGGGGCCGCGCGGCCCTTTTCCGGCGCCGTCGCCCCGCCGCGACAGGCCCGGAACGGCAGGGGCCGCATGCTAAAATGGTCGGCTTCGAACTCCTCTGACAAGCTGGCGCCATGAATATCGTGATTTTGGCGGCAGGCACCGGCAAGCGCATGCGTTCCGCGCTGCCGAAAGTGCTTCACCCCCTGGCCGGCAGGCCGCTCCTCTCCCACGTCATCGACACCGCGCGCACGCTGCAGCCGTCCCGGCTCGTCGTCGTCGTCGGTCACGGTGCCGAGCAGGTCCAGGCCGCCGTCGCCGCGCCCGACGTCCAGTTCGCGGTGCAGGCAGAGCAGCTCGGCACCGGCCACGCGGTGCGTCAGGCCCTGCCGCTCCTCGATCCCGCGCAACCGACGCTCGTGCTGTACGGCGACGTGCCGCTCACGCGCGCGTCGACGCTGCAGCGCCTCGTCGATGCCGCGCGCGAAGGCCGCTACGGGATTCTGACCGTCACGCTCGACGATCCGACCGGCTACGGTCGCATCGTGCGCGACGCGGCCGGCTTCGTCACACGCATCGTCGAGCAGAAGGACGCGTCGCCCGAACAGCTGAAGATCGCCGAGATCAACACGGGCATCATCGTCACGCCCACGGCCCAGCTGTCGATGTGGCTCGGCGCACTGAAGAACGAGAACGCGCAGGGCGAGTACTACCTGACCGACGTCGTCGAACTCGCGATCGAGGCCGGTTTCGAGGTCGTCACCGCGCAGCCCGACGAGGAATGGGAAACGCTCGGCGTGAACAGCAAGGCGCAGCTTGCCGAGCTCGAACGCATTCATCAGCGCAATATCGCGGAAACGCTGCTCGTCGACGGCGTCACGCTCGCCGATCCGGCGCGCGTCGACGTGCGCGGCACGCTGCGCTGCGGCCGCGACGTGTCGATCGACGTGAACTGCGTGTTCGAGGGCAACGTGACGCTCGCGGACAACGTGACGATCGGCGCGAACTGCGTGATCCGCAACGCGTCGGTCGGCGCGGGCACGCGCATCGACGCGTTCACGCACATCGACGGCGCCGAGCTCGGCGCGCACACCGTGATCGGCCCGTACGCGCGGCTGCGCCCCGGCGCGCAGCTCGCGGACGAAGCGCACGTCGGCAACTTCGTCGAGGTGAAGAACGCGGTGATCGGCCACGGCTCGAAGGCGAACCACCTCACGTACATCGGCGACGCCGACATCGGCGCGCGCGTGAACATCGGCGCGGGCACGATCACCTGCAACTACGACGGCGCGAACAAGTTCCGCACCGTGATCGAGGACGACGTGTTCGTCGGCTCCGACACGCAGCTGGTCGCGCCCGTGCGCGTCGGCCGCGGCGTGACGATCGCCGCCGGCACGACGATCTGGAAGGACGTGGCCGAAGGCCTGCTCGCGTTGAACGAGAAGACCCAGACCGCGAAGAGCGGCTACGTCCGCCCGGTCAAGAAGAAAAGCTGAACCTTTTGCGGGCGCCCCGACGGCGCCCGCGTCGACTTACAGGACTGACTCATTCATGTGCGGCATTGTCGGCGCAGTTGCGCAACGTAATATCGTTCCGGTGCTGATCGAAGGTTTGCGGCGCCTCGAATACCGTGGCTACGACTCGTGCGGCGTCGCCGTGCTCGAGCCGGGCGCGCCGAAGCGCGCGCGCAGCGTCGAACGCGTCGCCGATCTCGACGCGCAGGTGCGCGAATCGCATCTCGAAGGCACGACGGGCGTCGCGCACACGCGCTGGGCCACGCACGGCGCGCCCGTCACGCACAACGCGCACCCGATCTTCTCGTCGAACGCGCTCGCGCTCGTCCACAACGGCATCATCGAGAACTTCGAGCCGCTGCGCGAAGCGCTGCGCGCGAAGGGCTACGAATTCGTGTCGCAAACCGACACCGAAGTGATCGCCCACCTCGTGCACAGCCTGTATCGCGGCAACCTGTTCGACGCGGTGCGCGAAGCCGTGCAGCAGCTGCACGGCGCGTATGCGATCGCCGTGATCCACAAGGACCAGCCGCACACCGTCGTCGGCGCGCGCCAGGGCTCGCCGCTCGTGGTCGGCCACGGCGACGGCGAGAACTTCCTCGCGTCCGACGCGCTCGCGCTCGCGGGCAGCACCGACCACTTCACGTTCCTCGAGGAAGGCGACGTGTGCGAGCTGTCGCTCGACGGCGTGAAGATCGTCGACCGGGACGGCGCGCTCGCGCAGCGCGAGATCCGCGTGGTCAGCGCATACGGCGGCGCGGTCGAGCTGGGCCCGTATCGCCACTTCATGCAGAAGGAAATCTTCGAGCAGCCGCGCGCGATCAGCGATACCGTGCCGCAAACCGAAGCCTTCGACGCGACGCTGTTCGGCGACGCCGCGCCCGCCGCGTTCGCGGAGATCGACAGCCTGCTGATCCTCGCATGCGGCACGAGCTACTACTCGGGCCTCACCGCCAAATACTGGCTCGAATCGATCGCGAAGATCCCGACCCAGGTCGAGATCGCGAGCGAGTACCGCTACCGCGAATCGGTGCCGAATCCGCGCCAGCTCGTGCTCGTGATCTCGCAGTCGGGCGAGACCGCCGACACGCTCGCGGCGCTCAAGCACGCGCAGTCGCTCGGCCACACGCACACGCTCGCCGTGTGCAACGTCGCGACGAGCGCGATGGTGCGCCTCACCGAAATGCAGTTCCTGACGCACGCGGGCACCGAGATCGGCGTTGCGTCGACGAAGGCGTTCACGACGCAGCTCGTCGCGCTGTTCGTGCTGGCCGCGACGCTCGGCAAGCTGCGCGGGCACGTCGATGCCGCGCAGGAAGCCGGGTTCCTGAAGCAGTTGCGCCACCTGCCGGCCGCGCTGAACAGCGTGCTCGCACTGGAGCCGCAGATCATCGCGTGGTCGGAGGAATTCGCGCGCAAGGAAAACGCGCTGTTCCTCGGCCGCGGGCTGCACTACCCGATCGCGCTCGAAGGCGCGCTGAAGCTGAAGGAAATCTCGTACATCCACGCCGAGGCCTATCCGGCCGGCGAACTGAAGCACGGGCCGCTCGCGCTCGTCACGGAAGCGATGCCGGTCGTCACGGTCGCACCGAACGACACGCTGCTCGAGAAGCTGAAGTCGAACATGCAGGAAGTGCGTGCGCGCGGCGGCGAGCTGTACGTGTTCGCCGATGCCGACACGCAGATCGTCAACGACGACGGCCTGCACGTGATCCGGATGCCGGAGCATTACGGGCAACTGTCGCCGATCCTGCACGTCGTGCCGCTGCAACTGCTCGCGTATCACACCGCGTGCGCGCGCGGCACCGACGTCGACAAGCCGCGGAACCTCGCGAAATCGGTGACGGTGGAGTAAGGCGGGACGACCGGGACGGCCCCGCGAAGCCGTCCCGACCCCGTATCGGCCCGTATCGGCACGAAGCAGGCCATTCGGCCAGGTCGAAATATGTACCACGTAGTGGCATATAATCCTGTGCTGACCTGATCGGCCCGACGTGCCGGTAATCGGCAGCGCGGGATCGTGCCGAGCAAGGTCGGGCAGGTGCGGGTTTTCGTATTCCTGTTCGCCAAGCCCGACCGGGACGACATCGACGAACGCGAACGGCGTGCCTTCAGAAAGCTCGCCGCGAATGTCGGGCGCCGCGCCGGCGCCGATATCGCGACGCTGGTCACACTGAAAGAGCGGGTGGAGATTTGCAATGGCCAGGAGTCGATTCAAGAGCGACGCAACGGAGGCGACCCACAGCGCCGCGTCGGGCCTCTATCGTGCCGCGTTGATCGACAAGAAGACGATGCGCGAATACGACGATCTCTGCATCGAAGCCGCCCCGCGGTTCGATCCGGAAGCCATCGCCCGCATCCGCAAATCCGTCAATGTCAGCCAGAGCGTGTTCGCGCTCTACCTGAACACGACGACGTCGACGATCCGCCAATGGGAACAGGGCGACAAGCGGCCGAGCGGCATCGCCGCACGGATGCTCCAGATCGTCGAGAAACACGGGCTCGAGGTGTTCTCCTGAACCGGCCCCCCGAATCCCCCTGCACGGCCGCCCCCGCACCGGATACCGCGACGCGCCCCGCAACGAATATGACGGAGACACAATGGTAGTAAGACTCTTTGGATGCGGATTGCTGGCGCTGACGTTCGCGTCGACGGGCTGGGCCGCCGAGCACTACGTCGAAGTCTGGAACCCGCCCGAGGCGCGGCAGCCGGCCGCCCGCACGCCGGCCGCGCACACCGGCGCCGATGCTCGCGCCGGCAAGAGCGTGGAGAAGCACGCGAATGCCACGCCGAAAGCCGCGGTGAAACCGCACAAACGCCGTGTCGCGCAGGCGGTGAAAGCCGGTTCGCATCGTCCGCCCGCCACCGCGGCCGAGACGCCGGCCGCTCCGCGCCCCGTCGCGCAGCCCGCACCGGGACGCCTGACGGTCATGCAGCCGGCTGCGCCCGATGCGCAGCACGCACTGAATTACTCCGACATCCCGCGGCAATACACACCGGACGGCAACGTGCTGCGCGTCGGCACGCACAACCGCTCCGCGGAGGTGACTCGATAATGGAAGCGCAAACCTACCACGGCTACCAGATCTGGGGCCACGCGATCCTGCAGCAGGACGAGATCCTGCAGCCCGAGCGCTTCGCGGCGAGCGGCACGATCACGCAGAACAACAAGCTGGTGGAGGCGTCCGGCGTGCTCGGCGTGTTCGACACCGAGGACGACGCGCGCGAAGCGGGGCTCGAATGGGCCCGCGCCTGGATCGACAGCCACCGCTGAGCGTGCGCAACCTGCGCGCCGTGATCGACGCCGGACACGAGTCGGCCGCGAGCCGACAATGAAAAAAGGGGCGTCATCGACGCCCCTTTGTCATTCGAACCAGGACAACTCAAGCTGCGGCCCGTGGCGGCCGCACCGCCGCCTGCGGCCGGCCGACGAACCGTGCCAGCCCGACAATCGCGGCCAGCGTCGCGAGATATGCAACGATCTGGATGCCCGCCGGACGCGCGGTATAGCCGATCAGCGTATGCAGCGCCTTGCCGACGATGCTCGATTCCTTGAGCAGCCACGACGTATCCCAGACCGCATCGCCCCACGACGGCACGAGGCCTGCCGCGAGCAGGAAGCCGACGCACTGGCTGGCCATCCCCGCCGCGAGCAGCACGATCAGCCAGTTGGTGACGGAAAACAGGCGCTTCAGCGGAATTTGCAGCAGGCCCGCATACATCCCGTAGCCGAGCCCGGCGCCGCCGAGCACGCCGAGCAGCCCGCCGACGATCATCTGCGGTGTCTGCCCCGGATCGCCCGCCGCGATGCCGTACAGGAACAGCACGGCCTCGGAGCCTTCGCGCAGCACCGCGACGCCGACCACGATCGCGAGCCCCGTCAGCGGCTTGCTGCCGGCCGCGACGGCACGCCCGACCGCGGTCATCTGCATCGCCATCTCGCGACCGTGCCGGCTCATCCAGATGCTGTGCCATGCGAGCATCAGCGTCGCGACGAACATCACACCCGCGTTGAAGACCTCCTGCCCCATGCCGGACGCCCATTGCGAGATCACGTCGGCGAACGCCGCGATCAGGCCGGCGCCGATCACGCCGCCCGCCAGCCCGCCGCCGACCCACCAGCCGCGCCGCGGCACGCCTTTCGTCGCGGCCATCACGATCGACACCACCAGCGCGGCCTCGAGCACTTCACGAAAGACGATCAGGGCAGTCGACAGCATGTCCGTATCCGCTTACTTGACGGTCAGCTGCGTCTTCGACTGCGCTTCGTGATACTCGTCGTGGAACTCGTAGGTTCCGGCCTTCAGCGGCCCGACCAGGATCTCCACCGACTTGCCGGCAGGCACGACCTTCTCCGCCTTGAAATCGTCGCTCTCGAATTCGGCGGGCGTCGCGTCGAGGTTCTTCACGACGAACTTCACCTTCTTGCCGGCCGGGATCGTCACGCCGTCCGGCGAAAACTTGTGATCCTTCAGGGTCAGGTTGACGACATCGTCGGCCGCGAATGCGGACGTTGCCGATGCGCCCAGCAGCACCAGCGAAAAGCCGAAAGCAAAACGGTTCATGGGGGTAACGAATTGAAATATCGAAGGGAGCTGATACTAAGATCGATTCGCATTTCCAACTCGCGTACCCTTACTGGCGACATGGTGATCGTGCTCCATGGAGCGCCGCCACGCCTTGCCCGGCAAGGCATCCGCCCCGCTTCGCCCGGAACGCTTCACCGTCAATCGGGACAAGTGCCGAATGACGTCAAAAGCCCGCCCGCCATTCATCAGACGTCACCTTTACAACACGCTGTCGCCGCACTACCGTCGTCACACCGGAGCCGCGACACGGAACTTCGTCGACACGCGTACGCTTGACCTTCCCACCGTGGCAAGCTTCATGCTGTCGATGCTTGTCAATCGTCAACTCAGGAGAACACGATGGAATTCGAAGTCCAGGACATGACCTGCGGCGGCTGCGCCAATGCAATCACGCGCGCGGTGACGGCCGCCGATCCCGCCGCGAAGCTCGACATCGACGTCGCGGCGAAGATCGTCAAGGTCGAGTCGGCGCAAGGCGCCGAGCGCGTGCAGTCGATCATCGAAGCCGCCGGCTTCCACCCCGCGCTGCGCACCGCATAACTTACGCACAACGCGAGCGCGGGCACACGCCGTACGGCGCTGCGCCCGCGCCCCGCAGTGCATCAGCGCAGCCGGATCAGCGTCGACTTCAGTTCGGTGTACTTCTCGAGCGCGTGCAGCGACTTGTCGCGGCCGTTGCCCGACTGTTTGTAGCCGCCGAACGGGAAGTTCATGTCGCCGCCCTCGTCGTAGCAGTTCACCCAGACGGTGCCCGCACGCAGCCGGCGCGACACGTCGTGCGCGGTCGTCAGGTTCGACGTCCACACGGCCGCGGCCAGCCCGTACTCGGTATCGTTCGCGATCCGCACGGCCTCGTCGACGTCGTCGAACACGATCACCGACAGCACGGGCCCGAAGATCTCCTCGCGTGCGATCCTCGCATCCGGCTTCACCTCGAACACCGTCGGCTCCACGTAGAAGCCGCCCGTTTCCGCCTTCACGCGCGCACCGCCGGTGACGAGCCGGCCCTCGCTGCGCCCGGCCTCGATATAGCCGAGCACACGCTCGAGCTGGATGCCGTCGACGATCGCGCCCATCGACACCGACGGATCGAGCGGATTGCCGGGCACGTACGCACGCGCGGCCGCGACGAGCTTCTCGATGAACGCATCCTTGATGTCGCGATGCACGAGCAGCCGCGAGCCGGCCGTGCACATCTCGCCCATGTTGTAGAAGATCGCGCCGGCGGCCGCCTGCGCCGCGCGGTCGAGATCGGGACAATCGGGCAGCACGATGTTCGGCGACTTGCCGCCGAGTTCGAGCCACGCGCGCTTCAGGTTCGACTGCGCGGCGTACTGCATGATCAGCTTGCCCACTGCCGTCGAGCCGGTGAATGCGATGCAGTCGACGTCGCGATGCAGCGCGAGCAGCTTGCCGGGCTCGCCGGCCCCCGGTACGACGTTGAACACGCCCGCCGGAATGCCGGCTTCGTACGCGAGCTGCGCGACGCGGATCGCGGTCAGCGGCGATTTCTCCGACGGCTTCAGCACGACGCTGTTGCCGGCCGCGAGCGCGGGGCCGAATTTCCATGCGGCCATCAGGATCGGGAAGTTCCACGGCACGACGGCGGCCACCACGCCGACCGGCTCGCGCGTGACGAGACCGACGAGATGATGATCCGCCGGCGCGACCTCGCCGCCCACCTTGTCGATCGCTTCCGCGAACCATTCGACGCAATACGCGGCGCCCGGCACGTCGACCGTCGTCGTATCGCCGATCGGCTTGCCCGCGTCGAGCGTTTCGAGCAGCGACAGCTCGTCGAGGTGCTCGCGCATCAGCGCAGCCCAGCGCAGCAGCACGGCCTTGCGCGCACGCGGGTTCAGCCCGGCCCACACGCCCGCGTCGAACGCGCGACGCGCCGCCGCGACGGCCGCGTTCACGTCGGCTTCGCCGCAATCGGCGACCTTCGCGAGCACGCGGCCGTCGATCGGGCTCACGCAGTCGAACGTCTTGCCGCCGTGCGCGTCGCGCGACGCGCCGTCGATGAATGCGCGCCCTTCGATCTCGAGCGACGCCGCCTTGTCCTGCCAGTCAGCCAAAGTCAACTTGTTCATCAGGATGCCTCAGTTTTTTGGCATTCGCGATGCGACGCGCCGCTGCGCGTGACGCGCAGCCGGCCGGCAGCGAATGCGGTGATGCGCGGTCTGGAGGTCAGAAGGTCGCCGGCGAATTGGCCGAGACGACCTCGCAGATCAGGTCCGCGCTGGGATTGCGAAAACGGTGCGGCAAACGGCTTTCGAAGTAATAGCCGTCTCCGGGGTCGAGCAGCCACGTCGCGCCGTCGACGGTCAGCTCGAGCCGGCCCGACACGACGACACCGCCCTCGTGCCCCGCGTGCACGAGCATCTCGGGCCCCGTATCGGCGTGCGGCTGGTAGACCTCGCGCAGGATGCACATGTTGCGGTCCTTCACGCTCGCGCCGACCAGATGAAACGCGAGCGTGTCGTTGCCGAGGTTCGGCATCTCGTCGCGGCGCGACACGACCGAACGCGATTCGACGAGCTCGAACGTGAAGAACTCCGCGAGACTCATCGGGATACATTCCAGCAGCTTCTTCAGCGAGCCGACCGACGGGCTCACGCGGCCCTGTTCGATCAGCGAGATCGTGCCGTTGGTCACGCCGGCCCGCTTCGCGAGTTCGCGCTGCGACAGGCCATGCTTGTTGCGCACGAAACGCAGGCGCTCGGCGACTTCGGTGGACATCGATTCGGTTTCGGACACGATAGGTGCGATGACAAAGTGAAACGACGCAGTGGACAGCCGTTGAATATTCTAATCACTTTATGCCGCACATCAGCGGGGAAAACCCTGAAAGGCGTTCGAAATAATGAACACCCCGTCGATTATTCCGTTTGCGAATCTTTTGTTTGCACTGCCCGGGAAAGCCCTGATGCAACACCGTTAAAAAACATTTGACGCCGTTTTTGGCTCGTATATGCTGGCTCTCAGGTTCGCGTCATCAAGCGTTCATCGGCAGCAAAAAGCGTTATTGCAACGCAAAAATTGATGCCCTTCGATGTAAATGACGCGTAACCGGCGCCTTGATTATTTTAAACGCCCAGTGCGTCGAAACGGTCGGGTGTTCAATACTTTCAACAACCCAGTCGAGTGTAATCGTGAGAGTCCGTGGCCCTCTGGTGAGGTGGGATCGAAGCGTGGCGCGAAGTTCGCGCAGCGCGGCATCCCCTTCCGATGGCAGTTGCGGCTGGCATAGTCCTCGCCTGCAGCATCTGTCGATCTACACCATCCTTTCCCGTCGTTCCGTTCGGCGCCACAACGCCGTTTCCGCACGCGCATTCGTCGCCGTCGATACCGACGAAGTGGCGTCGCTGCTGCCGTAGCGCCTCTCCTTTCTTTACGTCGTTCGTTTCGTCTGCTGATTCGCCAACCGCATGGTCCATGCGGTGACGGAACGCGTTCGCGCATTCGTTGCCGCGTCGCGTATCGCAATGAAACGAACGACGGCCTGATCGTCGCGCGCAGCGCGGATCGCCACGCCATCCCGTTGCGCCCATTCACCAGCGGCCTTGCGCTTTGCGCCAGGCTGCGGGGCTGTTGCACGCCGGCGTTTCGCCACATCCGGCAAGACGTACGCGACAACCCTCCGGATAACTGATTGACGTCATGGAAAGAAGGAAACCACTCGTCGGCATCACCGCCGACCACACGCAGATCGGCGCACACGCGTCGCATACGGTCGGCGACAAATACGTCGCCGCGATCGTCGACGGCGCGCAAGCGCTCGCGATGGTGCTGCCCGCGCTCGGCGAGCGCCAGTCGGTCGACGACATCCTCGACGCGGTCGACGGCCTGCTGTTCACCGGCAGCTACTCGAACGTCGAGCCGCACCTGTACGGCGGCGAACCGAGCGCACCCGGCACGAAGCACGACCCGGCCCGCGATGCGACCACGCTGCCGCTGCTGCGCGCGGCGATCGCCGCAGGCGTGCCGGTGCTCGCAGTCTGCCGCGGCTTCCAGGAGCTGAACGTCGTCTGCGGCGGCACGCTGCACCAGCGCGTGCATGAAGTGCCGGGCTTCGCCGATCACCGCGAGGACGACGACGCGCCGATGGACACGCAATACGGCCCCGCGCACGTCGTGCGACTGACGCCCGGCGGCAAGCTGCACGCGCTCGCCGGCGGCCGCGACGAAGTGCGCGTGAACTCGCTGCACAAGCAGGGCATCGCGCAGCTCGGCTCCGGCCTCGCCGTCGAAGCCGTCGCGCCGGACGGCCTGGTCGAAGCCGTGAGCGTCGTCGATGCACCGGCTTTCGCCCTCGCCGTGCAGTGGCACCCGGAATGGCGGCATGCGCAGGACCCGCTGTCGAGCGCGATCTTCCGCGCCTTCGGCGATGCCTGCCGCGCGCGCCGCGCCGCCCGCACGTGCGCCACGGCCGCCGCCGCGCTCGCCTGAGCGCGCCGACCCAACCAACGAGAACAGACATGCAAGACATCGAAGATTTCCTGAAGCAGTACCGGATCACCGAGATCGAAGCGATCATTCCCGACATGGCCGGCATCGCGCGCGGCAAGATCACGCCCCGCAACAAGTTCACGTCCGGCGAATCGATGCGCCTGCCGCAAGCCGTGATGGTGCAGACCGTCACCGGCGAATATCCGGAAGACGGTTCGCTGACCGGCGTGACCGACCCCGACATGGTGTGCGTGCCCGACACGTCGACGATCCGCCTGATTCCGTGGGCCGTCGACCCGACCGCGCAGGTGATCCACGACTGCGTGCACTTCGACGGCTCGCCGGTCGAGATCTCGCCGCGCTACGTGCTGCGCCGCGTGCTCGACCTGTACAAGGCGAAGGGCTGGAAGCCCGTCGTCGCGCCCGAGCTCGAGTTCTACCTGGTCGACATGAACAAGGACCCCGACCTGCCGCTGCGTCCGCCGGTCGGCCGCACGGGCCGCCCGGAAACGGGCCGGCAGTCGTATTCGATCGAGGCCGTCAACGAGTTCGACCCGCTGTTCGAGGACATCTACGAGTACTGCGAATCGCAGAACCTCGACATCGACACGCTGATCCACGAAGTCGGCGCCGCGCAGATGGAGATCAACTTCATGCACGGCGACGCGCTGTCGCTGGCCGACCAGGTGTTCCTGTTCAAGCGCACGGTGCGCGAGGCCGCGCTGCGTCACAACATGTACGCGACGTTCATGGCCAAGCCGATGGAAGACGAACCGGGTTCGGCGATGCACGTGCACCAGAGCATCGTCGATGAGGAAACGGGCCAGAACCTGTTCACGTCGCCCGAAACCGGCGGCGCGACATCGATGTTCTACAACTACCTCGCGGGGCTGCAGAAATACACGCCCGCACTGATGCCGATCTTCGCGCCGTACATCAACTCGTACCGCCGCCTGTCGCGCTTCATGGCCGCGCCGATCAACGTGCAGTGGGGCTACGACAACCGCACGGTCGGCTTCCGCATCCCGCACTCGGGCCCGTCGGCACGTCGCATCGAGAACCGGATTCCGGGCGTCGACTGCAACCCGTACCTCGCGCTCGCCGCGACGCTCGCGGCCGGCTACCTCGGCATGACGCAGCGCCTGGAACCGACCGAGCCGCTCGTCAGCGACGGCTACGACCTGCCGTACCAGCTGCCGCGCAACCTCGAGGAAGGGCTGACGCTGATGGCCGCGTGCGAGCCGCTCGGCGAGATCCTCGGCCACAAGTTCCTGAAGGCGTATTTCGCGCTGAAGGAAACCGAATACGAAGCGTTCTTCCGCGTGATCAGCTCGTGGGAACGCCGCCATCTGCTGCTGCACGTCTGAGCGTGCACACAACCGAATACGGAAACACGGAGGAAACATGACGTACCGCAACGAATCTGCCTGGATCCAGCCCGCCGCGCCGGCCGCCGCACCGCGCACGACGCAGGCGCGCTCGACCGCCGAATACCGCGCGCTCGACGCCGCGCACCACATCCACCCGTTCTCGGACATGGGCGCGCTGAACCGCGCGGGCAGCCGCGTGATCGTGAAGGCCGACGGCGTCTACCTGTGGGACTCGGACGGCAACAAGGTCATCGACGGGATGGCCGGCCTCTGGTGCGTGAACGTCGGCTACGGCCGCAAGGAACTCGCCGACGCCGCGTATCGCCAGATCCAGGAACTGCCGTTCTACAACACCTTCTTCAAGACCACGCACCCGCCGGTGATCGAACTCTCCGCGATGCTCGCGGAAGTCACGCCGAAGGGCTTCAACCACTTCTTCTATTGCAACAGCGGCTCGGAAGGCAACGACACCGTGCTGCGCCTCGTGCACCAGTACTGGCGCGTGCAGGGCCAGCCGCAGAAGAAGTTCGTGATCTCGCGCAAGAACGGCTACCACGGCTCGACGATCGCGGGCGGCACGCTCGGCGGGATGGGCTACATGCACGAGCAGATGCCGTCGAAGGTCGAGAACATCGTGCACATCGACCAGCCGTATTTCTTCGGCGAGGCGGCGGCCGGCGAAACGCCGGAAGCATTCGGCCTGGCCCGCGCGCAGCAGCTCGAGGCGAAGATCCTCGAACTCGGCGCGGAAAACGTCGCGGCGTTCATCGGCGAGCCGTTCCAGGGCGCGGGCGGCGTGATCTTCCCGCCGTCGACGTACTGGCCGGAAATTCAGCGGATCTGCCGCAAGTACGACATCCTGCTGGTGGCCGACGAAGTGATCGGCGGGTTCGGGCGCACCGGCGAATGGTTCGCGCACCAGCACTTCGGCTTCGAGCCGGACCTGATCACGATGGCCAAGGGCCTCACGTCGGGCTACGTGCCGATGGGCGCTGTCGGCATTCACGAGCGCGTGGCGCGGCCGATCATCGACAACGGCGAATTCAACCACGGCCTCACGTACTCGGGCCACCCGGTGGCGGCGGCCGTCGCGGTCGCGAACCTGAAGCTGCTGCGCGACGAAGGGATCGTCGAGCGCGTGAAGAACGACACGGGCCCGTACTTCCAGGCGCTGATGCGCGAGACCTTCGCGCGTCACCCGATCGTCGGCGAAGTGCACGGCCACGGCCTCGTCGCGAGCCTTCAGCTCGCCGAGGCGCCGGCCGAACGCCGTCGCTTCGCGAACGGCGGCGACGTCGGCACGATCTGCCGCGACTTCTGCTTCAACGGCAACCTGATCATGCGTGCGACCGGCGACCGGATGCTGCTGTCGCCGCCGCTCGTGATCTCGCGTCAGGAAATCGATGAACTCGTATCGAAGGCGAAAAAAGCAGTCGATGCAACCGCCCAGCAACTGGGTATTTCGTAACGGTTTTGCCTACAGGCGTGCGGCGGGCGCCGCACGCCGCCATAACCAGGGGAATTCCACCATGCGTGCCTGCTTTCTTCGCCAAGCCTGTTCCGTTGCCGCCCTTGCCGCCGCGGCCGCGTTTACGTCAGTCGCCAGCCCGTCGGCGCATGCCGAGGACCTGAACGTCTACAACTGGTCCGACTACATCGCACCGGACACGATCCCGAACTTCCAGAAGCAGACGGGTATCCACGTCAAGTACGACAACTACGACAGCGACGACACGCTTCAGGCGAAGCTGCTTGCCGGCAGTTCGGGTTACGACATCGTCGTGCCGACGTCGAACTACATGGCCAAGCAGATCCAGGCCGGCGTGTACCAGAAGCTCGACAAGTCGAAGCTGCCGAACCTCGCGAACCTCGACCCGCTGCTGATGAAGATGATCTCGGACGCCGATCCGGGCAACCAGTACGGCGTGCCCTGGGCCTACGGCACGGACGGCATCGGCTACAACGCGCAGGCGGTGAAGAAGGCACTCGGCGACAAGGCGCCGGTCGACAGCTGGGCGCTGGTGTTCGATCCGGCCAACATGGAAAAGCTGAAGAGCTGCGGCGTGTCGTTCCTCGACCAGGCCGTCGACGTGTTCGCCGCGACGCTGCAATACATGGGCAAGAACCCGAACAGCACCAACCCCGGCGATTACCAGGCCGCGTTCGAAGTCCTGAAGAAAGTCCGCCCGTACATCACCCAGTTCAACTCGTCCGGCTACATCAACGACCTCGCGAACAACGACGTGTGCGTCGTGCTCGGCTGGTCGGGCGACGTCGGCATCGCGCATCGCCGCTCGGCCGAAGCGAAGCGCTCGTACGACATCAAGTTCTCGAATCCGAAGGAAGGCGGCCTGCTGTGGTTCGACGTGATGGTGATCCCGAAGGATGCACCGCACCCCGAGGCCGCCCTGAAGTGGATCAACTACGTGTCCGATCCGAAGGTCAACGCGGCGATCACCAACACGGTGTTCTACCCGACCGCGAACAAGGCCGCGCACCAGTTCGTCACGCCGGCCGTCGCGCAGGACCCGACCGTCTACCCGCCCGAAGACGTGCTGAAGAAGATGGTGCTGATGAAGCCGATGCCGGCCGACATCCTGCGCCTCGAGAACCGTCTGTGGGCCCAGCTGAAGACGGGCCACTGATCGCGAAGCATTCCGGCGGCGCAGGCATCGCTTCACGCCTGCCCGCCTGAGATCCGCGGACCTCCATCCGCCCGCGCGCGCCGCGCGCACTGTTCCATCCGGCACGAGCCGTTGTCCGTGAGTCGCATAACGCGCCTCGCGCGGGGACGCTCACGCCTGCAATCCGTGAAGAACGAATGGTGAATCCCATGCAATCGATACCCTCTTCCGCTGCTGCACGACAGACCCAACCGGCCCCCGCGGCCCGTACGCAAAACGACGCCTTCGTCCGCATCGAAAACGTCGTGAAGAAATTCGGCGACAGCACGGCCGTCGACAACGTGAACCTGACGATCGCGAAGAACGAGCTGTTCGCGCTGCTCGGCAGCTCGGGCTGCGGCAAGTCGACGCTGCTGCGCATGCTCGCCGGGCTCGAGACGGCCACCTCCGGCAAGATCTTCGTCGACGGCGAGGACCTCGCGTCGCTGCCGCCGTACCGCCGCCCGGTCAACATGATGTTCCAGTCGTACGCGCTGTTCCCGCACATGACGGTCGAATCGAACGTTGCGTTCGGCCTGAAGCAGGAAGGCACGCCGAAGAACGAGATCCGGGAACGCGTGGCCGACGCGCTCGCGCTCGTGCAGATGAGCAAGTACGCGAAGCGCAAGCCGCATCAGCTCTCCGGCGGCCAGCAGCAGCGCGTCGCGCTGGCCCGCTCGCTGGTCAAGCGCCCGAAGCTGCTGCTGCTCGACGAGCCGATGTCCGCGCTCGACAAGAAGATCCGCCAGAAGACCCAGCTCGAACTCGTGAACATCATCGAGAAGGTCGACGTGACCTGCGTGATGGTCACGCACGACCAGGAAGAAGCGATGACGATGGCGAGCCGCCTCGCGGTGATGAGCGAAGGCAAGATCGTGCAGATCGGCTCGCCCGGCGAAGTCTACGAATACCCGAACAGCCGTTTCTCGGCCGAATTCATCGGCTCGACCAACCTCTTCGAAGGACGCGTGGTCGAGGATGAACCCGACCACATCTTCGTCGAGAGCGACGACCTCGAAGCGCGCATGTACGTGAGCCACGGCGTGACGGGCCCGCTCGGCATGCCGGTCGGCATCTCGGTGCGCCCGGAGCGCGTGCACGTGTCGCGCGAGAAACCGGGCTCGAAACACAACTGGGCGCGCGGCGTCGTGACCGACATCGCGTACATGGGCAGCTACTCGCTGTACCACGTGCGCCTGCCGAGCGGCAAGACGGTGGTGTCGAACCTGTCGAGCTCGCACCTGATGAACGACAACGCGCCGGCGTGGAACGACGACGTGTTCGTGTCGTGGTCGCCGGCCAGCGGCGTCGTGCTGACGCAGTGAGGACTGCCACGATGAGAACCTCCGCTTCCACTCCGTCCGCGCCGGTGTCCGCCGGCGCCGCGAGCACCGGTGCCGGCCGCGCGCGCCCGGGCCGTTTCTCCATGCTGTCGCGCTTCCTGCCGTCGGGCCGCAGCGTCGCGATCGGCGTGCCGTTCGTGTGGCTCGCGGTCTTCTTCGCGCTGCCGTTCGTGCTGGTGCTGAAGATCAGCTTCGCCGACCAGGTGATGGGCATCCCGCCGTACACGTCGCTCGTCGAGATCAAGGACGGCGTCGTGCACTTCGCGCTGCAGCTGTCGCACTACGCGTTCCTGCTGCAGGACGACCTGTACATCGCGACCTACCTCAGCTCGCTGAAGATGGCCGCCGTGTCGACCGTGCTGTGCCTGCTGATCGGTTATCCGATGGCGTACTACATCGCGCGCTCGGAACCGAATCGCCGCAACGTGCTGATGATGGCCGTGATGCTGCCGTTCTGGACGTCGTTCCTGATCCGCGTGTACGCATGGATCGGGATCCTGAAGGACGACGGCCTCCTGAACCACACGCTGATCGCGCTGGGCATCATCCACACGCCGCTGCGCCTCTATCACAGCGACGCGGGCGTCTACATCGGGATGGTCTATTCGTACCTGCCGTTCATGGTGATGCCGCTGTACGCGCACCTCGTGAAGATGGACCTCACGCTGCTCGAGGCCGCATACGACCTCGGCGCGAAGCCGTGGGTCGCGTTCACGCGCATCACGCTGCCGCTGTCGAAGAACGGGATCATCGCCGGCAGCCTGCTGGTGTTCATCCCGGCGGTGGGCGAGTACGTGATTCCGGAACTGCTGGGCGGCGCCGACACGCTGATGATCGGGCGCGTGATGTGGGATGAATTCTTCAACAACATGGACTGGCCGATGGCGTCCGCGGTGACGGTCGCGATGGTGATGCTGCTGCTGGTGCCGATGGCGCTGTTCCAGTACTACCAGGTCAAGGAACTGGGGGACGCGAAATGATCAAGCCGAGCAAACCGCTGTCGACGGGCGTTCTCGCCTTCGGCTTCCTGTTCCTGTACATCCCGATCATCAGCCTGGTGGTGTACTCGTTCAACGAGTCGAAGCTGGTGACGGTGTGGTCGGGCTTCTCGCTGAAGTGGTACAGCGCGCTGCTGGACGACGACGAGCTGCTGACCGCCGCGTGGCTGTCGCTGAAGATCGGCCTGTTGACGGCTACCGCGTCGGTCGTGATCGGCACGTGGGCGGGTTTCGTGCTCGCGCGCTTCGGCCGCTTCAAGGGCTTCACGCTGTACACGGGGATGATCAACGCGCCGCTGGTGATTCCGGAAGTGATCCAGGGCATCTCGCTGTTGTTGCTGTTCGTTGCGCTGGAGCAGATGTTCGGCTGGCCGAAGGGGCGCGGGATGGTGACGATCTGGATCGGACACGTGATGCTGTGCGTGTCGTACGTGGCGATCATCGTGCAGTCGCGCGTGAAGGAGATGAACAAGTCGCTGGAGGAGGCGGCGCTCGATCTGGGCGCGACGCCGCTGAAGGTGTTCTTCGTGGTGACGCTGCCGCTGATCTCGCAGGCGCTGCTGTCGGGGTGGCTGCTGTCGTTCACGCTGTCGATCGACGACCTGGTGCTGTCGGCGTTCCTGTCGGGGCCGGGGTCGACGACGCTGCCGCTGGTGGTGTTCTCGCGCGTGCGGCTGGGGCTGAACCCGGAGATGAACGCGCTGGCGACGCTGTTCATCACGGCCGTGACGATCGGCGTGATCGTCGTGAACCGGATGATGATCGCGCGCGAGCGGCGCCGCGTGGCCGACATGAAGGCGGCGTTCGCGGTGGCATGACGACGCACCTCCGGCTTCGAAGATAACAAGCAGTGCAGACAAGCAAGGCGCGCTGCCCCAGGGGGGGCGCGCGATTCGATCCCGATTTGACAGGCGCACGACAAGGAGAATCCGCAATGAAGAAGAAACTGATCTGCCTGCTGGTGGCCGGCGCGTTGCCGGGCATCGCGCTGGCCGACTCGACATCCGCCGAGATCAAGGCGCTGCAGGCGCAGGTCGCGGCGCTGCAGAAGCAGATGAAGGCGATGCAGGCGCAGCTTTCGGCGAAGGGCGGCACCGCGACCGCCCAGGCCGGCACGAAGGCCGCGCCGGTCGCCGTGGCCGTCGATCCGGGCTCGCCGGACTACGGCAAGGCGCAGGCGACGCTGACCAACGACGAAGTCGGCGAAATGAAGCAGCAGATCGCGAACCAGCAGCTGAAGGTCGATTCGCTGACGGACGCGGCCAACACGGGCCCGCTGGCCGGCCTGTCGGTCACGGGCTACATCGACCCGACCTACATCTACAACCGCGCGGCCGGTACGTCGTCGTTCCTGTTCGCGAACCACGAGAACGCGTACAACTACTTCAACAGCACGTTCGGCGATCTCTACCTCGACATCAAGAAGACCTTCGGCGTCGGCCCGATGGCGCCGTCGGCGGAAATCACGCTGATGCCGAACCGCGGCAACGGCATCACGCTGCTGCAGAACTCGCGCGGCTCGATCACCGACAACCTGCTGAACACGGCGGTCATCAACGTGCCGATCACCGCCGAGACGACGCTCGTCGCCGGTTTGATCCCGAGCTTCGGCGGCTACGAGGTGCAGCAGTCGAACCAGATGCTCACGCTCACGCACAACCTGCTGTACGATTTCTCGGATCCGGGCAGCTACGTCGGTATCGGCGCGAACTACACGAAGGGCAACTGGGCGTGGAAGTTCTTCCTCGGCAACGAGCAGTACCGCACGTACGGTTCGGTCACGCAGAAGGGCACCAACGCGCTCGGCGACCCGATCACGACCAGCAACAAGGTGCCGACCTTCACCGCGCGCGCGGACTACACGTGGTCGAGCGCGCTCGACATCGGCGGGTCGTTCAATATCGGGCGGCAGACGCTCGCAAGCGCGCTCGATGCGAACGGCAACGCCAACTACGGCCCGGGCGGGGCGGCACCGAGCGCGTACGGTTCGTTCTTCTTCGGTGAACTCGACGCGACCTACACGCTCGCCGACATTCAGTACAACGCGGAAGTCGACTACGGCCGTCAGCAGCATGCGGCGTTCAACGGCGGGCTCGCTCAGTGGTACGGCCTGTCGCTGCTCGCGCACCGCAAGTTCAACGCGCCGGTGGTCGGCCGCATGGGCGTGACGCTGCGCTACGACCTGCTCGCCAACTCGAAGAACGGCGGCGGCGGCGGCGGCATCGCGCTGAACGGCAACGGGATGGATCCGAGCAACGGCTTCGGCGTCGACGCGGACTGCCTCGCGCAGTCGAAGGCCGGCGGCGGCCTGGGCTTCGAGTGCAAGGGGGCGGTACGCCAGGACGTCGCGCTCGACCTGCTGTTCTATCCGACCCAGCAGATCACCGTGAAGGTCGAATACCGGCACGACTGGGCGAACAACAAGGTATTCCTGCGCAACGACGGGTCGTACGGCAAGTCCAACGACCTGCTCGCGACGCAGTTCATCTATTCGTTCTGACGCAGCACACGCGGGACGCCGTGCCGCGCGCACGGCGTCCCGCGCCGTTTTTACCGGCCGAAGCACGATGCATCGCGCATCGCGTGCCGGCCGCAACGAGGGAGTCGGTCTGATGACGCAGTCTTTCACCCGCCGCGCCGATGCGCTCGCGCGCGACTCGTACTACGAGGCGACGGCCGTGCGGCCGGCCGCCGACGACCCGGTGCTCGAGGACACGATCGACGTCGACGTCTGCGTGATCGGCGCCGGCTTCGCCGGCCTGTCGACGGCGCTCGACTGCCGCGCGCGCGGGCTGTCGGTCGCGGTCATCGATGCGCACCGGCCCGGCTGGGGCGCGTCGGGACGCAACGGCGGGCAGGCGATCACCGGCTTCGCGAAGGACGAGGAAATCGAGCGGCAGCTCGGCGCCGACGGCGCACGCGCCGCGTGGTCGCTGTCGCTCGACGGCGTCGCGCTGATCGCCGAGCGGATCGCGCGTTACGGGATCGACTGCGACTTCACGCGCGGCTACCTGACGGTCGCGACGAAACCGCGCCGCATCGACGACCTGCGCGCGTGGATGGACGCCGCGACCGGGCGCTGGGGCCATCCGTCGCTGTCGTGGCTCGACACCGGCGCGATCCGCGCGCGCATCGCGTCGACGCGCTATCTCGCGGGTGTCTACGATCCGCTGTCGGGCCACCTGCATCCGCTCAAGTACTGCCTCGGCCTCGCCGAAGCCGCGCGGCGCGAAGGCGTCGCGCTGTACGCGCACACACCCGCGCTCGACGTCGTGCGCGGCGCGCGGCCCGTCGTGCGCACGCCGTCGGGCGACGTGCGCTGCCGCTTCGTCGTGTCGTGCTGCAACGCGGGCCCGGGCGGCGTGCTGCCGGCCGCGACGGCTGCACGCATCGCGCCGATCGCGTCGTACATCATCGCGACCGAGCCGCTCGGCCAGGCACGCGCCGATGCACTGATCGCGCAGCGCGAGGCCGTGTGCGACAACAATTTCTTCCTCGACTATTTCCGGCTGTCGGCCGACCACCGGATGCTGTTCGGCGGCCGCGCGAATTCGGCCGGCGCGTCACCCGCCACGCTCGCCGAAACGATCCGGCGGCGCATGGTCGGCGTGTTCCCGCAGCTCGGCGACGTGCGCGTCGACCACGCGTGGGGCGGCTTCGTCGACGTCACGCGCAACCGCGCGCCGGATTTCGGCGCGCTCGATCCGAACTTCTTCTACGTCCAGGGCTTCAGCGGGCATGGCGTCGCGCTCACCGGCGTTGCCGGACGCGCGGTTGCCGGTGCGATCGCGGGCGACACGCGCGCGTTCGACCTGTTCGCACGCATGCGCCACCGGCGCTTCCCCGGCGGCGACGCGTGGCGGCAACCCGCGCTCGAGCTCGGGATGCTGTACCACCGCGTACGCGAGCTGTTCTAAGCCCATTTATCCGTCCTCCTGACCATGCAGACATTCGCCAACCAGCCGCACGTCGCGTCCTACTACGCGGCGACCGCCAACGATACGACCCGCCACGCGCCGCTCGCCGGCACGATCGATGCCGACGTGTGCGTGATCGGCGCGGGCCTCACGGGCCTGTCCGCCGCGCTCAACCTCGCCGAGCGCGGCCATTCGGTGACCGTGCTCGAAGCGTCGCGGGTCGGATGGGCGGCGAGCGGCCGCAACGGCGGCCAGCTGATCGGCGGGTTCGCGTGCGATATCGATACGTTTGCGCAGTTCATGCCGGAAGGCGACGTGAAGCGCATCTGGGACATGGGGCTCGAAACGCTGTCGCTCGTGAAGTCGCGCATCGCGCAACACGACATCGACTGCGCGCTGGTGCCCGGCTACCTGACCGCCGCAAACACCGAACGCGATGCCGATTCGCTCAAGCGCTGGCGCGACGAGGCCGCGAAGCGCTTCGGCTACGACCGCTTCCACTTCGTCGATGCCGACGAACTCGGCGACTACGTGCAGTCCGACCGCTATTGCGGCGGCCTGTACGACCCGGACAGCGGCCACCTCCATCCGCTGAACTACACGCTCGGCCTCGCGCGCGCAGCCACCGGTGTGGGCGTGCGCATCCACGAGGACAGCTGCGTGACGCGCGTGCGCGACGTCGCGGGCGGCCATGTCGTCGAGACGAGCGGCGGCAACGTGCGCGCACGCTTCGTCGTGCTCGCGTGCAACACCTTCGTCGGCACGCTCGCGCCCGCGCTGTCGAAGAAGATCATGCCGGTCGGCACCTACGTGATCGCGACCGAGCCGCTCGGCGAAGCGCGCGCCGCCGCGCTGATGCCGGCGCGCGCGGCGATCTGCGACAGCCGCTTCGTGCTCGACTATTTCCGGCCGGCGCCCGACACGCGGCTCGTGTGGGGCGGCAAGGTCAGCTATTCGACGCGGGAGCCGCGCGATCTCGCCGCGGCGATGCGCGCGGACATGCTGAAGACGTTCCCGCAGCTCGCGGACGTGAAGGTCGACTACGCGTGGGGCGGCTTCGTCGACATCACGATGAACCGCGCGCCGCACTTCGGCCGCATCGCGCCGACGATGTATTTCGCGCAGGGGTTCTCGGGGCACGGCGTGAACACGACCGCGCTCGCGGGCAAGCTGATCGCCGAGGCGATCGACGGACAGGCGAGCCGCTTCGACCTGTTCGACAAGATCCGCCATCGCGACTTCCCGGGCGGCGAGGCATTGCGCACGCCGGCGCTCGTGCTCGCGATGAGCTGGTACCGGCTGCTCGACGCGTTCGGCGTGCATTGAGCGGCGGCGCGGGCGACGAGCGCCGCCGCCCGCCATGCAAAACGGCCGCGCGAACGCGGCCGCCTGGTGCCGGATGTCGCGGCGCCGGCGCGGCAGGCAGGCGACCTGGCCTGCCCGACCGGCCGAAGCCGCTGCATCCGCGCGGGTCAGTCAGTCCCGTACTTCGGCGAGTGCGGCCCGTACAGCAACCCGTTCGGCGGCCCCGCCGACAACAACCTGCTGCTGGTCAGCCCGGCCACATCGTGCGCTTCGTCGGTCAGCGAATGCGCGACCTGCTTGACAGCCGCCTGCACCAGCATCCCGACGACACCGAACGCATTGACGCTCATGGAGTTGCCGACCTCCTTGCCGGTCGCACGGCCCTCGCCCTGCCACAGCACGTCGCCGCTCTTCAGGTCGACGAGCTTCGCCGACGCCGCGACCACCGTCGTGCTGTCCACCACCTGGTAGACGGAGCCGTATTGCGTGATCTTCGAATAGAGCGCGGCATCCGCACCGAAGATCTCGCGCAGCTTCGCCGGCGACGTGTTCTGGATCTCGGCCGCGTTCGCGAGGCCGTTCTGCTTGAAGGTCTCGTCCATCACCGCGACCGGCACCACGTAGTAGCCCGACTCGGCGAGCGGCTGCGTCATCTGCGACAGCACCCCGTAGGTCGCGCCGACATCGGTGGTCTCGTTGACCGGCGGCAGCACGAGGATCGAGCGCGGCTGGCTCTTCTTGAAGGCCGTGTAGTCGGGACGCTTGACGGGTTGCGCGCATGCGCTCAGCAGCGCGACGAGCGACAGCACGGACAGCAGCTTGAATGAAAGTGTCTTGATCATGGCACGCACGTTACTGTTGGGCGGGAGTCGGATCGGCTTGCTTCCGGCCGGCGATCGTCTGGTCGGCGGCCTTCGGGTTCGCGGCCTGCGGATTCACGGCCTTCTTCTTCATCAGGAAATCCATGTACGGCGCGGATTCCGGAAAGAGCGCCTTCTCGGCCTCGAACGACTGCGTGGCCTGTTGCCCGTTGCCGACGCTCGCGTAGAGCATCCCGAGATGCGCATGGAAGCCGGGCGGCGGCTTGTTACCCTTCGCGCGGATCTCCTGCAGCGCCTTCTCGAGCGCGTCGATCTGCTGTTGCGGCGAGCTTTGCCCCTTGAAGTATTCGTACACCTGCGGCTGATAGCCGTTCCACTGATAGAGCGGCGGCGTGGTCGGCGCCGCGCAGCCCGCGAGCAGCATGGCGGCCGCCGTCGCCGGCAGCCAGATTCCCCGTTTCATGGTCTTGTCTCTTTCGATGAGTGAGTGATTCGTCGAGCGCGTGCCGCGCACGGCGCTTACTGCGGCACCTTCAGCGTGCCGGCGTCGACCTGGTCGACGAGATGGTTCACGGCCTCCTGGATCGCGAGATCCAGCACCTTGCCGTTGAGCGTCGAGTCATAGCCGGCGGTGCCGCCGAAGCCGATCACCTCGCGGTTCGACAGGCTGAACTCGCCCGCGCCCTGGCTCGATGCGACGACTTCCGACGTCGTCGTGTCGACGATGTTCAGGTTGACCTTCGCGTATGCGACCTGCGTCTTGCCGCGGCCGAGGATGCCGAACAGCTGGTGATCGCCGACGTCCTTGCGGCCGAATTCGGTCACGTCGCCCGTCACCACGTAGTTCGCGCCCTTCACCGCCTGCGCCTTCTTCATGAAGCCGGCTTCCTGCTTGATCTCGTCGAGATTCTCGCGATCGAGCACGTTGAAGCGGCGGCTCTGCTGCAGGCGCGTGACGAGGATCGTCTTCGCCTGCCCGCCGAGGCGGTCGATGCCGTCCGAGAAGATGCCGCGCATGTAGCTCGAGCGGTTGTCGAACTTGCCGACCGCGATCGCGACGGGCTTGCCCGCGTACGGTTTCTGTGCGCTGCTCACGGCCGGCACGTCGAGCGTGCGCGACGATTCGGTCGCGCAGCCGGACAGCGCCGCAACGAGCGCCGCCGCCACGAGGACGGTGCGTCGTGTCTGAATGTTCACTGTTGGTCTCCTTGTGTGGAAAGATGGCCCGGAACGGGCACGCCGGCTCGCAAACGACCCGGCGGTCGAAACGGTTGCGGTGCGAACGGGGATGCGTGCATCGGCGCGATGGACGCACGCGCGTTCATCGCCGCACCGGCGGTGGCAGTAGATGAGTGAAAGGGGCGCGCAACCCGTGCGTTGCGACGACATGCGGATGCGCGGCGCGGTACGCGACAGGCTCGCGCGCGACGGCTACACCGTTATTCTGGTTACTGCGCTGTTGATCGCGCATGATCGGCCCCGTATATGATTTTTCGCGATCATATCAAGCCTGCTTATCAAGATGAGGAATCTTGATAATAGTTGACGATTTTCTTACTTATCCGACGCGCGCGGTCGAATCGGCGCAATTCCTCGCCGACAGGGGCTTTGCAGGCATGTGGACGCAGCGTGCCGATTTTCCTTTGTTGTCTCCGGCGATCGATCTCGAATCCGGCAATATCAAGATATATTGTCCGTACCGCCCATCCGCATTACCCATATCCCGAGAATAATCACCGAAATCCGGCTGCCTTTACCGCACCCGACGGGTTCGCCGGTCACGATGCATTCCGGCAATCCTGCCGCGCGCACGTACGAACGCGCGCGCATCCGCGCCCGCTAGTCGGCCACCTTCTGCCGCATCGTCACGAACTCCTCGGCCGCGGTCGGGTGAATGCCGATCGTGTCGTCGAACTGCGCCTTCGTCGCGCCCGCGCGAATCGCGATCGCAATCCCCTGGATGATCTCGCCCGCATCGCGGCCGACCATGTGCGCGCCGACCACGCGCTGGCTGTCGCGCGCGACGACGAGCTTCATCAGCGTGCGCTCGTCGCGGCCCGACAGCGTGTGGCGCAGTGCCTTGAACGACGTGCGGTAGATGTCGACGTCGCCGTCGTAAAGATCGCGCGCGGTCGCCTCGGTGAGACCGACCGTCGCGACCTCGGGCTGGCTGAACACCGCCGACGGCACCCATTCGTGATCGGCCGCGACACGCGCCCCCCCGAACAGCGTGCGGGCAAGCAACGCGCCGTCGCGCGTCGCCACCGGCGTGAGCTGCGGCCGCGACGTGACGTCGCCGATCGCATGGATCGACGGCACCGACGTCGCCGAATACGCATCGACGGCAATCGCGCCACGTGCGTCGAGCATCACGCCCGCCTGTTCGAGCCCGAGCCCGTCGACGTTCGGCACACGGCCGGTCGCATACAGCACTTGATCGTACGGTCCGTGCCGCGCATCGCCGACGCGCACGCTCAGCGTGCCGTCGTCCGCGCGTTCGATCGACTCGACCACCGCACGCGCATGGATCGTGACGCCCTGCTTCGTCATCTCGTCGGTGAGGAACTGGCGCACGTCGTCGTCGAAGCCGCGCAGGATCTTTTCGCCGCGATAGAACAGGTCGACGTGGCTGCCGAAGCCGTTGAAGATGCCCGCGAACTCGACCGCGATATAACCGCCGCCGACCACCGCGATGCGTGCGGGCCGCGCGGCGAGCGACAACGCCTCGCGCGACGTGATCGCATGTTCGATGCCGGGCCGCGCCGGCATCGACGGGCGCGAGCCGGTCGCGATCGCGATGTGGCGCGCGCGGATCGTGCGTTCGCCGATCGCGACCGTGTGCGCATCGACGAGCGTCGCGCGCCCGGCGTGCATCTCGACGCCCGATTGCCGCAGCAGATTGATGTAGATGTCGCTGAGCCGGTTGATCTCGCGATCCTTCGCGGCGATCAGCGCGGGCCAGTCGAGCGTGCCGGCGCCGAAGGTCCAGCCGAAGCCCTTCGCGTCCTCGACTTCGTGCGGATAGTGCGATGCGTAGACGAGCAGCTTCTTCGGGATGCAGCCGCGCAGCACGCAGGTGCCGCCGATCTGCTCTTCTTCCGCTATGCCGACGCGGGCACCGTACGACGCGGACATGCGCGCAAGCCGCACGCCGCCCGAGCCGGCCCCGATGACGAACAGGTCGTAGTCGAAATCCATCGCATTGCCTCATCGCAGTTCGGATGCAGGCACGATAGCAAGATTCCGGCATTCTTGCGGCACATGGTGCCGCCGCGCGCACGCCCAATAAAAAACGGCGAGAGACGTTGCCTCTCGCCGGTCAAACCGGCTGCCGAGTGTGCCATGCGTCACCGATCGACCGCATGCCCGACCTGCCGGCTGCGCGGCACCGGCCCGGCCGGGCGCGCGAAGGGCGCGCCCACGGCCGGACCAGCCGCCATGCTCATGCCTGCGACGTGTCGCTGCCGTCCGTCGCCTGCGTGTCGTCTGCCTGCTGCGGCTGCTCTTCCTTTTTCTCGAGCATGCCTTCGATCGCTTCCGCGCCCTTGAAGCCGGCGACGGCGGCTGCCGCCTTGGTCAGCAGGCCCGCATCCGGATCCAGCTTTTCCGCGCCTTCGACGGCGGCGATTGCGCCGGCGATTTCACCCACGGTGTTCAGGATACCCATCGTCATCCCCTTTCAAGAAAATCGTGAGCGCATCGTCCCACGAAAAAAAACCGGCGAACCGCGATTGTCATCACCGGATACACAAGTTACGCACCAGGCCGGCCGCGCTCGCCGAGCGTGACCGGAACGACGCACGCGCGAGTCTGGCGGCACGCAACGGGCGATGCACGCAGCGTAGCGGAAAGGCTTCGCGCGCACTGTAAAAGTATGTTCTGGATTGCCGACGGTTCCCTTACGGCGCGGGGGTCTCGTGATGGAGCATTCGCCGAATAGTCGTGCGCGCGTATGAAGGTCGCATGACGAAAAAAAAGAGGCGCCTCGCGGCGCCCCTTCGATGCATACCGGACGACTGCCGGCGCATGCGTTCCGACGTTCGTCAGAAGATATTGCGCAGGCCGATCGCGATGCCGGTCTGGTTGCTGCGGCCGGGCAGCTCGACGTTCGCCGCGCCGTTCGTCTTGTTGAAGTCGACGGTGCCGTAGATTTCCGTGCGCTTGCTGAGCGCGTACTCGGCGATGCCGACGATCGCGTAGCGGTTGCCGCTCGCGAGCGTGCCGTTCGTGGTCATCGCATTGCGCATGTGGTCGTAGTAGAACGCGCCCGTCAGCGTCAGCGGTGCGCTGACCTGCCAGCTCACGCCCGCGAACGGACCGTCGTCGATCCGGCCGGTGCCCTTCGCGACCGGAATCGACTGCTGGGCGAGCAGGCTGTCGACGAAGCCCGTGTCGTCCTTCGAGCGCAGGTAGCCCGCGTAGATCTTCGCCTTGCTGAACGCATACACGACGTTCGCGTGGTAGATCGTCTGCTTGCGCGCCGAGTTGTCGCTGTTCTGCTGCGCACCGGCCGCGATGCTGAGCGGGCCCATCACGTACGACAGCGACACGCCCCACGCATTGCCCTTGCCGAGCGAACCCGGGATCTGGCCCGAGAAGCCGCCGGCGCCGGTCGATTCGTAGTTGGTGCCGGTCGAGTACATCGCCTTCGCGGTCAGGCCTTCGAACTTGCCCGTGTACTTGATCTGGTTGTCCGCATACAGGCCGCCGCCGAGTGCGACCGGCAGCCACGCGTTTTCGAGGTAGTTGCCGACCGTCAGCGGATCGTAGGTGTCCGACAGCAGGTCGAACAGCGGCGTCTTCTGGCGGCCGAGGGTCACCGTGCCGTACGGGCTCTGCAGGCCGACGTACGCCGCGCGGTTGAACAGGCGGCCGCTGTCGGCGAATGCGCCGTTCTGCAGGTTCACGCCGCTTTCGAGGTTGAACACGGCCTTCAGGCCGCCGCCGAGATCTTCCGTGCCGTAGATGCCGAAGCGGCTGTTCGTGATCGCGCCGTTGGTCATCGACAGCAGGCCGTCGTTCTTGGCGTTGGCGTTGGTGAGGTAGCGAATGCTGGCGTCGGCGACGCCCCAGAGCGTGACCGAGCTTTGTGCGGCCGCGTACTGGCTGGCAAATGCGAGCGCGGCGCCCCCTGCGATGGCTGCGAGTCGTGTGGTCTGCTTCATGAGCTTTCCTGTTTGTAGGTGTCTCCGTTCATGGCCGGCCGCGTGCGCAGCCGGGTGGCGATCGCGCGCGTTCTTGGCGCGCGCGATGTGGGCTGAATCATATGACGACTGCAATCGCTGAAAGAAATTGAAATGCGCGGTAACGGCGGAACTGTCGCCCGCGCACAACGCCGCGCGCGCGAGGCGCGCCGGGCGGGCGTCGGATGCCGCACGGCATCCTCCGGCCACGCGGCTTACGGGATGTCGGGTCTGTAAGCATCGCCCCGCAGGCGCGGGGGAACGGGCAGGCGGCCGGAAGTGCCGGCGGGCGGCGCCGTCACGCCGCCGACGACGGCTCGCCGGGCGTCTCGCGCCGGCGCCAGGCGCGCCGGAGGATCTCCGCGAACGCACCGGCGAGCAGCAGCACGGCGCCCCACAGTGCGAGCTCCGGCACGAGCCGCGTGACGAGGCCGCCGATCACCGCGCCGGCCAGGAAGCAGAAGCTGATCGTCGCGAGCAGCGCCGAGTCGTGCAGCGCGCCCGCGTCGTAGCGCGGGATCAGCCCGACGAACAGCTTCTGCGCGGCGCGGCGCAGGTTGCCGGTCGTCATCACCGACGTGTACGACAGTTCCTCGAGATGGGTGAACGACAGCGTCTGCAGCGTCGCGACGAACGAAATGCCCGGAATCAGCCATGCGCTCGACGCGCCGACGAGCCCGCTCGCGGCGACGCCGAGAAACGCGATCTCGACGAGCAGGCTCGCGAATGCGGTATGCCGCATCCAGCCGCGCTGCGCGGCGAGGCCGAGCAGGTGCGCGACGAACACCGCGACCACGAAGCCGCCGAGCGGCGGCACGTGGTGCAGCGCGGCCGCCCATTCGCCGGCCGACACGTTGATGCCGAGCAGCGCGACGTTGCCCGTCATCGTGTTCGCGAATACGTGGCCGTGGCCCACGTACGTGTACGCATCGAGGTAGCCGCCGGACAGCGTCAGCAACGCGGCGACAGTGAGATTGCGGCTGGCGCCGTCGAGATCCATCGAGCCTCCCGTGAAGATTCGCGCCAGTATGGCGCACGGGACGTTACCGTGCGACGGTCATTGCCCGATACCCGTGAGCCCGATCAGCGCGCCGCCCGCGAGCAGCCACAGCGGATGGATGCGCGTGCGCCACGCGAGCACCGCGCACGCGGCGGTGATGCCCCACTGGATCGCCGTGCGGTTCGACGCCTCGGAGATCAGCACCGCGCTCGCCGCGACGAGCCCGGCCGTGACGGGCATCATCCCCTGCTGCACGTAGCGGCGCCACGGCCGGTCGCGAAAGCGCTCCCACGCATGCAGCGCGAGCACGGTGACGATCGACGACGGCCCGAACTTCGCGAGCGACGCGACCAGCAGCCCGCTCCAGCCGGCCACGTGCCAGCCGACCAGCGACACGATCATCATGTTCGGCCCGGGCGCCGCCTGGGCCAGCGCGAACAGCGCGGTGAACTCGTGCGCGCTCATCCAGTGATGGACGTCGACGACCTGCCGCTGCATCTCCGGCAGGATCGTGTTGCCGCCGCCGAATGCGAGCAGCGACAACTGGCTGAAGATCGTCGCGATGGCGATCAGCGTGTCGTTCATGGCCGGCCTCCCGGCTGCGTGTCGCGCGCCGCGGCCGGCGCCGGCTGCGGCGTGCCCGCGTCGCGGCGGCGCGACGCGAGCCAGATGCTGACGGGCGTCAGCACGAGCATCGCGGTCAGCAGCGGGATGCGCAGCACCGCGATCGCGACGAACGCGAGCGCCGCGATGCCGGCCGCCGCGCGTGCGTGCCGCAGCGGCTTCGCGACCTTCACGGCCATCGCGACGAGCAGCCCGGCCGCCGCGGCGGCGAGCCCCGCGAACAGGTGCTGCACGCGCGGATCGTTCTGCGTCTTCGCATACAGCACGCCGAGCGCGACGACGACGAGCGTCGGGCCCGCGATCAGCCCGAGAATGGCGGCGAACGCGCCGGCCACGCCGCGAAAGCGCATGCCGACGGCCACCGACAGGTTGATCACGTTGCCGCCCGGCAGGAACTGGCACAGCCCGAGCAGGTCGGTGAATTCGTCGGCGGAAAGCCACTTGCGCTCGTCGACGATGGTGCGCCGCGCGAACGGCAGCGCGCCGCCGAACGACATGAGGCCAAGCGACAGGAAGCCGGTGAACAACTCGGCGAGGCCGATGCGGCGGGGGGACGCGGCCGGCGGCGGGGCGGCGGGCGGAAAGGCGGATTGCATGGGGCTCCTCATCAAACGGTGAACCGAGGTTACCGCCGTTCGGCAGGCCTGCAAAACGATTTTATCGGCGCGCCCTTGTGATCTAGAATCACAAGCATGGCACGCGATCTCCCGCCCTTTTCCGCGCTTCGGGCCTTTGAAGCCGCGGCACGACATGAAAGCTTCAGCGCCGCCGGCGACGAGCTGCATGTGACTCACGGTGCCATCAGCCGCCAGATCGCCGGGTTCGAGGCATGGCTCGGCAAGCCGGTGTTCCACCGCTACGGCAAGCGCGTGAAGCTCACCGACGAAGGCCGCCGCTACCTGGACACCGTGCGCGCGGCGTTCGACAGCATCGCGCACGCGACCGAGCAGCTGCGCAACACCGGCGCGGCGCGCGTGCTGCGCATCAACGCGCTGCCGACCTTCGCGATGAAATGGCTATTGCCGCGCCTGTCGCGGTTCCAGCGCGACGTGCCGAACGTCGAGCTGAAGCTGTCGACGTCGAACGCGCCGCTCGACGCGCTCGACGGTTTCGACGTCGCGATCCGCCGCGGCCCCGGCCACTGGTCGAACTGCACGAGCGGCCACTTCCTCGACGAAAGCGTGATTCCGGTCTGCAGCCCCGCGCTGCTCAAACGCGCGCCGATCGCGCGCGCGGACGATCTCGCGCGCCACGTGCTGCTGCATTCGGATACGCGGCCGGAAGGCTGGCGCGACTGGTTCGCGGCGGCCGGCGTGGCGATGAAGGGGCGCAAGCGGCAGTCGTTCGACCACTTCTACCTGGCGCTGCAGGCGGCCGTCGACGGGCTCGGCGTCGCGCTCGGCCCGTTGCCGCTGATCGACGACGAGCTCGCGAGCGGCCGGCTCGTGATGCCGCTGGCGGGGCCGCGCATCGCGACGCGCAGCTACTGGTGGATCGCGCCGCGCGCGCCGGCCGACGATCCGCTCGTCGCGCAGTTCTGCGCGTGGCTGCAGGCGCAGTCGAATACCGGCGCGTGAGGCCGCGCCGGCGGGCGGCATCGCGCCGCCCGCTCCCGGTCAGACCACCGGGCCCGGTTCCTTTTCCTTGCGCAGGATCGCGTACAGGATGATCGCGCCGAACGTCGCGGTGCCGATCCCGCCGAGCCCGAAGCCGCCGATCTTCAGCGAGAAGTCGCCGGCGCCGAGCACGAGCGTGACGGCCGCGACGATCAGGTTGCGGTTGTCGGAGAAGTCGACCTTGTTGACGACCCAGATCCGCGCGCCCGTCACCGCGATCAGCCCGAACACGACGATCGACACGCCGCCGAGCACGGGGCCCGGAATCGTCTGGATCACCGCGCCGAACTTCGGCGAGAAGCCGAGCACGATCGCGATCAGCGCGGCGACCGCGAACACGAGCGTCGAGTAGATCCGCGTCACGGCCATCACGCCGATGTTCTCCGCGTAGGTCGTCACGCCCGTGCCGCCGACGCTGCCCGACACGATCGTCGCGAGCCCGTCGCCGATGAACGCGCGGCCCACGTAGCGATCGAGGCTGGTGCCCGTCATCGCGCTGACGGCCTTGATGTGGCCGAGGTTCTCCGCGACCAGGATCACCGCGATCGGCGCGAGCATCAGCATCGCGTGCGGATCGAACACCGGCGCGCGGAAGCTCGGCACCCCGAACCAGGCCGCGTGTCCGACGATCGAGAAATCGATCGGCTTGCCGAGCCCCATCCCGTTGGTCGCGACCGCATAGATCGCGTAGGCGATCACGAGCCCGACGAGGATCAGCAGGCGCTGCACCATGCCGCGCGAGAACACCGCGACGCCGCCGACGCACAGCACCGTGACGAGCGCCATCACCGATTCGAAGGTCGATGCGGACACGCCCTTGACCGCGATCGGCGCGAGGTTGAGCCCGATCACCGCGACCACCGCGCCGGTCACGACCGGCGGCATCAGCGTCTCGATCCAGCGCGTGCCGATCGCCTGCACCAGCGCGCCGAGCGCGACGTACACGACGCCGCACGCGACGATCCCGCCGAGCGCGACCGGGATGTTCGGGTTCGGGCCGCTGCCGCCGTAACCCGTCACCGCGATCACGAGGCCGATGAACGCGAAGCTCGAGCCGAGGTAGCTCGGCACGCGGCCGCCGACCAGCACGAAGAACAGCAGCGTGCCGATGCCCGACATGAAGATGCACAGGTTCGGGTCGAAGCCCATCAGCAGCGGCGCGAGCACGGTCGAGCCGAACATCGCGACGACGTGCTGCACGCCCATCGCGACCATCTGCGGCCACGGCAGGCGCTCGTCGGGGCCGACCACGCGCGATGCCGCGCCGGTCGATTGCACCCGCCAGCGCGGGAAGTAGGAATCGGACATGGGGAAAAGGGCTCCTGTCGGTCGGTCGCCGGCTGCGGAGGATGCGCCGGTCTGGAATCTGGCGCGAGTTTACGGAGCGGAAATGGGGCTGGCAAGCAGACCGACACGCGGGCCGGGGCGCGGCCGGGAAGAGGCGAAACGGGGCGCGATCGCGCGACCCGGCTGCCGGGCGGCCGCGCATCGGGGGCGAGCGAGCGGGCCGCCGGCGGTCGACACCGGCCGCGACGCAAGCGTGCGCTCACATCGCGGCCGGCGCGGCGTGCATCAGGGGTTGATGTACTGGAACAGCGACAGGTTCTGCAGCTGCGCGTAAGCCTTCTGCGAGCCCGTCAGCGCGTTCTGCATCTGCAGGAACTGGCTGATCGTCGACACCATGTTGGTGCTCGTCAGGTCGGACAGGTTGCTGGTGACCTGCAGCGTGTTGGTCTGGTTCACGGTCTGCATCGCCTTGATTTCCTGCTCGCGGCCGCCGACCGACGCCTGCACGGTGAGGACGTTCGTCATCATGTTGTTCAGCTTCGTCGTGCCGGTGGTCATCGCGTTCGCGAGCGAGGCCGCGGCGGACGTGTTGCTGCTGATCGGCACCTTCAGCGCGGCGATCATCGAGTCGAGCGCCGCGAACACGTCGGTGCCGGCCTTCGGTGCGGGCGTGACGGTGAACGTGTCGCCGGACGCCGGCGTTCCCGACACCGGCACCGACAGGCCGTTGCCGAGCGCGATCCCGGCGCCGGCCGAATACGGCTGCGCGGCGGTCGTGGTCGGCGGCACCACGGTGTTGTCGGTGACCGTATAGGTCGGCGCGGCGGCCGTGCCGCCGAACGTGATCGTGAACTGGTGCGTGTTGGTCGCGGCCGACGGGCTCGTGATCGACACCGCGCCGATCGTGCCCGTGCCCGTGTTGCCCGCGCCGGCGAACGGCACCGGCTGGCTGCCGAGCATCGGCACCGACAGGAACACGTTCGCGCCGTTGTCGCCCTGCGAGATCGCGCGCGTATCGGCGATCTGCACCTGCCGCGTGCCCGTGTCGCCGCTGTAGGTCACGCCGCCGCCCGGCGCGTTCGAGAACGGCGCCGTGGTCGACTGGAAGCCCGAAAACAGGTAGTTGCCCGAGCCGTCGGTCGAGTTCGCGAGCGTCAGCAACTGGTCGCGGTAGCCCTGCAGCTGCGTCGCTTGCGCCGCGCGGTCGCTGTCGGACAGCGAGCCGTCGCCGGCCTGGATCACGACCGTATGGATGTTGTTCAGCAGGTTGTTGACGCTGATGAGCGTCTGGTCTTCCTTCTGCAGCGACGACAGCGCGGCGTTCTGGTTCGACGCATACTGCGACAGCGTCGCCGACGTCATCGACAGCTGCACCGCCTGCGCGGCGCCGAGGGGGTTGTCGGCAGGCGTCGAGAGGCTCACGCCGCTCGAGATCTGCTGGTACAGCTGCGAGAGCTGCGCCTGCTGATCGTTCATCTGCGCGACGTTCATCTGGTAGAACTGCGTGGTGGAAATCCGCATCGCATCGATCCCCGAAATCAGTTGAACAGGCCGAGCACGGTCTGGAACAGCGTCGACGCGGTCTGGATCACCTTCGCGTTCGCCTGGTAGAGCTGCTGGTACTGCATCAGGTTGGCCGCCTCTTCGTTCTGGTTCACGCCCGACACCGACTGCTGCGCCTGCGTGATCTGGCCGATCAGCGAAGTCTGCGCGGCGCTCGACGACTTCAGCTGGCTCGTCGTGTTGCCGATGCCGTTCACGTAGCTCGCGTACGCGCCCGTCAGCGTGGTCGAGCCGTTGCCGAACGATTTCGCGCTGACGAGCTTCGACAGCGCAAGTGCGTTGCTGCCGTCGTTCGTGCCGCCCGTGTTCGGCGCGACCGTGAACGTGTCGCCGGCCGTGGGCGCGCCCGACACCGTGACCGTGACGCCGGCCGTCAGCGTGATCGGCGTGCCGGACTGGTACGGCTGCGCCGCGCTGGTCGTCGGCGGCACGGCCGTGTTGTCGGTGACCGTGTAGGTCGGGCTGGCGGTCGTGCCGCCCATCGTGATCGTGTAGTTGTGCGGGTTGGCCGCGGCCGTCGCGCTGGTGACCGTCAGCCCGCCGATCGTGCCGGTGCCCGTGTTCGTCTTGGTGGCCGACGGCACGTACGGCGACGCCGCCGCGATCGCGGAGCCGTTCGACGTCGCGAGGCCGAAGCCGTTCAGCGCGCCGCGCGTCGGCTGCACGGTGAACTTGTCGCCGGCGTTCATCGCGCCGGACGAGAACGAGAAGTTCAGCCCGCCGATCGAGGCCGGCATACTGGCCGACTGGCCGACCACCGCGCCGCTCGCGCGGTCGGTCAGCGTGTAGTTCGTGCCGTCGTACGACAGCGTGTAGTCGCTCGTGGTCGGCTGCGACGCGTTCGCGAACGACACGGACAGCGCCGCGTTGCCGGTATTGCCCTGGTTCGCGTACGTGATCGGCGTGCCGGTGGTGAACAGGTTGCCGCCGACGTTGCCCGACAGGTCGATGCCGAGCGCATTCTGCGCGTTGACCTGCGCGGCGAAGCTGGTCGCGATCGCACCGAGCTGCGCTTCGGCCGGGTCGAGCGTCTGGCTGCGGAACGCGAGCAGGCCGCCGAGCGTGCCGCCCGACAGCGACGCGTCGGACAGCGCCTGGTTCGGCCCCTGCGGGTTCGCGCCGGCGATGCCCTGCGACACGACGGTCAGCTCGCTCGGATCGGACGGCGACGTGACGGCCGCGAGCTGGTAGCTCTTGTTCGCGACGACGAGCGGCGTGCCGCCCGCGAGAAACACGCTGTAGCCGTCGCTGTTGCGCACGACCTGCACGCCCGCGAGGTTCGACAGGTTCGACACCGCGAGGTCGCGCTGGTCCATCAGCTGGTTCGGCGGCTGGCCCTGGCTGCTCGCGGACGCGATCTGCTGGTTCAGCTGCGCGATCTGCGCGGTGTACGCGTTGATCTGCGTCACGGTGCTCGTGAGCTGCGTGTTCACGCTCTGGCGCAGCGCGTCGTACTGCTGGCCGGCCGCCGTGATCTGGTTCGCGAGCGTCTGCGCATTGCTCATCGCGGTCTGCCGCACCGACGCGTCGGACGCGCTGTTCGCGACGTTCTGCATCCCGGTGAAGTAGTTCGTGATCGCGGTCGAGATGCCGGACGTCGGGCTGCCGATGTAGTTGTTCAGCTGCGTGACGAGCGAATACCACGTCGACAGCGCGCCGCTTTGCGTCTGCGCACCGTTCAGCTGGTCGCTCAGGTACTGGCTGTACTGCCGCTGCACGGTGACGGTGTTCACGCCCTGCGGCATGTAGCCGCTGCTCGTGTACTGGCCGCTTGCCTCGGCATAGACGGGGCGTTCGACCGAATAACCCGGCGTCGCCGCGTTGCTGATGTTCTGGCCGGTCGTCGTGAGGCCCCAGAGCGCGGCATTCAGGCCGCTGACGCCGAGGTTCATGAGTGTGTTGGACATGCGCGATCCTGATGAGCCGGCCGCGCTGCGGCCGCCGGGTTGCGTGACTCCCGGTATAACGGCCGCGGATCGAAAAAATTGAGGAAAAAATGCACGCGCGACGCGCGCTCGCGCGTGGCGGGTCGAAACGCCCGGCGGCCCGGGCCGGCGGCGGTGCGTGGGCGGCGCGCGGGCGGCCTCGAGCGGCCCCGGGCGGGGCCGGCCGCCGCGGGCGCGTCAGGCCCGCGCGAGCGAGCGGCGCTTCATCTCGAGCTGCGTGATCAGCCGCTGCAGCGTGTTCTCCGCGCTGCCCGGCAGCGACATGTAGCGGAAGCCGAGCTGGTAGCGCCGCGACCCGTTCGGCATCTGCGTCGAACGCTGCGACACGAGCTGCAGGTCGAGCGACAGCTTGCCGTGGCCGGTCAGCTCGAGCTCGACGTCGGGCAGCAGCGTGCCAACCTCGAGCGCCTCGACGCGTTCGTCCGCCGTGCGCAGCCCCACGCCGCCGAGCGACAGGTTGTGCACCTCGAACAGGAAGCTCTCGCCGTCCGGCAGCTTGCCGCGGCACACGTACGGATCGACGACCGGCGCATCGACGCGGAAATACTCGCGGCGCTGGATGCACATCAGGACGTCGGGGAAATCGGCGACGAACGCGGGCAGCCCCTCGTAGCGCGTCTCGCGCGGCGTGCCCGTGGAGAATTCGACGCGCACGCCCTCCGGCGCGGCCGCGAACGTGCAGTGCGACGCGCCCAGGATGCCGGCGTTCTGCTCGGACAGCGCGCCCCAGTCGAACGTGAACGTCCGCGCGCCGACATCCACCTCGAGCAGGCGCGTGACGAGCTGGCCGCCCGGATACTGGACGGTCAGGAAATCGCCGCGATTGACGAGGTTGCGCAGCTGCACGCCGATTTCCAGCGGATTGCGGCGGGCATAGTCGGGCCCGGAGTGGCCTGCATCCAGGCTGGGGTCCGTCGACGTTTCGATATTCATGGCTAGCCGGTCTTTCTTGTCATGGGCGCCCGGGCAACCGGTGCGCGATAAAACCGGGCCAGAACGGGGGCCCGGTCGCAGGTCTCTCACACTTAGCGGCAGTGCTGACCGAAAGTTTAGATCGAAACGGGGATTTTTTTCGCGCAAACGTTGAAACCGCGCGCGGCGGGCTGCCGGGCGCGGTCCGAAAGGGGCAACGGCGCGGGCCGACGGGCCGTCAGCCGATCTGCTGCATGATCGAGATCAGCTTCTTCGCGTAGTTCGGGTCGGTCGCGTAGCCGGCCTTCTGCATCCCGTGCGCGAAGCCTTCGACGCTGCGGCTCGCGCTCAGCACGCCCGAGTAGCGCGGATTGTTCTTCAGCAGGGTCGCGTAATCGGTCATCGCGTGCTCGTACGAGTCGTACGCGCGGAACTTCGCGACCACGCGGCGCGGCGTGCCGTTCACGTATTCCGTCGTCAGCGCCGACACCGTGCGGCCGGTCCAGCCCTTGGTCGCCTTGATGCCGAACACGTTGTAGCTGGTCGAGCCGTCGCTCGCGCGAATCTCGCGCTTGCCCCAGCCCGATTCGAGCGCGGCCTGGCCGACGATGAAGCGCGCCGGGATGCCGGTCGACGCGCTGGCCGCCTGCGCGGGGCCCGCGAGCCGGTCGACGAACGCGTCGGCGTCCTGCACGCCGCTCGCGCCCTTCAGCGGCGGCGTCAGCGCGCTGCCGGCCGAGTAGCCGCGCGTGCCGGCGAGCCCGCCGTTGTTCGCCGCGCTCGCGTAGGCCTTCGCCATCGCGTTCATCGCGGCGAGGCCGCCTTCGTTACCCGACGTGCCTAGGCCGCCCGCGCCCAGGCCGGCCGCGCCGACGTCGGCCGCCGTGTCGCTGCCCGCGCCCTGCCCCGCATTGCGCAGCAGCTGCTTCATCAGCGCGTCGGCGACGCCGATCCCGCGCGTCGACATCTGCTGCGCGAGCTGCTGGTCGAGCATCGACGTGTACAGCTTGGACGTATGCGAATCGAACAGCCCGCCGTCCGGCGACGCGTCGCGCATGCTCTTGAGCATCATCTGCGTGAACATCGCGTCGAACTGGCCGGCGACCGCCTTCGCGCCGGCCTGCGGCGACTGTTTGGCCTGCGCGCGCAGCGCGTCGAAACCCTGCACGTCGAGCGCGAAGCGCTGCGTGAGGTCGTTCGCGTTCGGAAGAGAGGCTGCCATTTAGATGATCTCCAGGTCGGCGCGCAGCGCGCCGGCGGCCTTCATCGCCTGCAGGATCGACATCAGGTCCGCGGGCGTCGCGCCGAGCGTGTTCAGCGCCTTCACGACGTCGGCGAGATTCGCGCCGGCCGTCACCATCTTCAGCGCGCCGTTGTCCTGCTTGAGCTGGATCTGCGACTGCTGCGCCACCACCGTCTGCCCGTTCGAGAACGGCCCCGGCTGCGACACCACCGGCTGCGTGTTGACCACGACCGACAGGTTGCCGTGCGCAACCGCGCAGCTCTGCAGCGTGACCATCTGGTTCATCACGATCGAGCCGGTGCGCGCGTTCAGGATCACCTTCGCCGCGGCCTTGTCCGGGCTCACGTCGAGGTTCTGCAGGCGCGCCATGAACGCGACCTGCTGCGCCGAATCGGCCGGCGCGGCGAGCTGGATCGTGCGGCCGTCGAGCGCCGTCGCGGTGCCCGGGCCGAAGCTCGAATTGACCGCGGACACGATCCGCTGCGCGGTGCCGTAGTCCATGTCGTTCAGCTGCAGCTGCAGCACGCCGTTCATCTGCGCGATCGCGTTCGGCACCGCACGCTCGACGATCGCGCCGCCGACGATCCGGCCGGCCGCGAGCTGGTTCACCTGCACGCGGCTGCCGTTCGCGCTCGCGCCCGCGCCGCCGACCGCCATGTTGCCCTGCGCGAGCGCATAGACCTGGCCGTCCGCGCCCTTCAGCGGCGTGAGCAGCAGCGTGCCGCCGCGCAGGCTCTTCGCGTTGCCGAGCGACGACACGGTGACGTCGAGCGCCTCGCCCGGCCGCGCGAACGGCGGCAGCGTGGCGGTCACCATCACGGCCGCGACGTTCTTCAGCTGCATGTTGCTCAGCGACGACGGGCCGCCGTTGGCCGAACCGTTGTTGATCGAGATGCCGAGGTTCGCGAGCATGTTCGCGAGCGTCTGCGTCGTGAACGGCGTCTGCATCGTCTGGTCGCCCGTGCCGTCGAGACCGACGACGAGGCCATAGCCGATCAGCGGGTTGTCACGCACGCCCTGGATCTGCGCGAGATCCTTCAGGCGTTCCGCGTGCGCGGGCGCCGCGCCGAGCACGCACGCCGCGGCCACCGCCGCGAACACGAGGGCGAGCCGCGCGGCGCCATGCGCGCGGGCCGACAGCCGGTCGAACAGGGTCTTCTGCATCGTCATCACCACGGCGCGATGTTGAGGAAGAAGCGCTGCAGCCAGCCCATCGTCTCGGCTTCGTTGATGTAGCCCTTCGACGAGTATTCGATCTTCGCGTCGGCGACCTGCGTCGAGTAGACCGAGTTCGCGCCCGAGATCGTGTTCGGGTTCACGACGCCCGAGAAGCGCACGAATTCGTTGCCCTGGTTGATCAGCATCTGCTTCTCGCCGCTGACCACCAGGTTGCCGTTCGGCAGCACGTTGGTGACGGTCACCGTGATCGTGCCGTTGAACGTGTTCGCCGCGCTCGCGCCGCCGGTCGCCGCGAACTTGTTGTTGCCGGCGGCCGACAGGTTCGCCTTCGCGAACAGCCCGCCGAGGAAGCCGGCCGTCGGCACGTTGAAGTCGGTGTTGCCCTGCCGGTTCGTGTTCGCGCCCGACGACTTGGTCGCGTTGATGTTCTCCGCGATCATGATCGTCAGGATGTCGCCGACGTTGCGCGGCCGCTGATCCTCGAACAGCGGCCGCCCCGCGTAGCCGGGGTTGTAGATCGAGCCGGGCGCCTGCATCGACATCGGCATCGGCGGCTGCGCCGTCATCGGCTGCTGGATGATCGGATCGCGCGGAATCTGCGCGCAACCGGCGGCGAGCGCCGCCACCGCGACCGCGCATGCGGCGCCGACGGTGGCTGACGGGAGGAGGCGAACCTGCTTCATGGCGACGACGGGACTTTCCGGTTAGCTCTTCATCTGCGTGACGGTCTGCAGCATCTGGTCGGACGTCGTCACGGCCTTGCTGTTGATCTCGTAGGCACGCTGCGTCTGGATCATGTTGACGAGCTCCTGCACGACGTTCACGTTCGACGCTTCGACGTAGTTCTGGTTGAGCACGCCCGCGCCGTTCAGGCCCGGCTGCGACACGTTCGGCGCGCCCGACGACGTGGTCTCGGAGAACAGGTTCTCGCCGCGCGCCTCGAGGCCGGCCGGGTTGATGAAGGTCGCGATCTGCAGCGAGCCGATCTGCACCGAGTTGGTCGAGCCCGCCTGCGTGACCGACACGACGCCGTCCTTGCCGATCGTCAGCGACGTCGCGTTCTGCGGGATCGTGATCGCCGGCAGGATCTGGTAGCCGCTCGACGTGACGAGCTGGCCCTGCGCGTTGGTCTGGAACGAGCCGTCGCGCGTGTACGCGTTCGTGCCGTCCGGCATCAGCACCTGGAAGAAGCCCGCGCCGTTGATCGCGACGTCCTTCGAGTTGCCGGTCTGCGTGAGGCCGCCCTGCGTGTACAGGCGCTCGGTCGCGACCTGCTGCACGCCGGTGCCGAGCTGCAGGCCCGACGGCAGCTCGGTCTGCTGCGTCGAGTTCGCGCCCGGCTGGCGGATGGTCTGGTACAGCAGATCCTCGAACACCGCGCGCGACGCCTTGAAGCCGTTCGTGCTGGTGTTCGCGAGGTTGTTCGAAATCACGTCCATCTGCGCCTGCTGCGCATTCATGCCGGTGGCGGCGATGTAGAGCGAACGGTTCACTTGTCGATTCTCCTGCGTAAGCTGGCGCGGGCGCTCAGCTGAAGTTGAGCAGCTGGTTCGCCGACTGCTCGTTCTGGTCGGCCGTCTGGATCAGCTTCGACTGAAGCTGGAACGCGCGCGCGTTGTCGATCATCGCGACCATCGCGGTCACCGGGTTGACGTTGCTGCCCTCGAGCGAATTCGGCGTGACGACCACGTTCGGGTCGGCGTCGGCCGGATTGCCGTCGGCGGTGCGGAACAACCCGTCGTTGCCGCGCGTGAGCGTGGCCGGATCGGGATTGACGAGCTTCATCTGGTCGACGATCGCGACCGCCGTCGGCGGGTCGCCCGGCATCAGCGCGGACACCGTGCCGTCCTTGCCGATCGTCACTTCCGCGTTCGGCGGCACCGAGATCGGGCCGCCGTTGCCGACCACCGGCAGGTTGCTCGCGGTGACGAGCTGGCCGTTCTCGTCGACGTGCAGGTTGCCGGCGCGCGTGTACGCCTCGCTGCCGTCGGCCGCCTGCACCGCCAGCCAGCCGGCGCCCTGCACGGCGACGTCGAGCGGGTTGCCGGTGCGCGTGATCGGACCCGGCGCGTAATCGGCGCCGGGCGTCGACGCGAGCACGTAGGTGCGCGTCGTCGTCGGGTCGATGTTGCTGCCGTCGCCGAAATTCATCGGCACCGCGCGATACGTCGCGAGCTGCGCGCGAAAGCCCGTCGTCGACGCGTTCGCGAGGTTGTTCGCGACGATCGCCTGCTGGTCGAGCGACTGCGACGCGCCCGTCATCGCCGTGTAGATCAGTCGGTCCATGGCTGCCCGTTATCCGCGCTTACAGGTTGATGAGCGTCTGGTCGACGGTCTGCTGCGTCTTGATCGTCTGCGCGTTCGCCTGGTAGTTGCGCTGCGCGGTGATCAGGTTGACGAGCTGCGACGTGAGGTCGACGTTCGAGCTCTCGAGCGCGCTGCCCTGCAGCGTGCCGTGGTTCGTGCTGCCCGGCGCCGAGATCTGCGGCACGCCCGACGCGGAGCTTTCCACGTACTGGTTGCCGCCGAGGTTCACCAGCCCGTTCGGGTTGTTGAAGTTCGCGAGCGCGATCTGGCCGAGCACGGCGGTCTGGCCGTTCGAGTAGTTGCCGGTCAGCTTGCCGTCGGTGCCGATCGTGTAGGTCGTCAGCGTGCCGCTCGCGAAGCCGTCCTGCGCGAGGTTGTTCACGCCGTCCTTGCCGCCGTACTGCGTCGTGCCGGTCAGGTCGAGCGTGAGGTTCTGCGGCGTCGCCGAGCCGTCGGTGTTCGGCACCGTGAACTGGAACTGGCCGAGCGACGTGGTCGGCGTGGCCGGCGTGCCCGTCGTCGTGCTCTGGATCGCGCCCGACGAGTCGAACGTGACCGTGCCGAGGTCGTTCGTCGCGCCGCCCTGCACGCCCGCATACGCTTCCCACGTGCCGGCCGCCGACTTCACGAAATACATGTTGACCGCTTGCGAGCCGCCGAGCGAGTCGTAAACCTGGATCGACGTCGAGTAGTTGTACGTCGTGTTGTCGGTCGCGCTGAACGGCTTCTTGGTCGGCACCGTGTCCTGCGAGTTCAGGTTGAACTGCGCGGAGATCTTGGTCGTCGCGGTCGGCGCGAGGTTGGTCGTCGGCGCCTGCAGCGGCACGGTCTGCGCGGTGTTGATCACGCCGCCCGTGTTGGCTGCGTAGCCCATCAGGTTGCGGCCCTGCGAGTCGATGATGAAGCCGTTCTTGTCGCGCTGGAACGTGCCGTCGCGCGAGTACGTCGTCACGCCGTTGTTCGACATCTGGAAGAAGCCGTTGCCGTTGATCGCGACGTTGAGCGACGAGTTCGTCGTGGTGATCCCGCCCTGGCCGAAGTTCTGCTCGACCGAGTTCAGCCGCGTCCCGATGCCGATCTGCGTGTTGGTCGACGTCGCGACCGAGTTCGCGTACATGTCGGCGAACTGCGCGGTGCTCGACTTGAAGCCGACCGTGTTCGCGTTGGCGATGTTGTTGCCGATCACGTCGAGCGCGTTCGATGCACCCGAGAGGCCGCTCAGACCCTGTTGATAACCCATTTCGGTCTCCGTTTCGAGAATGCTCGATCAGTATCAGTTGGAGGTGGTGCCGCCGGACGAGGGCGACGACGACGCGGTATTCGGGAAGATCGACGCGACCTGGGTCAGCCCCACCGTCGTGCCGTTCGACAGCACGAGCCCCGCCGTGCCGTCCGCCTGCTTGATCACGCTCTGCACCGTCGAGGCCGCGAGCGTCGTGGCCGGCTGCGGCGTGCCGTTGCTGTCGGTGTACGACGCGCTGACGGTGTACTTGCCGTCCGGCAGTGCGTTGCCCGCCGAGTCGGTCGGCGTCCAGTTGAACGGCACGGTGCCGGCCGACTGCGCGCCCGCCTTGATCGTGTTCACCACGGTGCCCGCCGCGTTCTTCACGGTGATCGTCAGGTTCGACACCGAGCTCGACAGCGACACGCCGAACGGCGACGCCGCGCCGCCCTTCACCGCGACCGCGTTGCCCGGCGCGAGCACGTTCGTGCCGATCAGCAGCGCGGCCTGCGTCTGCTGGCCGGCCGTGAGCTGCGACGACAGCGACGTGAGCGACGTATTCAGCTGCGCGATGCCGCTCACCGTATTGATCTGCGCGAGCTGCGACGTCATCTGCGAACTGTCGACCGGGCTGGTCGGGTCCTGGTTCTGCAGCTGCGTGACGAGCAGCTTCAGGAACGTCGCCTGCAGGTCGCTCGCCGACGTGCCGTTGGTCGACGACACGTTGTTGGTGTTCATCGTGTCGGTCGGCAGGGTCGACACGTTCGTGCCGTTGCTGCCGATCGTCGTGCTGGAGGAAGTCATCCTGGGTGGCCTTCTGTCTGGACTTTCGGAACTGTCGGGTCTGTAAGGTCGGTCGGCGCGCGGCTTACGAGCCGATCGTCAGCGTCTTGAGCATCAGCGTCTTCGCGGTGTTCAGCGTCTCGACGTTGGCCTGGTACGAGCGCGACGCCGAGATCATGTTCACCATCTCCTGCACCGGGTCGACGTTCGGCATCTGCACGTAGCCGTTCGCGTCGGCGGCCGGGTTCGACGGGTCGTAGGTCGACTTCATCGGCGACGGGTCGTCCATCACCTTCGTCACGCGCACGCCGCCCACGCCCTGGCCGGACGCGGTGCGCGCGCCGCCGATCGGGTCGGTCGCGAACACGACCTGCTTGGCCTTGTACGGCTTGCCGTCGGGGCCGGTCGCGCTGTCGGCGTTCGCGAGGTTCGACGCGGTGACGTTCAGGCGCTGCGACTGCGCGGACAGCGCCGAGCCGGCGACGCCGAAGATGTTCATCAACGAAGGCATGGAAGCTCCTTTTGCTCGGATTCGGAGGCGGTGCGCGCCGTCACTGGTTCGTCGTGATCGCGGCGATCATCGCCTTGATCTGCTGGGTCATCACGGTCATCCCGGTCTGGTAATGCAGCGCGTTGTTCGCGAACTGCACGCGCTCGACGTCGAGATCGACCGTGTTGCCGTCGAGCGACGGCTGCAGCGGCATCCGGTACTGCGCGCGGCCGTAGTCGTCCGCCGGGCCGCCCGTCGGGATCAGCTTCGCGGTGCCGGCCATGTGGCCCGCCGCCGTCGACACCATCGACATACCGCTCGTCACGCCGGCCGGCTGCGTCATCGGCAGTTGCGCGGCGTTGCTCGGCGCGAGGCCGCCATTGGCCTGCTTCAGCGAGCGCGCGAGCGTCGACGCGAAATCGACGTCGCGGGCCTGGTAGCCGGGCGTGTCGGAGTTCGCGATGTTCGACGACAGCAGTTCCTGCCGGTAGGCGCGCACGTCGAGCGCCTGTCGGCCGAACGCGAATTCCGCATCGAGTTTGTCCAGCATGTGTGCGTCTCTCCGTATGAAGCGCTGCACGCCCCTCGCGCCGGATGGCGACCCGAGAGGCTTTTTTCCATGACAGCGATGGTAGGCGCCGGACGCAACCGGCAATCGGGCGAATAACGCGGCAAAGGCCCCCTCTATTCATCGTTTGCGCGACGGCCCCGCTCCCTAGAATGCGAAGCGGAGCAACGGATCGGGGATCGGGCGATGACTGGCAGCGCACTTCGCGGAAGGAACGGGCGGCTCATGCACGTCCGGCGTGCGTTTGCGCGTGCGTTTGCGCTCGCCGCGGCGCTGTGGATCGCCGCCCCGGCCGCGCACGCGGACGACGGGATGATCGTGATTGCCGGGCGCGGCGAGACGGCCGAAACCGCGCTCGCGCACGCCAATGCGGCGAGCGGCGGGCAGTTCGGCGGGAATGCGGCGATGGCGCCGGGTGCGGGCCTCGCGCCGGACGCGGGTCGCGCGGCGAGCGGCACGGGTGCCGCCGGCACCGGCTACGCGCCGCAACCGGCCGGCACGATGGTCGTGACGACCGTCCCGCCACCGGCTGCCGCGGTCGCACCGGCACCCCGCCCCGTCTACGCAGCCGCCCGCGCGAACGCCGGATACGGCGCGCCGCGTGCCGCCGATCCGACTGCGATCGCGACGGTCGTCGCCGGCACGGCCGAACCCGCATCGAATCCCGTACGGCCGGCCCCGCAGCCGGCCTTCGCCGCACGCATGGCAGCCGCCCGCGCCGCGTCGGCATTGCCGGCGCCGCGCGCGACGCCGGGTTCCGCCAACGCGGCTCCGGCGGCCAATGCAGCCAATGCCGCCCAGCCCGCGACGCCGCCCGGCCAGCAGGATCCCGAGTCGATCCGCCGCGCGGCTCTCGCGTTCCTCCAGCAGCAGATCGCGGGCCTGCCCGGCAAGACCACCGCGACGGTCACGACCGCGTTTCCGCGCGGGCTCGCCGCATGCACGACGCTCGAGCCGTTCATGCCGACCGGCGCGCGCCTGTGGGGCCGCACGACGGTCGGCGTGCGCTGCGCGGGCGAGCGGCCGTGGACCGTCTACCTGCAGGCGAAAGTGACCGTGCAGGCCACCTATTACGTCGCCGCGCGCCAGATCGCGCCCGGCGAGCCGCTCTCCGCGGCCGACCTGGTCGCCCGTGACGGCGACCTGACGGTGCTGCCGCTCGCGGTGATCACCGATCCGGCGCAGGCGATCGGCTCGACCGCGCTCGCGCGCATCTCGGCCGGGCTGCCGCTGCGGCAGGACCTGCTGAAGAGCGCGGCGTCGGTGTCGGCCGGCCAGACGGTGCGGGTCGTCGCGGCCGGGCCCGGTTTCACGATTTCGGCCGAGGGCAGCGCGCTGGCGAATGCCGCGCCCGGCCAGTCGGTCAGGGTGCGGATGGCGGCGGGCCAGATCGTCACGGCGATCGTCAAGGACGCCGGCACCGTGGAGATTCCGCTGTAGGGACGGATCCAGCGGCAAGAATGTAAAGAATTGTTTATTCGGAGCATTTCGGGCTCGCGATGCTAAAGTTCGGGCCGACCCGGCCGTTATCTGGGTCAAACCGAACAGGAAACCCATCGTGAAGATCGATTCCACTCCGAACCCGAGCCCCCTGGCGCCGACCGGCAACGGCGCGACCCGTGCGCCATCCGGCACGGCCTCGTCTTCGTCCGCGCAGGCGGCCGACGCAGGGTCGACCGGCGGCGACACGACCGTGAACCTGTCGGGTCTGTCCGGCCAGTTGCGTTCGGTATCCGCGTCCGGCAACGCCGATATCGACACGGGCCTCGTCCAGTCGATCAAGGACGCGCTGAACAACGGCACGTTGACGATCGATGCGAACAAGATCGCCGACGGCGTATTGAATACCGCCCGCGAGCTGCTGCAGCAGCAGCGCCCGGGCAACTGAAGCCGGCCTCGCGGCCGGTCCCCCGGTCTCCCGGTTTGCCGGCGCGCCCAACCCGCGCCGGCGCGACGAGCATGACGCGATGAGAGAAGAGCTGCTGGCCACGGTCAACGACGAACACGCGACGGTCGAGGCGTTCGCGTCCCTGCTCGCCTACGAGGAAAAGGCGCTGACGATGGCCCAGCCGCTCGAGATGCTGCCCGGGATCGTCGAGAAGAAGAGCGAGCTGATCGACCGGCTCGCGCAGCTCGAACGCACGCGCGACACCCAGCTTTCCGCGCTCGGCTTTCCGGCCGGCAAGAAGGGAATGGACCAGGCCGCCGAGCGCGATGCGCGCCTCGCCGGCCGCTGGCAGCTGCTGCAACAGGCCGCCGAACGCGCGCGCCAGGCCAATGCGAACAACGGGATGCTGATCCGGATCCGGATGGACTACAACGAGCGCGCGCTCGCGGTACTGCGCTCGGCGCCCGCGCCGGCCGGCGTCTATGGCCCCGACGGGCGCGTGTCGGCGCTCATGCGCTGAAGCACTGACTGACCAACTGACTGACCGGCAGCGGCGCCGCTGCCTTCCCTGCCGCACCTCGTAGCAGCTCGTAGTACCTCGCAGCAAGCACCTCGCCGCCATTCGCGGCCTCCCGCATTTCGACAGACCGGGCTCGAACCCGGCACTCACGGTCCCTTCCGATACACGGCTGCGCAACCGCGCCGCCGTCCCGTCACAACAATCAGAAGAGGGCCGCATGCCATATTTCCGCATTCCGTTTTCGTACCGCAGCGCCGCCGTTTCCGCCGTCGCGGCGCTGGGCGCCGCATTGACGCTTTCCGCCGCGCAGGCCGCCGGCGCCGCAACGCTGCCCGTGCCGACGGGCGACATGTCGCTGTCGCCGGCCGGCCCCGACATCGTGCCGCCGGCCGCGCCGGGTACGCCCGGCGCGACGCCGCGCGCGTCGCGCCGCGGGTCCGACACCTACACGTACCTGCGCTGCTGGTACCGGATCGACGCGGATCCGCTGAAGCCGGCCGCGACCTACGAATGGGCGCGCGACCCCGCCGGCGGCGACTGGTATCGCGTGTCCGGCTACTGGTGGGCGGACGGCATCACGCAGTGGAAGAACATGTTCTACAGCACGACGACGCAGGACACGCTCGCCGACGTGTGCCGCAAGACGCTGGCCGCGAAAGGTATCCGGTCCGACCTCGTGCAGGCGGTCGCGGCGAACAACGCGCTGTCGTTCAACTACACGGTGTGGACCGTCGACGCCGCGCAACAGGACGCACGCGTCAACAAGCTGATCGTGTTCGGCGACAGCCTGTCCGACACGCAGAACATGTTCAACGCGAGCCAGTGGAAGCTGCCGAACGGCACGAGCTGGCAGGCGGGACGCTTCAGCAACGGCCCGGTGTGGGCCGAATATCTCGCGAACGCGCTGCGGCTGCCGTTCTACAACTGGGCGATCGGCGGCGCGGCGACCGACCAGTACCTCGTCGTGCCGGGCCTCGTGCAGCAGATCGACTCGTGGCGCGAATACATGGATCGCGCGCCGGACTACCGGCCCGCCAACACGCTGTTCGCGGTGTTCGCGGGCGGCAACGACCTGGTGAACTACGGGCGCTCGCCCGAGCAGGCGGCGAATGCGGTGCGCGACAGCCTCGAGCGGCTCGCCGCGGCCGGCGCGACGCGGATCATGCTCGTCACGCTGCCGGACGTGTCGCGCGCACCGGTGTTCGCGACGCGCACCGACACGGCGAGCGTCGCCGCGCAGGTGAAGGACTACAACCGGCGCCTCGCCGACGCGGCCGCCGCGCTGCGCGCCCGTTACGGCGCGACGCTGCGGCTCGAGGTGTTCGACGCGTACGCGCTGTTCGACGACCTGCTGAGCCATCCGGCCCAATACGGCTTCGACGACGCGAAGCGCGCATGCCTCGACATCCCGAAACCGTCGTCGCTCACCTACCTGAGCGCGCAGACGCCGCGTGCGGACTGCCGCGACCCGGCGCGCTTCGTGTTCTGGGACACGCTGCACCCGACGACACGCACGCGTGGCTTGCCGAGCGGATCGCGCCGTTCGCGCGGGCGCGCCTGCTGAACTGACCGGCGCGGGCGGCGGTGCCTACAGCAGCGGACACGCGGTGACCTGCGTGCCGCGCTCGACGCACAGCCGCTCGTAGTCGCGCAGGTACGCGCGCTCGTCGTCGTCCAGCAGGTCGAGATCGATCAGGTCCCAGTCGTAGCCGACCGTCACGATGTTCTCGAACGTCACGGTATCCGGCTGCGCGTCGTCCTGACGGATGATCACGATGTTCTCGATCCGCACGCCGCCCTTGCCCGGCAGGTAGATGCCCGGCTCGACCGAAATCACCGCATTCGGCACGAGCCCGTACTGCGCGCCCGGCGCGAACCGCACGCCGCCCTCGTGCACGTGAATCCCGACGCCGTGCCCGGTGCCGTGGCCGAAATCGTGGCCGTGATCGCGGCACACCTGCCGCACGAGCGCATCGACGTCGCCGCCCTTTGCCGTGCTCGGGAAGCGCGTGACGAGCCCCTTGATGCAGGCCTTCAGCGCGACCGTGTAGATCTCGCGCTGCCACGGCTGCGCGACCGTATCCGGGTACGTCCGGCGCAGCACCACGCGCGTGCAGTCCGTCGCGAAGCCGGCTTCGTAATACGCGCCGCTGTCGAGCAGCACGAGTTCGCCTTCCGTCAGCTCGACGTCGGCGCTCGCCGCCGTGTAATGCGCGAACGCGCTGTTCGCGCCGTTCGCGGCGATCGACGGAAACGTCAGCGCAACCGCCGAACGCGCGGCGTATGCATCGTTGATCGCGCGCGCCAGGTCGTATTCGGTATGGCGCACGCCCGGCTCGCCCGTCTTCGCCCAGCGCATCGTCTCGGCGATCGCCGCGGAACTGCGCGCAAACGCGTCGCGGAACCGGTCGAGCACCGCCGGCGTCTTGCCGGCCCGCATCGCCTCGACCGGGTTGAAGTCGGCATGCCGCGCCTGCGGCCACACCCGCTTCACCGCGTCGACGAGCGCGCAGTTCACCGATTCGAAGCCGTAACACACGTGATCGACCGCGAACGGCGCGAGAAAGCGCTCGAGCGCCGCGACATCGCGCCGGATCACGTGCAGCGCCGGATACGACTCGAGCGTGACCTCGCAGCGGTCGCAGCCTTCCGGCAGGAACAACGCCACCTGCCCGCCCACCGCGAACAGGAAGCCGAGGTGCGACGACGCATTCGGGATGTGATAACCGCGGCTGTTCAGCAGATACGCGAGGTCGTCCGATGCGCAGGTGAAGAAGGCGGTCCTGCCGTCCGGCGCACCGGTATGCGCGGCGAGCTTGCGGTTCAGCGCGTCGAGGTTCTGCGCGACGCTCAGGCCGGTCATCGCTTCCGGCACCTCGAAGATCGGCCGCTCGACGACCCAGCCCGGCAACGCGATCGCGAGATCGATCTCGCGATCGGCGAGACTCGTCCAGTCGAGCGACGCGGCCTGCGTCTGCTCGAACAGGCGATCGCGCTGCGCGACGCTGATCCGCCGCGCGTCGTAGCCGACCCGTGCGAGCCGGCTCCCGTGCGCCACCAGCCAGTCGGCCATCGCCTGCCAGATCGTCACGTTCATCCCGAGCTTCTCGATGCGCACGCGCGCCGGATCGCACTGCTGCTCGGCCTGCAGGTGATAACGACCGTCGACGAACAGCACGAACGGCGGCACGCCGAGCGCCTGCGCGGTCGCCGCGCTCAGGAAGATCCCGCAGCCGGCCGAACCGTCGAAGCCCGACAGCGCATAACGCGGGTTGTTGCTGCGCGGCAGGTACTCGGTCACGTATTCGTCCTGCGACGTGACCAGTACCGCGTCGAGCCGCGCGGCGTCGAGCAGGCGCGACAGGCCCGCCTGCGTGTCGACGACGGACGCGTCGTACGGGGGAAGGCCGGAGAAGCTGTATTTCAGTCGATCGATCATCGGAAGCCCGTTATGCATTGTTGTCGGCGGCCGGCGGTGACGCGGCGGGGTACAGGCCCAAAGCAGGCTTGAAGCAGGCCTGACGCGGCCCGGCGCCGCTGCACGGTCGACGCTCGACCCGGCGCGGCACGACGCCGGGCCGCCGTACCGTCCCGGCGGCAGGCCCTTAAAAAAATTTTCGTCTCACTTAACTTTTTTTGATGCGCGCGACAGAATCTAGAGCACGCTGAAATCGAGGTCAAGCTGAAATTTTCGTAGGGCTAAAATCGGCATGACGCTTGCGGATCCCTGCACAGCGGGCGTTCGTCCGGCGGCACCGCGCGGTACAATGCGCCGGCATCGCCGCCCCGGCGGCCGTGCTTCGTGCGGTGCGCGGAATTCCCTGTCCGGCGACTGCACCGCCCGTCCGCCCGCCTCCCGATTCGTTGCCGCGAAAGAGATTCATGGATTCAGACATCATGCGTATCGGCCAGCGCATTCGCCGCCTGCGCCGGGAAGCGAAGAAGACGCTGCTGGAAGTCGCGACCGAAGCGAAACTGTCCGTCGGGTTCCTGTCCCAGGTCGAGCGCCATCTCACGGGCATCTCGCTGTCGTCGCTCGTCAACGTCGCGAAGGCGCTCGACGTGCCGCTCGGCGCGCTGATCGACCAGCCGCGCCAGGCGCAGCCCGATTCGCACGAGGGCAGCCGCAAGGCGTACGCGCTCGACGCCACGTCGCAATGGTACGAACGCCTGTCCACCACGTTCGACGGCAGCCAGATCAACGCGCTCAAGGTGCGGATGATGGAAGGCTACCGCTCGGAATGGGTGGCGCACGGCGGCGACGAATTCGTGTACGTGCTGGCCGGCCGGATCTGCTTCACGATCGGCAGGAAGAACTACCCGCTGTCGCCCGGCGACTCGCTGCACTTCGATGCGCGCAAGCGGCATCGGGTCGCCAACGTGGGCGACGGGCCGGCCGAGGTGATCGCAGTCGGCACGCTGCCGCTGTTCGACGACCGTCGCGCCGGGTTCGTGTCCGCGACGATGGACACCGCGAAACCGGCCCCCGTCGCGCGCGCCGCGGCGGGCGAACCGCGCACGGGCCGCCGCGGGCCGGCGCCCGAACGGGCGGATCGCGATCGTGCCGCCGGCACCGTGAAAAAGGACAAGAAGGCGGCAGCCAAGCCGCGCGCGGCCGCCGGCAAACGCGTGGCGGCCGCCAAGCCGGCACGCAAGAAGAAGCCGTAACGGCTTTGCAGGCGCGCGACGCGCGCCCTTCCCGCCGCCGTTATTCGCCGATCTCGAGCGCCTGCGCGACGGCCTCGATCCGCGCGCGATGCACGGCCTCCCGGATCTTCTCCGTGTCGTTGCCGATGCCGCGCGCGATCGCGCCGGCGTCGACGCTGCGCGCGGCCGCGAGCGCGACACGCAGCCGCTCGGCCTGCGGATACGGCTGCGTATCGAGCCCGAGCCGCCCGCGCGCATCCGATTCACACGCCTGCAGCATCTCGGCGAAACGCGCCGGCTTGCGCAGCGCGTCGCTGCGCTCGAACAGCCGCACCAGCGCGGCCGCGCCCATCTCCATCACGCGATGCAGGTTGCCGTGCTCGCGCGCGACCACGAGCGCGAGATCGCGGCATTCGTTCGGCACGCGCAGCCGTTCGCACAACGGCTTGAGCAGGTCGACGCTGCGCCCCTCGTGGCCGATATGGCGCGGCAGCACGTCGGCAGGCGTCGTCGCCTTGCCGAGATCGTGCGTGAGCGCCGCGAAGCGCACCGGCAGCGAATAACCCTGCTTCGCCGCATGGTCGACGACCATCATCACGTGCACGCCGGTGTCGACCTCCGGGTGGTAGTCGGCGCGCTGCGGCACGCCCCACAACGCATCGACTTCGGGCAGGATGCGCGCGAGCGCGCCGCACTCGCGCAGCACCGCGAACATCCGCGACGGTTTCACCTCCATGAGCCCGCGCGCGATTTCCTGCCAGACGCGTTCGGGCACGAGCGCATCGACCTCGCCCGCGTCGACCATCCGCCGCATCAGCGCGAGCGTTTCGTCCGCGACCGTGAAATCCGCGAACCGCGCGGCAAAGCGCGCGATGCGCAGGATCCGCACCGGATCCTCGACGAACGCATCGCTCACATGGCGGAACACGCGCGCGCGCAGGTCGGCCTGCCCGTCGAACGGGTCGATCACGGGCCCGACCAGCTCGCCCTCCGGGCTGACCTCGCGCGCCATCGCGTTGATCGTCAGGTCGCGCCGCGCGAGATCCTCGTCGAGCGTCACGTCCGGCGCGTAATGAAACTGGAAGCCGTGATAACCGGCCGCCGTCTTGCGCTCGGTGCGCGCGAGCGCGTACTCCTCCTGCGTCCGCGGATGCAGGAAGACCGGGAAATCCTTGCCCACCGGCCGGAAACCCTGCGCGGCCATCTGCTCGGGGGTCGCGCCTACCACCACGTAGTCGCGGTCCTGCACGGGCACGCCGAGCAATTCGTCGCGGATCGCACCGCCTACAGCGTAGATGTTCATGGCTGCGGTTCGAATTCGGCGATCACGTTCGTTTCACGGCGCGCGGCGTCGATCCAGCGCTGGACGGCCGGCAGCGCCGTCACGCGGGCCGCATAACCGGCCGCGTCCGGCGACAGGCCCGGCGCGTACGTGTTGAAGCGCATCACGACGGGCGCGTACATCGCATCGGCAATCCCGAATTCGCCGAACAGGAACGGCCCGCCCGACGCCTCGAGGCACGCGCTCCACAACGCGTCGATGCGCGCGACGTCGGCGAGCGCATCCGGCGTCGCACCGCGCCCCGGCATCGACGCGCGCACGTTCATGCCCATCTGCGTGCGCAGCGCCGCGAAGCCCGCATGCATCTCGGCCGCGACGCAGCGCGCATGCGCGCGCTCGAGCGGATCGGCCGGCCACATCGGAAACTGCGGATAGCGTTCGGCGAGCGTCTCGGCGATCGCGAGCGAATCCCAGATCGCGACGCCGTGGTCGTCGATCAGGCACGGCACCTTGCCGGACGGCGAATACTCGAGGATGCGTGCGGCCGTGTCGTCGTGGCGCAGCTCGATCGCGATCTCGTCGAACGGGATGCCGAAATGCGCGAGCAGCAGCCACGGACGCATCGACCACGACGAGTAGTTCTTGTCTCCAATGACGAGTTTCATGACGGTGTTCCGGAAAACGACAAGGTGAAAAGGACGAAGCTGAACGAAGGCGCCCGGGCCGGCCTAGCGGCGCGAGCGGAACCAGTCGAACCGGGACCGCTGCGCGGCCTGGCCGAGATACGCGGGCGCGATGCTTTCGAGACTCGCGGGCGAGATCCCGAGCTCCGGCGCGAGCGGCCCCGACAGCACGTTCGGCACCGACATCGTCGCGAGATTGTCGCGCGTGAGCACGGGCTCGCCGGGCAGGCATTCGAACACGCTCGCCTGCAGCCGCGCGAGCGCGTCGGGCAGCCGCACGATGCGTGCCTGCCGGCCGACCAGCGTGCCGCAATAGCGCACCAGCTGCTCGAGCGTGTAGACGGTCGGGCCGCCGAGTTCGTAGGTCTTGCCGTGCGCGGCCGCGAGATCCAGCGTGTTGACGAACGCGCGCACGACATCGCCGACGAACACGGGCTGGAAGCGCGCGTCGGGCATCGCGAGCGGCAGCACGGGCACCGTGCGCTGCAGGTTCGCGAACGTGTTGAGGAATGCATCGCCGGGGCCGAACACGACCGACGGGCGGAAGATCGTCAGCGCGAGCGAATCGGTCGCCGCGATCGCATGCAGCGCGGCCTCGCCGTCGCCCTTCGAGCGCTGGTACATGCTCGCGCCATGCGAATCGGCGCCGAGCGCGCTCATGTGCAGCACGCGCTGCACGCCCACCTCGGTGCAGGCGGTCGCGAGCGCGGCCGGCAGCGTGACGTGCGCGCGCTCGAAGCCGGGCCCGTACGGCGTACCGCGGCCGCCGTGCAGCACGCCGACGAGGTTGATCGCCGCGTGCGCGCCGGCGACGAAGCGCGCGAGCGTGCGCGTATCGAGCGCTTCGAGCTCGACGATTTCGACCGGCAGCATCTGCAGGTGGCGTGCGTGGTCGCGCCGGCGCGTGCCGATCCGTACCTGCTTGCCGGCGTCGATCAGCGCATTGACGAGCCGGCTGCCGATGAAGCCGGTGCCGCCCAGCAGCGCGACGGTCTGGCGATCCATGGTCGGGACCTCTAAGGGGCTGTTCACGCTAATAACGGGCTTGCGCTGGCCCCCGGAAGGGCCGAGCGCAAGGATTGCGACGAAACGAAACGATTACTCGACGTATTCGCGAGGAGCATGACGCGGCGATCGGCCCTTCCGGGGGTCAGCCCCACGCATGATTTTTTTCCAAACAGGCGAACGTGCCTGTATACGGGCTCGCAACGGGCCACGTCGGCGGCACCGCGCGGCAGGATGTCCGCATCC
>NZ_JBQEPY010000027.1:0-115639 GCF_052045915.1 Burkholderia sp. 22088
AGCCCGGCTGCCCAGATCGTGTCGGGCGGCAAGATCGACGCCTCTTCGGTCGGTACGCTGCAGAACTACTGGAGCAACATCGCGGCGGTCGGCGACATCAAGATGCCAGCCCGCTACGATGCCGACGGCTGGGCGGCGTCCGGTCAGAAACTGCCGGGCGTGTCGGTTTCCTACTCGGGGCAATATCACTACAACAATTACGATAATTCCGAATATGACTGGAAGCTTCCGTTCGGCAATGCGCCGTTTGTCGGCTCTCGGCCGGGTGGCTACACGCAGGCGGCGCCAGCATCGATCAAAGACTACAAGCTGCCGCGTTACGATGCGACGTTGAATTCGAACGGCACGATTTCCGGTACTGGAGTGAGTGTCAACAACTCGGCGGGCAACGCATCGATCCCGTCGCTCGGCCTGCTGCCGGGGCAGTCGGTGCCGGGTCTCACGCCTACCAATCTGAGTGGGAACGCGAGCGGTGCGAAATCGGGGGCGTCGTCCGTGCACGGCGGCCCGTCGGCGCCGGTCGACCCGATCATCGCCAGCGCGACGGCGCTGAACGTGCTGAACAATCTCGCCATTCCGCAGGGCGGATTGTTCAAGCCGACTACCGCGCCGAACGCGAGCTACGTAATCGAGACGAACCCTGCGTTCACGAACCAGAAGAATTTCATTTCGAGCGACTACTTTTTCGGCCAGCTCGGCGTCGATCTCACGCATATTCCGAAGCGACTCGGTGACGGCTTCTACGAGCAGCAGCTCGTGCGCAACGAAGTCACATCGTTGACCGGCAAGGCGGTACTCGGGCCGTACGCCGACCTGGAGACGATGTACCAGTCGTTGATGGCGGCCGGTGCGAGCCTGTCGAAGTCGCTTGATCTTCCGATCGGCGCGCGCCTGTCTGCCGATCAGGTATCGAAGCTGACCAGCAACGTAATCATGATGGAAACGCGTGTGGTCGACGGTCAGTCGGTGTTGGTGCCCGTCGTGTATCTCGCGAAGGCCAGCCAGCAGAACATCGACGGCCCGCTGATCAGCGCAACGAACATCGATTTCCAGAACGCGCAGTCGTTCACGAACAGTGGCACGATCAAGGCGGACAACACGCTGGCAATCCAGGGCAAGCAGATCGACAACGCATTCGGCGCGCTGCAAAGCGGTGGGCTGATGTCTCTGAAGACAGAGAACAACATCGATCTGACGTCGGCGAACGTGAAGGCGGGCAGCCTTCAGCTTGATGCCGGCAAGGACTTGATTCTGGACACGGCGACGAAGACGAATGCGCGCGTGAGTCGGGACGGCGCGACGAGCGTGGTGACGACGCTCGGGCCGACTGCGAAGCTGGATGTCGCGGGTGATGCGTCGATTACGACAGGTGGCAACTTCCAGCAGAACGCGGGCAACCTGTCGGTCGGCGGCAATCTCGGGATGAAGATCGGCGGCAACTGGAATCTCGGTGCGGTGCAGACGGGCGAGCACAAGATCGTGCAGCGGGCGAACGGCGTGTCGAATACCGACATCAACAAGGTCACCGGTAGCTCGGTGACGGTCGGTGGGCAGTCGAACGTCGTCGTGGGTGGTGATCTGACGGCCAAGGGCGCACAAATCGACCTCGGCAAGGGCGGCACGCTTGCGGCCAAGGGCAACGTAACGCTCGGCGCGGCGAGCACGACATCGACGGTGAACAGCAACAGCTCGGGCAGCGACAGTCACAGCAGTTATGCGGAGACGCTGCATACGTCCGATCAGGCGTTGACCGGCACGACGCTCAAGGGCGGCGACACGGTGAACATCGTGTCGGGCAAGGACATTACTCTTTCCGGCAGCGCGATCAGCCTCGACAAGGGCAACGCGAACCTGCTGGCGTCTGGCGACGTGAATGTCGGCGCGGCAACCGAGACGCACGAGTTGAACTCGCACGAGACCCACAGCCACAGCAATGTTGTCAGCGGAGCAAAGATCGCGAGCGGAATCGATCAGACCGCGACTTATAGCCAGGGCAGCACGATTTCGGCGGATGGTGTGACGGTCACGAGCGGCCGGGACATCAATGTGACGGGCAGCAATATCGTCGGTACAAACGATGTGTCGCTGTCGGCTGCGCGGGACGTGAACGTCAAGACCGCGCAGGACACGATCCAATCGTCGACCTATTTCGACAAGAAGGAAACCGGCCTCATGTCGAACGGCGGCTTGTCGGTATCCGTCGGCTCGCGTTCGAACTCCGACAAGCAGCAGTCTTCATCGGTCACGAACAACGGTAGCGCGATCGGCGCGCTGAATGGCAACCTGACCGTGAGTGCGGGTAACGATCTGCACGCGACCGGAAGCATCCTGCATGCGGGCAATGACGTGAATTTGGCCGGCAAGACGGTCAAGATCGACGCCGCGACGGATACATCCAGCTTCGCAGAGCAACAGCAGTTCCGTCAGGCCGGCGTGACGGTGGGCGTGACGAATCCGGTGGTCGCGGCGGTACAGACTGGCAGGCAGATGACGAACGCTGCGCAAAACGTGGGTGGTGATCCACGCCTGATCGCGCTGGCAGCGGCTACGACGGGTCTTGCGGCGAAGAACACCTATGACTCGCTGAAGCAGATGGGCGGGGATCCGGTGAAAGCCGCGACAAGCGTCGGGATCAACGTATCGGTTGGCGCGAGCAAGAGCGACAGTCAGATGCACGCACAGTCGAGCACGGCGGTGGGGAGTACTGTGTCGGCGGGCCGCAACGTGACGATCGCAGCCGCTGGTGCCGGCAAGGACAGCAATATCGACGTGATCGGCAGCACGATTTTGGCGGGTAACAACGCGAAGTTGGCCGCCGAAGGCAATGTGAACCTGCAGGCGGCGGAAAATACCAGTAGCCAGCACAGCACGAACAGCGGGTCGAGCGCCTCGGTGGGCGTGTCGTTCACCGTTGGCGATAAGTCGGGGATAGCCTTCACGGCGGGCGTTGCCGGCAATCGAGGCAACGCGGATGGAGATTCGTCGACGTGGACGAATACGCACGTGACCGCGGGCAACCAGCTTGCAATTCAGTCGGGCGGCGATACGATTCTGAAGGGCGCGGTCGTGTCAGGCAAACAGGTGGTTACCGATGTCGGCGGTAACCTGAACATCGAGAGCCTGCAGGACAAGGATCACTACGATTCGAAGCAGCAAAGCGCCGGTATTTCGGCGAGCGTGTGTGCGCCACCGCTTTGCGCCGGGAAGTCGAGCGTGGCGGGCAGCGTCGGCCAGACCAAGATGAACAGCGATTACGCAAGCGTGATCGAGCAATCGGGGATCAAGGCGGGTGATGGCGGCTTCCAGGTCGACGTGAAGGGCAATACTGATCTCAAGGGCGGTGTGATCGCGAGCAGCGACAAGGCCGTGCAGGACAATCTGAACAAACTGACGACCGGCACCCTCACCCATAGCGACATCGAGAACCACGCATCGTACGACGCATAGTCGGTCGGGCTCTCGGGTGGCTATGGTGGCACCATCGGCAAGGATCAGAAAGGTACAGCGGATAACGTGAATCCGGTGCCTGGGACCAGTGTGCCGAGTAAGGGCGGGGTATCAGTTGCGCCACCGGTGGTGATGGGCGCATCGGGTGATGCGAGCTCGACCACAAAGAGCGGTGTGAGCGGTGGTACGGTCACGATTGCTGATGGCGCGAAGCAGCAGCAACTGACGGGCGAAACTGCCGCCGAAGCGGTAGCGAACATCAATCGCGACACGTCGAACACGAGCAGCGCGCTCGCGCCGATCTTCGACAAGGACAAGATTCAGGCCGGGTTCGACATCACGAGTCAGTTTATCAATCAGGTCGGAACCTTCGTCGACAATCGATTGAAGGAAGCGGACGCGGCACAGGCTGCCGCCAAGAATCCAAATTTGACGCCTGAGCAACGATTGCAGGCGCAGCAGCAGGCCGACCAGTTGACGGCGGAATGGGGCCCAGGCGGTACGTACAGGCAAGTGCTGTCCGCACTGACCGCAGCTGCGGGCGGCAACGTGACCGGTGGCGCCGGCCAGTTTGCGCAGGCCGGCGTGGTGAATTACCTGCAGCAGCAAGGCGCGTCGTACATCGGCAAGCTGGTCGAAAATGGCACGGTGACGGAAGGTAGCCCGCTGCACGCTGCGCTGCACGCGATTGTTGGATGTGCAGGTGCGGCCGCTAGCAGCCAAAGCTGCGGCGCCGGCGCGATGGGCGCGGCGGCATCCAGTCTGCTGACGAATCTGTTTGCGCCCCCGACTCCTGACATGACCGAGCAGGAGAAGGAAGCGAAACAAAATCTGATTTCGTCCATCGTGGCCGGCGTGGCGGCAGAGTCCGGCGTGGGCGGCGCCTCGGGAGCGGCCACGACGACAACCAGCGCGACCGCAGCCGCGCAGAACAATTGGCTTGCGACCGAACAGCGCGTTCAGATGCAAAAGGATCTGGTTGCCTGTAACGGCAACCTGGGATGCCAGTTGCAGACCAATGCGAAGTGGTTCGCAGTCAGCGGAAAGCAAGATTTGCTTACGGCTGGGGGCGTGTGGAAAGGCTTGAACGAGGCCGCCGTCATTGACGCTGCCGGGCTCGTGCGTTTCGCATCTGATCCCGTCGCTGCATTGAAGGGGCTGCAGGCGCTGGTCGACGATCCCCAGGTGCGCGCTGCACTTGGTGATCAGATCGTCTCTTCATTGAAGACGCGGATCGCCAGCATGGACAACGCGCTGACAGTCGGTGGCGACGCGAATGCCGAGCAGCTCGGGCGCGATTTAGGCAATCTCTTGTGGCAAGCTACCAGCGTCGTCACCGCTGCTAAGGGCGCGGTCGACGCGAGTGCAGCTCTTGGTCGAGTAGGACTGGATGTGACCGCCGGTGCGCTTGAAACACTCGCACGTCGGGCACCGCCACTTGTGACCGGCACGATGGCCGATATGGCGGGTAGCTATCGCTTCACGGCGGATCAACTGCCAACGTTGACGAATATTTGGCGCAACGATGGGCGCCTTGGGGAGCAGTTATCGTCTCAACTGATGAAGGAGGCGTCCGGTCAGGACTTCGTACCCATCCAGAACGCGTCCGGACACGGTATTGATCTGGTCTATATCGATCAGCAAACCAGGACGATTTATCATGTCGAGGTGAAAACTGTGACCGGTGATCGGATTCCGATAACGCCAGAGGATAATCTCACCAATCGATTCAATGACTGGGTTGCTCAAGCATCGACTGGGGTCCTGAATAAGCAGCAACTCCCAGGCGACATGCAGGCCCTTGCGAACCGGATTGGTCAAGCGCAAGACGAAGGGTACGCGGTTAGCCACAATGTCATGCAGGTCCGAATTCCTCGCCCAGGGTCAACAGGTTCAGTGACCGCCGGCCTTTTGCCTTGGCCGCCCGCACCGTGAGAAAAGTGAATGAAACGCCTTGGTATCTATCCGCGTTGGGAGACCGAAGATCAACTTCTGTCCGGAATTGAGAAGAGCTGGGAGCAGTTGCGACAGAACATATGGGAACCGCGCCGGCGGGACCTGGAAGCATATGCACGTGGTGAAAATCCATTTACGGATGTATCCGGGACTTCTCCCGCAAAATACCTTTCTCACGGGGTTAGTACGTCACTGGTCTGCGCTGAGAAGGAAAAATCCGAAGCCGTAAGGCTCATGTTTTCTTCCGATGAAGAGCCGGAATGGAAAGGATTGCTGGCAGAAAGTTTCGGCTACCAGTACTGGCGCACAAGAATTGAACAGTATAAGCAGATCGATTCCACTCGAACCGATTTTCGAGCATCGTTCAATCAAGCGATTGAGACCTTGTCTACCTGCCTGTGTATGGGCTGGATCGATGAAGCGAAAATGCTAACCGACGAAATCAAGATTCTTTATGAGAGACAGCGGTACTTTGACACGGGGCATTACCCGCTTTATCACTGGTTGCTGCGAATCTGCTTTGACCACTGGGATATTCCGTTCGATGCCTGGAGCGATCCTGATGAAGACACGCCTCATTCTTTGAACCAGCCGGTACTAAACGAACTGTTCGTTCACTGGCGCGGAGCCGATCTCTTGCCGATGCAAGAGCACATCCAGTGGTTGTGTGACTTCTACACGCATCGAACTAGAGGCAAGCAATGGTACGAATTCAGCAACAGCCATCTTCTGACACGTTTCCCGGCGCTGATATTGGCTTGGCAGCGACTGCGCGAGATTCGAGGGCTTGAGAATCCCCTCATCGATCATCCGCTGATGCAACCGACTTACGCACGCCTCCAGGCCGCGATTCCGTTCTATACAGATCCGGTGCTGGAGGCTGCGCTCGCGCGGCTCCGCCGTGAGGAAATGCCGGATCTAGGGGGCGTGCGGCAACCGCCTCCGTCAGCCAATGTCGAGAAGCGTGGCTTGTTCGCTCGGTTGTTTGGGCGAATCTGAATTCCAATAGAAGGTATAGCAATGAACCAAGTGATGACGTCGTTCGCGAGTTGGGGGCCATTGGCTCTCATGGTGTTACCCATTTTTTATGGCCTGTTTCTTTATCCATATGCTCGAATTTTGCGTCGAACCGGGCATTCCGGCTGGTGGGTGCTTGCGCTGTTGATTCCCGGTGTGAATCTTGCTGCGATTTGGATTTTCGCGTTTGCGGGATGGCCGGCAATTGACCGAAAGTGACGCTTCGATAGCACTCGCGATCCAGCCGTAGTCCACGATCACATACCTAGAAAACACATGAGAACTATTCGCCGGGGGAATTCTGCTGCGGCAGCGCTGTTGCTTATCGCGACCAATGTGTCCGCACAGGAAGCGCCGCGCCTGACCGTTCCGGGCAATGACCAGCAAACCCGACAGCAAGAAGAGGCACGTGAGCGCGAGCGAACCGTCACCGCGCCTGGGGTACGATCGAACGTGGCGGCAAGCGCTGGGTATCCGACGCTGCCGTCGGAGATGCCCTGCTTTCGGATCGAGCGTTTCGCACTCGACGTACCCGATGCGCTGCCTGCTTCCCTGAAATCGCAAGGCGCGTCGGTGTTGCCGATGGATCGATTCGCCTTCGCGCGGGAATGGCTCGAGCACTACGCCGGCCAGTGCGTCGGCAAACAAGGCCTCGACGTCCTTGTCAATGGCCTGTCGCAAGCCATCCTGGCGCGTGGGTACGTGACGACGCGCCTGCTGCTGCCCGAACAGGATCTCTCCACCAGCACGCTGAAGCTCTCGCTGATCCCCGGTGTCATCCGCCATGTGCGCTTCGCCGATGAAAAACTGCGCGGTACGTGGAAAACTGCCTTCCCGACACGTGACGGCGAACTGCTGAACTTGCGCGATCTCGAACAGGGCCTCGAGCAGATGAAGCGCGTGTCGAGCCAGGACGTGTCGATGGAGATCGTGCCGGCCAACGTGCCGGGCGAGAGCGACGTCGTGCTCGACGTGAAGCGCGGCAAGCCGTGGACGGTCGTCGCCTCGATTGACAACTCGGGTACGCGCGCGACCGGCCGCTTGCAGGGCAACTTGTCGCTCGGCATCGACAACCCACTCGGATTGAACGACCTCTTCAACATTGGCCTGAGCCAGGATCTTGAGTTCGGCGACAAGCGCCTCGGCTCGCACGGCTGGAACGGCTTCTATTCGATCCCGTGGGGCTACTGGACGGCCACGCTGTCCGCTTACACGAACACGTACTACCAGCAGATTGCTGGCGTGAATCAGACATTCGTCGCGAGCGGCAATTCAAAGACGGTCGATTTCAAACTGGCCCGCGTGCTGTCGCGTAGTCAGAACGATGTATTCGGCGCCTACGCTCGCCTGTCGCGCCGTTTTGGACAAAGCTTTATCGAAGACACCGAGATCTCGCAGCAGCGCCGCAATAACACGATGATCGAACTCGGCCTGACTGATCGCCACTACTTCGGCGGCGCGCAGTTCGACGGCTCGCTTGCATATCGTCAAGGTGTCGGTGGATTGGGCGCCCAGGACGATACGTTGGCGGCGGGTGGCGGGCCGACCTATCGCTTCAAGATGGCGGTGCTCGACGCGAACTTGTCGGTACCGTTTGCCATCGGTAAGCAGCCATTCCGCTATGTCGGCACATTCCACGGCCAGTACACCGGAAACACGCTTTACTACATCGACGACTTGACGATTGGCAGTCGCTATACGGTGCGCGGCTTCGATGGCGAGACGATGCTCGCGGCGGCACGCGGCTTCTACTGGCGCAACGAATTGCAGGCGCCGATCGGGCAGACGGGGCAGGCGCTCTATGCGGGGCTCGATTATGGCCGCGTATGGGGGCCGCAGCCGATCGCACTCGTCGGCACGCAACTGGCGGGTGCTGTGATCGGCGTGAAGGGGAGTGTCGGCACGCGATTCGGCTCCTATGCGTACGATCTCTTCGCGGGTACGCCTGTCTACAAGCCGTCGGGTTTTCCGACGGCACGTGTGACGCTCGGTTTTCAGGTGACCGCTCAGTTCTGAAGACAATGAGCCAAGGTACTTCTCCGACACGTACACGTCGCAAGCCCGATGTCGCATATGCTCGTCTGGTATGAATTCCGCCGTGAATCGGGACATGACTTCACTCGCGTAGGCGCGGTCGCGATGCGAGGCACGATAACCTGCTACGCAGCCTCAAGTGTGTTGCATCGACCGGTTGAATCCACCACTGGATGTAGTCGCTCGATTCTTGGCTTCAAATGTCCCCTGGGTTCAATACGAGACGTTGACCTGGGGCGAGAACTGCAACTGAACTGATTCCGAGGCCTCGCCCCAGCTATCAGTTGCGTCATGCTTCGGTTAACGCTACAAAAATTACATGCAAAGGGGATGGTGCGAAATGCATATCGAATTCGTCGAGATCGCGAATTTCAGGAAGCTCTTGTCGGCTCGCGTGGATCTGTCGCTCAAGACAACGCTGTTCGTCGGCGCGAGCCGGCAATCGGGGCACCGCGTAACCCGGCATATCGCGCAAGCAAGCCCGTTCGCGTTGCTCCAACAGAATCACGGGTGCCAGCCCTGTAACCGGATGCACGCGCTGGTTACCCCTCACTCCACCGTAACCGATTTCGCCAGATTCCTCGGCTTGTCGATATCCGCGCCACGCAGACACGCCGCGTGATACGCGAGCAACTGCAGCGGCACGACGTGCAGGATCGGCGACAACAACCCGTAGTAATCCGGCATTCGCAGCACCGACACGCCTTCGCTGTTGTCGATCCGCGTATCTGCGTCGGCGAACACGTAAAGCTGCCCGCCGCGTGCCCGCACTTCCTGCATGTTCGACTTCAGCTTCTCGAGCAGCGCATCGTTCGGCGCGATCGTCGCGACGGGCATCGTGTGCGTCACGAGCGCGAGCGGCCCGTGCTTGAGCTCACCCGCGGGATACGCCTCCGCATGGATGTACGAAATCTCCTTCAGCTTCAACGCACCTTCGAGCGCGATCGGGTAGTGCAGCCCGCGCCCGAGGAACAGCGCATTTTCATGCTGCGAGAATTCCCCCGCCCAGCGCTCGATCTGCGGCTCGAGCCCAAGTACGTCCTCGAGCGCGCCGGGCAGCCGCCGCAATTGCATCGTGTAGCGCGCGAGCTGTGCATCGTCGACGTAGCCGCGCAGCCGCCCGAGCGTGACGGCGAGAATGAACAGCGCGACGAGCTGCGTCGTGAACGCCTTGGTCGACGCGACGCCGATTTCCGGGCCGGCCCGCGTCAGGAAGCGCAGGCCTGCCTGACGCATCATCGCGCTGGTCGGCACGTTGCAGATCGCCAGCGTATCGATATGGCCGAGCGCCTGCGCATACTTCAGCGCGGCGAGCGTGTCGGCGGTCTCGCCGGATTGCGACACGCTCACCACCAGCGTATTCGGCGTTGCGAGCGCGTCGCTGTAACGGTATTCACTCGCGATCTCGACCTGGGCGGGCACGCGCGCGATCGTTTCGAGCCAGCGGCGCGCGGTCAGGCCGGAATAGTGACTCGTGCCGCACGCGAGAATCAGCACGTTGTCGATCTGCTCGAACGCGCGCGCGGCGTCGGGGCCGAATACGGCCGGATCGAACAGCCCGGCATCCGGGATGGTCGCGGCTACGGCCTGCGGCTGCTCGAATATCTCCTTCTGCATGAAATGCCGGTACGGCCCGAGTTCGACCGCGGCCTGCGCGGACGAAATGGTCTGTACCGCGCGCTCGACCGGCGCGCCACCGCGATCGAGTACGCGCACGCCGCCCGGCGTCAACTCGACGATGTCGCCTTCCTCGAGAAAGATGAAGCGGTCGGTGATGCCGGCGAGCGCGAGCGCGTCGGACGCAAGAAAGCATTCGCCATCCGTCACGCCGACGACGAGCGGCGAGCCGACCCGTGCGCCGATCAGCCGCTGCGGCTCGTGCTTGCTGAATACCGCAATCGCGTACGCACCGTGAAGTTGCGACGTTGCCGCGCGCACGGCGGCGAGCAGGTCGCCGCGATACTTGCTGTGGATCAGGTGTGCGACGACCTCGGTGTCGGTCTGGCCGTCGAATTCGTAGTGCGCGTCGGAAAGTTGCTTGCGCAACGTTTCGTGGTTCTCGATGATGCCGTTGTGCACGAGCGCGATTTCGTCGCGCGAGAAGATCGGATGCGCGTTGCAGGTGGCCGGCGCGCCGTGCGTCGCCCAGCGCGTGTGCGCGATGCCGGTGCTGCCGGTCAGGCCGGCGGTGCGCACGTGCGCGTCGAGATCGGCGACGCGCGACACGCTGCGCTCGCGGCGGGCCTGGCCGTCGACGACCGTTGCCACGCCGCATGAATCGTAGCCGCGATATTCGAGGCGACGCAAACCTTCAATCAGAATCGGGACGATGTCCCGTTGCGCGACTGCGCCGACGATGCCACACATGACACGCCTCCTTCCCGTTTAGTCATCATGGACCGCACGCGCCGTTGCGTCAGCGCGATGCGGTTGCCGTTGCCGCCGCCGTCGTGAGCCCGCATCGAGCGGGGATGACGGGATCGGCCATCCGGCTTTCGAATGCCAGATAAAGCGACTCTTCCAATACGTTCCAGTGCGCGCCGTGCCGGTATGGCCCCGATCGCGCTTGCCAGCAGGCAACCGTGCTCCAATCGTTCATCTTGACCGCGACCAGCGCGATCAGGCTCCACGGGTAGTCGGTGTTGGCAAGTTGCGGCCAGCTCCTGCCGTACTTCCGGATCCACCGTGCATAGATCACCTCGCCGGATTGTTCGGGAACCTGAATACCGGACAGGAGCGGGAGGATCTGCGCGATCTTCGCCGGGTAAAAACTCGCATCGCTGACCTGCTGCGTGCTGGCGCGAAAACCGGATGCCGTGCCGCGCCAGAACACCTTCAGGATCGCGGAGGCAAGCTGGTCGGCGCGCAGGCTCCACGGGCCCGCATGCGTGTAGTCGGCGCGCCGGACGTAGTACGCCGCGAGTGCCTGGAACGCGCTGTGTACCTCGACGTTGTCCATCAGCAGCGCGACGTGCAGTGAAGACGAGATCTGATACACGCCGGAGGGCTTGTCGAGCAGCGTCTCCAGATGCATGGCGGCGCGGTTCAGGCTGAGTTCCCACGCGGCGGGCAAGCCGCCGGGCGGCGCGAAGCGGGCGAGCAATTCGATCCAGGTCGCCGTCATCGCGTCGTCGGTTTCCGCTTCGGCACATGAGCGGTAGCGGCCGTCCTTCACGCAGTAGCGATCGAAGCCGCCATCCGGGCGCTGGCGCGGCAGCAACCATGCGATCCACGCGAGTGCGGCCTGACGGGCGTCGAGTTGCGCGTCGGACGCGGCGAGCAGCGCTTTTGCCGCGAAATACGGATCGATGCCGACGCCGTTCAGGCGCACGGTGATCGCACCGTCGGTGCGCTGGTACAGCCCTTCGAGCCGGAGCTCGGCGGCGCTCGCGTGCAGTGCGAAGCCGCACGCGGCGAGACAGCAGGCGACGTGCCACAGGCGGCACAGCGCGATGGTGGCCGCGACGCGCGAGCGTGCGGTCGGGGAAAGCGCGGGCCGTTTCATGTCTTGGGCTCCTGCGCGGGGTCCTGTGCAATCGTCGCCGGGCGCGGCGTTGGCCGCGTCGCGCCTGGCGAGCGTGTCGACGTTGCGGCTCGGTTCACGGTGATGCGGGTGAACCCGAGGCTCGTACCGGGATATGCGTCCACGAGGCAGTTCCCTGCATCGGAGCCTGAATCTGGCCCGCGGATCGCGTATTGCAACAGGACACGTTGGCTCGCGCGGTGCGCAGGAGCGCTTGTTTTTCGCTCCCGGCGGACGCGTCGCGTTTCCTCCCGGCTTCGTTGCTTGGGCGTCCCCGTTCGTCCGCTGTCCGGCGCGTGCTTCGAGGTACACCTGACTGTCATTAAGCAAGGCGTGAGCCATCGGCCGCGATGCCGCGCGCAGCAAGGAGCAGGGGCGGAGGCCGGGGGCGTGGCGCGGACAGCGGCGGCGGATTTTGATTCATCGAAGAATCAGCCCGCGTGCAGGCCGATTGCCCGCGCGCGACCGGGATTGCAGCCCGCACGCTCGATGCGTCCAGCGAATTGTCTGTCGAACGTGTGCCGCGCCGGCAGCGTGACTTTGCGCGGTGATGCGCGCGGTGTCGTTCGTTGTGTGCGCATCGGCCGGGGTGCCGATGCGATTCATGCAGGCGCATGCGCTGCATTGGCCGCGCGTCGATGTATCCGCCCCGTTTCGGATCAGCGTTACACATTCGCAACATTTCGCATGCATCGATTCGTGCGACGTGAACGACGTTGCATGTCAGGTAAATCCCTCGTGCGGGATCGCGGCCGAGCGGCCGATTGCGCCGCCCGCTGCACAGACAAAAGTGGCGGATCGAGTAAACGCAACGCGCTTCGACAGATCCGCGAGATCCGATGCGAAACGAATGCGCGACACGCGTCCGCGATTCGTCGGACGACGCCGCTGAAGGGGCCATGAAACTGCCCGGATTTTTGCCTGTATCGCGCTTGACCGGCGATGCGACACGCGTAGCAGTTGTGAAACATTTCATCGTGCACCGCGTGTGCACGGTGCATGCGGTGTGAACCGGACACGGCCGCAGTACGACTGGTTTGAATATTGCTGTAGTGGAGGGGGACGTGACGAACGGACGTGACGCCTGGCCAAGCGAGGAACGACTCATGACGTGACTGATCAAGTGCAATGAGACGCCGGTAGTACGACGATTCGCGTGGCGCAGACCACGTGGACAGGGCGGCGCGCTCGCTCCGCGACACTGCAGCGTGTCGATCGCGTGCGAGTACGGAAGGTGCCGTCTGAATACATGCTTCGCGCCGCGAGCAGGGGCATTCAGCGCGATATGGGTCAACGAGGATAACGATGAAAAAGATTTTGCTTGTGTTCGGGACTCGGCCGGAGGCCATCAAGATGGCACCGCTGGTGCGTGCATTAAAAGCACAGGCGGGTGTCGACGCCAGGGTATGCGTGACCGCGCAGCACCGCGAAATGCTCGATCAGGTGCTGACGCTGTTCGACATCAAGCCCGACTACGATCTCAACGTGATGCGGCAAAGCCAGACGCTGACCGACGTGACGACTGGCATTCTGCAGGCAATCGGCGTCGTCTTCGACGAGTTGCGCCCGGACGTCGTGCTGGTGCACGGCGATACGACGACCACGCTCGCGGTCAGTCTGGCGGCGTTCTACCGCTATTTGCCGGTCGGGCATGTGGAGGCCGGCTTGCGCAGCGGCGACATCTGGTCGCCGTGGCCGGAGGAGTTGAACCGCCGCGTGACCGACGCGGTGTCGTCGTGGCATTTCGCGCCGACCGGGCAGGCACGCGACAACCTGCTCAGCGAGGGCGTGCCGGGCGCGGCGGTCGTGCTGACCGGCAATACCGTGATCGATGCGCTGCACGAGGTCAAGCGCATGCTGGACTGCACGGCGGCGCTGACGGAGAAGGTCGCGGGACAGTTTCCGTTTCTCGAGCCGTCGCGGCGCATGGTGCTGATCACGGGCCATCGCCGCGAAAGTTTCGGCGAGCCGTTCCAGAATTTCTGCGATGCGCTGTGCGCGCTCGCGAAGCGCTATCCCGACGCCCAGTTCGTCTATCCGCTGCACATGAATCCGAATGTTCGGGAGCCGGCGCGCGCCCGGCTCGGTAACCTGCCGAACATCTACCTGATCGAGCCGCAGGAATATCTGTCGTTCGTATTCCTGATGTCGCGTGCGCATTTCATCATCACCGATTCGGGCGGCATTCAGGAAGAAGGACCCGCGTTGGGCAAGCCGGTGCTCGTCACGCGCGAGACGACGGAGCGACCCGAGGCGATCCAGGCCGGTACCGCGCGGCTCGTCGGTACCGATCAGGAGCGGATCGTGTGGGAAGCGTCGCGGCTGTTCGACAGCGAGAGCGCTTACGGGGAGATGGCGCGCGCGAGCAATCCGTACGGCGACGGTCATGCGAGCGAGCGGATCGTTCATGCGCTGATGCGGAATTCGGGCGTACCCACGAAGGCGACGAGCTTTTCGATGGGGGCTGCGGAAATGCCGTTCAACGCGCTCACGCTGGGGTTGCAGGCGTTGAGGTCGCGGTGACCATAGCGGCGCGCTAGCGTCCGAACCGCTCGTTGCAATCGCGGGATGATCCGGTCCGGCCGGGAGGCCGGCCGGACGTTTGCGTTTGCGCGATCGATCATTTCCGGTTTCTCGGCCGGCTGATTGCACAGGGCGGGTCTGGTCATCCGGCTTTGCTACCGCGGCACCGCAGCGCCCGGCGAACGTGGCCAGTCGCCGTGCAAGAACGAGAGCGAACCACCTGCGGCCGTGCATCGAAACGTCGAAACCTGAATCGCCAGCCCACCTTTCCGGCAAGCGTGACCGGTCGCGGCACGCCATCTCCGGGCAAATTTCCCGCTCCGATTACCTGAAACGCCCGAATCCCCCCGATCCGACGGCAAATCCGAAATGGTTCGATAATGCGGATCGGCGATCCATGCGGACGAGCGAGCGGCCGGGAATTCGTTGCCATGTTGCGCAGGCAACCGGGCCGCAGCATCGTTTGCAGCATCTGCCGGGCCGTGCCTGCAGGCAACGCGGCCTACGACACGGCGCCCTGCCTGGTTGTTCGGAATGTGCGCCGCGCCGTTCGAATCCCCACCCGATGCCTGCCCGAAGCGGGCATCGCAACCAGGAGGTGAACGATGATCACGCTGACCGTCAACGGTAGCGAGCAACACTTCGACGGCAATCCCGACATGCCGTTGCTCTGGTATCTGCGCGATGTTCTCGGCCACACCGGCACCAAGTTCGGCTGCGGGATGGCACTGTGCGGCGCGTGCACCGTGCACGTCGACGGCGTCGCGATCCGGTCGTGCATCACCCCGGTCGCGGCCGCTTCCGGCAAGCGCGTGACGACGATCGAGGGCTTGTCGACCGATCTGACCCATCCGCTGCAGCAGGCGTGGCAGGAACTGAACGTCGCGCAGTGCGGCTACTGCCAGTCCGGGCAGATCATGCAGGCCGCGTCGTTGCTGAAGACGAATCCCCATCCGACCGACGCCGACATCGACGATGCGATGTCCGGCAACATCTGCCGCTGCGGCACCTACACGCGCATACGCGCGGCGATCCGCCTGGCCGTGCGCCGCGGAGGTGCCGCATGAGCGCGCCCGAACTCTCCGTCCATAACGAAAGCCGTCGCGCGCTGCTGCTCGGTTTCGCGTCCGGCGGGTTGCTGCTCGCGTTCGGCGTGCCGTCGCTCGTGCGCGCGGCCGTGCCGAGCCAGCCGCCCGTCAGTGCAGATCCGCGTTATGGCGGCGCGGGAATGCCGCACGGGTTGCGAGACGATCCGCACCTGTTCGTCGCGATCGCACCCGATGGCACGGTCACCGTGACCTGCATCCGCTCCGAGATGGGGCAGGGGGTGCGCACGAGCGTCGCGCTCGTGGTGGCGGACGAGCTGGGCGCGGACTGGGCGCGCGTGAAGGTCGCACAGGCCGTCGGCGACGAGCCGCGCTACGGCAACCAGAATACAGACGGGTCGCGCAGCCTGCGTCAGAGCTTCGCCGCGTTGCGTCGCGCGGGCGCGGCGGCGCGCACGATGCTCGAACAGGCTGCGGCCGCGGCGTGGGGCGTCGATGCGCGGCAGGTCAAGGCAACCGTGCATGAGGTCGTCGACACGAAGAGCGGACGCAAGCTCGGCTTCGGCGAACTGGCGGCGAAAGCGGCCGCGTTGCCGGCACCCGATCCGGCAACGGTGCCGCTGAAAGCGCCAGCCGAATTCCGCTATATCGGCAAGGGCCAAACGGCATTGATCGACGGGCGCGACATCGTCGCCGGCCGCGCGCACTACGGGATCGACACGCGGCTCGACGGCATGCTGTACGCGGTCGTCGCGCGCCCGCCGGCCTACGGGGACACGGTGGCGTCGTTCGACGCGTCGGCGGCGGAGAAGCTGCCGGGCGTCGTCAAGGTCGTGCCGCTCACGCCGACGCCGCTGCCGTCCGGCTTCCAGCCGCTCGGCGGCGTGGCCGTCGTCGCGCGCGACACGTGGACGGCGATCCAGGCGCGCGCGCAACTGAAGATCGACTGGAAGCACGGGCCCAATGCGAACTATGACTCGGCCGCGTATCGGAAGACGCTTGAAGCGGCTGCCGCGCAACCGGGCGACGTGATCCGCAACGACGGCGACGCGGCGGCGGCGCTGGCCGGCGCGGCGAAACGCGTGCGTGCGACCTACTACATCCCGCATCTCGCGCACGCGACGATGGAGCCGCCCGCGGCCGTCGCGCGCGTGGCGGACGGCCGATGCGAAGTGTGGACCTGCACGCAGGCGCCGCAGACCACACGCGACGAGGTCGCGAAGGCGCTCGGGTTGCCGGGCGAGCGCGTGACGGTCAACGTGACGCTGCTCGGCGGCGGTTTCGGCCGCAAGTCGAAGCCCGACTACGTGGTGGAGGCGGCGCTGCTGTCGAAGGCGGTCGGCGCGCCCGTCAAGCTGACGTTCACGCGCGAGGACGACCTCGCGCACGACTATTTCCATGCCGTGTCGCTCGAAGCGTTCGACGGCGGGATCGATGCGTCGGGGAAAGTGGTCGCGTGGCGGCATCGCACGGTTGCGCCGTCGATCCAGTCGACCTTCAGGGCCGGCATCGTGCACGAGCAGCCGGGCGAGCTCGCGCAGGGGATCGCGGACCTGCCGTTCGCGATCCCGAACGTGCGGATCGAGAATCCGGCCGCGCAGGCGCACACGCGGATCGGCTGGTTCCGCTCGGTCTACAACATCCCGCATGCGTTCGGAATCCAGAGTTTCGTGTCGGAGCTGGCGCACGCGGCCGGCCGCGACCCGAAGGATTTCCTGCTCGAACTGATCGGGCCCGCGCGGCGTTTCGAGCCGCACATCACGGTGAAAAACGTGAACTACGGCGAGGATCCGGCGCTGTATCCGGTCGACACCGGGCGGCTGCGGCGCGTGGTCGAGACGGTCGCGCGCGAGGCGGGCTGGGGGCGCAAGCTGCCGATGGGGCACGGGCTCGGGATCGCCGCGCATCGCAGCTTCGTCTCGTATACGGCGGCGGTGTGCGAGGTGCAGGTCGATGCCGACGGCAAGATCACGGTGCCGCGGGTCGACATCGCGATCGACTGCGGGCCGCAGGTCAATCCGGAGCGCGTACGCTCGCAGCTCGAGGGAGCGGTGGTGATGGGGCTCGGCATCGCGCTGCACGGCGAGATCACGTTCAAGGACGGCCATCCGGAGCAGAGCAACTTCAACGGGTTCCAGGTGCTGAGAATGAACGAGGCGCCGCGTGAAATCCGCGTGCATCTCGTCGCGCCCGACGATTTCGCGACACCGCTCGGCGGCGTGGGCGAGCCGGGCCTGCCGCCCGTCGCGCCCGCGCTGACCAATGCGATCTTCGCGGCGACCGGCACGCGCATCCGCAGCCTGCCGGTTGCCGATCAGCTCGCGAAGCCCCGGGCGGGGTGACGCAATCCCCGGGCCGGGCCGTATCGTGCGGCCCGGTACGCATCCATCCTTGAACAAGGAGTGTCGACATGGCCTCGTCCGATGTCAGCGTGAAGCAGGCGGTTTCCCCCACCGAATGGGACGCGCGAGTCAACCTGGCGGCGGCTTACCGCCTCACCGCGCTGTTCGGCTGGGACGATCTCGTGTTCACCCATATTTCCGCGCGCATCCCCGGCCCGGAGCATCATTTCCTGATCAACCCGTACGGCATGATGTTCGACGAGATCACGGCATCGTCGCTGGTGAAGGTGGATCTCGAAGGACGCAAGGTGTCCGAATCGCCGTACGAGATCAACCCGGCCGGCTTCACCATCCACAGCGCGGTGCACGCGGCCCGCGACGACGCGCTGTGCGTGATGCATACGCATTCGATCAACGGCGTCGCCGTGTCGGCGCAGGCGGGCGGGTTGCTGCCGCTGTCGCAGCAGTCGCTCGGCGTGCTGGCGTCGCTCGGCTATCACGACTACGAGGGCATTGCGCTCAACGAAGGCGAAAAGGCGCGCCTCGTGCGCGACCTCGGCGCCCACACGAACCTGATGCTGCGCAACCACGGCCTGCTGACCGTCGGAGCGACGCCGGCAGACGCATTCGTCGCGATGTACTTCTTCGAAGCGGCCTGCATGATCCAGGTGCGCGCGCAGGCCGGCGGCACCGCGCTGTTGCCGATCGCACAGCCGATTCTCGACGGCATCAAGCAGCAGATCGCCGCGGTGACGCGCGGCATGGGGGCCGGCGCACTCGTCTGGCCCGGGCTGCTGCGCCGGCTCGATCGACGCAATCCGGGGTACGCGGACTAGCTCATCCGTCGTTGTTGTTTGCGAACGACCGTGCTAAATTCCTGCCAGCATTCGCAATCACGGAACCCTTCATTCGGCTGACGAAGCCGGCCCCCGGGAGGCAGCACGATGAGCTTGTTGATGTCGCGACGCGATCTCGCGTTCCTGTTGTACGACTGGCTCGATGCGGAGGCGCTCGTCGCGCTGCCGCGCTACGCGGAGCACAGTCGCGAGACCTTCGACGCGGTGCTCGATACCAGCGAGCGGATTGCCGAAGACCTGTTCGCGCCGCATGCGGCACGAGGCGATCGCGAGGAACCGCACTTCGACGGCGAGCGCGTGACGCTGATCCCGGACGTCGAACCGGCCGTGCGCGCCTTCGCGGACGCCGGGCTGATCGCCGCGGGCCACGACGAAGCGCTCGGCGGCATGCGCTTGCCGAAGCTGGTCGAAGCCGCGTCGTTCCTGTTCTTCCAGGCCGCGAACATCGCGACCGCCGCCTATCCGTTCCTGACCGTCGCCAACGCGAACCTGCTCGTCGCGCATGGCACCCCCGCGCAGATCGACGCGTTCGCGCGCCCGGAGCTGGAAGGGCGCTACTTCGGCACCATGTGCCTGTCCGAGCCGCAAGCCGGTTCGTCGCTGTCCGACATCGCGACGCGCGCGGATTTCGAGTGCGACTCGCCGCTCGGCCCGCGCTACCGGCTGACCGGCAACAAGATGTGGATCTCGGGCGGCGAACACGAGTTGACGGAGAACATCGTCCACCTCGTGCTCGCGAAGATTCCCGACGAACACGGCCGGCTGCTGCCCGGCACGCGCGGCATCTCGCTGTTCATCGTGCCCAAGTACCTGCCCGGTACCGACGGCGCCGCGCAGGGCGAGCACAACGACGTGGTGCTCGCCGGGCTGAACCACAAGATGGGCTACCGCGGCACCACCAACTGCCTGCTGAACTTCGGCGAAGGCACGCGCTACCGGCCGGAAGGGCGGGCGGGTGCGATCGGTTATCTGGTCGGCCAGCCGAACCACGGCCTCGCGTACATGTTCCACATGATGAACGAGGCACGCATCGGTGTCGGCGCGGGCGCGGTGGCGCTCGGCTACACGGGTTATCTGCACGCGCTCGACTACGCGCGGAACCGGCCTCAAGGGCGTCCGCTGGGGCCGGCGGGCAAGGATGCCGCCGCGCCGCAGGCGCCGATCGTCGAGCATCCGGACGTGCGGCGCATGCTGCTCGCGCAGAAGGCCTATGTCGAAGGCGGTCTCGCGCTGATCCTGTACTGCGCGAAGCTGGTCGACGAAGCGCGCGCGCACGACGACGCGACCGTGCGCGCCCAGGCCGAGCGGCTGCTCGACATCCTGACGCCGATCGCGAAAAGCTGGCCGTCGCAGTGGTGTCTCGCGGCGAACGACCTCGCGATCCAGGTGCACGGCGGCTACGGCTACACGCGCGATTACGCGGTCGAGCGGCTCTATCGCGACAATCGGCTCAACCCGATACACGAAGGCACGCACGGAATCCAGGCGCTCGACCTGCTGGGCCGCAAGGTCGCGCAGGACGATGGCGCACTGCTGCACGCGCTCGACGGGAGAATCGGTGCGAGCGTCGAACGCGCGCGGGCGCTCGACGCGGGCCTGCGAGAGCAGGCCGATGCGCTGGCGCAGCGCTGGTCGCGGCTGCTCGACGTCACTCGACAGCTCGGCGCGATCGGCGATCAGCAGGCGCGGCTCGCGAACGCGAGTGTCTATCTGGAAGCGTTCGGCCATCTCGTCGTCGCGTGGCTGTGGCTCGACGTGACGCTCGCCGCGCACGGGCAAACCGGCGATTTCCACGACGGCAAGCGTGCGGCCGCCCGCTACTTCTTCCGCTGGGAATTGCCGAAAGTGGACGCACAGCTCGATCTGCTGTCGAGCGTCGACACGACGACGCTCGACATGCGCGACGCGTGGTTCTGAACGTGGCCGCACCGACATTCCGGAATACTGACGATGTGGCGAAGGCCGGCTCGGAAGGCTATCGCACACGCGTCGTGAACCGGGCGCGCGGGAACATCCCGCAAACCGCATCGATGCGCGGCCGCGCCGCGCAAGGAGAGAGAAGCGCATGAAAGCCCTGTTGTGTACCGCATTTGGCCCGATCGACAGCTTGCGCATCGAAGACGTCGAGATTCCCGAACCGGCGGCCGGCCAGGTTCGGGTCCGGGTGAAGGCCGCGTCGCTCAATTTTCCCGACGCGCTGATCGTCCAGGGGTTGTATCAGGTGAAGCCGGCGCTGCCGTTTTCGCCGGGCGCCGAGTTTGCCGGCGTGATCGACGCGGTCGGCGAGGGCGTTACCGCGTGGCGGCCCGGCGATTCGGTGGTCGCGTTCACGGGGCACGGCGGGTTCGCGCAGCAGTGTTTGGCCGATGCGCACCAGATCGCTCCGTTGCCGCCGGGGATGACGTTCGAGCAGGGCGCGGCGCTCGTGCTCGCATACGGCACGTCGCTGCACGCGTTGCAGCAGCGCGCGCGGCTGCAGGCGGGCGAGACGCTGCTCGTGCTGGGCGCGGCGGGCGGGGTCGGGCTCGCCGCGATCGAGATCGCGAAGGCGCTCGGCGCGCGCGTGATCGCGGCGGCGTCGAGCGCGGACAAGCTCGCGCTGTGCCGTGAAGCCGGCGCGGACGAGACGATCGACTATGCGACCGAAGACCTGCGCCGCCGCGTGGACGAGCTGACCGGCGGGCGCGGCGCCGACGTCGTCTACGATCCGGTGGGCGGCGCATACAGCGAGGCGGCGCTGCGCGCGACCGCATGGCGCGGCCGGTTCCTCGTCGTCGGGTTCGCGGCCGGCGAGATTCCGAAGATCGCGCTGAACCTCGCGCTGCTCAAGGAGCGCGACATCCTCGGCGTGTTCTGGGGCGACGCGGTGCGCCGCGACCCGGCGCAGCATGTCGCGAACATGCGCTTGCTGGCCGAATGGTTCTCGGCCGGCAAGGTGCGGCCCGCGATCACCGAACGCGTGTCGCTGGCCGGCGCGACCGATGCGATCGCGCGGATGGCGAACCGGCAGGTGAAGGGCAAGGTGGTGATTCTGCCGGACGCGTGACTACGGTATGGCGCGTCGCGGCGCAATGCGCGCCGCGCTCGCCGTGCGTCCTCGACGGCCGCGTGCGCCGGTGCAACACCGGTGCAGCCGTGCCGGCGGCCCCCGCGCGAACCCGGTTCAGTCCTTCGGCAGGCGCAGCGTGTCGAGCGCATGCTGCGAAAACTCGACCCAGAACCGCTCGTTCGCAATGCCGGCCTGCAGCACCAGATGCTGCAGGCGCTTCGTGCGTGAATCGTCGGGCGTCGAAAAATCGCGCGCCTCGATCTGCAGATACAGGTCGAGCTTTTCCTGGTGAAGCGCGATGCGCCGCCTGATTTCGTCCTCGAGGCCGGCCGGCCCGAGCACCGCTTCCGCGCGCAGGCGCACCATCAATGCTTCGCGCAGCGGCGTCGGATCTTCCGGTTCGGCGATCCAGCGCCGCAGTTCCTTTTTGCCGGCCGGCAGGATCCGGTACGCGCGCTTGCGGCCGCGCCCCGATTCGGCGGGCAGCGATTCGATCCAGCCCGTTTCCTCGAGGCGCCCCAGTTCGCGGTAGATCTGCTGGTGCGTGGCCTGCCAGAAATAGCCGATCGAGCGATCGAAGCGGTCGGCGAGCTCGGACCCCGAACCGGGACGTTCGGCGAGCGCGGTGAGGAGTGCGTGAGGCAGGGACATGTCGGATCGGATGAGGCTGCGGAATGAACCGCATCTTGCCATATCGGGGCCACAGTACAAGCCACGGGTCATGTTTATGCAACTTGTTGCGTAAACGAACGCGGTGAACTACCATCTGTGCAACTTGTTGCATAAAAAATGGAGACACTCGATGGCATCCCGCTATCCGCATTTGACGACCCCGCTCGAACTGGGCTTCACGTCGCTCAGGAACCGCGTACTGATGGGGTCGATGCACGTCGGCCTCGAGGAAGCGCCGCACGGATTCGAGCGAATGGCGGCGTTCTACGCGGAGCGCGCGCGAGGCGAGGCCGGCCTGATCGTCACGGGTGGCTTCGCGCCGAACGAACGCGGCCGCCCGGCGCCGGGCGGCGCGATGCTGACGACCGATGCGGAAGCCGAACGCCATCGCGTCGTGACGCGCGCGGTGCATGCGGAGGGCGGCAGGATCGCGCTGCAGATCCTCCACTTCGGGCGCTACGCATATCACCCGGCGCTCGCCGCGCCCAGTGCGCTGAAAGCGCCGATCAACCGGTTCACGCCGCATGCGTTGAGTGGCGACGAAGTCGACGAGACGATCGCCGATTTCGTCCGATGCGCGGCGCTTGCGCAGCATGCGGGCTACGACGGTGTCGAGATCATGGGGTCCGAGGGCTACCTGATCAACGAGTTCATTGCCGCGCGCACGAACCATCGCGACGACGCGTGGGGCGGCGCCTACGAGAATCGCATCCGTTTCGCGGTCGAGATCGTGCGGCGCGTGCGCGAGCGGGTGGGCACGAACTTCATCGTCATCTACCGGCTGTCGATGCTCGATCTCGTCGAAGGCGGCTCGACGCTCGACGAGGTGATCCGGCTCGCGCAGGCGATCGAGGCGGCCGGTGCGACGATCCTCAATACCGGTATCGGCTGGCACGAGGCGCGTATTCCGACGATCGCGACCAAGGTGCCGCGCGCCGCGTACGCATGGGTTACGCGGCAATTGATGGGCAAGGTCGGCATCCCGCTCGTGGCGACCAACCGGATCAACACGCCGGAAGTCGCCGAACAGTTGCTCGCCGACGGCTATTGCGACATGGTGTCGATGGCGCGGCCATTCCTCGCCGACGCCGAATTCGTGCGCAAGGCGCGGGAAGGGCGCGCGGACGAAATCAACACGTGCATCGGCTGCAACCAGGCGTGCCTCGACCATACGTTCAGCGGCAGGATCACGTCCTGCCTCGTGAATCCGCGCGCCTGCCACGAAACCGAGCTCGTGATCCGCCCCGCACGGCAGCGCAAGCGCATCGCGGTGGTCGGTGCCGGTCCGGCGGGCCTCGGTTTCGCGGTCACGGCGGCCGAGCGCGGTCACGCGGTGACGCTGTACGAAGCGGGTGCCGAGATCGGCGGCCAGTTCAACATCGCGAAGAAGGTGCCGGGCAAGGAGGAGTTCAACGAAACGCTGCGTTACTTCCGCCGGCAGATCGAGTTGCGCGGCATCACGCTGCATGTCAATACGCGCGCGAGCGCCGAGATGCTGCTGCAGGGCGAATTCGACGAAGTGGTGATCGCGACGGGCATCGTGCCGCGCACGCCGCCGATCGACGGCGTCGGGCATCCGAAGACGCTCGGTTATCTCGACGTGCTGCGCGACGACAAGGCCGTGGGCCGCAGCGTCGCGATCGTCGGCGCCGGCGGAATCGGTTTCGACGTCGCGGAATATCTGGTTCATCGCAATGGCGGCGAACAGGTAGACGCGGACCGGTTCTTCAACGAATGGGGCGTCGATCGATCGTATGCGGGTGCCGGCGGGCTGGGCCGTGCGCAACCCGAGCCGGCCGCGCGGCAGGTGCATCTGCTGCAGCGCAAGGCATCGAAGATCGGCGACGGGCTCGGCAAGACCACCGGGTGGATCCACCGCACGGCGCTGAAGGCGCGCGGCGTCGGCATGTCGTCGGCGGTGACGTACCGTCGCATCGACGACGAAGGATTGCACTTGACGATCGACGGCGTCGAACAGACGCTGCCGGTGGACAACGTGGTGATCTGCGCGGGGCAGGAGCCGTCGCGCGAACTGGCGGAGCAACTGCAGGCCGCCGGATGCCGCGTGCATCTGATCGGCGGCGCACACGAGGCCGCCGAACTCGATGCGAAGCGCGCGATTCACCAGGGCACGACGCTGGCCGCGACGCTTTGACGCCGATTCGTTTCTTTTCCGTCCGATGAGTCAGGAGACTTCTGATGACACACTCACCGCTGCAAGTTCATCCCGCTGTCGCGAAATCGCTCGACGTGTGGCACGCGATGATCGACAACAAGGATTTCAGTGCGCTCGAATCGATCGTTCACCCGGATGCGGTGTTCCGTTCGCCGATGGCGTTCAAGCCGTACGGGCCGGCGCCCGCGCTGTTGATGGCGCTGCGCACGGTGATCACGATCCTCGAGAATTTCGTCTATTACCGCCAGTTCGTCACCGACGACGGCCTGAGCGTGGTGCTGGAATTCAGCGCGAGCGTCGGCGACAAGGCGCTGAAGGGGATCGACATGATCCGCTTCGACGAAGAAGGGCGGATCGTGGAATTCGAAGTGATGATCCGGCCGTTCAATGCGCTGCAGGCGCTCGGTACGGAAATGGGTGCGCGGCTCGGGCAGCAGTTGCCGGCGTTCAAGGTTGGCGGTTGAAGCGACGATGACCGCGCAACTGCGCGCGTATCCCGGTTCGGCCGGCCATCATGAGCGGATGGCGAAGTACGGCTTCACACACGTGGAAACCGACGGCGTCGCGGCAGGCGGCGGTGCGACGTCGTCATGCCGGATGCCACGCGCGGTGTCGACCGTCGGCACGGCCGGTACCGCATGCGTGTTCACACGGCTGCCGCTCGCGCCAGCCGCTCGGCGAACCAGTCGCAGACGAGCGCGGTGCGCTCGGACGCGTGGTTGTAGATCGTGTGCTCGCCGTCCGGCCAGACCTTGAGCGTCGCATCGCCGGACGTCGCGGCATCGAGAAACGGCTGTTGATCGTCGATCCGGATCAGCGGATCTTCGCCGCCGTGCAGCACCAGCAGCGGACACGCGATACGGTCGCGTTCGGACGAGAAACGCATCCGCGCGAAGTTCGCCGCCACGGCATCGGGATCGTCGTTGCCGAGCATCGCCGCGGCCTGCTCGACGAACGTGCGGAACGGCAGCAGCGTCGGCGCCGCGAGCGCGCCGTTCACGCAACAGGCCGCGATCCGTCGGTCACTCGCGGCAGTCGACGCCGCCCACAACCCGCCGATGCTGTTCCCCCAGATACCGATCGGCCCGGGCACACGATCGGCGACGTGGTCGACGAAGCGCCGATAGGCGGCGCTCATGTCGACGTCGACGAAGATCCGCTGTTCGAGCCGCGTCTCGCCCTGGCCCGGCCCCTCGGCGAGCAGCGTGGCGAGGCCGCGTGCCGCGAGTGCGCGCGCGATCGGCCAGTACGCGAAGCCCCAGCCGCTCTGGCCGCCGAACACGATCACGGTGCCGAGTACGCGCTCCGCCGGCGGCCGCACCAGCCAGCCGATCAGGCGCGCATCGCCGAACGGCACTTCGACACGTTCGATGCGCTTGTCGGACCAGCGCGCGAGGCCGTGCGACGCGTCGACGAGCCGCGCATAAAGCGCGCGCTTGCGCGGCACGTCGTGGTTGAACGCCATCTGTGCGAACAGCAGGTTCGCGATGGCCATCGCCTGCGCGTCGGCGGCCGTGACCAGATGGCCGGCATCCGCCGCCTGCGCGGCGCGCGCGAGCTGCGCGTCGGCCAGCGCTTCGGCCGCGACGTCCCACGGTTCGCCGTTGGACGTGCGGGCGTGCAGCGCGGTTGCGTCCGCGTAGTCCATCCCGCAATCGAGCAGGCGCGTGACGGGCATCGCGCGCTGCAGCGACAGCGCGAACGGTGACAGTTTGGTCGTCATGCGTCGGTCTCCTTCACGATGCGTGGGTGACGGCTGGCGAAGCCGCCGAAGTTGCCGAAGCCGCGGCAGGCTCGCTCGAAACGGCGGACCAGTGCAGTGTGTCGCGCAGCGCGTCGACGAGCGCGCCGAGATCGCGCAGGTCGCTTACCGAACCGAACACGATGAAATCGGGCCGCTTGATATACGCGGCGATGCCGTGCGCGTGCATGAACGCGTGCTGCTCGCCGTCTAGATCGACCACGGCATCCGGCGCGCACACGTCGTCGGCCAGCACGGCCACGTGACAGCCGAGCTGCGCGAGGAATGCGCGCTGCGCGTCGTCGAGATGGCGGGCAGGATGCTCGCGCGTGACGAGCTGGAAACCCTGGCCGACCACGTCGTCGAAACGGCCCTCGGCCGCGCCGCGCCGTGCGCGGCCTTGCGGGGCCGGTGCGCCCGTCGTCGGCAGCAGCGTGCCGTCGGCTTGTGCGTGCACGATGCCGTGGCCGAGCTTCGGGAACGGCGGCATCGGCGGCATGTTGCCGGAGCGGAACGCCGCGTCGCGCTCGGCGACCTTGCGCGGATCGTCCTCGTTGACGACCTGCCCGAGAAACAGCGACATCTGCGTGATCGCCGTCACGTGCGGGCGGCGCTCGGCTTCATAGGTGTCGAGCAGGTCGGCGGACGCGCGCCCGGTCAGCACCAGGTCGAGCTTCCACGCGAGGTTGATGCCGTCGCGCATGCCGGAGCACGCGCCTTGTCCCATGTACGGCATCATCGTGTGCGCCGCATCGCCCGCGAGCAGCACGCGGCCGGCGCGCCAGCGTTCGGCCATGCGCGTCTCGAACGTGTAGACGACGTGCCGCAGCAGCGTCAGATCGTCCGGGCCGTAGCCGTAGTGGTCGTTGAGCCACTTCCAGCCGGCTTCTTCCGTTTCCCATTCGGCCGTCGATTCGTTCGGCAGCACGCGCAGCTCGAAACGCGTGCGCTTCGTGCCGATCGGCATGTGCATGTAAGCGCGTGCCGGATCGCAGTAGATCGTCGTGCGCGCGCAGCCGTCGCCGAGATCGCGCTTGTTTTCCGAATCGAGATTGAGCCAGCGTTCGTTGCAGCCGAAATCGGAGCGTTCGATGCCGAGCGTGCGGCGCACGAGGCTGTTCGCGCCGTCGGCGCCGATCACGTAGCGCGCGCGAATGACGCGCGGCCTGTCGGTCCATTGCGCGTCCTGGCCGCAGCGGGACGGATGCGCGGTCAGCGTCACGCCGTCGTCGTCCTGCCGCAGTGCGTCGACTTCCCAGCCGCGCAGGATCGTCACGTTCTTGAAGGCACTGGCGCGTGCATCGATCGCGTCCTCGATGTCGGGCTGGTAGATCGAGATGTGCGCGGGATAGCCGCATGCGCGGCCGGTCCAGTTCAGTTCGAGCAGCAGGTCGCCGTTCGCGTCGCAGTAGTGGTAGGTGTCGACGGCCTTCGCGTTGCGCAGCGCGTGATCGACGTCGGCACTGGCCTGCACGATGCGCGCGGTTTCGCCGTCGATGTGCGTGAGGCGCGGCAGGCCGTAGGGCGTCGGCCAGCGTTCGAGGACGATCACGCGATGGCCGGCACGGCCCAGCATCGATGCGGCGACGAGGCCGGTCGGGCCGTAGCCGACGATCGCGACGTCGCAGTGTTCGGCGGTGCTGTTGCCGTGCGCGCTCGATTCGGTATTCATGTGGGATGTCTCCATGATGGTGGCGTCTGTTGGTTTGTCGTGTGTTCGATTCAGCGCGCGGTGGAGCCGGGCAGGTTGCCGTCGAACGCGTCCTGCAGCAGCGCGCGCAGGCCGTCGCGTTCGATCGGGCGAGGGTTCCAGTACGGATTGGCGGCCGCGAGATCGGCCGCGCGATCGAGGTCGACCTCCTGCATGCCGATCGCCTTCAACGAGACGGGCGCGCCGTTGTCGAGCGCCAGTGCGTAGAGGCCGCGCGCCGCGTCGTTCGTGCCGATCGCGCGGGCGATGCGCTGCATCGCGTCCGGCGCATGCGCCGCGTTGTACGCGAGCGCATGCGGCAGCACGACCGTATGGGTCGGCGCGTGTGGCAGGTTGAAGCTGCCGCCGAGCGTATGACAGAGCTTGTGATGCAGCGCCATGCCGACGTTGCCGAGCACCATCCCGCACAGCCATGCGCCGTAAAGCGCGTCGCCGCGTGCGCCGAGATCGGCGGTGTTGCGGCGCACGCCGGGCAGGCCGCGCGCCAGCGCGCGAATCCCTTCTTCTGCGACGAGGCTCATCACCGGGTTCGCGTTGTTCGCGTAGAGGCCTTCCGCTGCGTGCGCGATCGCATTGAGCCCGCTCGTCACGGACAGCTCGACGGGCAGCGTGACGGTGAGCGCGGGATCGTAGATCACCGTTTTCGGCAGGACGCGCGCGTCGGAGCCCGTGCGCTTGATGCCGCCTTCCGTCAGGCCGTAGATCGGGGTCATCTCGCTGCCCGCATACGTCGTCGGGATGGCGAGGATAGGCAGGCTGCTTTCGAGCGCGATCGCCTTGCCGAGGCCGATCGTGGAGCCGCCGCCGATCGCGATCGCGCAATCCGCACCGCACGACCGGGCGAACGCCTGCGCATCGCGGGCGATTTCGATCGGCACGTGCATCGTCGCGCGATCGTACAACCCGGCCGCTCGCGCGCCGAGCCGCTCGACGATGGGTTGCGCGAGGTCGCGCTGCTCCGGCGTGCAGAGCACGAGCGCACGCTGCGCGCCCAGTTCCAGCACTTCGCGTTCGAGATGGTCGAGGCTGCCTGCGCCGAAGATCACGCGTGCGGGGCGTGCCTGGTAAATGAAATTCATGTCGTCGTCACTCCATTGCGTAGTCGACCTGGTGGCGCGCGATGCGCAGGCCGGCCAGTGAGTCGCGTACGCGTGCGTGTTCAGGATGCGTCGCGTATCCGTCGAGCGCTTCGCGCGACTCGAATTCGGCGACGAGAATCAGGTCGCACGCGTAATCGGCCGCGCTGAAATCCGCGCCGACCTCGAGGTGCGTCATGCCTGGAATCCGGCCGCGCAGGCTTTCGAATGCACGCTTCACGCTGGCGCGTGCCGCCGCGCGTTCGCCGTCGGTTTCGCCTGCGACGTTCCACATCACGACGTGCCGGATCATGCGCCGCGCCCGGCGGGATTGAGCACGAAGTCGTAATCGAGCGTGTAGAACGGCGTGTCCATGCGCGAACCGTCCGGCGCGATGCCGGGCGCGTGCCGCACCCAGTCGGCGACGAGCGTCGACCGTACGCCGAATACCGCGTCGGAGTCGAGATAACGGTCGCCGTCGCGAAACACGTGCGTGATCAGCGTTTCGTAACCGCGCGCCGCGATCATGAAATGCAGGTGCGCGGGGCGCCACGGATGGCGGCCGAGCGCGTCGAGCATGGCGCCGACGGGGCCGTCGTGCGGAATCGGATACGGTTCGGCGAGGATCGAGCGGAACGCGTAACGGCCGTCGGCGCCGGTGCGCAGCCGGCCGCGCGCGCGATGCGTGACCGAACCGTCGTCGGCCGGAAGCTGGACGTCGTAGTGCCCGTCCTCGTCGGCTTGCCAGACTTCCAGCGACGCGTGCGCGACCGGCATGCCGTCGATGCCGCGCACGTGGCCGGATACGAAACAGGGCTCGCCGCATGCGCCGTTCGCGATGTCGTCGAACATCGCGAACTCGGGGCTGCCGTCGACATAGAACGGGCCGAACACGGTCGCTTCCGTGCAGCCGGCCGGTTTCGCATGGTTCTGCGCGGTGACGAGGGTCGACAGCCCGAGCACGTCGGAAAGCAGGATGAATTCCTGGCGCTTGTCGTCGGTGATGTGCCCGACCGCGGTCAGGAAGCCGATCGCGGCCTGCCATTCGGCCTCGGTGAGCCGGGTCTCCCGCGCAAACGAATGCAGGTGCTGGACGAGACTGATCATGACCGTGCGCAGCCGCTCGTCGCGACAGCCGGAGAGCGATGCGATCACGGCCTGCGTGATGGTGTCTTCGTTGAGATTGCGCATGGGGTTGTCTCCTGATGTCGTTGGATGGCGCGTTGACGTAACATTAATTCCTCCCCGGATCGTAAAAAAGATGGTTTGGAGGAGTTTTGTTCTCCGCCAAGTGGAAGAATCCAGCGCATGGACAAGTGGACGCAGATCGAATTTTTCGTGCAGGTCGCCGAGCTGGGGAGCCTGTCGAAGGCCGCCGAGCGGCTCGGCATGTCGAGCGCGGCGGCGAGCCGCTGCCTGAATGCGCTGGAGGAACGGCTGGGGGCGCGGCTCGTCGAGCGGACCACGCGCCGCCTGTGGCTGACCGACGCGGGGCACGAATACCATCGGCGCTGCGTCGCGATCCTGACGGAGCTGTCGGAGGCCGATGCGGCGGTCAATGAAACGAGCGTCAACCCGGCCGGCACGCTGCGCGTGACCGCTTCCGTATCGTTCGCGTCGATCTATATCGCGCCGGCGTTACCGGAGTTTCACCGGCGCTACCCGAACCTGAACGTGCAGATCATCGCGGCGAACCGCTACCCGGATTTCATCGAGGCGGGCATCGACGTGGCGATCCGCACGCGCGAGCATGAAGCGGATTCGGGCATCACTGTGCGCAAGCTCGCCGAGACACGGCGCGTGCTGGCCGCGTCGCCCGGGTATCTGGCGAAGCACGGCGCGCCGGCGACGCCCGATGCGCTGTGCGACCACCGGTTGCTGGTCTACAACCTCGCGAACGATCCGTACGTGCTGCATTTCCGCCGCGGCGCGAAGAAGCAGTCGGTCACGATCAGGAGCGTGCTCGATGCGAACGAAGGGCAGGTGATCCGCGCGGCGGCGCTTGCCGGGCTCGGCATCCTGATCCAGCCGCTCTACATCATCCACGACGATATCGTCGCGGGAAAGCTGGTGCCGGTGCTCACCGACTGGCAACTGCCGGCGCTCACCGTCAACATCGCGTACCAGAGCCGCCGTCACCAGCCGGCGAAGATCCGTGTCTTCACCGAGTTCCTGATCGAGCGTTTCGAACGCCTCGGGCTCGCGCGCAAATGGAAGGAAGTCGGCCGCTGATCGCGGGCCGTCGCCGCACCGCCGCGCATTTCTCCGTGTAACGAAGAACTGTTCTCCTGAAGGTCGTCTTTTTCGCCGCTGTCGTGCGCTTTACATTGCGTCTCCCCGGGCCTGCGATGCCCGGCACGCGATGACACGATAACAATCCGGTCTGGAGACGACATGAAATTCACCTTGCGACGGGTACCCTTGGCATTCCTGATCGCCGGCGCCATTCAGGTTCCGGCGTCGGCCACGGAGAACGGGCAGGTCAGCTATCCGTTCGGCGTCAACACCGTGCTGAACGGGCTGCTTCCGCCGCCCGGCAACACGCAGTACTTCAACTACGCGCTGTACTCGGTATCGAACCGGTTTGCCGGGCCGGACGGCGGCAGCGCGGTGCCGGGGTTTCACCTGAGCGTCGTCGCGGAAACGCCGCGCGTGGTCCATACCTGGGGCGCGACGTTCGGGCCGTTCTCGCTGTCGAGCAGCGCGATCGTACCGATCGTGCACCTGCATCTGTCGACACCGGGCGGTACGGGAAACCGCACGTCGCTCGGTGACGTGATCCTCGAGCCGTTCATGATCAATTACGCGAACGCATCGCAGACCTTCTTCGCGTTCTTCTCGCCGTCGTTCGCGGTGCCGAGCGGCGCGTATGCGGCGAACCGGATCGCGAACACGGGGTTGAACACGTATGCGTTCCTGCCGTACGTCAGCACGACCTGGTTTCCGGGCCGCGACTGGGAGATCTCGACGACCACGCTGCTGGAGCTGAATTCGCCGAACCATGCGACGCGATACCACTCGGGTGCGGTGGCCGTGCTCGATTACCTGGTCGGCTATTCGATCGACCGGCGCGTGCAGGTCGGCGTGCAGGGCACGTTCCTGAAGCAGTTCACCGACGATACGCAGGACGGCGTCAAGGTCGCGTCGGACGGTTTTCGCGGGCAGTCGGTCGCGATCGGCCCGCAGCTGCGTTACATGTGGGGGCCGGCGTCGGGCGTGGTCGTGAAATACCAGCACGAGTTCGCGGTGCGCAACCGGCCGCAGGGCGACAAGCTGTGGGTGCAGTTCAGTTTTCCGATCTAGGCGGCGAAGTTGTGCCGGCCGGTCGCGGCGCGCGTCATGGGCGCGGGGGCGGGTCGTAGCGGTCGTCTGCGTGTGCGAAGTCGTAATCCCGACTGAGGCGCGTGGCGCTCTGCCTGGCCGCGATCCGGCGGATGTCGGCGCGACCGCCGGCCAGGATATCGGCCAGGGCGCCACGATCGAATGCGAACAGCGCATCGGCCGACAGCCGTTTCCCCAGTGCGACCGGGACGTCATGCAACGCGACGGTTGTCGCGTATTCGCGAGCGGCAGGTCGACGAGGGCCGATGCGCTTTTGCGTCTGCATCGCGGCGTCGAAAGCGGCATGCATCGGGCGGACTGGCTTTCCGGCGGCCGAAGCGGTCGTGTCGTCGACACGTGAGCCGGCGTACCGGCCGATTTATCCAGTGATGCTGTCGAGGCGACCCGTCACGGGTTCAGCCATAGGCCGGGCGTGCTGGCCTACGGATCCTGACAAAACCCTGACGGGATAAATTGATATAACGTATCATCCGACGTTTGGATCGACGGCCGTCCGAGGCTGTCGGGCAAGCCACGTGCGACGAAACCACACGAAGACCGATACGAAGTGACGAAGACGAAACACATGCGGGCGCGCGACGCGCGGCTGCACGCCGGCTCGCGCCGGCACGACGGGGGATGGCGCTCGCGTGCCGCGTATGGTTGCGCAACCTGGGTGGGGTGCGCGATGGCGACGTCCGCCGCGCTTGCCGCGGAAGCGGCCGCACCTGCACCCGACGACCGCCATGCGCTGCCGGCGATCAACGTCAGCGCGCGATCCGCACCGGCCGACCCGCTGACGCAACCGCTCGAAACGGGCTCGCGGCTCGGGCTCGCGAGTCTCGACACCCCCGCGAGCGTCGAGTCGGTCACGGCCGGCACGATCGAGGCGCGCGGCGATCGCACGGTGCTCGATGCGGTGACGCGCACCGCGGGGTTCGCGAGCGCGATGGCGCCCGGTACCGGCGGCACCGCATTGAGCGTGCGCGGCTTCAGCGGGCAGGAATCGGTGATGACGCTGCTCGACGGCGTGCGGCTGATGCCGGCGGCCGGCACGATCACCTTCCCGTTCGACACGTGGTCGGTCGAGCGCATTGAGGTGCTGCGCGGCCCGGCGTCGGTGCTGTATGGCGAGGGGGCGATCGGCGGCGTCGTCAACGTGGTGCCGAAGCGGCCGCAGCGTGTGCGAGAGACGACGCTGCAGGCCGGTGTCGGCGCCGACGGCGCGAAGCGCTTTGCGTTCGATACGACGGGCGCGCTCGGCCCGAGGCTGTCGTATCGCTTCTACGCGAGCGATGCACGCGCGAACGGCCTCGCCGAGCGGGCCGATACGCATACGACGGCCGTCGGCGGCGCGCTGAAGTTCGATGTGAGCCCGAAGCTCACGCTGACGCTCGACTTCGACTACGGCCGCCAGATGCCGGCGACCTACCATGGCGTGCCGGCACCGAACGGCGTGCTCGATCCGTCGCTGCGCAAGCTCAACTACAACGTCGGCGATGCGACGATTGCCTACTACGACCAGTGGACGCGCCTGTCGGCCCGCTACCGGCCGACGGCCGGCGTGACGATCGACAACCAGCTCTACTACCTGACGTCGAACCGCCACTGGCGCAATGCCGAATCGTATGCGCTCGACACAGCGACGGGTCTCGTCACGCGCGGCGACTATCTGGACATCGGCCATCACCAGCGGCAGATCGGCGATCGGCTGAGCGCACGCTTCGACGGCACGCTGTTCGGCCGCGCGAACCGCTTCGTCGTCGGCACGGAATTCAGCCAGGTCACGTTCAGTGGTACCAACAATTCGCCGTACGGCGGCGAATCGACGGTGCCCGCGCACGGTTTCGATCCCGGCGTGTTCACGAGCCCCGACCCGACGGTGCCGCAGTTCAGCACGCGGGCACGGCAGGCGGCGGTGTTCGCCGAGAACCGGCTCGACGTGCTGCCGCGGCTCGCGTGGGTGAGCGGCCTGCGCTACGACCACATCGCGTTCAGCCGCGAGCAGGCCGCGACCGGCGCCGGCTTCGACAAGCGCTTCGCGAACGTCGGCTGGCGCACGGGCTTCGTGTTCGAAGTCGCGCCGACGCTCAGCGCCTATGCGCAGTACACGACAGGCGCGGAGGGCCTCGGCTCGCTGTTGACGCTGTCCGCGTCGCAGGCGAACTACCGGCTCGCCACCGGCGAACAGTGGGAGGCCGGCGTCAAGCAGACGCTGCTCGACGGCCGCGCCTACTGGACCTTCGCGGTGTACGACATCACGAAGCGCAACCTGCTCAGCTCCGATCCGTTCAATCCTGCGCTGCGCCGGCAGGTCGGCCGGCAATCGTCGCGCGGCATCGAGTTGACGGGCGGCGCGCGGCTGCCGCACGGCTGGACGATCGACGCGAACGTCGCGCTGCTGCGCGCGCGCTATGACGCGTTCAACGAGAAGGTCGGCAGCGCGACGGTGTCGCGCGCCGGCAATGCGCCGGCCAACGTGCCGCAGCAGACGGCGAACCTGTGGCTCGGCTGGGCGTTTGCCGAGCGCTGGCAGGCGAATGCGGGCATGCGTTACGTCGGCGCGACGTACGGCGACGACGCGAACCGCATACAGGTGCCGTCGTACACGGTGTTCGATGCGTCGCTGCGCTGGCAGCCGACGTCGCGCACCGAGCTCGCGCTGTACCTGCGCAATCTCGCGAACCGCACGTACGCGGTGACGACGTCGAACGGCGGCGAGCAATGGCTGCTCGGCCCGTCGCGCTCGGCGGAGCTCGTCGCGACGATGCGCTTCTAGTGCGGCGCGGCGAGCCTCCCGTGGCGCACATGCTCGACATCGAACGCGTGAGCTGGTCTCCCGGCGGCGCGATCGCCGTGCTCGATTCGGTGACGCTGAGCGTGGCCGACGGCGAGTTCGTCGGGCTGGTCGGCCCGAACGGCAGCGGCAAGACGAGCCTGCTGCGCTGCGTGTTCCGTTACGCGCGGCCCGATGCGGGCCGTGTCGCGCTCGACGCGCAGGACGTGTGGCGCATGCGGCCGCGCGCGGTCGCGCAGCGCATCGCGGTGCTGCAGCAGGAGACGCCCGACGATTTCGGGCTGACGGTCGACGAACTGGTCGGCATGGGGCGCACGCCGCACAAGCGGCCGTTCGACGCGGAGACGGCGGACGATCGCCGGATCGTCGAATCCGCACTGCACGACGTCGGCCTCGTCGAGCGCCGCGCGCAACGCTTCGCGTCGCTGTCGGGCGGCGAGAAGCAACGCGCGCTGCTGGCTCGTGCGCTCGCGCAGCAGCCTGAACTGCTGCTGCTCGACGAACCGACCAACCATCTCGACCTGCGTCATCAGCTCGAACTGCTCGCGCGCGTGCGGCGCCTCGGCATCGCGACGCTCGCCACGATTCACGATCTCAATCTCGCGGCCGCGTATTGCGACCGGCTCCACGTGCTCGCGCACGGCAGGGTCGTCGCATCGGGCGCGCCGGCCGACGTGCTGACCGAAGCGCTGCTGCGCGACGTGTTCGGCGTCGTCGCGCTCGTCGATCGCCATCCGGTCACGGGCCGGCCGCGCATCACGCCGCTTCATCCGGAATGACCGCCATGCCGTTTCCTGTCCTGCCCTCCGCGTTGCAGTCTGCGTCGTCATCCGCATTCCGCCGCCTGGTTGCCGCGATCCTGCTCGGCTGCGCGGCCGGGCATGCGGGTGCCTATCCCGTCACCGTGCGCAGTTGCGATCGCGACGTGACGTTCGACCGCGCGCCGACGCGCGCGGTGAGCAACGACGTGAACCTGACCGAGATGATGCTCGTGCTCGGCCTGAAGGACCGGCTCGTCGGCTACACCGGCATCGGCGGCTGGAAGACGGGCACCGCGCGCGTGCGCGACGCGCTGCGCGGCGTGCCCGAACTCGCGAGCCAGTATCCGTCGCTCGAGGTGCTGGCGGCCGCGCGTGCCGACTTCTATCTTGCGGGCTGGAACTACGGGATGCATGTCGGCGGCGCGGTGACGCCGGCGACCCTCGCGCCGTTCGGTATCCGGACGTACGAGCTGACCGAATCGTGCTCGCACGTGATGAAGCAGACGGCCGCGTCGTTCGACGACGTGTTCCGCGACCTGAACAATCTCGGCCGGATCTTCGGTGTCGACGCGCGCGCCGCGCAGGTCGTGGCTGCGATGCGCGCGCGTCTCGCGGCGGTGTCGCGCGCGATCGGGCGTCCGGCGCCGCTGCGCGTGTTCGTCTACGACAGCGGCACCGACAAGCCGATGACGGCCGGCGCGCTCGCGATGCCGACCGCGCTGCTGACGGCGGCCGGGGCGCGCAACGTGATGGCCGACCTGCCGCGCAGCTGGACGCAGGTGAGCTGGGAAAGCGTGGTCGCGCGCGATCCGCAGGTGATCGTGATCGTCGACTATTCGGCCGTGACGGCCGCGCAGAAGCAGCAGTTCCTGCTGAGCCAGCCGTCGCTCGCGCGCGTGGCCGCCATTCGCGACCGGCGCTTCATCGTGATTCCCTACGATGCGGCGACGCCGGGCCCCGAGAACGTCGCGGCGGTCGAGACGCTGGCGCGCGCGCTGTATCCGGCCGCGTTCGCCGGGCCGGCGCGATGAGCGGGCACGTGCGTGCGTCGCGGCCCGGCATGTGCACGGTGCTGCCGGCGCTGGCGCTGCTGCTGGTCGTGTCGATCGTCGTATCGGCCGCGTTCGGTCCGGCGCCGATCGCGATGCCGGCGGCGGTGCGGATCGTCGCCACGCACATCGTGCCGGCGTTCGGCGAGGCCGGCGCGTTCGCGGCGGGGGCGGGCGACGACAGCATCGTCTGGCTGATCCGGATGCCGCGCGCGCTGCTCGCCGCGATCGTCGGCGCGACGCTGGCAGCGGTCGGCGTCGCGTTGCAGGCGGCGACCGCGAACCGCCTGGCCGATCCGCACCTGCTCGGCGTGAGCGCGGGCGCGATGCTCGGCGCCGTCGCGGTCACCGTGCTGGCCGGCGCGGCACTCGGCCCGTTCACGCTGTCGGCTGCCGCCTTCGCGGGCGCGCTCGCGGCGACCGTCTGCGTCGTGGCGCTCGCTTACCGGCGCGGCCGGCTCGAATCGGACCGGCTGCTGCTCGCAGGCGTATCGGTGTCGTTCATGATGGCCGCGTTCGGCAACCTGCTGCTGTATCTCGGCGATCAGCGCGCCGCGTCGTCGGTGCTGTTCTGGATGCTCGGCGGCGTCGGGCTCGCGCGCTGGGATTTGCTGCCGGTGCCGGCCGCATGCGCGGTGCTTGCCGGCGGCGCGCTGTACGCGCGCCGGCGCGAACTGAATGCGCTGATGTCGGGCGACGTGGCCGCGGCCGCACTCGGGGTGCCGAGCGCGCGGATGCGGCGCGAGGTGTTCGTCGTCGCGTCGTTCGCGACCGGTGCGATGGTGGCGGTGAGCGGGGCGATCGGCTTCGTCGGACTGGTGACGCCGCATCTGTGCCGCCGCGTCGTCGGTGCCGAGCACGGCAGGCTGCTGCCGGTTGCCGCGCTGACCGGCGCGATCCTGCTCGTGTGGGCCGATGTGGCCGCCCGCACGCTCGCGGCGCCGGAGGATCTGCCGATCGGGATCGTGACCGCGATGTTCGGCAGCCTGTTCTTCGTCGCGCTGTTGCGCCGCCGCTGAGCGACGCGTGTGCACCGGCGGCGGGCGCTCAGGCGAGGGCGCCTGCCGCGCGCGTCATTGCCGCAGGATGGCCATGCCCGTGCCGCGGCCGAATGCGTCGCCCTGCGCGAGGGTATCCGGCACGTCGAACAGGTTGTCCGGCAGCGTTCGCACGGGCAGCGTGATCACGAAGCGTGCGCCGCCGAGCGGTGAATCCTCGAGCCGCACGTCGCCGCCGTGCACCTGCGCGACGCGCCTCACGATCGCGAGCCCGAGCCCGAAGCCGCCGGTTTGCCGGTCGCGGCTGGAGTCGAGCCGCTGGAACGGTTCGAACACGCGGGCGCGTTCGGCGGCCGGAATGCCGGGGCCGTCGTCGTCGACGCTCAGCACGAGTGCGCCGGACGCGTCGCGTGCGGCGGCGAGCAGCACGGTGCGCGATGCATAGCGCGCGCCGTTGCGGATCAGGTTCAGCAACGCGCGGGCAACCAGCTTCGGGTCGCACACGTGGGTCGCGGGAGCACCGAGCGTCGATATGTCGAGCGAGATGCCGCGATCGGCGACATCGTTCGAGACGTTGCCGGCCACGCTGTCGATCAGCGCGTCGACGACGACTTCCATCGGCGCGAGCTGGCTCGCGCCCTGTTCGAGCCGGCCGATCGTCAGCAGCTCGGTGACGAGCTCGTCGAGTTCGCGCACGTCGCGGCGCAGCGCGTCGCGGCGTTCGCGCATCCGGCCCGTTTCACCGGGCTCGGCGAGCAGCGCGAGCCCGAACTCGAGCCGCGCGAGCGGCGTCTTCAGTTCGTGCGAGATGCCGTGCATCATTTCCCGCTGCTGCTTGATCGATGCCTCGATGCGCTCGGCCATGTCGTTGAACTGTTGCGACAGTTCGTCGATGTTCGACTTGCCCGACAGCTTCACGCGCGTCGACAGCGTGCCGGCGCCGAATGCGCGTGCGGCGTCCTGCAGCTTGCGCAGGTCGCGCCAGTGATAGTGAACCCACAGCACCACCGCGAGCAGTGCGCTGAGCGCGAGCAGCATGTATGCATAGATCTTGATGTCGAGGCTGAATGCTTCGATCGGCCGCGCATGCAGTACCGAACCATCTGCAAGCGGCATGTAGTAATCCTTGTGGTCGTAGCTGATCGAGATTCGGCCGGCGTCGAGATCGCGCAGCGGCTCGCCGCTCAATTGCGCGCGGGCGGTGGCCATCGGCATGAAGTCGAACCTTTCGTTGCCGTGTTTCGCGAGCTCGCGCAGCGCGAACTTGCGCTGCTCGCCCGGGTGGCGTTCGAGGTAATCGTTGAGCACGAACGCGTAGGTCGTCAACGACTCCCGCTCCGCCTGCGCGGTGCGATCGTAGAAGATCCGGTCGAACGACAGCTGGACGAAGATGATCGACGCGGCGACGAACAGGATCACGACGAGGTACAGCCTGATCAACGGGCGCAGCATTTATTCGTCCCACGCGGAAGGGCTGAACAGGTAGCCGCGGCCCCAGATCGTCTTGATCTTGTGCGGCTCCGACGACGCATCCTCGAAGCGGCGGCGCAGCTTCGAGATGCCGGAATCGACCGAGCGGTCGAGTCCGTCGAACTCGATCCCGCGCAGCTGCTTCAGGATGTCGTCGCGGCTCAGCACGGTGCCGGCCGCGCGCGCGAGAATCAGCAGCAGGTTGAACTCGGCAGTCTTGAGGTCGACCGGCTCGCCGCGCCAGGTCACGGTGCGGTTCGGCGGCGAGATCGCCAGCTCGCCGAACACGAGCGCTTCGGGGGCGGCCACGGGCGTGTCGGCGGCGGCCGGCTGCGCACGGCGCAGCAGCGCGCGGGCGCGCGCGACCAGCACGCGCGGCTCGATCGGCTTCGTCACGTAGTCGTCGGCGCCCGTCTCGAGGCCCGCGACCTGGTCGTAGACGTCCAGGCGCGCGGTCAGGATCAGCACGGGGACGTTGGTGAACGCGCGGATGCGCCGGCAGACTTCCATCCCGTCGAGGTTCGGCAGCATCAGGTCGAGTATCACGAGGGCCGGCTGGTGCTCGCGCACCGCCGCGACGGCGAGGTCGCCGCGCCGGACGACCGTCACCGCGAATTCATAGCTGTCGAGGTATTCGCGGACGAGCTGCGCGAGGCGGTCGTCGTCCTCGATCAGCAGCACGCGGTATTTGAGCGGATCTTCGTTCATGGTCTCCTCAGGATGCGCGCGCCATCTCACGCCGTGGCAAGCCGGGGTGCGGCGCGGCCCGCAGATTCTATCCGGCGCACCGAACGCCGGGGGAGCGGTACGACAATCTCGAACAATCAAACACAATTGAGCACAGATTCTCCGAAGATTCAGGACAGTCTCGGCGCAGGGCGGCACCTAGACTGCGGGCTCCGTCACTTCTATCTCAATATTGTGCGCCCAATACTTCGCCGCTACCGCTATTGCATGCCGCTCGCCGGCCTGACCCTCGCCGCCGCCGCCCACGCGGAAAACCAGTATTCGCTGTCGCTTGGCGGTGGTTTCGCACCGCGCTACCCGGGCAGCAACCAGTACCGCGGCGTCGTTGCGCCGGGGCTTTCCGCGAAGTTCGGTAACGGCTTCTTCATCGACAGCACCGAGGGCGCCGGCTACCGGCTCGACCTGCCGCACGGTGTGTTCCTGTCGGCGGCCGTGAGCTACGACGCGGGCCGTGCGGACGAGAACCGCTTCGACATGCCGGGCTCCGACTACCTGAAGGGCATGGGCCGGATTCCGGGCTCGGTGCTCGTGGGCGTGCGCGCGGGCGTGACGCTCTTCAACGCGGCGGAGCTGAGCGTCACGATCGACACCCCGGTGACGCATACGTCGCGCGGCGTGTCGGGGCACGTGGATCTCGCGGTGCCCGTGTTCAAGACCTCGCAGCACGAGATCATCGTGACGGGAACCGTGCACGGGGGCTCGGGGCGCTACACGCAGACGTTCTACGGCGTGACCGATGCACAGTCGATGACGAGCCGGTTCCGGCCGTATTCGACGAGCGGCGGGATCGACAGCGCGTCGATGGCGGTCGCGTGGAACTGGACGCTGTCGCAGCACTGGTCGGTGCTCGCGACGGGGGGCGTGACGCGCTTGCTTGGCCGCTACGGCGGCAGTCCGATCGTCCAGTCGCGCAGCAACTATTACGGCATCGCGGGCGTGACCTACAAGTTCTGAGTGAGTTGCCGGCGCGCGCATGCCGCACGCGCGGGCGTCGGCGTCGGTGTTGCAGCCGTCGCGGCAAATCGCGTGCGGTAACATGCACGCGGGTCCGGCGCCGTGCCGGACTTGCGACCCGGTTCGCCGCCACGGCCGGACCGTATCGCGTCACCGCCGACATGCGCCGGCCGGCCTTCGTCGAGGAACGGTCGGCGGCGCGCGGCACCGATCATTCATGCGACGCCGGGCCGTGCACGAAGGCCGTACACGGCGCACCGGGGCGCGACAGGGAGAAACCGATGAAGAACACGATCGCGATACTCGTTGCACTCGTTGCGAGCGCAACCTTTGCAGGATGTGCGGACATGAACACGAAGCACCCCAACGCCACCGCCGGCGGCGCGGTGATGAACCCCGCACCGTCGGGCGCCACGAGCGCGTGCAAGGCGGACGCCGCGCCGGACGACGCGCTGGTCGGAAAAACCGAGGCCGATGCGGCCGCGCTGCTCGACGGCTGCCTGTGGCGCGTGCTCGAGCGCGACGGCAAATCGCTGCCGGGCACGATGGACTATCGCCAGGAGCGACGCGACCTCGGCATTCGTGACGGCAAGGTGATCTGGGTGCGGCGCGGGTGAGGGATTCGGCCGCTGCGTCCGGTTATGCGGTGGCCGTCCCGGATTGCCGCGCGGGAGCGGCGGTGTCGGCCGTCGTCGCGGGGGTGACGAGCATCACGCCGCGTACGAGCGGATCGCTGACCGATGCCGCGAATACCGCTTGCCGCTCCTCCGTCGCGCGATCGGCGGCGACCGCCAGCGCCGCCAGCGCGAGCGCCGCGCCGCTTGCGCCGTTGGCGAGCCCGAGGTGGCGGCTGCGCTCGGCGGCCTCGTCGCCCCAGGTCTGTTCGCCGACCGTCACGACTTCGGTGCGACGACTGCCGCGCTGATCGGCGTCGGTGACGAATCCGGGGGCCGTCAGGTCGGGATGCAGCATCGACAAGCGTGTACTCGCCGCGGTGAGCAGCTGCCCGAGCGTCGTCGATTCGGTCTTGCCGTGATCGGCGGAGCCCGCGCGGCGCGCGGACGCGATGCGATGGAGCGACGGCACGGGCATCGCATGCGGGGCGTCGGGATGACCGAGCAGCAGCGCGCATGCGCCTTCGCCAGGCGTTACGCCGTCCGGCCGATCGCGGCCGTAGAGCCGGCCCGTGCGGTCCAGCGCGTCGACGGCATCCTGGCTTGCGGTGGAGTCGAATGCGAGCACGACGTGCAGATCGGCGGACGGTTGCAGGTGCAACGCCTGGATCAGTTCGTCGATGACCGCCCACGCTTGTACGGGATCGGCGACCGTGCGCAGTTGCGCGCGAACGATGCCCGGCGCGACGGCTTCCTGTGCCGTGTGCGCATCGAGCCATGCGGCGAGCGTTGCGGCGACCGGTTGCCAGCGGTCCGGTATCAGCAGGTGGAGCCTGAGCGGCGACGCGTCCGCGCCGGACAGCACGGCATGCCGCTCGCGCAATTCGTCGAGCGCATCGGCGGCCAGCAGCAGCCCGCGCCAGTGCTCGTCCCTCAGAGTTTCCTGCGTGCCAGGCGCAAGGAGGCTCGCATCGAACCGGTCGGGCGACACCGAATCGACCGTGCTGGCGAATACGCCGGTTCCGTCAGGGCGTTGCAGTTTGGGGTGAAGCGCGACGGGATGCCCTTCCCGGGCCGCCGCATCGATTTCCGCGGTCGTCGCACCCGTCGGCAGCCGGACGCTGCTGTCGAGCAGCAGGGCAGACCACGTGTGCGACTCGGCATCCTGCGTGGCCGTCGCGTCCTTCGACGCGGACGACGTCGCCGGTGCGGCCGCCGCGGGTGCCGAGCCCTGGCCGAGCCCCCGGCGCAACCATGCCACGCAAACGGCGAGCGCCGCCGGCAGCACGAGCCCGTATAGCAGGAGGTCCCTGGTGGTCGGTGCATGTCGGGTCGTCTTCCACCAGACGAACACGGCGACCCACACCGCGACGAATAGCGCGGCGACGAATGCCGTTTTGCGCAACCCCGTGATCATTTCCGTCGATTCCCCCGTGACTTGCCGACGTCGTGTGTCAGTTGCCGTCACTGCCTGCCGTTTTGCTCGCGACCAGCACGGCGCCGCAGGCCGTCTTGTAGCCGTCGCGTGCGACGCCTTCGCCTTGCACGATCATCGTGTCGTCGCCGTCGACGATGTGATTCGGGCCGTGCACCGGACACGTCACCGTGTCGTTGCGGCGAGCGATGCCGCGACCGTCGACCGACGACAGCGTGGATGCACTGGTCACGGTGCCGCCATGGCTGTGCTTGTCGCCAAGGACGATGAAGGGTTGGGTCATACGGATGGGCCTCCTTGCGGGATCGTCGTCGCTGCATCCGGATTTCCCGATCCCGGATGTCATCGACGACGCTTTTCGAATCTATTTCGACTGAATAAGGTATTTATTACCTTTCGGCAATAATTGCCTGATTCGGTTGAATAGTCAGGTAGCTGTCGAACTGAAAGCAGCCATTATCGTGTGTGAAGCCCGTACGTCAAGGTCTCGCGTTTTTTTTTCAGGTGTTTGCCTGTAGCGGAGTCTGACTGTGTAATTTAAAATAGTAAGCTTCAGAAAAAGGGGCGCATCCATTCGGCCGACTGGCGTGCGTTCCGCCTGATGGCGGGGCAGGTGCCCGTACCAGACAGTGCTGCAGGGGAATTCCGTGTGTTTCCTGCCGGTTGGGCGTGGCGATCGCGATGCAGGCAATCATGCATCGTCTCGTGTTCGTCGCAGCCTATGCACCTAAAAACGTCAAATCCTGAGAGAGCGGGAATCGCATGAGCGTCATCAAGGAATTTGCGTCTCTATTCGGCGCATTCAATCGCCTGTATTCGCTGGACGGATCCGGCGCGCTTGCTGCATTTCAAATCGAGCGCTGGACCGGTCGCGAATCGCTCTCCGATCTCTTTCAATGGAACGTCGATGCGCTGTCGACGGATCCTGCACTGGATCTCGACGCGATGCTCGGGCAGCGTGTCGCGATTCGCACCACGCTCGCGAACGGCACGACGACGCTGCGCAGCGGACTCGTCGCCGAGGCCGAGTGCATCGGTTACGACGCAGGTCTCGCTCGCTACCATCTCCAGATCGTGCCGTGGCTCGCGGCGCTCACGCATGCGCGTGACGAGCGAACCTTCGTGAATCAGACGCTCGCCGACGTGCTCGACACGGTGTTCGCGCCGTACGCCGGGATCGCGCGGTGGCGCCTCACGCCGGATGCGGGCCGGCGTCTCGACGCGCTGGCTCCGGTCGCGTACCGCGTGCAGTACCGCACTCATACACACTACGAATTCGTGCAGCATCTGCTGGCCGAGGCCGGCCTCGGGTTCTGCTTCGTCGAGGACGAGGACGCGCCCGCCGGGCATGCGATGCTGGTCTTCGACGACAGCGCGCAACTGGCCGAGGACGAGACGTCGGCGCGACGCGGCGGGGTGCCGCGCCGCTCGAGCGGGACAGCGACCGACGCCGACGACGTGATCCTCGGGATCGGGCAGTCGCTGTCGCTGACGGCCGATCGCGTCACGTTGATCAGCAGCGACTACCGCGCGAACCGCGCGACCACCGCGAGCACGGATCTCGGCCGGCCGAACGGCACGCGCGAGCTCTACGACGACGTCGGGCCGGAAGCGTTCGACACCTTGCGCGACGCGGAAGACACGGCGCGGCGCCAGGCCGACGCGATCGTGTCGCGCGCATGTTTCTGGGCCGGCTACGGCACGCTGCGCACGGCGCGCGCCGGCCGCGCGCTGAAGCTCGTCGATTCCGGCTGGCAAGCCGTGCGCGGTGCCGCGGCGCCCGAGGATTTTCTGCTGACGCACGTCGAGCACGTCGGGATCAACAATCTCCCGCCGACCGTCATGGAAGCCATCGAGCGGCAACTCGGGCCGCTGCCGGCGGCGAAGCTCGATCCGCGTGTGCTCCGGCAAGCGCAGGCCGGGGGTTACGCGAACCGGTTCGATGCGGTGCCGCGCTCGCAAGTCTGGCGGCCCACGCTGGCGGACGGGACCGGGCAGCGGCTCAATCCGGTTGCGACGGCGCTGGGCGCGCAGACGGCGATCGTCGTCGGTCCGACCGGCAGCGCGCAGCCCGGTTCGACGGGGCCGGTGCATGCCGACGCGCAGGGGCGCTTGCGCGTCCGGTTCCACTGGCAGGCCGAAGACGATACGGGCACCTATCCGACGCGCGCGATTCAACGGCTCGCGAGCGACGGGCACGGTCTTCAGCAGGTGCCGCGCATCGGCCATGAAGTCCTCGTGCAGTTTCACCACGGGCTGATCCACCGGCCGATCGTGCTCGGCGGCCTGTTCAACGGCCGCGGCGAAGGCGGTGAGTCGCCTTCGCCGGGCGGCGCGGCCGGGAAACCGCTCGACGCATCGATCTACACGCAGGCGGGCGACCATGCGCCGAGCGCGCAGGGCAATCTCGCGAGCGGGCTGAGCCCCGCGTGGCACGGCGCCGGCGGCGGCACGGATCGTCACAATCACGCCGGCGCGCTGTCGGGCTTCAAGAGCCAGGGGTTCGACGGGCAAGGTCACAACCAACTGGTCGCGGACGATTCCGACGGCATGGGGCGCCTGCAGATGGCGACCACGCACGCGGCGACGCAACTGAACCTCGGCCATCTGCGTCATCAGTCCGACAACTATCTCGGCAGTTTTCGCGGCCAGGGCGTCGAATTGCGCTCGGACGCGTACGGTGCGATGCGTGCGACGCGCGGTTTGCTGGTATCGAGTTATGCGCCCTCCGGCGCCGCACAGCCGGCGGGCGATGCATCCGCGCTGCAGGCGCTGCTCGCGCGGCACGCCGCGCTGGTCGGCCGGTTCGACAAGACTGCCGATACGCACGGGACGCTGCCGTTCGCCGCGCAGCGCGGCGTGGAGCAGGCGGGCCAGTCGTCGCTGAACGGCAAGGCCGCGCCGCTCGACGCGCTCGCGCAGAGCTTCGCGACGACGGTCGGCGCGAACGGCTACGCACAGGCATCGGCCGATGCCGCGCAGCGATCGACCGGCAACGCACTGCCGCATACGGGCGATGCGGTGCTCGGGATCGAGGCACGGGGCGGACACGGATTGATCGCCGGGCAGGCGCTGCAATGGGCGGCCGGCGAAACGCTGTCGCTCGGCAGCGGTGCCGACTTCAATCTCGCCGCCGCGCAGCAGCTGCGCATTCATAGTGGGCAGGGCATCGGGTGGCTGGGCGGCGCGAGCCATGCGGGCGGCGTCGGCATGAGCATGATCGCCGGCAAGGACGGGCTGACACTGCAGGCGCAGCGCGACGTGCTGGGCCTGCGTGCACGCGACGACCTGAAGGTCGCGTCCGCGAGCGCGGATGTCGAGATCGCCGCGAAGAAGACGGTGCATCTCGCGGTGAGCGGCGGCGCGCACGTGACGATCGAAGGCGGCGACGTCACGTTCGGCTGCCCGGGCAAATTCATCGTGTATGCCGCGCAGCATGCTTTCGTGGGCCCAGATCAAATGAGTACACCATTGCCGCAGTTTCCCGAGAAGGTGTGCGTCGAATGCCTGCTGCACGCGATGCAGTCGGGCAGCGCGCTTGCGGGTAAGGCACTCTGAGCATGAAGATCGAGCCGACCGACTGGATCGACCGCTATCCCGACGACACGCCGGATCGGCTGAACACGCTGTTCGAGCGCGCGCCGGCCGGCGGCCGCTGGCATCTGCTGCTCGACATGGGTTTCGCGCCGGCGCTGCGTGACCGGCTGCCCGCGGTCGACCGCAACGATGCCGTCGTCGTGCTGTACGAAGGCGTGTACGACGGCGACGACCTGGCGGCGATTTCGCCGTGCCTCGCGCCGTTGCCTGCCGACGCGGCAGCGCGCGCGGCGATGCTCGGGACCGTGTTGCGCGAGACGTCCGGACGTCCGATGGTGAGCCTGTTGCGCGGTGCACGCGATACGGGCGCGCTTGCCGCGCATCTGCGCGGGCAGATGGAGGCGAGCGCGGCGGCCGACGGCGAGGCGTTCCTGGTGCGTTTCGCCGATACGCGTTGCCTGCCGGCCTGGCTCGAGGCGCTCACGCCCGCGCAGCGTCGCCGCTTCACGGACGGCATCGACGCGTGGCATGTGTTCGATCGCACCGGGGCGCTCGTGGCGCTCGATGTCGACACCGCGCGCGAAGCGGCCGCCGGCGAAGCGGGTGCCGGGCGCAGCGGCGAGCCCTACGTGCTCGACGGGGACCAGGTCGAACGACTGCGGCAGGCCGCGAAGATCGACACGCTGCTTTTTCATGTCCGCCAGCGTCCGGAGAGTTTCGGCCGGCTGCTGGCAACCCCGTCGCAAGCCCATGCGTGCGTGAGCGCGGCGTGGGCGCGGCACGACGGGCCGCCCGCGGCAGCGTCGCGGGTCGCGCTCGATGCGCTCGTGGCGGCCGGGTATCTGGCGACGGAGCGGGTGCCTGCCGCGTCGTCCGCGTAGAACAATGCGGGTTCGCGTGCATGCGAACGGCGACACGGACGTGTCGGTGCGGCATGCGACGGAGCACACTGTTGATAGCGATCCGCGCCGGACGGCGTCGGACAAGAGGATCGAGAAATGAGTCTGAATGCCGGTTCCACGACGTTTGCCGCTCGGCTGCTGATGTTCATGGCCATCCTGCTGGGGACGGCAGGATGCTCGCGTGCCACCGATGCGTCGTTTGCGGCGTCGGGTGTGGCGGGTGTGTCGAGCGCGCCGGCCGAGCCCGACACGATGGGCTTGAAGCTGAATGCCCTCAACTACACCGACGTTCCGATCGGCGCGTTCTACGTCGACGGCACCTGGGGCGGGGCGGTTCCGGCACGCATCGGCAGCGGCGGCGGCGCGATCATCTGCTGCGTCGCGTTACCGAAGCAATGGCATCCGGGGTTGACCGTCAACCTGCAGTGGCGGGACGACAACCTGTACAGGAAGGATCCGAAGGCGCTCGCGAGCCGCGTCGTGCCGGTCGAGCGCTACGACGCGTTCTCGGACGGCTTCCTGTGGGTCCTGTTCTTTCCGCACGATCGAATCAAGGTCTATGCGTCGCAGTGGATGCCCGGCTACCGCGGTTTTCCCGAAAATCTTCAGGCGCCCGCCGAAGCGTGTCCGGGACACTTCACGTTGCGCAACGGCGATCCGCAGTGCCCGAATCCCGACAAGAGGATCACGCCATGAGTTTCCGCTTCGCGAGCGCTGACCGGCCCGACGTTGCGGTCGTCACCCCGGAGGAGCAGGACGCGATCATGCGCCGCCTGCACGACGACGACGGGATGAGTTGCTGCAAGACGCTGCATGTCGGCATCTTCTTCGACGGCACGCGCAACAACGCCCATCGCGATCGCGCCGGCGGCAAGCACAGCAACGTCGCACGCCTGTTCGACGTGTTTCCCCGCGACAAGTATCACAGCGCCATCTACGTGGCGGGCGTCGGCACGCCCTTTGTCGACGAGGTCGGCGATCAGGGTGTCGGGCTGCAGGCCGCGGCGGGCGCCGCGACGGGGTGGGCCGGCGAGGGGCGCATCAACTGGGCGCTGCTGCAGATCCACAACGTCGTGCATGCGCACGCGTTCGGCAATTCGCTGTCCGCGGCGCTCGGCAAGAGCGACAAGGCGCTCGCGAAGGCCGTCAGCGTCGACCTGAATTTCAAGGGCATCGATCTCGGCGGCACGCCGCCGAAGCCGGGCAGTCTCGGCGACATCAACGCGCGCGGCAGTTCGAGCGCCGGCGCGCTCAAGCTGATGGCGGCCGAGCAGAACGGGATCGAACTCACCTGGGATCGCGACACGATCTGGGCACAGCTCAAGGGCGAAGTCGATACGGCGAACTGGACCGCGACCATGCGCGCGTGGGACGACAAGCGGCGCGCCGCGTTGCGGGCCCGTTGCGCGCAGCTGAAGGAGCGCGTCGGCGATCTGCTGGTCAAGGGCAAGCCGAAACTGCAGCGCATCCGCCTGTATGTGTTCGGCTTTTCGCGCGGCGCCGCCGAAGCGCGCACGTTCTCGAATTGGCTGAACGATGCGCTCGACGCCGATTTCAGCCTGTGCGGCGTGCCGGTGTCGTACGACTTTCTCGGCCTGTTCGATACGGTCGCGTCGGTCGGCATCGCGCAAAGCACGGCCGCGACGTTGTTCGACGGGCACGGCGGCTGGGGACGCAAGGAACTGATGGGGCTGCCGCACTCCATCCGCCGCTGCGTCCACATGGTCGCCGCACACGAGCCGCGCGGATCGTTCCCGCTCGACCTGATCGATGCGTCGATCGACGGGCGCGAGGAGATCGTCTATCCGGGCGTCCATTCGGACGTCGGCGGCGGTTATGGACCGGGCGAGCAAGGACGTGGCACGGGCGATGCGGACAAGCTGTCGCAGATACCGCTGCTCGACATGTATCGCGAAGCGCGCAAGGCCGGTGTTCCGCTCGACATCAACGGGCCCGGCGTCGCCGCCGAAGCGGCCGCGGCGTTCGCGATTTCGCCCGCGCTCAAGCGCGCGTTTTCCGCCTACGTGAAAACGAGCGCGGACTACTACTACGCCAGGGAACACGGCACGCCGGGCCTGATGCGCGCGCACTACGGGCTGTACCTGCGCTGGCGCAGGATGCGCCTCGACAACTTGCGTACGCAACCATCGTTCCTGGCCGCCAAGGCCGCGTACCCGCAGGATGCCGTCGATCTCGACAGCGCGAACGAGGAACTGCGGCTCGAATGGCGCGACCTGCTCGAGTGCGAGAAGCAGGGTGGCCCGACCGTGAGACGTTACGCGGGGAACGCGGTCAGCAAGAAGCTCACGCAGAACCCGAAGGCGGCAGCCGTCATTTCCCCGGCCGTGCTGCCGATCGTCCAGGGCCTGCAGTCCGCGCTTCCGCTCGTCGGTCCGGTGGTACGCGCGAGTGCGAAGCGCGCCGAGGATTTTTTCCAGTTGCAGCTCGACGAGAAGTGGCAACAGTGGCTCGAGGTGCGAGGCGACTGGAACATGGGGCCGCCGGAGGCGCCGATCAGCGCGCTGTACGACAACTTCATGCACGACTCGCGCGCGTGGTTCAAGCCGCTCGGCGACGACGACGACGTTTGGAACTACAACCAGATCAAGGCGCTGAAAACCCGTCAGGCGGAATTCGAGCGCGAGCACGCGGCGTGGCAGAAGCGTCGGCAACTTGGCCTGCCGGGGCCGTCGCAGATCATGCAGGTGATGGGCGCGAGTGCGCTCGGGCTCGGGCCCGGGGTCAGCGCGGTGCAGGAGCCCGAACCGCGCTCGCCGCTGAGCGCACGGCAGGCCGATATCCTGAAGCGCTACGACGCCGCGCAGCAGGCCGCGCAGAAGGCACGCGCGGCCAAGGACGCGAATGCGCCGACCGACAGCGCCGTGCTGACCGATCCCGATGTCACGGGCGGTCTCGCGTTGCAGGATTCGGGACGCGAGTTTTCGTTCGTCTGGGGTTACCTGCGCTGGCGCACCGTCTACGTGAACGGCGTGCGCTGGGATGCGCCTCACGTACCGAGCGTGCAGGAAGAAATGGAGGCGCAGCGCAAGATGCTGCAGTACAAGGTCAACATGAACGGGATGTTCCCGCAATGATGCGGCGTACTGTCTCCCGCGCGCGGCGGCCGCTCGCCGTTGCACCGCAGAACCGATTCGATACGAACCAGCCGACGCGAAACGCATTCGCGCGCGATTGCCGAGAAACGACATGGATCTTGTTGCCGCATTAACGGGGTACGGGCAAGCGACCCGCCATATCCAGATCGATACCGCGATGCCGGGGGCATTCGTGGTCGAGCGCTTTCACGGTCGTGAAGGGATCAGCGAATCGTTCCGGTTCGAGATCGACGTGCTGTCGAGCGAGCCGTTTCTCGATCTGGCGCCGCTGATCGGCAGCGCCGTGCGGCTGCGCCTTGCGACGGCGGCGGGCGAGCGCTGCTGGAACGGCTACGTCACGCATGCCGCGTATGCGGAGAGCGACGGCGAGTTCACGCGCTACCGGCTCACGATGGAATCGTGGCTCGCGCTGCTGCAGCTGCGCCGCAATTGCCTGTATTTCGTCGATCTTGACGTCGAGGGCATCTGCGAGCAGGTGTTCGGCGATTACCCGGAAGCGCATCGGCGCTACGAGCGAGTCGAGCCGCTGCGTGCGTTCCGCCTGCGCGGCCAGTACCGGGAAACCGATCTCGATTTCGTGTTGCGGCAGTTGTCGGAAGCCGGGTTGTCGTTTCGCATCGAGCACGGGCAGGACGCGGGGAACGCACCGTCGGGCGATCATACGGTCGTCGTGTTCGACCGTCACGCGCGGCTGCCCGACGGCAGCGCGATCGCATTCAATGCGCAGGACGTCGGCGATCCGGACGGCGTGATGACGCAATTCTCCGATCGGCGTCAGCTCGTGCCGGATCGCGTGGTGGCGACGAGCTGGAAAGCCAGCGAGCTCGTTGCGCTGGCCGGCCAGGCGCAGCAGCCGGCCGACGCCGACGCGCCGCTGCTACCGGTGCGGGAGGTCTACGACGGCCAGCGTGCCGGCCGCTTTGACACGAGCGGCGACGCGCAGCGTTACGCCGAGCAGCGTCTCGACGCGTTGCAGCTCGCCAAACGGGTTTACCGTGGCGGCGGATCGTCGCGCACGCTCGAGGTCGGCAGGGTGCATACGCTGAACGATTATCTGAGCGGCGCCGTGCGGTTCGTGCCGCTGTCGATCGAGCATGAGGCCGTCAACAATCTCGGCGCGCAGATCGGGCAGCTGTTCGGACGCGGCGAGCTCGAGAAGGGCCTGTATCGCAACCGCTTCGTCGCGGTGCCGGAAGGCACGCCGATCGTGCCGCCGCATCGCGACCGGCCGACGGTGCACGGCGTGCAGACCGCGATCGTGGTTGGCGAGCCGGGCGGCCGCGTCAGCAGCACGCGCGATCATCAGGTCCGCATCCAGTTTCCGTGGATGCGCGGGGTCGCGCCGCTGCCTGGCGGGCTGACCGATACGGCGAGCCGCTCCAATCCGGCCGGCCATGCGCCGGGCGACCATCGGTCGGGCATCCTGGTCCGCGTTGCCGAACAGGCCGCCGGGCCGAATTTCGGTCATGCGTTCGCGCCGCGTGTGGGGGCGGAGGTGGTGGTCGGCTTCGAGTCCGGCAACATCGACGCGCCCGTCGTCCTCGGCCAGGTGTACGGCGGCCGGGTGCGACCGCCGTTCTCGGCCGGCGAAGGCAGTGACGCGAATCATTCAGGATCGCTGACGGGCCTGCAGACGCAAACGCTCGACGGGCAACCGGGCAGCCGCTGGGTGATGGACGATGCGGCCGGGCAATTGCGCCACGAGCTGAACAATTCGACTGCCGGCACGCGCCTCGCGCAGGGCTATCTGATCGACCAGCAGGGCACGATGCGCGGCGCCTATCGCGGCGAAGGCTTCGAACTGGCGACGCAGGGCTGGGGCGTCGTGCGGGCCGGCGCGGGCGTGCTGGTATCGAGTACCGCGCGTCAGTTCGGTGCGTCGACGCAGATGGACGTCGCCGAACGCGTGGCGCAGTTGAAGGACGCCGAGAAAACCGCGCAGGAACTTGACCGGGCGGCGACCGGCGCGCAGGCGATCGGCCTGAGCGCGAACGCGGCGCTGACGGATTTCCTGAAGGCGATCGATCCCGCGCAGGACGGCAAGTATGCGGGGAGCGTAGGCGGCCAGAGCGCGACCAAGCCGAGCGGCACGCAGCGCGACGGCGGCGATCCCGTCGAGCGATTCGCGACACCCGCGGTGCTGATGGAGTCGCCGGAGAACATCGTGGTGACGACGCCGGACAGCGCGGTGTCGTATGCGGCGCAGCATGTTCATGTGACGTCGCAAGGCGATGCGCACGTGGGCGCCGGTGCGACCGTGGCCGCGGCGACGGGCGATGCAGTAAGCCTGTACAGCGTGGCAGGCGGGCTCAAGGCGATCGCGGGCGAAGGGCCGGTGAGCGTCGAGGCGCACGCGTCGACGATGGAGATTCTCGCGGACCAGACCGTGCGCGTGACGTCGACCGACGAGCGCGTCGACGTGCTCGCGCAGGATGCGATCGTGCTGCAGCAGGGACCGAACCGGATCACGCTGAAGGGCGGCGACATCATCGTCGAGACACCGGGGCAGTTCGCGGTGAAGTCGGGCGGGCATCCGTTCCCGGGGCCGCGCGCGGCGAGCGTGAAGCTTCCGGCGCTGCCGGTGTTGCCGCAGGGCGATCCGTGCGACTTCCTCGTACAGGCGCTGGCGGCGAGCCCGGCGGGGAGAGGGGCGGTGGCGGCGGGGGGAGCGGCATGGAGCGGGGCCGCGTCGAGCGCGACGGGTTTGACGGCCCACATGCCGGTTCCGGAAGCAGGAACTTTGCCGCTTGTCCCGCAGGCACGGGCAGGTGAGTCGAGTCGATCCATGCCTGCACCGGTACCCGCTTCGTCGGGACCGAATGCGGCGCCCGGCCCGTCGCTCGGTTTTTCGACTCCGCCGCCGGTGTCCAGCGAACTGGAAGGCATGCCGAAGAAAGGCCCGGCAGCGCAAAGCGGGCCGTGCAATCTTCACGTCCCCGCGATTCCCACCGAGTCTCATACCGTTGATTCTGGATGCGCCAGCTATTTCCAAACGGGAGCGGACGGCAAGGCGGTGCTCAGGGACAAGAAGCGCATCTGGCTGAATTTTTCCGGCACGGAGGATTCGTACGACATAGGATACGCACCCGCGACGGCGACCGTGACGGCGACCGTCTATATCAAGGTCAACCTGAAGGACCAGTACTGGATCAATAACGGGGCCGTCTACATGGATCCATCGACGGGCAAACCGTTCTCGGTACCGTTCAATAGCGATGGAATCCGTAAAGACCGGGTGATAAGGGTCGTGGACCGGCCGGGTGGGCTGGGTTCCATATCGGGCTTCAAGAAGCGCATCGAGGACGGGCTGAATAGCGGGAACTATTCGATGCAGCCGAAAGAATGCCCGCTTGGCAGTGCATGTACGTGCAAGGTCAAGCTGAAACTGGAAGTCGAGCTGGTTCAAATCGGACGATGCCATGCGGAGATCAATCTGTTTCCGATGGCGACCCGGGCGGATTCGGGCAACTGGGGGGAAGTGAGCGTCGAGTGGAACGGCCGGGAGAATCGGTACGTTCCGATCAAAACGGAACATACGATCGTGCACGAGGCCGGCCATCTGTTCGGCTGGCCCGATGAGTATTTCCTGGATGGCGGGGCGGTGTATGGCAAATACATCAACTCGCAACATCTAGTCGACGTGAAGATGGCCCAGCTTGTCGACAACTGGCAGCGCGAGACCCCCACGAACGTGATGGGCCGGGGGGTATACACGAAGAAGCCGGAAATTGCGAAGCACTACATGTACAGCTTCCGCAACTGGTTCAACAAGAAAACCGGGATTGAATGGGAGGTGCTGAAATGAAGCGCTCGATCTTGTTCCTGGTGATGTCAACGATTTCTTTCGGGGTGGCGGAAATGACGCTCGCACAAGTTCGTCCGGATTATTTCGAGATTCGTAGCGGACAGGGACAGCTCAATCCGTCGCCATCGATGGTCTTCACGGCCGATGGCCAAACGGTGTCATATTTTTCGCGTGGACGGGACATCGACCCGATGCCGCCATCGAGTTACGTCGGAATCGGGAAATATACGGCGGATCTCACGGGAACCTATCGCCAGCATGTCGATATGGTGAAGGCGACGTTAAGCAGTAGGGCGATCCCCCAGATCCGTGCAATCAACAAGGGGTCCGTGCTCGTCTATTCGTTCGACAAGGACGGCCACCATTACGAGGGCACGTACAACTATCAGTTCGACGATCAATTCAACGAGAACCTTTCGGTGCTTTATGACCTTGCCCACGATTTGCTGGCGCGTGGTACGCACGAGATCAATTTTCGTCCGGAATTTTCGGTGCGATCCACCGCCGACCATCTTGTCGTCGACGTGACGTTCGCAAACGATGGCAAGCAGGATGTGGCGATCGACGGTCCTGATCGTTGGTCGCCAGATCTGGCGAGGCCCGATGTGCAATACATGGAGATCAGCGGCGGCAACAAACTCGTGGGTTTCGACGTCAGGCTGGTCAGCAAATATCTGAACGACACATCGCGTCGTAATCGGCGCGAAATCGTCGTCAAGCCCGGTCAGCCCGAGAAGATGGAATTCCTCGTGCCTTACGCAGATCTGACCTATGACGCCAATTCGCCGATGCGCCGTGTCGAGCCCGGCACCTACGTCTTCGCCGGCAAGATGAACGTCGACATCCTGCGTCCGCAGGAAATGGACGGACGGATCTTCACGCCGACGAATCGGCTGGAAAACGTGAACCTGACGGGGAAGTGACCCTGACGTGATGCGCGTTATACGAATCCTGGTGTTGGCGGCATTGCTTCCCTGCGCGACGGACATGGCGTTTGCGCGCGACGAGCATAGTCATTTCGAAATCCGGAGCAGCCCGGGGCAGATCAAGCCTGCGCCTCCATTGGGTTTCACGTTTGACGGTAATCGTGTCGCCTACTATTCGCATGGGCTGGATCTTGATCTCATGCCGCCGGCGAAGTATGTGGGAATCGGAAAATACACGGGAGAACTGAACGATCGTTACCGGCCGGAAATCGAGCAGATGCAGCGGATTCTGGCCAACAACGAGATCGCTTCGGTTCCGGGCCGGAATGTCGGATCGGTCCTCGCATATTCGTTCGATCGGAATGGAACGCATTACCAGGGGCAGCTTCAATATCGATCCAGCGACGAGATCAACGGAAAGCTGTCGTTTCTTTACGAACTTGCGCAGGATCTGCTGGATCACGGCACGCCGGAAATCAATCTGCACCCGACGTTCGCCGCGCGTTCCGAAGCGGGGAATCTGGTGGTCGATGTCGTGTTCGGGAACGACGGGACGCAGGAAGTGGTCATCGATGGCCCGGAGAAGTGGTTGCCGCGGCGCGCGCTCCTGAACGGGCAATACTTTCTGACCAGCGCGCGCAACGACGCTGGCGTGCGCTTCCAGGTCGCACTGGTCGAGAAGTACCTGAGTGCCGCTTCCCGCGCCTATGCGTCGGTGATTTCGGTCAAACCGGGGCAGTCGGTGAAGGTCGAATTCGTCGTGCCGCACGATGCGTTGACGTTCGATCCGGGCGCATCGCGGCAACAGATCCCCGGGGGCACCTACCGGATGTTTGGCGAAGCGAATGTCAATATCCAGTCGCCCTCGGAAATGAAAGGCAAAGCATTCATACGGATGGACAAACTGTCCGACGTCGATTTGACCGAACGGTAATGCATAACCCGATGCTTCGACTCCAGGAACTGAACGTACCACCCCCCGTGAACCCCGAACCCACCCATCATGCCGACCCAATCTGACCTCATCCAGGCGTTCTTCCGCGGCTGGTCGCAGCACGACCGGTTTCTGTGGCTGACCACGCCGCTCGGCGCGGACAAACTCGTCGCCGAGAGCCTGCACGGATGGGAGTCGCTCGATCACGGCGGCTTCCGGTTCCAGGTCACTGCGCTGACCGAGCGTCCCGACGTGCCGCTCGACAAGCTGATCGGTGCGCCGATCCTGATCGAATGGCAGGCCGCCGACGGGCAGGACGCACGGCGCCCGTTCCACGGCCATGTGATGGCCGCGGAACTCGTCGGCTACAACGGCGGGCTCGCGCGCGTGCGACTCGTCGTCGAACCGTGGCTCGCGCTGCTGCAGCAGCGCGTCGACAGCTACAACTTCGTGAACGCGAGCGTGGTCGAGATCAGCGAACAGGTTTTCTCGCACTACGCGCGTGGCGCGGTCGCGCCGGCATGGCGCTGGTCGCTCGCCGATCCCGCGCGATATGCGAGCCGCAGCCTGACCGCACAGGCCGGCGAATCGGACTTCGCGTTTCTCGAACGTCTGTGGGCGGAAGAGGGCATCTTCTACTGGTTCGAACACGAGGGCGACGCGCAGTCGACGAACCTCGGCACGCACACGCTCGTCCTCGCCGATACGAACCAGCGTTTCGCCCCGGCCGAACCCGAGGTCGTCGGTTTCCACCAGACGAACGACGGCGATCCGCGCGGCGGCATCCGGCACTTCCTGCACGCGCGCCGCTGGCGCATCGGCAGCGTCGCGCGCGCCAGCTGGGATCATCGAAGCCTGTCGACCCGTCCGTCCGGCGTGCGCGCGAGCGGCGCGGTCGTGCCGGGCGAGGATCGCGACGTCGCCGGCCCGTACGCGTTCCAGACCACCGCGATCGGCGAACAGCGCGCGCAGCAGCAACTCGACGCGCAGCGCGTGGCGGCGCTGCAGGCCGAAGGCAGCGGCACGCGTCGCGATCTGCGGCCGGGGCTGCACTTCGCGATGTCGCAGCATCCGTCGCTCGATGCATCGCGCACGTTCGTGTGCCTGCGCGTCGAGCACGACGCGCGTGCGAACGTGGGCGCCGACGTGCACGGTGCGATCGCGCAGCGACTGGGCGAGATTCCGCCGATGCCCGACGCCGCGCCCGGCGAGTCCGCCGGATACGGCGGCGCGCAGGCGCTGCGTGCGGCATTCGACGCCGCGACGCACGCTGGCGGCGCGCTCATGGACGGCGACGAGGTGTACCGGAACCGCTTCGCCGCGTTGCCGTTCGACCAGGCCTATCGGCCGCTGGCGCCGAACGGGCACGGTGCGCGCGTGCATCCGGTCGCGGTGATGCCGGGCGCGCAGACAACCGTCGTGGTCGGCGCGGGCGATCCGGTCCACACCGAACGCGATCACCGGATCCGGATCCAGCATCACGCGCAGCGCGGGCAGAATTCCGCGAGTCGCGAAGCGCATCCACGTGCGGCGAATGCGCCGGCCGATCGTGGCGCCGGCACCTGGACGCGCATGGTGACCCCGGTCGGCGGCGACAACTGGGGCGGCGTGAGCGTGCCGCGCGTCGGTCAGGAAGTCTGGACCGAGTGGCTGGAAGGCCAGCCGGACCGGCCGGTTGCGGTCGCCGCGCTGTACAACGGGCAGGGCAACGCCAACGCGCAGCACAATGCGTTCGCGGGCGGCCCGAGCGGCAGCACGGCCAATGCGGCGGCCTGGTTTGCCGGCAACGACCATGCGGCCGTGCTGACCGGCTTCAAGACGCAGGACATGAGCGCGAGCCAGACCGGCGCGGGCGGCTCGCGGCAATTCATGCTCGACGATACGGCCGGCCAGTCGAGTGCGCGCCTTTACACGACCGATCACGACAGCGGCCTGACGCTCGGCCACATCAAGCAGGTGCAGGACAACCGCCGTCTGGCCGATCGCGGCTACGGCGCCGAACTGTCGACGCAGGCGGCCGGGGCGCTGCGCGCCGGTGCCGGCCTGCTGATCAGCACGGCGCCGGGCGTGAACCAGATGGACGCGAGCGCGGCGAGCCAGGTGCTCGCGCAGCAACGCGAGATGCTGCAGGGGCTCGCGGATTTCGCGCGCAAGCAGGGGGCGGAGCCGGGTGTTAGCACGGCGCAGCCCGGTGTCGCGAGTGCCGGCGCGAGCGCCGCGTCGCCGCTCGCGGCGATCGAGGGGCTGCAGCAGAGCCAGGTGTCGATCGGCGCGACGCGCGAAGGCAACGGCGCGGGCGGTGCCGGCGGCGGCGGTGCGGTTGCGTGGCAGCATCCGCATCTCGTCGCACACGGCGCGGCCGGCGTCGTCGCGATGACCGCGCGAAGCCACGTGTGGACGTCGGGCACGCAAAGCGTGCTGAGCGCAGGACGCGACGTGCAGGTCACGGTCCACGGCAAGTCGAGCATCGTCGCGAAGGAAGGCATCGCGCTGTACACGCACGGCGCCTCGGGCGGCAGCCGCCCGGTGCCGGCCGTCGGCATCGCGCTGCACGCTGCGACGGGCGCCGTCACCGTGCAGGCGCAGAACGCCGGGACGCTCGACGCCAATGCGCAGCGCGCAGTGACGGTGTCGAGCGCGCAGGCGAGTGTCGCGCTGCAGTCGCCGAAGCGGCTGCTGCTGACGGCCGCCAACGCCTTCCTGAAGATGGAAGGCAACGACATCGTGATCGGCGCGCCCGGCAAGGCGACGTTTCATGCGGCCCAGCACACGCTGACCGGGCCGCGTTCCGCGAACGTGCAACTGCCGTCGATGAACAAGCCCGCGTGCGTCGAATGCATGCGGGATCTCGCGCATCGCCATGAAGCGATCGCCACGCGCGGGTGACGGCGATGACAACGCTGCTTCAGACCTGGGAAACGACGGCCGCCGCGGAGCACGCGGCGTTTCCGGATACCCATCGCTATCTGCTGGCCGATGCTTCGCAACTGCCGATCAACGCGGCGCCGTGGCGCGAGCTGATCGCGCAAGGGCAGGTTCACAACCTGCTCGCCGGTCAGCCGGAAGCGAGCAACCCGGAAGTCTGCGCGCTGGTGTGCGACTATCGTGCGCCGCACGTGTCGGCGTTGCTCGAACGGCAGCTCGCGCGGCGGCCGTTCGCGTTTCTGTCGCTGGTCAGCGTCTATCCGCTCGACGAACTCGCGCCGAAACTTGGTATCAGGACGCGCGTGACGTTGCCCGACGATCGCGACGGCCTGCTGCGGTTCTACGATGCGGCGGTGTTCCAGACGCTGGCAGGCGCACTGTCCGGGGCGCGCTATCAGGCGCTGTTGTCGCCGTGCGTGTCGTGGACCTGGGTGTGTCGCGATGGAACCGTCGGTACGGTGCGGCATCCGCGCCGGCACGAGCGGATCTTCTACGCGCGCGTGGACGCCCGCGAGCTCGACGCATTGCGCCGCGGCAGCCGGCCGGACGCCGTGCTGGCCGAATTGCGGCGCAACGGCCGGATCCCGGCCGACGCGGATCCGTTCGACACATACGCGCGCATGCTCACACTGTTCGGCATGCTGGATGCACAGGGGCTGAACGACGACAGGCTCGCCTACCGGATCGGCGCGACGCTCGCGATGGTCGGCCACGTGCGGCTCGACGATGCGAGTGTAGCCGAGTGCATCGCCGCGCATCGGCACGATCACGACGCGTTGTGCGACGCATTGCTGGATCGCCTGCTCGAGCACGGCGAGGCAGCGAATGCCGCGACGGAACAGGAGGCGCAGCGATGAACGTGCCCGCGCTGTTTTCGTTGCGCGGCCGGGCCGGGCGCATGCAATGGTGGAGCGTGACGGTGCCGTTGCTGGTCGCCGGTTCGGTGTTCGACGCGCTCGCCGATCTGCCCGCCGCGCAGCGTGCGCAGACGATCGTCGACCTTGCCGGATGGGCATTCGCGATCGTGATGATCTGGCTGCTGGTCGCGGTGTCGGTGCGGCGCTGGCACGACATCGGCAAGTCCGGGTGGTGGACGCTCGTCCATGCAATTCCCGTCGTCGGCGCGTTCGTCGCGATCGCGATGAACGGGTTCGTCCGTGGCGACGACGTACATAACCGGTTCGATCCGCCGTCGCGCGGTGAAGGCAACAACGACGCAAGTTTGCGAGGGTATCGATGAAATTCAGGGCAGGGATGCACGTTTTGGCGCTGGTCGGGCTCGGTGTGCTCGCCGCATGCGGCAAGCACGGCGTCGACGTGTCGGCGGAGCCGCATAACGTGTGCGTTACCGGATACAACGAGTACGGCCGCAAGCTGCACGAATTCTGGCTCGACAACGAGCACAAGTCCGGGTGCTTCGGCAATCCGGCGGCGCGCGAGGACGGCGAGGCATTCGGCGGCGGCGGCGGCTTTGCGTGTGGCTGCAAGGTGACGCCGGGGCAGAAGGTGAAGCTGTACTGGGAATTCGCGCAACCGCTGGCCGACATTCAGCGCGGCATCCAGCCGGAGCGCAAGACGATCGACGTGACCATTCCGCAGCCGGAATCGCCGACGTCGCGCTATCTGCGCGTGTATTTCCGCAAGAACGGTACCGCCGAGCTGCAGTGGGTCGACGACATGAACGCACCCGAGCTCAAGCCGACCCAGGAGAAGTGAGCGCCATGGCCGAAATCAACCTGAAGAAGGATGCCGCAAGCGCGGAGACGGATCGCGTCAGGGCGGAAGCCGAGCAGATGTGCCCCGCATGCGAGCACATGCTGTGGGTCAGCTTCTATTTCGACGGATTCGGTTTCGGCGACAAGGAAGGACCACGAACCAACATCCTGAAGCTGTTCAACGCCGCATACGACAAGAAGAACAAGAACATGCGGCGCTTCTACTATCCGGGGCTCGGCGCCGATTTCGACCCGGAAGCCGGCGTGCTTCGGCAGGTGTTGAAGGACAAGGCGCTCGACACCGCCGGCGAAAAGGCCGGCGACAAGCTCAAGGAGATGACCGTCGACAAGGCCAAGGAGAAGGGCATGAAGACGGTCGAGGACGCGTGGAAGCAGAGCGGCAGGAAGGGGAATTCCACGCTGAGCGGCCGCGTCGGCGACACGGTTGGCACGGTGTTCGACAAGGCGAAGGAAGGCGTGGGCGACGCACGGAAGCGGCTCGAGCGAGCAGTCGCGCGGCCGGGGGCGGAAAAGAACCGCGCGTTGCGTTACCTGAAGCGCGAATGGCGAGGGTTCTGGCGCGATGTCGTCAAGTATCCGTACCGGATTCCGAAGACGGTCCTGAAGGAGGTCGGCAAGGAAACGCTCGGCGCGCTGGCCGAGTCGTTCCAGCTCTCGCGCGACACGAAGCTCGGCGCCGCGCTGTTCAATACCGGCGTCGATACGCGCCTGAAGGCGGCGGACGAAGATTTCAAGGCGGCCGTGGCGGGCGCGAAGCAGGCGGGCACGATCAACAAGATTCATGTCGCGATCTTCGGGTACGACATGGGCGGCGGCCTCGCGCTGGCCTTTGCCAAACGGTTGCTCGAGGAAACCTGCAAGGGCGGGAAGTACGACGGCGTGGCGGTCAAGATCAAGTTCATGGGCCTGTTCGACTGCGTGACGAACCGTTTCGACGACAACCTGCTGACGGGCTACATTCCGTTGAGCAACGCGGTGTCGTCGGATCTGATCTTGTCGCCGGACATCGAGAAATGCGTGCACTACGCGGCCGCGCATGAACTGCGCGTGTACAAGCCGTTGACGATGCTCGGCGTCGATCCGGCCGACATGCGCGGCCGGCGGCAGGAGCGCCTCTTTCCCGGCGCGCAGGTGGACGTGGGCGGCGGCGCGATCGAAGGCGAGGACGGCATTTCCGACAAGCTTGCGCGCCTGCCGCTCGAGATGATGTACCACCGCGCATACGGCGCGGGCATTCCAATGCCGAGCCTGACCGCGCTGGCGAACGAGGACGGCGCGCTGTATCAGCAGATCGTCGCGCCGCAGGAGGTCCAGGCCTTCCAGCTCGACTACCGGGTGGCCGTCAAGAAGCTCGTGGCGACGACGCGCGAGATTCCGCCGCTGTCGCCGCTGGGCGCCGGCATCGGCTATCCGTCGGCGGCGCTCAGGCCGTCGACCGGGCCGCTCGATTTTCTCAATCCGAAGCCGCTGCCCGACATGACGGACGGTTGCCGCGTGCCCGACCGGACGCCGCCGCGCCCGGTCGTCGTGACCGACCTGCCGAAGGACATCCAGGGCGAGCTGAAGGGCCACATGGTCGTGTACATCCAGTGGCTGCGCATGTGGTACGACCGGGCCGAGAATCGCACGGCCGCGACACAGCGCAAGCCGGGGTGGCTCGGCGGCGCGGCGAATCCGCTGGCGTACGGCCGTTACGAGAAGCTGGTGCGCGAAATCGACTACCAGAAGCAGCACGGCACGCGCCCGGGATACGGGTTCGATCGGAAGCAGGCGATGAAGCAGCTCGACGGCGAGTTGCCCGCGTCGATGTTCAATACCGACCCGCAGGCGCAGGCGCTGTTCTGGCTGTGGAACAATCCTGGCGAGCGCCTGCCGCAAGTCGAAGCGATGTATCCGCTGTTCGTGAAGCACGTGCACGACAGCATGGCCGAGAGCGATATCGAGGCCGTGTGGAGCCACCTGGTGTCGATCAAGAACTACATGAATACGCGGGCGATGCAGAAGATCGCGACCGCGCCCGACAAATCCTTTCTGGATCGCGTCGCGGACGTGTACCACTCGCTGGTGTCGACCGTATCCGCACCGTCCGGCACGACGGTCGTTCGATAGTCGGCCGGCCGCCGACCCACGCCGGCCGCCAACGCGCGGCTGGCCCGTGCGTTACTTCGAGATGTACCAGAGCGCGTCGGTGCTGACGCGCGCGGCCGGCTTCGTCGTGGCCGGCACCTGAGGCGTCGCAACGGGGGGCGGCGTGTTCGACGTCACTGCGGTGGGCCACGTCGCCGGCGTATTCGACGGGGTCGATGCCGTCGACGCATTGGCGGTACTCGCGGTCGGTGCCGAACCTGACGTCGACGCCGTGTCGATGTACCAGAGCGCATCGGACGATGCGATCCGCCTGGTCGACGCATTCGCAGCCGGCTGTTTCGCAGCCGGCGCGGTGGCAGCCGTTGCCGCCGTCGCGCCCGAACGCGGCGTTCCCGCCGCCGCCGTTGCCTGCGCCGTCGTCCCGGCTCCGCCACGCTGCGCACGCGCCTCGAACGGCCCGAGCTGGAAGATTAACGTTTGCGCGGGACGCGTCAGGACGGCATACGGGAACTGCAGCTCCCACGACATCAGCACGCGGCCCGACGACGTTTCCGTGAAGATCGCCGGCAGGTGCTTCATGTCGCTGAACTGCACGTAGACCCGCGCGCCGTCGTCGAACACCTGGGTCGGCTTGGCCTGGTCCGCCCCGGTGACCGTCCAGCCGAAGTTGTACGTGCCGGCCGGGCCAGCGGGGCCGCCCTGCGGGGGCGCCGGCGGCGGAGCCGACGAGATCGTGCGCGGGCGCGTGACCTGCTGCGGGGCGGACACGCTCAGGCTCGCGAACGGGTTGTACGCCTGGGCCTGTTGCGGCGGCGTAAAGGACGGTGGAAGGATGGGCATGGGAGTATCCGGCGAATCCGGCATGGTCCGGATTGCATCATAGACCTTGCGCGCATAGGCGAGGCGCTTGTCGGGCGACGCGGAGTTGTACGCGCCGATCGCGTTCCAGTTGGCGCCGAGCTGGCGGATGTTCTGCGACAGGATCCACGCGCCGACATACGCGTTCGTGCACGCATCGAACAGGCTCTCCCGCGTGATGCCTTCGCGTGCGAGCGTCGGCAGCCAGGTGCTGTTGATCTGCATCAGCCCGATGTCGACCGTGCCGTTCGTGTTGGTGTTGACGGCGTTCGGGTTCATGCCCGACTCCACCTGCGCGATGCCGCGCATCAGGCTGACGCTCACGTGCTGGAACGCGGCCGCGTCGTCGAGGCAATCGGCCCGCGCGACGCCGTGCAGCGCGCACGACAGCGCAATCGTCGACGCGATTTTCAGCGTTTCTCGGCTGATCGAACGGGTGGTCTGACGCGGCATGGCAGGATGGGGCGGAATCCGGGCGCCCGGTGCAAGGAAATTACGCGAGACGCGAAGTGTGCCATAGCGAGCAGGCAAATGGCTCGCGTCAAACTTTCCTTTGCATTTGCCCATGCGCCCGACACGCCTTTTTATCGTGTCCGATCGCGGCGTGCGGCGAAGCATTATCGGTAAATATGGCCGGATTTCACGGTGAATGCCGGGGCAATGGCGGCGCCGGAATACTGACGCATCGCGTCATTCGTTCCAGGAAATCGGTGCTGAATCAAACCGGATGAAAATCGGCAGGCAGCCGATATCCGGGGTGAAACGGGCGATGAAAAGGCGATCGGGAAACACGCCGGCGGCCGGTGCCGCCGTATCGGTCGATGCGGATTCGGCCGGCCGCACGGCGGACAGCCGGCCGTTTTGCATCAGAAGCGGTGACGCAGGCCGAGGTTGACCATCGTCTGCGAGCTCGTGCCCGCGTAGCCGTACGAACCGATCGACGCCTGCGCGCCCATCGAGCCGCCGTTGCCGTCGCCGGTCTGGCCGCTTGCGTGCTGGTACGCGGCGGTCAGGTAGACGTCGGTGCGCTTCGACAGGTTGTAGTCCGCGCCGGCCGATACCTGGTGATAGGTGGCCGACGTGTCGCCGCCCGAGCGCGTATAGCTGTAGCCGACGCCGACCAGCAGCGCGTTCGTCGCCTGGTAGTTCACGAAGCCTTGCCCGGTGTTGTAGTGCTCGTTCGAGTTGAATACCGAGCTCGCATCGCGGCGATACTGCGCGTTGCTGTAGCCGAGGCCGAACGTGAACGGGCCGGCGACGTACTGGCCCGCGATGCGCGCGATGCCGATCGAGTGCGCGCTTGCATAGCCGTTGTTGATCGGGCCGTCGAAGGTGCCATCCGACGAGCTGGTCCAGCCGTTGCGCAGCCCGTTCGACGCAGGGCTGTTGGTCGCGTGGAAGTAACCGCCCGCGACGCTGAACGGCCCGTTGTTGTACGACACGGCGGCCGAATACGATTGCGCGGCGCCGGTGCTGCCGGCGATGCCGCCGAACGAATACATCGCGGAGAACTGCAGGCCCGCATAGACGGCCGACGTGTACTTCACCGCGTTGTCGACGCGGAAGCTGTTGTCGTAGTTGTCGACGTCGCCGGGCGTCGCGAACACGCTGCCGAGATAATTGTCGGCGGTGATGCCCTGCACGAGATCGACGAGCGGATCGTACTGGCGGCCGAACGTGAGCGTGCCGTAGCGGTCGCTCGTCAGGCCGACGAACGCCTGCCGGCCGAACATGCGGCCGCCCTGGCCCTGCCGGCCGTTGCTCGGGTCGAAGCCGTTCTCGAGCTGGAACAGCGCCTTCAGCCCGCCGCCGAGATCCTCGGTGCCTTTCACGCCGAAGCGGCTGCCGGCCAGGTTGCCCGCGCTGCTGTTGCCGAGCATCCACGCGTTGTCCTTGCCCTGCGCATGGTTCACGTAGGTGATCGACGTGTCGATCACGCCATACAGCGTGACGCTCGACTGCGCGTGCGCGACGGGTATCGCCGCGAATGACGCGATGGAAATCAGCGAGAGGGTCGTGCGTTTCATTTCATCTCCTTGCGCATTGGCTTGTATTCGTGATCCGGAATGGCAGGAGACTACCGAGTGCGATTAAAACGGAAAAACGAAATTCTCTTTTGTGGCTTGAGGCAGACAGGGATGTGCTCCAGTCTCGACGATCGAGGGATTTGAATTATTGAAAATTGCGTATCAATTGATTGTCATTTCGCAATTTGGCCATTCCGGCTTGCATATCTCGCGATAATCTCGATCGATTTGACGGGGCGTCGAGGCGACCCGGATATTGTTATCGATCCGTCAAATAACTATTTAATGAATCGATTTGGCCGCGGTGTAATGAATGTGTTAACGACGCGTCGGGCGACGGCATCGCGGCGGCGTCTCCCTTCCTGTCGCGTTGTCGTTGTGCGCGTGGCACGCCGGTCGTCGATCCGGTCTTGTATATAATAATCATTCTCATTTACAAGATCGTTGACGCCTGCGCACCCCGGAACCCGGCCATGTCTGCTGACCAGCTGTCCCTCCATCGAGAAATCGACGCCCTCTATACCGGCCACCACGCGTGGCTGCGCGGCTGGTTGAGCCGGAAGCTCGGTTGCGCGCACCGCGCGGCCGATCTGGCGCACGACACCTTCATGCGCCTGCTCGCACGCGACGAGCCGATCGGCGCCGACGAACCGCGCGCGTTCCTGACCACAGTCGCGCAGCGCGTGCTGAGCAACCACTGGCGGCGCGAGCAGATCGAGCGCGCGTATCTCGATGCGCTCGCGCAGCGCCCCGAAGCGCATGCGCCGTCGCCGGAGGAGCGGGCCGTCGTGCTCGAGACGCTGCTCGACATCGACCGGCTGCTCGACGGCCTGCCGCTCGCGGCGAAGCGTGCGTTCCTGCTCGCGCAACTCGACGGGCTCACGCAGGCCGAGATCGCGCGCGAACTTGGCGTGTCGCTCGCGACGGTGAAGCGTTATCTCGTGAAGGCCGGCACGCAGTGTTTCTTCGCGATGGCGGCCTGACCGATGGCCGCCCCGGGAGCGCCGGCGGTGCCGCCGCAGGTTGCGCGTCGCGCGGTCGAATGGTGGGTCGACCGGCAGGCCGGCCGCACCGGCGAAGCGTTCGACGCCGCGCTCGCGCGCTGGCGCGCGGAGGATCCGGCGCACGACGCGGCATGGCGCCATATCGAAACGATGCAGCACAGATTGGGCGGGCTCACGGCCGGGCTCGACCCGCAGGCCGCGCACGCGGCGCTGCTGTCGCCGCGTGCGGGCCGCCGCCGTGCGGCCGTGAAGGCGCTGGCCGTGCTGCTGTTCGTGGGCGGCGCCGCATGGATGGCCGAGCCCGCGCGGCGCGCGGCGATCTGGCCGGCGGACCTGCGAACGGCGGTCGGCGAGCGGCGCACGGTGACGCTCGCGGATCGCACGGTCGTCGTCCTCGATACCGACACGGCGCTCGACGTGCGCTTCGACGCCGCCGCGCGCCGCCTGCGCCTGCTGCGCGGCACGATCATGGTGACGAGCGGCCACGACGATCGCGTGCCCGCGCGGCCGCTCGTCGTCGCGACCGCGCAAGGCGAGTTGCGGCCGCTCGGCACACGCTTCGCGGTGCGGCAGCGCGACCGCGCGACGCGGGTCGAAGTGTTCGCCGGTGCCGTGCGCGTGCAGCCGGACGATGCGGCGGCAGGCGCGCGCGTGATCGCGGCCGGGGAGGGCGCGGATTTCACGCGCGATGCGATCGGCGCGCAGGCACCGCTCGATGCGTATGCGTCCGCGTGGACGGGCGGCATGCTGGTCGCGTCGCGCATGCGGCTGGCCGACCTCGTCGCCGAGCTCGACCGCTATCGCCGCGGCAGCCTGCGCTGCGATGCGGCCGTGGCCGACCTGCGCGTGTCGGGTACCTATCCGCTCGACGATCCCGCGCGTGTGCTCGACACGCTGAAGGCGACGTTGCCGATCGATGTGCACTACCTGACGCGGTACTGGGCGACGGTCGTGCCGGCCCGTTCCTGAGCGTGTCGAAAAAAATTTCCGCCGACCTGAGCTGTTTCTCGATGTTCGCGTGACATGGGTAATGAAAGCAGCACTGGCCCATCGTCCACCGACTTCCCGATCATGGTTTCCATCCGTCTCACGTATCGGCGCCGTCCGGCGCCCGCCCGACATCTGCCGCGCGCCGCGCACCCGGCCGCACCTGCCGCGCCCGGGCACCTCGCGCGCCGGCTCGCCGGTGCCGTCCTGGTGTCCGCGCTGCTGCCGCTGCCCGCGCTGGCCGACACCGATGCGGCGCCGGCCGCGCAGCGCGCGGCACGCCGTGCGTTCGACATTCCGGCCGGGCCGCTCGAAGCGGCGCTGAACCGGTTCGGCCGCGACGCGGGCATCCTGCTCGCGTTTCCGGCCGAGCTGACGGCCGGCCTGACGAGCGGCGGCGTGCAGGGCCGCTTCGAAGTCGACGGTGCGCTCGACCGCCTGCTGGCGGGCACGGGGCTCGTCGCGTTGCGGCAGCCCGGCGGCGGCTACACGCTGAAGCGCGCGGACGGCACGGTCGCACGACCCGTGGCGGCCGGCATGGCCGCGGGCGCCGAGTTGCCGGCGATCACGGTGCGCGACAGCGCGCTGCGCGCCGAAAGCTATCGCGCGCCGAAGGAGGCGGGCGTGCTGCGTTCCGACATCCCGCTGCTCGACACCGCGCAGGCCGTCAACATCGTGCCGGCGCAGGTGCTGCGCGACCAGCGTCCGCGCAATCTGGACGACGCGCTCGGCAACGTCAGCGGCATCACGCAGGGCAACACGCTCGCGGGCACGCAGGACACGATCATGAAGCGCGGCTTCGGCGGCAACCGCGACGGCTCGGTCATGCAGAACGGGATGCCGCTCGTGCAGGGGCGCGCGTTCAACGCGGCGGTCGACAGCGTCGAGGTGCTGAAGGGGCCGACGTCGCTGCTGTACGGGCTGATGGATCCGGGCGGCGTGGTCAACGTCGTCACGAAGCAGCCGCAGCTCGTGCGCTACAACGCGATCTCGCTCGGCGCGTCGACGTTCGGGCACGGCAAGAACGGCGGCAGCGCGACCTTCGATTCGACGGGGCCGGTCGGCGATTCGCGGCTCGCGTACCGGCTGATCGTCGATCAATCGAACGAGCAGTACTGGCGCAACTTCGGCGAATACCGGCAGACCTTCGTCGCCCCGTCGCTCGCGTGGTACGGCCGCGATACGCAGGTCGTGGTGTCCTACCAGTACCGGACCTTCCATTCGCCGTTCGATCGCGGCACGGCGCTCGATCCGCGTACCAACGCGCCGCTCGACATCCCCGCGCGGCGGCGCCTCGACGAGCCGTTCAACAACATGGACGGCGAATCGCACCTCGCGCAGCTGAGCGTCGATCACCAGTTCAACGCGGACTGGAGCGCGCATCTCGGTTACAGCTACAACCGCGAGACCTACGACGCGAACCAGTTGCGCACGACGGGCGTCGATCCGGTGAAGGGCACGCTGTCGCGCAGCAACGATGCGACGCACGGCTCGCTCAGCACCGACAGCTACGGAATCGGCTACGTGAACGGCAAGCTGACGCTCGGCGGGATGCGGCACGAAGTGCAGGTCGGCTTCGATACCGAATACCGTCGCATCTACCGCAAGGACATGCTGCGGCAGGCCGTGAAGACGCCGTTCAGCTATGTCGATCCCGTCTACGGGCTGCTGCCGCCGTCGAGCACGGTGTCCGCGAGCGACAGCGACCAGACCGACACGCTGCACGATGCGTCCGCGTTCGTGCAGGACACGATCCACCTGACCGACAAGTGGATCGTGTCGGGCGGGCTGCGCTACATCACGTACAACCAGGTCGCGGGGCGCGGCCGGCCGTTCACCGCGAACACCGATCTCAGCGGCTCGAAGTGGCTGCCGCGCGCGGGCGTCGTCTACAAGTGGACCGATACGTTCTCGCTGTACGGCAGCTATTCGCAGTCGCTGAAGCCGTCTTCGTCGATCGCGCCGATGACGGGCTACATCATCGACGGCGCGACGCCGCCCGAGGAAGCGACCGCGTGGGAAGTGGGCGGCAAGCTCGACCTGCCGGGCGGGATGACGGGCACGCTGGCACTCTTCAACATCGACAAGAAGAACGTGCTCGTGTCGCAATACAACGACGCGACCAAGCTGACCGACTGGCGCACGTCGGGCAAGGCGCGCTCGCGCGGGATCGAGCTCGACGTGTCGGGCCGGATCGGCGAGCGCGTGAACGTGATCGCGAGCTACGCGTACATCGACGCGAAGACGACCGAGGATCCGCTTTACGCGGGCAACCAGCTGTGGAACGTCGCGCGCCATACGGCGTCGCTCGCGGCCGTCTACGATGTCGGCACGCTGGCCGGCGGCGACAACCTGCGCATCGGCGCGGACGTGCGCTACGTCGGCGCGCGGCCCGGCGATTCGGCGAACAGCTTCACGCTGCCGTCGTACGTGCTCGCCGACGCGTTCGCGACCTACGACACGCGGATCGGCAAGCAGAAGCTGTCGTTCCAGCTCAACGTGAAGAACCTCTTCAACCGCACCTATTACCCGTCGAGCGCGAACCGCTATTTCGTCGCGATCGGCGATGCGCGACAGGTGTCGCTGCTCACCACGCTGCAGTTCTGACCACGCAATCGCCGCGCGGCCGTCACGGCGGCGCGCGGCTTCGGAGAAGATCCAGATGAACCGGAACATGAAGGCCGGCGCCGTGCGCGCCATTGCCACCGGTGCCGCCGGTGCGCGGCGCCGCGCCTTGCGCGCGATCGCGGGCTCGGTGCTCGCGATCGGCGCGGGCCTGGGCCTCGGGGCAGGGGTGGCTGCGCCCGCGCGGGCGGCCGATGCACCGCAGGCCGTCACGCGCGTCGCGATGCTCGTGCAGCTGCGCGGCCCGAACCTGAAGGTCGACGAACGCATCGGCCAGCATCTCGGCGAACGCGGCTACGCGGTGCGCCTGATCGACGAGTCCTCGACGCCCGACGCGGCGCGCGACGCCGACCTCGTCGTGATCTCGTCGACGGTGTCGTCGAAGAACGTGCGGCCCGGCTGGCGCACGCTCGACAAGCCGCTCGTCACGTGGGAAAACGACCTGCTCGACGATCTCGCGATGACGGGCAAGCGTCACGACGTCGACTTCGGCGAAACGGGCAAGGAACGCTACCTGTGGCTCGTCAATGCGCCGCACCCGATCTCGGCCGGGCTGCCGGCCGGCGCGACCAGCGTGTACGGCAAGCAGGCGCCGATGAGCTGGGGCAAGCCGGGGCTCGGCGCGATCACGATCGCGACCGTGTACGGCCAACCCGACAAGGCCGCGATCTTCGCGTACGAGAAGGGCGCGACGATGGACTACGAAGCGCTCGCGCCGGCGCGCCGCGTGATGTTCTTCATCGACAACGACACGTTCGCGAACCTGTCGCCGGCCGGCGTCGCGCTGTTCGATGCGGCGGTCGACTGGGCGGCCGGGCGGCGCTGACCGACGACGTCGGCGCTATGCCGCCTGCGGCGGCGCGCGCCGTCGTGACGCCGCTTCGATCAGTTGCGCGAGCTGCTGCGCCGGCTCCGACATCATCCGCCGCGCGCGGTGCACGAGCCCGATGTCGCGGTGGAACGTATGGTGTCCGAGGTCGATCGCGCGCACGCCGGCCGGCCAGCGGCGATAGACGGCGGTCTGCGGGACGATCGCGACGCCGACGCCGTTCCCGACCAGCTTGACGATCGCGTCGAGCTCGTCGAGCTCACACGTGTCGCGCACCGCGAGGTGCATCTTTTTCAGGAAACGATCGACCTGGCGTCCGCCGAACGATGCGCGGTCGTAGCGCACGAACGGTTCGCGCGCGAGCAGTTCGGCCCAGTCCTGGCCTTTCACGCCACGCGGCACGATCAGCCGGAACGGTTCCTGCGCGAGCGTCGTCCAGTGCAGGTCGCTCTGCAGCGAAAACGGCGGCCGGATGATCGCGGCCATGTCGATCTCGCCCGCGTCGACCCGGTTGACCAGCTCGATCGACAGCCCCGGTATCACGCGCGTGCGGCACGCGGGATGCCGGCGATGGAAATCGGCGAGCGCGGCCGGCAGCAGCGCGCTCTGCACCGACGCGATCGCGCCGATCGTCACGCGCACGGCGGCCGGCGAGCCGGGGGCCGTCGAGCTCAGGTTCTCGTACAGGCCGAGCAGCGCCTGCGCCTGGCCGAGCACGTGATGGCCCATTTCGTTGAGCCGCGCCGACCGGCCCTGCCGGTCGAACAGCGCGAAGCCGAGCTCGGCTTCGAGACGCTGCATCTGCGCGCTGACGGCCGCCTGCGTGAGCCCGATACGGTGGCCTGCCGCGGCGAACGTGCCTTCCCGGGCGACGGCGACGAGGGTTCTCAGTTCGCGGATCATTCATCAATTCCGTTTGTGAATGACGAAACTATATATTGATTTGATTTTCGATCGACCTTGACTACCATGGTGCCGTCCTCGCGCCACGCGAGCGTTCCATCACGAGGCAACCATGAGTCTTTCCCCGTTTCACCTGGCGATCCCGGTCTACGACCTGGCGGCCGCGCGCGATTTCTACGGCCGTGTGTTCGGGCTGGCGGAGGGGCGTTCGAGCGCGCAGTGGGTCGACTTCGACTTCTACGGGCATCAGCTCGTGATCCACGCGCATCCGAAGACCGCATCGCAGGAAAGCGCGCATACGAACGCGGTCGACGGTCACGACGTGCCGGTGCCGCATTTCGGGATCGTGCTCGACTGGGCGAGCTGGGAAGCGCTGGCCGAGCGGCTGAGATCGTTCGGCGTGACCTTCGTGATCGAGCCGTATGTGCGCTTCCAGGGGCAGGTCGGCGAGCAGGCGACGATGTTCCTGTTCGATCCGTGCGGCAATGCACTCGAATTCAAGGCGTTCCGCGATATCGGCCAGTTGTTCGCGAAGTGACCGGCGGCGTTGTCGGCACCGATTGAAATTGGGTGCGAGAATGCGGCCTTCGGCGCGGCTGCGCACCTGCGCGCCGGCCGGCGCCGCGCGCCGCACGGCATCCGTCCGTGCGCGCCGTTCTCCAGGGAATCCGTATGGACAGTCACATCGCTCCGGTGGAGCTGAAGAAAGCCTACCGTCTCCTCAACCACGGCCCGACCGTGCTCGTGTCGGCCCGCCACGACGGCGTCGACAACGTGATGGCCGCCGCGTGGGCGTGCGCGCTGGACTTCCTGCCGCCGAAGCTGACGGTCGTGCTCGACAAGTCCGCGAAGACGCGCGAGCTCGTCGAGCGCAGCGGCACGTTCGTGATCCAGGTGCCGACGGCCGCGCAACTGCAGCTCACGCACGCGGTCGGCAGCCACAGTCTCGCGGAGCGTCCGGACAAGCTGCGCGAGGCGGGCGTCACGCTGTTCGACGTCGAAGGCCACGACTTGCCGTTCGTCGCCGGCTGCTCGGGCTGGCTCGCGTGCAGGCTGGTTCCCGAGCCGCACAACCAGCAGACCTACGACCTGTTCATCGGCGAGGTGGTCGCGGCGTGGTCCGACACGCGCGTGTTCCGCGACGGTCACTGGTATTTCGAATCGGCCGATCCGGCACTGCGCAGCCTGCACTACATCGCGGGCGGCAATTTCTATGCGATCGGCGAATCGCTGCACGTCGATCCGGACGTGAAGTAAGCCGAACCCGGCATCACGCGGGCGAGCTGTCCCGATCCGGGCGCGCGGTTCACGCGCGCTTTTTCAATTCCGTCAGCATGGTTTCCGCGAACGCCTGCGCGACGCGCGGCAGCGTGCGGCCGCGCTTCGTGACGAGCGCGATCGGCCGCACGAACGCGGGATCGTCGATCGGCTTCGCCACCAGCTCGGGCTCGGCGCGCACCTCGCGCGCGGTCGCGGGCAGGATCGTCACGCCGAGCCCGCCGCGCACCATCGCGACGGCCGTCATCATGTAGGTCGGCTCGCACGCGATGTCGGGCGTGCAGCCGGCCGCGTCCAGCGCGGCATCGACGACGCTGCGCACGCTCGTGCCCTGCGCGGTGAGCACGAGCGGCACGGCCGCGACATCGGCGGTGCTCACGCGGCGCTTGCGCGCGAGCGGATGATCCTTCGGGCACACGGCGACGAGCCGGTCGGCGCCCGCATACAGCACCTCCAGCGACGCATCGAACGTGTCGCCGCCCGTCAGTCCGAGATCGGCTTCCTCGTTGCGCACGAGCGCGGTGACGAGACTCGCGACGCCGTCGCGGATCTCGAAGCCCGCGCGCGGCACGTCGCGCCGGAACGACTGGATCAGCTCCGGCAGCACGCTGGACGCGAAGGTCGGCAGGCACGCGAGCCGCACCGTGCCGCTCGTGCCTTCGCCGAGCGCGCGCGCGTCGCGCAGCACGCGCTCCATGTCGTCGAGCGAACGCTGCAGCAGCGGCAGCAGCTCGCGCCCGGTCTGCGTGAGCGCGACGCTGCGGCTGTTGCGGTCGAACAGGCGCGCGCCGACGATTTCCTCGAGCCGGCGGATCTGCACGGTCAGCGCCGGCTGCGACAGGTGCAGCCGCGCGGCGGCGCGCGTGAAGTTGCCGGCGTGCGCGACGGTGACGAACGCGCGAATGTCGCGAAGATTCAGATCCATAACGGTTCGTGATTGCTGCGATCAAATCATTTCAATTGTGCTATCGCTGCGCCGACCTTACGCTCGTCTCCAACAAAAGACAAGGTAGGAGACACGGATGCTGCCGTTACTCGGGCTTGGCACGATCGTCGTGCTGCTGGCCGCGATTCTGTCGAAGCGGATGTCGCCGCTCGTCGCGCTGATCATCGTGCCGATCGCCGCATCGCTGATCGGCGGCTTCGGGCTGCACACCAGCAAGTTCGTCGTCGACGGGCTGAAGGGCCTCGCGCCCGTGGTCGGCATGTTCGTGTTCGCGATCCTCTATTTCGGCACGATCACCGACGCCGGCACGCTCGACCCGATCATCGACCGGATCCTGCGCGCGGTCGGCACGCGGCCGACGCGCATCGTGATGGGCACGACGCTGCTCGCGCTGCTGATCCACCTCGACGGCTCGGGCGCCGTGTGTTTCCTCGTGACGATTCCGGCCGTGCTGCCGCTGTACGACCGGCTGAAGATGGACCGGCGCGTGCTGGCCGCCGCGGTGTCGATGGCCGCGGGCATCAACTTCCTGCCGTGGACGGGGCCGATGATCCGCGCGTCCGCTTCGCTGCATCTGCCGGTGTCGGCGCTGTTCAATCCGCTGATCCCGGTGCAGGCGATCGGGCTCGTGTTCGTGTTCGGCGTCGCGTACTGGCTCGGGCGGCGCGAGGAGAAGCGGCTCGGCCTGTCGCGCGACGATGCGTCGATTCCGTTGCCGACCCGCGAGCTGACGCCCGACGAGCAGGCGCTGCGCCGGCCGCACCTGTTCTGGTTCAACCTCGTGCTGACGCTCGTCGTGCTCGGCACGATGGTCGTGATGGGCGAGAAGATCCCGCCGGCGATCATGTTCATGGTCGGGCTGTGCATCGCGCTGATGGTGAACTACCCGGACGTCGACATGCAGAGGAAGCGCATCGACGCGCATGCGCGCGCGGCGCTGATGATGGCCGGCATCCTGCTCGCGGCCGGCGTGTTCACGGGGATCATGCAGGGCAGCGGGATGCTGAAGGCGATGGCGCAGGCGGCGGTCGGCTTCGTGCCGCCGTCGATGGCCGGCCACATCCCGGTCGCGCTCGGCCTCGCGTCGATGCCGCTCAGCATGCTGTTCGATCCCGATTCGTTCTACTTCGGCGTGCTGCCCGTGATCGCGGAGGTGGCCGGCCAGCTCGGCGTGCCGGCCGTGCAGGTCGGGCAGGCCGCGCTGCTCGGCCAGATGACCACCGGTTTCCCGGTCAGCCCGCTGACGCCCGCGACCTTCCTCGTCGTCGGCCTGTGCGGCATCGAGCTGGCCGAGCACCAGAAGTTCACGTTTCCGCTGCTGTTCGGCGCGTCGATCGTGATGACGATCGCGTGCGTCGTGCTGGGCATCTTTTGATTTTCACCGGCGGCGCACCCGCCGGACGACGACGGTATGGACATGACAGCAAAGCAACCTGAACGGCGCGTGCGCATCGGCGCGGGCGCCGGCTACTCGGGCGACCGGATCGAGCCCGCGGTCGAGCTGGCCGAACACGGGCAGCTCGACTATCTCGTCTTCGAATGCCTGGCCGAGCGCACGATCGCGATCGCGCAGCAGGCGCGGCGCCAGGACCCGTCGCTCGGCTACGACCCGCTGCTGGACGCGCGGATGCGCGCCGTGCTGCCGGTCGCCGTGCCGAACGGCGTGCGCATCGTGTCGAACATGGGCGCGGCGAATCCGCGGGCGGCCGCACGGCGCACCGCACGGATCGCGCAATCGCTCGGCGTCGCCGGGCTGAAGGTCGCGGCCGTCGAAGGCGACGACGTGCTCGACGTCGTACTGCGCGGCGCGTTCCGCTTCGAGGAATCGGGCGACGACGTCGCCGCCTATCGCGACCGCATCGTATCCGCGAACGCGTATCTCGGCGCCGCGCCGATCGTCGACGCGCTCGCGGCCGGCGCGGACGTCGTGCTGACCGGGCGCGTCGCCGATCCGTCGCTGTTCGCCGCGCCGCTGATCCACGCGTTCGGCTGGCGGATGGACGACTGGGACACGCTCGGGGCGGCGACGGTCGTCGGCCACCTGCTCGAATGCGCGGGGCAGGTGACGGGCGGTTATTTCGCCGACCCCGGCTACAAGGACGTGCCGAACCTCGCGCGGCTCGGGTTTCCGATCGGCGAAGTCGCGGCGGACGGCTCGGTCGTGATCACCAAGGTGCCGCACGCAGGCGGCCGCGTGAGCGCGGCGACCTGCAAGGAACAACTGCTCTACGAGATACACGATCCGGCGCGGTACCTGCAGCCCGACGTCGTCGCGGATTTCACGCACGTCACCGTCGCCGAGGAGGCGGCGGACCGCGTGCGCGTGACGGGCGGGCGCGGCACGGCGCGGCCCGACACGCTCAAGGTGTCGGTGGCGTATGTCGACGGCTGGATCGGCGAAGGCCAGATCTCGTACGGCGGCCCGGGCGCGCTCGAACGCGCGCGTCTCGCGCTCGGGATCGTCCGCGAGCGGCTGGCATTGACCGGCGTCGCCGCGACCGAGCTGCGCTTCGACCTGATCGGCGTCGATGCGCTGTATGGCGACGCGACGCCGGCCGTGCGCGGCGAGCCGGCCGAGGTGCGTGTGCGGGTGGCCGGCCGCGCGGCGAGCGCCGGCGAAGCGGCGCGGATCGGCAATGAAGTCGAGACGCTCTATACGAACGGGCCGGCCGGCGGCGGCGGGGCGTTCAAGTCGACGCGCGAGGTGATCGCCGTGCAGTCGGTGCTGCTGCCGCGCGCGGCCGTGACGCCGTCGTTTTCATTCGTGGAGGCATGATGCAACTGCGTGAACTGGCGCATGCGCGCACCGGCGACAAGGGCAATACGCTGAACGTGTCGGTGATTTGCCGCGATCCGCGCCATTACGATCATCTGCGCACGCATCTGGGTGCCGATGCGGTGAAGGCGTGGCTCGCGGGTATCGTGCACGGCGACGTCGTGCGGTACGAACTGCCGGCGCTCGGGGCATTCAATTTCGTGCTGCGCGATGCGCTCGGTGGCGGCGTCACGCGCTCGCTCGCGCTCGACGCGCACGGCAAGTCGGTCAGTTCGGCGCTGCTGGCGATCGAGGTGCCGGAGCCGGCGTGACGGACGGCTCCGCCCGGGCGGGCGAGCCCCCGTCACGGAATCAGCAACTCGCGAAGCCCGTCCGCATGCTCGATACGTTCGCCGGCGATATGCAGGCGCTGGTCCCTGCGATAGTCGTAAACCGCGCGCGACGCGGCGAGCTGGTCGAAATCGAGCTCGATCGCGTGGCGCGATTCGCCGTTGCCGGCCTCGAAGATCAGGTTGCCGAATGGATCGGCCGCGAGGCTGCCCCCCGCGAACACGACGTCGTGCGTGCTGCCGCCGACGCGGTTGGCGACCACCGTGAACACCTGGTTTTCCATCGCCCGCGCCGTTGCCGACGTGCGGTGGACCGGGCGGTACGGTTCCATGTTGCCGTCGGTGATGAGGATCAGCTCGGCGCCGAGTTCGGCGAGCGCGCGGCCGGTTTCGGGGAATTCGTTGTCGTAGCAGATCAGCAGACCGATCCGCACGCCGTGCCATTCGATCGTCGCGTAGCGGTCGCCGGGCAGCACGACGCCGTGCTCGCTCACCCACAGGTGCGTCTTGCGGTAGCGCAGCGCGATGCCGTCCGGCGTGACGAACACGGTGGTGTTGTAGAAGCGGCCGCCGTCGTTCTCGATCAGCCCGACCACGACGGCAACGTCGCGCGCGCGTGCGGCCGCGATGACCGCGCCGACGCCCGGGCCGTCGAGCGGCTCGGCGCATTCGGCCAGGTTCGACGGATCGAGGAAGCCGGTGAGCTGCGCTTCCGGAAACATCACGATGTCGGTGCCCGGCGCGCAGGTCGCGATCGCTTCGAGCGTGCGCTGCAGGTTGTAGTGCGTGTCGCCGTCGCGACCGGCGAGCTGGACGATGTCGAGCTTCAGTTTCATGGGCGATTTCGGTGGGCGGGGCCGGCGCGGCCGGCTCCGCAACGTTGGACGTCGGAACGCCCGAGTATGCGCCGAACCGCCGGTTTTCCCATCCCGCCGGCGTGTTAACCCGTCAGGGGTATTGATCCCGCGTACTGTCGCCGGCCTGGGCTCAACTTTTTTTGCCGGTCTGACCAGTCGAACCTCAAGTTGCATCGCGTGCGGTCGTTAAGGACGGTTGAGTGCCCATTTGACCAACCGAAAACAACGCGGCAACGGAGATCAACGTCATCATGCTGTCATCGATTCGCGCCCGGATTCTGGCGACCTGCGTCGCCATCGTGGTCACGGCCCTGGCCGTGACAGGCGGCCTTGTGTACTACGTCGTCAAGCAGCACAACGACACGACCATCGACCAGAACCTGCAGTCCGTCCTGACCGGCCACGCGCTCGCGCTCGACGAGTGGGTCGCGAGCCGCGCGCAGCAGACCCAGGCGCTCGCGGACACGCTGACGCCGGGCGAAGGCGATCCGCTGCCGGCGCTGACGCTGCTCGGCAAATCGGGCGGTTTCCAGGTGCTCACGCTCGGCCTGCCGGATCGCACCGCGTATTCGAACGTCCCGCTCGCGGCCGGCTACGATCCGACCGCACGCCCGTGGTTCAGGCAGGCGGTCGACGCCGGCCGGCTCGTCGTCACGGCGTTGTACCGCGACGCGTCGACCGGCAAGCCCGCGTTCGCGTTCGCCGCCCCGATCGTTCGCGGCGGCACGCTGAAGGGCGTGCTCGCGGCGAGCCTTTACATGGAGCGCGCGAGCGCGATCGTGGCGTCGATGCATCCGACGCCGTCGAGTTTCGCGTTCCTGGTCGACAAGAGCGGGCGCCTGATCGCGGGCGCGAAGACCGATCTGATCATGAAGCCGGCCGCCGAGCTGTCGCCCGAACTGACGCCGGAGCGTCTCGCCGGCCTGCAGAAGGCGACCGAACCGGTGGCGATCGACGTGGACGGCGTGACCAAGCTGCTCCGCGCGCACCCGATCGCCGGGACGGACTGGTCGCTCGTCATGGCGCTCGACCGGTCGGACGTGACGGCCGGCATGCGCGCCGTCGCGACGACGACGCTCATTGCGATCCTCGTCGTCGCCTGCGTCGCGGCGGCGCTCGTCGGCGCGTTGACGAACGCGGCATTCAAGCGCGTGCTGCTCGTGCGCGACGCGTTGACCGACGTCGCGAGCGGGAGCGGGGACCTGACGAAGCGGCTGCCGGCCGACGGCGGCGACGAGGCTGCGCAGATCGCGCGGGCCTTCAACCTGTTCGCCGAAAAGATCAGCGCGATCCTGCTGCAGATACGCGGATTCAGCGAATCCGTGAGCGTGGCGAGCGCGGAGATCGCGCAGGGCAACCAGGACCTGTCGAGCCGCACCGAACACGCGGCATCGAGCCTGCAGGAGACCGCGGCGGCGCTCGAGGAGATCGCCGGCACGGCGCGCAACTCGGCCGATGCGGCCACGCAGGTGAGCCGGCTGGCGGAATCGGCGTCGGGCGTTGCCGTACGCGGCGGGGAGGTGGTGAGCGAGGTGGTCGCGACGATGGACGAGATCACGAAGGCGTCGGCCGAGATCTCGAACATCATCGGCGTGATCGACGGCATCGCGTTCCAGACCAACATCCTCGCGCTGAACGCGGCCGTCGAGGCGGCGCGCGCGCACGAGCACGGGCGAGGCTTCGCGGTCGTCGCGGGCGAGGTGCGCACGCTCGCGCAACGCAGCGCGGTGGCCGCCAGGGAAATCAAGCAGTTGATCCAGTCGTCCGTCGAGAAGATCGAAGGCGGATCGGGGCTCGTGAAGACGGCCGGCACGACGATGGACGAAATCGTCGAGGGCGTGCGCGGCATCACGAGCGTGATCGCGGAAATGACGGTCGCGGCGAACGAGCAGAGCACCGGGATCGCGCAGGTGAACCAGGCCGTGTCGCAGCTCGATCACTCGACGCAGCAGAACGCTGCCCTCGTCGAGGAGTCGGCTGCGGCCGCCGCGCTGTTGCGCGAGCAGGCGGCGCAGCTCGCGCAGACGGTCGGCGAATTCAAGCTCGCGGGTTCGCACCGGGCCGCGACGGCATCGGCATCGGCATGATCCGGCCGCGGCCGTCGAAGGCCGCCGCAAAGATGCAGGCAGGGGAGCGAAAACGGGCGCGACGGAGCGCGCTATCCGTCGGTCTGCGCCTTCAGGAACAGTGAAAACAGTTCCGATTGCGAATTGATCGCGAGCTTCCCGTAGATGTTGCGCCGATGCACCTTGACCGTTTCGGCGGAAATCGACAGCTTGTTCGCGACTTCCTTGTTCGAGCGGCCGCTGAGGATCAGCCGGATCACGTCGAGTTCGCGCGCGGTGAGCGGCGTGCCGAGCCGCGCCATCGCCTGCTCGAAGCCATCGTGCGCGCCGGCCCGGCGCGGCGGCGCCTGCTCCGCGGAGGCGGGCTCGAACGCGAGCCGCTGCCGCATCAGCCCGGCCACCCACGGCCGGATCAGGTCGAGCAGCGCAACCTGCCCGGGGCTGAAGCGTCGTTTGCTGCCAAGCGACAGGCACAGCGTGCGCGCATCGTCGAGCACGACGTTGAACTGCACCTCGTCCTCGACGACGTTGTGCGTGAAATAGAGCGTGTAGTACTCGGTATCGCGAAAGCATTCGGGCGCGACGTCCGACAGCCGGAACAGGCCGCTCCTCGGCGCGTCGCGGTTCGCGATGTAGAACGGGTCGAGCTGGTACAGGCCCTGCACGTAGTCGCGGAACAGCGGGTCGGGGCCGCCGCCTTCGTACGGGCATTCGGCGAACACCTGCGGGCGGCCGTCGCCGAAGGTCAGCACGACCCAGCTGTCGACCGCGACGTATTCCTCGATCAGCCGGATCAGCGCCAGCCAGAAGCCAGGCTGGTCGAGCGACTCGATGAGCCGCCCGACCGAACGATGCCACGCGACATCCTGCAAGGTGAGGTTCATGCGGTTTCCGGGTCGGCGGGACCGGTCGGCGCGCGTCGCGCCGTCGCATCGTGCGCATCGACCTGTCCGGGGATGAAGAACGAGATCGTAACGCCGGGCGACGCGAATGGCGAGGCCGCGCACGGTCGCCGTCTCCTGATAAGCTATCGCGATTCCGAGATGGAGAAGTCGATGACTCCCAGCGCCAATACAACTACAAACGCCCATTCCAATATCGATATGACGACGATGCCCCTGACGGGCCAGCCGCTCGACACACTGATGAACCGGCTCGAAGCCGATCTCGAGGAAAGCGATTCGAGCCGCGAGAGCGACCTTGCGGCACGACTGCGTGCGCAGCCGTTGCGTGCCGATTCGCTCGACGCGATCGCGCGCCTGCACACGCTGTGGATGCACGCCGGCGATCCGGCCGCCGCGCGCGCCGTGCTCGACGAGGACGGCACGGGCGTGCACGACGCGGCGCCGCCCGAGGCGCGGCCCGACATCCGCATGCAACTCGCGCTATACCGGCTGCAGGTCGCCCGGCACCTGGGCGAGAACGACGCCGTCACCGAGGCGATCGGCCAGATGCACGACGTCTTGCGCACGTCGCCGACGCTCGATGCCGATCGCTACGTCCGCGCCCGCATTCTCGATACGCTCGAATTCGACCACGCGGAGCATGCGCTCGACGCGATCGAACTGCGGCATGCGCTGAACCGCGCGATTGCCGGCCGCGCCACGTTTCGCGCGTGGGACGAGGCGAACCGGCAATGCCTGCGCGCGTGGGCACTGCGGCGTCTCGACCGGGACGACGACGCGCGTGCGGCGGCCGAGGCCGCGGTGGCTGCGATGGCATCGGCAGCGGCGGACCAGGACATCGACGCCGACGACTGGCTGCGGATCGGCCGGGCGATGATCGAGATCGCGCCGTTGCAGTTCGACACCATTCGCCAGGCCGTCGAGTCGCGCATTGCCGACTGGGCGCTGCCGCCTCGCCGCGAGGCCGAGGTGAGGCTGGCGCGGCTCGCCGCGCGGGCGGCACACGCGCAAGGCGATCTCGCGGGCGCGCTGGCCCGTTGCGAGATGGCGCGCCACAGCCTCGAATCGGACGGCGGAGACGACTTCATCGAATACGAACTGCCGTGGCTGCTCGAGGCGGGCCGTTTCGACGAGGCAGGGCGCAGGGCGTTCTTCCACGTGTACCAGATCGAAAGCAGCATGCTCGACCGGGTCGGGCAGATCATCCATGCGCGCCTGGCCGAGCCGACCGACACGTCGGTCTGGTGGCCGCTGTGCGCGATGCGCGCAGCGGGTTTCCAGCCGACGCTCGAGCGGCTCGTCGAACTCGGCGCGGAAGGGCCCGACGCGCTGGCCGCGCGTTCGCCGACCCATGGCGAGATCTTTGCCGCGTTCGGCTCGCTCGAAGGCGACGCGTTGCGCTACGCGATCGCCGACGCCGCGCGCGAGGTCGCACTGCGGCGCGCGCCCGGCCATCCGTGGATCGCGCGGCTCGCGGCCGTCTACGACGGCGAAACCGGCCGCATCGACGCGACGACCCAGGCCGCGCGCCTGCTCGCGGCCGCGCAGGAAGGCGAGATGTACGACAACCGCACCGGGTTCATGCTGACCGATGCGCGCATTCGGGCGCTGGGTGTCGCCGCCGCGATGAAGCTGCCGCCGCCGCCGCTGCGCAGCGGCTTGTGGAGCTACGGCTACGCGTGCTCGATCGAGGACAGGGCCGAGGAGGCGATCGACGCGCTGCCGGCTGACGAACAGGCGCCGGTACGCGCCGATCTCGAGCGCCTGAAGATCGCCGCGTACGAGCAGGGCCGCGCCTGCATGGAGCGCTTCTTCGAGACGGGCAACGGCCATCCGTACGATGCGTGCGCGCACCTGTATTCGATGCTCTGCAACAACCTCGCGATCCTCTATCGCGGCGAGGAGCGCTACGACGAAGCGCTGGTCCTGCATCGCAACGGGATCGCGGCGAGTTCGTTTGCCGAGCATTACGACGGGGTGCGCTATGTGCTCGCGTGCCAGGAGAAGGATGAAGAGATGCTCGAAGCCGCCGAGCAACTGTGGCACTACGCCGCCGAATACGGTTACAGCCGGCACGAGCCGAACTGGTACGTGCGCGACGTGGTGCGCGCGCTGTACCGCGTCGATCGCTGCAACGAATTGCCGATCTGGCTCGAGCGCCTCGTCGGCTGGCAGCGCGAGCACGACCAGCTCGACGGCAGGTTGCCCGACGAGGCACTGATTGCCCGCCTCGTGTTCGCGGCCCACATGTCGGAGTCGCATCCGGACCAGGCATCGGCGCTGTACGACGCCGCGCGTGCGCAGGCCGACGCGTCGCGCGATCTGAACGTGCTGCTCCGGGCCGCCGACGCGGCGTACGAACTGGGCCGTCAGCCGGACGCGAAATATTTCTACGAACGGGTGCTCGCCGGCAACCGGCACGCCGCCGAACCGCTCGACCTGAAGATGGACGTGATCGAGCGGCGGATCAGCGAGGCCGGTGCGCCGCCTGCGGCGGCGGGCCCGGCGACGGCCGCGCCGGGCAAGCGCTGGTGGAAGTTCTGGCAATGACGGCCGTCGGTCGGCGGGCCGGCTATGCGCCGCGCAACGCGCTGAACGCCGATGCGCTGAAAGCGGCGATCGCCGCGCGCAGCACCGCGCGAGGCGATGCCGACGCGGTGCGCGCGTGGCTGCTCAACCATTTCTACCGGCACGTCGTCGCGAACTTCGAGCCGGCACGCACGATCGGATCGCTCGACGACGCGCGGCAGGCGCTCGGTAACGCCGCGCCGCCGGCGTGGGTCGCGCGGCGCTTCGGTGCGGACGCGAAGACGATCGGCGAGGCTGACGCCGGCAGGCTGGCGCCCGTCGTCTGGGTCGACCCGGGCGATCCGCAGCTTCTCGCGCTCGAAACCACGCTCGTCGAGTTTCTCGAGTCGCGCAAGGGGACCGGGCTCGAGGGCAAGCTCGACCGTGTCAATTGCCCGCAGGCGCTCGCGATGTGGGAACGCGAGCATGCGGAGATGGCGGCCCGGATTGCGCGCGGCTGGCGCGAGAGCCAGCCCGACGCGCTGCGCACCTGGTGTGAAACCGCGAACGGCCGCTTCGTCGAATTCCTGCCCGACAGCGCGCTGCTGCGCGCCGAAATGGCGTTCGAGAGTTACGTGATGCGCCATTGCCTCGGCCAGTTCGCCGACCGGCAGGCGCTGACGGGCGGCTACGGCGGGCGCTACGCGGAAGCGATCGAGGCGCGCACGCTGCGGCTGCTGAGCTTCCGGGACGCGAGCGGCCAGCCGCACATCACGATCAGTGTCGCGATGCGCGCGGACGGCGGCCTCGACGTCGATCAGGTCAAGGGCAAGCAGAACCGGCCGCCGGTCGAGCGCTATGTCGACGACGTGCTGGCATGCCTGAATACGCTGGGGACGACGGATAACACGCCGCCCGACTGCATCGCGCTCGGCGTGGTCCATACGGCGTCGGGGTGGTGCAGGATCGAGGACGTGACGGATGCCGCGTCGCAAGCACGGCTCGTCGCGCGCCATCCGCAATTGTTCGGGCGGCTCGCCGAGCCGACGCCGACCGTCGAGTGGCTGGTCGCCGCGCGGCAGCCCGAACTGCTGCAGGCGCGGCCGCCGCGTGCCGGCTCGGTGCGTTACGCGGTGCGCGCGACGCTGGCGCCCGCGGTGCCGTCCGCGCAACGGGACGACGCACGGCCCGCCTTTGCGACCGAGAACGTGCGCTGGCCCGGCTACGACGCGCCGCACGGCGCCAGTGCCGGCGAATGACGGGGCGAAGACCATGACATTCAAGCTGATCGTCGCGCTGTTCGTGCTGTGGCGTATCGTGCGCTACCTCCGCCGGCGCGGTGCGCGCCATTCGACCTTGTCCGCCCGCAAGCACTGGGCGCTGCTGCTCGCGCATCCGTACGTGGAGGCGACCGGGTTCTCGGGTTTCGACGATGCGGATACGAGCCACCTGAACGACACGTCGCGCAAGTTCCTGCGCGCGCAGATGCTGCATCAGATGGAGTTGCGCACCGACGCGACGGACGACGATGCGCGTGCGCACCTCGCACGCGTGCTCGAGACGCAATGGTTTCGGGCCGACCTGCATGCGCTGCAGCCGACCGATGACCCGCGTGCCGCACTCGCGTTCGCCTGTGCGCGGATGGCGTTCCTCGCGCGCGTGGCGATGCTGATGGGCTGGACCGAGCCGGACACCGCGTGGCGTGTGCTGTTGCTCAACGCGCAGCGCGCGCAGGATTGTTTCGGCAGCTGGGCGGATTTCGGTAGCGCGTATATCGCGGGCCGCAAGCAGTGGGTGGCCGGGTTTCGCGCCGACCCGTTCGGCAAGGCGTTCGACGACGCCACGCTGCAGCGCTGGCTTGCACCGGGTGACGGTGTGTGGGGGCGGGCGGCATGGCCGGGGCTGGCGGCGTTCGATCCCGAACCGGTCGCGCAACCTCGGTGACGCGTTGATGCCGTCAGCAGCTCATTTCGCATACCGCTTTCCGTTCCTGCCGACGCCGACATGATTTCATCGGTTCATCCCCTGTTGCGACGCCTGGCGCTGTCCGTTGCGTGTGCGGTGCCGGCGTCGGTGCTGCCGGCGACGGCGCAGGCGGTCGAGCCGGTCGCGGCCGACCGCCTGCTGCGCACGTTCCTCCATGACCACTACGGCAACTGGCGCGCGGACCGCAAGGGCTGGCAGTCGGACGCGGGCGATTTCATTTATTCGCCGTGCGGGTCGCTGCGCGTCGCGACCGCCGACGGCCCGCGGTATCTGCTCGCGGTGTGCGGCGAGACCGAGGCCGCCGTGCAGGACGGCATGCCGGGGATGGATTCGGACGGCACGACGGGCGCCATCGACCTGTACGTGCTGAAGCCCGCGGCGGACGGCAAGACGCTCGAGCCGGTGGTGAAGAAGACGGATATCGCGTCCGGCAAGCGCGGCGAGCCGGGTACGGTGCGCATCGAGCGGTACGGCCCGCACCTGTTCGGCTTCACGATCGGCGACGGCGTCACGCTGCAGGGCTATACGATGGCGATGCGATCGATCTGGCTGCCGGTCGGCAACGCGATCGTCGAGGCGGCGCCGCGCATCGACGAAGCGCTCGACAACACGGGGTCGCTCGATTGCGGGAACGCGAAGTCGCATTGCGAGAGCCGCACGTTTTCGATCGTGCCCGACACGACCGGCACCGGCGATGTCTATCCGTTGACGGTCACGGAAACGGGCTCGCGCGGCGACAAGGCGATTCACGCGCGCTACACGGTGACGTTCGACGCGGCACGCGGCCGCTACGTGGTGCCGAAGGCGTTGCGCGCAGGATACTGACCGTTCGCGCGAAGGAACGGGCGGCGCGGTGCCGCCCGCGCGTCACACGTACAGATACCGCACGAGGTGGAAGAACACCGGCGCGGCGAAGCAGATCGAGTCGACGCGATCGAGCATCCCACCGTGGCCCGCGATCATCGAACCCCAGTCCTTGGTGCCGAGCGAGCGCTTGACGGCCGACAGCACGAGGCCGCCGACGAAGCCCGCGATCACGATCGCGAGCGAGATCCCGAACGCGGCGCCGAAACTGAACGGCGTCACGCGATACAGCGACGCGCCGCACAGCGTCGCGAGCAGCCCGCCGCCAACGAACCCCTCGATCGTCTTGGACGGCGACAGCTGCGGCGCGATCTTGCGGCGCCCGAACAGCTTGCCGACGACATACTGCAGCACGTCGCTGATCTGCACGACGAGCAGGAAGAAGAACAGCAGCAGCGCGTTCTGTCCCGTGTAGCGCGGAATGTCGAGGATCAGCACGGCCGGCGCGTGGCTCAGCCCGTACACGCACACCATCAGCGCCCAGTTGATCTTCGCGTTGCGGCTCAGGAATTCGCGCGTGTCCTGCGTGAGCGCCGACACGAGCGACATCGCGAAGAACAGGTGCACGGGCACGAAGATCGAGTACATCCCGTACCAGTTGATCCCGAGCAGCAGGTATTGCACGGGGATCGCGACGAAGAACGCGATGAACAGCGTCGTGTGGTCGCTCGCGGTCGTCGGCGTGAGCGTGATGAATTCGCGCAGCGTCAGGTAGGACAGCACCGCGAACACGAGATACGTGACGTTGTTGCCGAGGCCGATCGCGATGACCATGATCGCGATCATTGCCCACCACGCACGGATGCGCTGGTTCAGGTTGACGATGGTCGCGCTCGTGCCGCCGCTGCGCGCGCCGAGGATCGCGCCGATCACGGTGGCGATGACGAGCACGCCCGTGACGCCCGCGACCAGTTCCCAGAAGAGAGTTCGCATGGGGGATATCCGGAAAAGGGAAAGGAGGGGGCGGTGTTCAGCCGGCCGGCCGCTGCGGCGGCGCGAGCGCGACGACCGCGTCGCGCATGCGGGCGAGGAACGTCGGCTTGTCTTCCTGGGCACCGAGCGCATCGTTCGCGCCGAAGTGCACCTTGCAGATCAGCGGCACCGGCCAGATCGCACCCTTCGGCATGATCCGTTGCAGGTTCTCGAGGTAGACGGGCGCGAGCGCGACGTCCGGAAACTCGGTCGCGAGGTGGAACAGCCCGCTCTTGAACGGTTGCGGCAGGATCTCGGCGCCGCGCGTGCCTTCCGGGAAGATGATGATCGAATGGCCCTGCCGGAGCGCGTCGCGCACGGGGTCGAGCGGATCGCCGCCGGATTCCCGGTGGCGATCGATCAGCACGACGTTCAGCAGCTTCTGCGCGATGTGGCGCTTCGCGTCGCTGCTGTCCCAGTAGTCGCGCGCGGCGACGGGCCGCACGACCGCGCGCACGTCGCGCGGCAGCGCGGCGAGGATCGCGAGCGTGTCGATGTGGCTCGTGTGGTTCGAGAAGTAGATCTTCTGCGTGGGGGACGGCGGCGCCTGATGCCAGACCGGATACGCGCCGGCGACGAGCCGCACGATGGACAGCAGGAAGTCGCGCTGCCAGACGTTGAGAATGTTCATCGGCGTCGCGCCTCCTGCCTGCCTGCATGGCCCGCGGCGCATGCGCGGCGGGCGGAACCCCGGAATGCCGGCGCGGCAGGATGCGCGCCGGACGGCCCTTGTTTAAATTTTTTCAAATTCGTGGCTGCCTGTCGCAGGTCCGCGATAATCGGACGATTCGCCGCCACACGCTGTTGCGTCGCGGCGAATGCGCCGGTCGGCGGCGTGATAATCGGCTGTTGCACGAGTGCCCGTTTGCAGTTCGAATGGATCGTGCTGCGCTCGGGCCAGCGGATTATCGCGAGTTTCCGTCAAAAACGCCAGATTGGCGCCGCGCTTGCGCGCCGGGCGCATGCTTGACGCATCGGAGCCGCTCGGCGACGATTAGGGCCGTCCATGGAAGGCCGTCCAGGGCCGTTTCGCCGCCCGGGGCATGGCGGCGGGAAAGGTGTCCGACTGTGCCGCGCGAATAGAACGAATACGAAACGATGAGCCTCTACGCACTCAAACCCAAATTCCAGAACCGTCTGCGCCCGTTCGCGAACTCGCTCGCCGAGCGCGGCGTCACGGCCAACCAGGTCACGCTGTTCGCGGCCGGCGGCTCGATCGTCGTCGGCGCGCTCGCCGGGCTCGGCGTGTTTGCCCGTGCGCTGTTCCTGCTGATCCCGCTGTGGCTGTTCGTGCGGATGGCGCTCAATGCGATCGACGGGATGCTCGCGCGCGAGCACAACCAGAAAAGCACGCTCGGCGCATATCTCAACGAACTCGGCGACGTCGTGTCCGATGTCGCGCTGGTGCTGCCGTTTCTCGCGATTCCGGCGTTCGCTCCGGCAGACGTCTGGCTGTTCGCGCTGACGGCGGTGATCGTCGAATGCGCGGGGCTGATCGGCCCGCTGGTCGGCGTGAGCCGCCGCTACGACGGCCCGTTCGGCAAGAGCGACCGCGCGCTCGCCCTCGGCGCGTTCGCGCTGTGGATCGGGCTCGGGTTTCCGGTCGGCGGTGTCGCCGCATGGCTGTGGCGGCTGCTGATCGTGCTGTCGATCGTGACCGTGGTCCGGCGCGTGCAGGCCGGCATCGCGGAAAAGGGCGGTTGAAAGGGTAGTCAAGGCAGTCAAAGGCAGTGGCGGTACCGGGCGCCGGAGGGCGGCGCACCAAGATTCGAATAACGAAACGAGAGAAAACGCATGAGCGCACGCCTGGCCCGCGAGGCCGACTTCATCACGCACGACGGCGAAACGCTGTTCTATCGTCACTGGCCCGCAACGGGCCCGCGCTGCCGCGGCGCCATCGTGCTGCTGCATCGCGGCCACGAACATTCGGCGCGCGTCGCGCATCTCGTCGACGAGCTCGACCTGCCGGATTTCGCGTTCTTCGCGTGGGATGCGCGCGGCCACGGCCGCTCGCCCGGCGCACGCGGCTACAGCCCGAGCGCGGCCGCGTCGGTACGCGACCTGCAGACCTTCGTCGAACATATCCGCGACACGCACGGCATCGCGATCGAGGACATGGCCGTGGTCGGCCAGAGCGTCGGCGCGGTGCTCGCGGCCACCTGGGTGCACGACTACGCGCCGCCGATCCGCGCGCTCGTCGTCGCGTCGCCGGCGTTTCACATCAAGCTCTACGTGCCGTTCGCGCGACCGGGCCTGCGGCTGATGCACAAGCTGCGCGGGCTGTTCTACGTGAACAGCTACGTGAAGCCGAAATTCCTCACGCACGATCCCGAGCGGATCGCGAGTTATGCGTCCGATCCGCTGATCACGCGGCCGATCGCGGTCAACATGCTGCTCGACCTGCACGACACCGCGCAGCGGATCGTCGCCGATGCGGCCGCGATCACCGTGCCGACGCAACTGCTGATCTCGGGCGCCGACTGGGTCGTGCATCGCGGCCCGCAAGACCGCTTCTTCGAACGCCTCGGCGCCGCGCGCAAGGAGCGCATCGTGCTGCCGGGCTTCTATCACGACACGCTGGGTGAACGCGATCGCGCGCAGGCGCTCGCGCCGCTGCGCGCATTCGTGCTGCGCGAATTCGATGCGCCGAGCCCGCGCGTGTCGCTCGCCGATGCCGACCGGCGCGGTGCGTTCCACGACGAATACGCGGCGCTCGGCCGGCCGCCCGCGAATGCGTTCGCGCGTGCGTACTGGGCGCTCACGCGAGCCGGCCTGAAGGCCGGCGGCGCGCTGTCGGACGGTATCGCGCTGGGGCTGCGGCTCGGTTTCGATTCGGGCTCGACGCTCGATTACGTGTATCGCAACCGCGCGCAGGGGCGGCTCGGCGTCGGTGCGCTGATCGACCGCACGTATCTCGATTCGCCGGGCTGGGTCGGCATCCGCCAGCGCAAGGTGCATCTGCAGGAGCTGATCGGCGCGGCGATCGGCCGCCTGCGCGGCCACGGCACGCCGGTGCGGATCGTCGACATCGCGGCCGGGCACGGGCGCTACGTGCTCGACGCGATCGCGTCGGCCGCCGAACGCGACGGCGCGGCGCCCGACGACATCACGCTGCGCGACTACAGCCCGCCGAACGTCGAGGCCGGGCGCGTGCTGATCGCGCAGCGCGGCCTCGAGCCGATCGCGCGCTTCGAGCGCGGCGACGCGTTCGACGAGGCGTCGCTCGCGACGCTCGAGCCGCGTCCGACGCTCGCGATCGTGTCGGGCCTCTACGAACTGTTCGGCGAGAACGCGCTGATCGAGCGCTCGCTGCGCGGGCTCGCGCAGGCCGTGCCGCCGGGCGGTTATCTCGTCTATACGGGGCAGCCGTGGCATCCGCAGCTCGAATTCATCGCGCGCGCACTGAACAATCACCGCGGCGAGGCGACCTGGGTGATGCGCCGCCGCTCGCAGGCCGAGATGGACGAACTCGTCGCGCGCGCGGGGTTCCGCAAGCTCGACCAGCGGATCGACGAAATGGGCATTTTCACGGTCAGCCTCGCGCAGCGGGTCGACGCGTCATGAGCGAATTCGGCGGCGACGCGCGCGGCCTGGCGGCGCAGGCGTCGGCGGCCGGCGCACGCGACGCGTCGTTCGCGCTGCGTCTCGGCTGGCTCGCGGTGATGGGCGCCGTGTTCTTCTCGACCTACGGCTTCGCGAACTGGCTCGCCGCGCGCCGTGCGGCGGTGCCGACCTTCGCGTTCGGCTGGGAACACGCGATCCCGTTCGTGCCGTGGACGATCGTGCCGTACTGGTCGATCGACCTGCTGTATGCGCTGTCGTTCTTCTTCTGGACGCGCCGCGCCGACCTGCTCGATCACATGAAACGGCTGTTGACCGTGCAACTGGTATCGGTTGCGTGCTTCATCGCGTGGCCGCTGCGCTTCGGGTTCGAGCGGCCCGACGCGGGCGGCGTGGCCGGTACGCTGTTCACGCTGCTGATGGGGTTCGACAAGCCGTTCAACCAGGCGCCGTCGCTGCACATCGGGCTGCTCGTCGTGCTGTGGGCCGTCTATGCGAAGCACGTGCGCGGTACGCTCGCGCGCGTCGTGCTCCATCTTTGGTTCGCGGCGATCGGCGTGTCGGTGCTGACGACCTACCAGCATCACGCGATCGACGTGCCGACCGGTGCGGCCGTCGGCTGTCTCGCGCTGTTCCTGTTCCCGCTGCGCGATGCCGCGGGCCGGCTGCCGGGCGCCGATGCGTCGCCGGGCGCGGCCGGCCGCGCGCTCGCGCGTCGTTATGCGCTCGGCGCGGCGGCGGTCGCGCTCGTGGCGCTCTGGTGCGTGCCGCGCGCGCCCGGCTGGGCGCTGGCGGCCGGGTGGGTCGCGCTGGCGCTCGCGTGTGTCGCGTGGATCTACCGGCGCGGCGCACCCGGCGCGTTCCAGAAGGATGCGCACGGGCGTTTCCCGGTCGTCATCCGCTGGCTGCTCGCGCCGACGATCGCCGGCGCATTCGTCAATTCGCGGCTGTGGACGTTCCGGCAGCCGGCGCCGGTGCGGATCGACGAACGCGTGTCGCTCGGCCGCACGCCGACCACATCCGACGTGCGCCGCCACGGTTTCACGGCACTGGTCGACCTGACGGCCGAAATGCCGCGCTGGGCGGCGGCCGACGCATCGCTCGCCTATACGAGCGTGCCGCAGCTCGACCTCGTCGCGCCGACGGCCGCGCAACTTGCGCAGGCCGTCGCGGCGCTCGAACGCCTGCACGGGGAAGGGCGCGACGTGCTGGTCTGCTGCGCGCTCGGCTACGGGCGCAGCGTGTTGTGCGCGGCCGCGTGGCTGGCGGCGCGACGCGGGTTCGGCGATGCGCGCGACGCGCTGGCCGCGGTGCGCGCGGTGCGGCCGCATGCGGTGTGGTCGGACGACGGCGTGGCCGTGCTGCAGCACTGGATCGATCACCGCCGCGGCGTGGGAGGTGTGTGATGCGCGACCCGTCCGCGCCATTCAGGATTGCCGCCGCGCGCGGCGCGCTCGATGCAGGCGCGTGGGCGATCGCGGCCGCACTGGCCGCGGCCGGCGCGGGCTGGTGGATCGCATCGGGCTGGGCGCCGGCGACGGTCGCGCGCGTGCTGCTGGCCGTCGTCAGCACCGGGTCGGGGATCGCGGCGCTGTGGGTTGCGGTGCGGATCGAGATCGACCGCCGGCTGTTCGCCGCGCTTGCGCGCGCGGCGGCCGGCGACGCATCGGTCGACGATGCCCTCGCCGCGCTCGACCGCGCGCTCGCCGATCTCGGCTGGATCGACGCGTCGAAGGCCGGACGTGCGCTCGACGCACGCGTGCGCGGCGCGGTCGGGCTGTGCCGCGCAGGTGTGCTCGTCGCGATCGTGCAGTGGCTGGTGGTCGGGCTCGCGATTGCCGTTTCGCAGATCGGCTAGTCAGCGGCCGTGTGAGCTCGCCGCGCGTGGTCGACGCTGTCGTTCCGGCCGCCCGTGCATCGAGGAAGCCGTCTTCGAGTGCGCGTTACGCGTGAGCCGTCCGCTGCGACCGCGTGCGCTTCACCTCATACATCGCCTGGTCCGCATGCTCGATCAGCGCGGTCATGTCGGTGCCGTCGTCGGGCAGCAGCGCGATTCCGACGCTGACGCCGAGCCGCAGCGGGCGCCCCTCGAATTCGAACGGCTCGCTGACCTGGCGCGCGAGCCGCGTGCTTTGCGCATGCGCATCGTCGCGGTTGCCGATGTTCGGCAGGATCACCGCGAATTCGTCGCCGCCGATGCGCGCGACCGTATCCGAGCGCCGCACCGCGCCCTGCATCCGCGTGGCGATCTCGCGCAGCGCCGCGTCGCCCGCGCGGTGGCCGAACCCGTCGTTGATCGGCTTCAGCCCGTCCATGTCGATGTTGAGGATGCCGAGCCGGCCGTTCGCGCGCAGCGTCGTGTGCATCGACTGCCGCAGGCGGTCGTAGAACAGCGCGCGGTTCGGCAGGCCCGTGAGCGCGTCATGCGTCGCGCGCATGTAGAGTTCGTTCGCCTCGTTGCGCGCCGCGTAGAACATCGCGGCGGCGATCAGGTCGGCCGTCAGCCGCAGCGTGCCGGCATCGGCTGGCGAAAAGCCGTCGACTTCCGGCGACATCACCTTCAGCACGCCGACCGTCGTGTCGGCATGGGTGAGCGGCATCACGAGCATCGAGCGCAGGCCGACACGCCGGCATGCGTCGCGATCGACGCGCGGGTCGGTTTCCGAATCGATGCAGTGCAGCAGCTCGCCTTGCTGCACGCACAGGCCGGACAGGCTGCCCGAGCGCCGCAGCCGCAGGCCGAGCATCCCGGCCGCGGTGCCCGACGCGGCGCGGTACACCATGTCGTCACCCTCGGCGAATTCGACCGCGGCGGCGCTCGCACCGGTGAGCTGCGGCACCTGCTCGGCCACATAGGCCATCACGCTGCCGAGGTCGAGGCCGAGCTTCGCGATCTCGGTCTGGGCGGCAATGATGCGCAGCAGGGTATCGGGGGACGGAGTGGCGGTGTCGGCGATTTGATTCAAGTCAGTTTTCCGTGAAAGAAAGCACGTCCGGCGGCACGGGATTGCGGTAGCATACGCGCCGCTTCGCGGCGGCGCGTTTCGGGGCGGTCTGCAACGGACCGCCGCCGGCCGGCCGAACCGCGCCGGCAGTATGCCGTTCGGCCCGTCGGGCGACAACGGCGCAATTCTTACCATTCATCCCTCTCGCGCAGCATTTTCGACTGGATTGAGGTTTTTTTCGCTTCATCGTCGCGAATCGGGGTAAGTTTTGTCCTATTTTTGAGATAGTGTGACGAATGGGCGCGTGCCGGTGCCAGGCGCGCGCGCAGCACGATGACAGGCGATTAAAGAAATCGCCGCATCGTTTCGATAAATGAATCAGGCCAGTTGGATAGATATGAGGGGAAGCAGTGGGATTGTTCACTCACGGGCATAGCTGCTTTGCGCGCATCGGTTCCGATGCAACGAATGACCTGACGATCCTGACGAAACGGAGCGGCGCATGAAGCCGGCCGTGTCGCTGTTCGTCCTGTCGGCCGCCATGGTCGGCGCGTTTCACGCCGCCGCGTTGTCGGCCGCACCGATGCCGGCCGTGCCGGCCGCCGCCGCCGCCGCGGCCTCGGGCGCGATGCCGGCGCCGGTGCTCGCGGCCGCGCCCGCGCCCGCGGCGGCCAGTACGCCGTCGGCCGGCTTGCCGGCGACGACGGTGCACCTGCCGTTCGCGTCGCTCGGTGCGTTCGATCCGCTGCGCCTGCGCGGCGCCGACGACGCGCGCACGATCAACGCAGGCGTGCGGCTCGACCGCGTGGTCACCGGCGCGCGGCTGCGCCTGACCTACGCCTATTCACCGTCGCTGGTCTTCCCGATGTCGCACCTGAAGGTGTCGGTGAACGGCGAGGTGATCGCGACCGTTCCGTTCGACGCCGCGCAGGCGGGCCGGACGGTCACGCAGGAAATCCCGATCGATCCGCGCTACTTCTCGGATTTCAACCAGATCGGCCTGCGCCTGATCGCGCACTACACGCTCGACCATTGCGAGGATCCGTCGAACTCGGCGCTGTGGGCCGACGTGAGCCCGAAGAGCGAGCTGATCCTCGACGAGTCGCCGGTGCGCCTGCCGAACGATCTCGCGCTGCTGCCCGCGCCGTTCTTCGACCGGCGCGACAACGGCCGCGTGCGGTTGCCGTTCGTGCTGCCGGCGTCGCCGGATTCGGCGACGCTGCGCAGCGCGGGCGTGCTCGCGTCGTGGTTCGGCGCGCTGGCCGATTACCGGCATGCGCGGTTCCCGGTGTCGTCCGGGCTGCCGACGGACGACCAGGCGGTGGTGATCGGCACGGCCGCGACGCTGCCGGCCGGCCTCGCGCTGCCGTCGATCAACGGCCCGCTGCTCGCGGTGGCCGACAACCCGGCCGCGCCGGGGCGCAAGCTGCTCGTCGTCACGGGCCGCACGGCGGCCGAGGTCGACGATGCGGTCGCGACGCTCGTGCTGGGCCGCGCGGCGCTGTCGGGGCCGGCGGCGACGGTCGCGCACGTCGATCCCGGCGCGCCGCGCAAGCCGTACGACGCGCCGCGCTGGCTGCCCGTGAACCGGCCGATCGCGTTCCGCGAGCTCGTATCCGATACGCGCCAGCTGGAAGTGCGCGGCACGACGCCCGACGCAATCCGCCTGAACCTGCGCGTGCCGGCCGATCTGCATTCGTGGAACGGCGCGGGCGTGCCGATCACGCTGCGCTACCGCTACACGGCGCCGACCGTGCAGGACAACTCGACGCTCGCCGTCGAGATCAACGAGCAGCTCGTGAAGTCGTACCGGCTCGGGCCGGCCCAAGCCGAGGACGCGCACGGCCGCATGCAGCTGCCGCTGCTGTCGGTGCCCGAAGGGCGCGTGACGAGCGACGTCGACATCCCGGCGTTCCGGGTCGGCAGCGGCAACCAGCTGCAGTTCCGCTTCACGCTCGACTCGCAGAAGACGGGCCTGTGCTCGAGCACGGCGACCGAGCCGCAGCGCGCGGCGATCGATCCCGATTCGACGATCGACTTCTCGCACTTCGTCCATTACGCGCAATTGCCGAACCTCGCGTTCTTCGCGAACAGCGGCTTCCCGTTCACGCGCTTCGCCGACCTGTCGCAGACGGCCGTCGTGATGCCCGACCGGCCGTCGCCGCAGGAGCTCGAGGCCTACCTGACGATGCTCGGCCACATGGGCGAATGGACCGGGTTTCCGGCCCTGCGCGTGCAGGTCGCGCGGCCCGGCGACGTCGCCGCGCTGTCGGGCAGCAAGGACCTGCTCGTGATCGACGGCTCGCCCGCGTCGCCGCTGCTCGCGCACTGGCGCTCGGCGCTGCCGCTCGTGATCGGCGAGCAGGGCAGCGCGGGCGGCGAAGGCACCGCGCGCATCGCGTTCTCGGTGAAGGAGCGCTGGCGCAACGGCGTCGGCCTGGCCGAAGGCGGCGCGCACATCGAGCAGACGGGTTCGCTCGCGGCGCTTGCCGGGTTCGAGCTGCCGGGCAGCCGGGGGCGCAGCGTGGTCGCGCTGACGGCGACCGACCAGCCGCGCCTCGGCGATCTGCTCGACGTGTTCGAGAACGCCGGGCTCGTGTCGCAGCTGCAGGGCGACCTCGCGCTGGTGCGGCCGGGGCAGGTCGACAGCCTGCGCGTCGGCGAGCCTTACGTGGTCGGCTTCGTGCCGTGGTATGCGCGCGTGTGGACGGAAGCGGCGCGGCATCCGGTCGTGCTCGGTGCGGTCGGCGTGGTCGCGGGGCTGCTGCTCGCGCTCGGCGTGTTCAGCGTGCTGCAGAGAATCGCCGCGCGTCGACGGGGGATGTAACGGATGGCGCGGGTTATGGCGAAGCGACGGGCAACGCGGCCGGCGCGGCGCGTCGGCGCGGCACTCGCGCTGGCGGTGGCGATGACGTGCGCGGGAGCCGGCATGGCCTCGCGCGCGCACGCCGCGGGTGCGGCTGACGCGGCCGATGCAGGATGCGGCGCGGCGTGGCCGCGCTGGGACGCGTTCAAGCGCGATTTCATCTCGGCCGACGGCCGCGTGATCGACGTCGGCTCGGCCGATTCACGCACGGTGTCGGAGGGGCAGGCGTATGGACTCTTCTTCGCGCTGGTCGCGAACGACCGGCGCATGTTCGACACGATCCTCGCATGGACCGAGAACAATCTCGCGCAGGGCGACCTGAGCGCGCACCTGCCGGCGTGGCTGTGGGGCCGTGCGCCCGACGGCGCGTGGCGCGTGCTCGACGCGAACGCGGCGTCGGACGCCGACCTGTGGATCGCGTATGCACTCGTCGAGGCCGGACGGCTGTGGCACGAGCGCAGCTACACGGCGCGCGGCGCGCTGCTCGCGAAGCGCGTGCTCGACGACGAGACCGCGACCGTGCCGGGCCTCGGCCTCACGCTGCTGCCGGGGCCGACGGGGTTCAAGCTGGCCGACGGTCAGTGGCGTTTGAACCCGAGCTATTCGCCGCCGCAGGTGATCCGCGCGCTCGGCGCGCGCCTGCCCGACGACCGGCGCTGGGCCGCGCTCGCCGCCAGCACCGGCCGCGTGCTGCTCGACACGGCACCGAAGGGCTTTTCGCCCGACTGGGCGCTGTATCGCGCGGGCACGGGTTTCGGGCCCGATCGCGACACGCATGCGCAGAGCGCGTACAACGCGATCCGCGTGTACCTGTGGGCCGGCATGCTCGACCGCGCCGATCCGCTCGCCGCGCCGCTGCTCGCACGCTTTGCGCCGTTCGCCGACTACATCGCCGCGCATGGCGCGCCGCCGGAGAAGGTCGATACGACGACGGGCGTCGCGGGGCCGAACGACGGCAACGGCGGGTTTTCGGCGGCCGCCGTGCCGTTCCTCGACGCGCGCGGCCAGCGCGCGCTCGCCGATGCGCAGGCGGCGCGTGTCGATACGCTCGCGCGCCAGTCGGCGCCCGGTTACTACACGAGCGTGCTGACGCTGTTCGGGCTCGGCTGGCGCGACGGACGCTACCGGTTCGGCGCGGACGGCACGCTCGACGCCCGCTGGGGAGGCCGCTCGTGCGCCGCCCGCTGAAGCGCGCCGCGCCGCACGTCGCGGGATTCGCGTGGCTCGCGTCGTCGGTGTGCGCGGCGGCGCCGGGCACCACGCCGGGCACGACGATGGCATCTTCCGCGACGCCGGCGGCCGCCGCGTCCGCCGATGCGCAGCGCCAGCTTGAAACCGCGCGGATGTGGGGCGTCAAGCATCGCGACGACCTGGCGCGCGACGCGCTGCGCAAGGGGCTGCTGATCGCGCCGGGCGATCCCGAGCTGCTGGCCGAACAGGTTCGCGTGCTGCTGCGGCTCGGCGACGCGAAAGGCGCGCAGGCCTCGCTCGCGCGCCTGCAGGCACAGTCGCCGAATGCGCCCGCCACGCGGCGGGTCGCCGACGAATATCGCGTCGCGACGAGCGGGCGCGGCGAGATGGCGCAGATCCGTCTGCTCGCGCGCAGCGGCCGTGCCGACGAGGCGGCACGGCGGATCGTCGCGCTGTTTCCGAACGGTGCGCCGGAGGGCGCGCTCGGCGCCGAGTACTACCAGATCGTGTCGAATGCGCCGGGCGGGCGCGAGCCGGCGATCGCCGCGCTGCGCCGCGCGGTCGCGGCCGATCCGCAGGACACGAGCGCGGCGATGGCGCTCGTGCGGCTCCTGAACCAGCGTGCCGACACGCGGCCTGAGGCGAACCGGCTCGCGTGGGCGCTCGCGAAGCGCGCGGACGCCGACCATACGGAGGCGATGGCGCAGTGGCGGCGCGTGCTGCAGTCGGCCGGCAGCGATCCCGCGTACCTCGATGCGCTGCATGCGTACCTCGTGCTCGTGCCGGACGACACCGAATTCGTCGATCGCGCGGCGGCACTGGATCGCCAGCGCGACGCGCAGCGCCGGCTCGAGCGCAATCCCGACTACATCGCGCAGCAGCGCGGCCTGCAGGCGCTCGCGCGCGGCGACCTGGCCGGCGCCGATCCGCTGCTGACGCGCGCCGCGCGCGCACGCGCGGACGACGCCGACGCGGTCGGCGGGCTCGGCCTGCTGCGCCTGCGCGAAGGGCGGCACGACGAGGCGCGCGCGCTGTTCACGCGCGCCGCGACGCTCGCGACCGACCAGCGCGGCAAATGGCAGGGCCTCGCGCGCACCGCGCAGTTCTGGGGGCTGCTCGCGCAAGGCCGCGCGGCGGCGGCTGCGGGACGTCCGCAGGACGCGGAGCGCGCGGCGCGTGCGGCACTCGCGATGCAGCCGGACAGTCCGGACGCGAAGCTGCAGCTTGCCGATGCGTTGCTCGCGCAGCGCGACTGGGCGCGCGCGGAGCCGTTGCTGCGCGAGCTGCTGGCCGCGCGTTCGCCGAGCCTCGCGGCCGTGCGCGATACGGCCACGCTGTATCAGAACACCAGCCGCGCGGACCGGATCGGCCCGCTGCTCGACGCTCTGCAAGGCCGCGTGACGGGCCGCGACGACCGGCACGCGCTCGACGGCCTGCGTGCCGACCTGCTCGCGGACCAGGCGCGCGTGCTGGCGGACAAGGGCGAACGCGGGCCCGCCGCGCAGCGCTACGAGGCGGCCGTGCGCGCGGTGCCCGACGCGCCGTGGACGCGCTTCGCGCTCGCGCGCCTCTATCGCGACATGGGGCTGCCGCAACTCGGCCGCACGGTGATGGACGACGGGCTCGCGCAAGGCGCGACGCCCGAGATGCGCTACGCGACCGCGCTGTATCGCAATTCGCTCGACGACGTGGCGGGCGCGCAGGCCGCGCTCGCGCCGGTCGACGACGCGCACCGTACGGACGGGATGCGCGCGCTTGCGCGCAAGCTCGATGCGCAACGCGCGCTGGCCGACGCACGCGGTGCGCTCGCGCGCGGCGACCGCACGGCGTTCGCCGCGTCGCTCGCGCAGGCCCAGGCGAGCGCGCCGGACGATCCCGACATGCTCGCCGCGATCGGCGCGCAATGGATCGACGCGGGCGAACCGGATCGCGGCCTCGCACCGTTGCACGACTGGATCGCCGCGCACCCGCGTGAAGCCGATACGGACGTGAGGCTGCGCTATGGCGACCTGCTCGGCAGCGCGGGGCGCGACGACGCGCTTGCCGCGTGGCTCGACACGCTGCGCCGGGAACCGTCGCTGACGCCCGCGCAGACGGCGCGGATCGAGGACCAGTCGCTGCGGCTCGTGTTGCGGCAGACCGACGATGCGATCGCACGACAGGACTACGCGCAGGCGCGCAAGCTGCTCGATCGGGCGAGCCCGGCCGGCCGCGCGGACAAGCGTCATGCGCTCGAACGGGCCGATCTCGAACGCGCGCAAGGCCGTTACGACGCGGCGCGCGATGCGCTCGCGCCGGTCGTCGCGCGCACGCCGGACGATGCCGATACGCAGCTCGCGCTGGCACGCATCGACGAGGACAGCGGCAACCGTGCCGCCGCGCTGGCGCGCGTGCAGGCGGTGCTCGCGCGCACGCCGGACGACGACGTCGACACGCAACTGTCGGCCGTGCGCCGCCTGAACGCGCTGCGCCGCGCGGACGAAGCCGCGCAGGTGACCGACCGGCTGCATGCCGCGTATCCGGCGCGCGCCGACGTGACGGTCGCGGCCGGGCGCGTGGCCGAGGCGCAGGGCCGCTATGACGACGCGGCGTCGCTGTACCGGTTGTCGCAGTCGCAGGAGCGTGCGACGGGCGTGAGCCCGGGCCGTGACGGCCTGACGTCCGCGCAGGCCGCGTTCGCGGATCTCGAGCAGCGGCGCAATCCCGAGATCGAGACCGGCTGGACGCCTGCGTACAAGTCGGGCGACGAAGGGATCTCTTCGTATCGCGCGCAGCAGGTGCCGATCTACATGCAGATGCCGGTCCGCTACGACGGGCATGTGTTCGCGCAGATCGACACCGTGCATCTCGACCCGGGCACGCTCGATACGAGCAACCCGAATGCGTATTCGCTCAAGACCTTCGGCACGTTCGCGGCGCTCAGGGCGCAGAACGCGCTGACGCCCGCATCGATCGCGAATCCGCCGGGCTCGCTGCACCAGTCGACGACGGGCGTCGCGCTCGGTGCCGGCTATCTGTCGGACGCATGGCGCGTCGACCTCGGCACGTCGCCGCTCGGTTTTCCCGTGCATTACCTCGTCGGCGGTGTGCGCTATCGCTTCGACGCGGGCCCGGCCAGCTTCTCGGTGAACGCGTCGCGGCGGCCGGAAACGAGCAGCGTGCTGTCGTACGCGGGGATGCGCGACCCGTGGACGGGCGCGGTCTGGGGCGGCGTGCGCCGCGACGGCGTGAACCTGCGCGCGTCGGTCGACGTCGGCCGCACGAACCTGTTCGCGGAACTCGGCGCGGGCGTGCTGTCCGGCCGAAACGTCGAGCGCAACGCAGAAGTCACGCTGCGCACGGGTTTCACGGTGCCCGTGTACGAGCGCGCGACGATGAAGGTCAGCACCGGGCTCGTCGGCAACGCGTGGCACTACGCGCAGAACCTGCGCTACTACACGTACGGGCAGGGCGGTTACTACAGCCCGCAGCGCTATCTGTCGCTCGGCGTGCCGATCGAATGGGCGGGGCGGCACGATGCGCTGTCGTGGGACCTGACCGTCACGGGCGGGATCTCGAACAGCTACGAGAAGGATTCGCTGTATTACCCGACGTTCTCGGACCAGCGGGCCGCGCAGGTGGCGGCCGGGTTCGTGTACGCGGGCAGCTCGACGCGCGGCGTGTCGTTCTCGTACGGCGTCAACGGGATCGTCGAGTATCGCGTGAACCCGCACCTGAGCGTCGGCGCGCAGCTGCACGTCGACCGGTCGCACGACTACGCGCCGAGTTCGGCGCTCGTGTACCTGCGCTATGCGTTCGACGCCCGTGCGCAACGCAGCTGGCTCGTCACGCCGACACCCGTGCGGCTTTATTCGGATTACTAGGGGAACGCGCCGTGAATACGGAAATCGATGCCACCCGTCCCGCGCTCGGCGCCGCCGGCCTGCTGGGCCGCCTGCGTGCGCTGCTGGGCGCGGGGCCGGCCGGCGGCCGCGCCGGCACGGTGAGCCGGCTCGCGATCGACGGCTTGCCCGACGCGTGGACGCAGCTGGAAGCGGGCGGCCTGTACGCGATCTACGCGGCCGGCGGTACGCCGGCCTGCGATGCGCTCGTGTGGGAGAGCGCACGGCAGGCGCGCACGCGCGACGTGACGGTCGTGCTCGCGCGCGACGCGGCGCACGTTGCCGGGCAGATGCGGGCGCGCGGCTTCGCGGACGGCGCGCATCCGGCCGGCTGGCCGCGCAACCTGAACGTGCTCGCGATGCCGCCCGCGCCCGCGGCCGATCCGGCCGGCGGTGACGGCGCCGGCACAGGCACGGGCGCGACGGCCGACGCACCGCGCCGCGCGGCACCGGGCCCGTTCGCGCGGCTGACCGGCGGCCTGCGCGCGATGAAGCGTTACGGCTTTCGCGCACGCTCGCTGTATTTCGTCGAGGGCGCGCAGCGCTGGTTCAGCTGGGACGACCCGATCGCGCTCGCCGACGAGGCGCACGCACTCGCCGACTGGTGCCGCACGCGCCGGATCGCGCTCGTGCTGCTGCTCGATCCCGAAGCGCCCCGCGCGGACGACGCGGCACGCACCGACGATGCACCGCTCGTGCGCGATGCGGATCGCACGCCGCGCAGCGGTTTCCACGGTATCTGCTCGGGCGTCGCGCAGTTGCAGCGCACCCACGGCGAGCTGCTGTGGATCGTCGATTTCTGGCGGGCGGGCGATACGCTCGCGGCCGGCGAGGTACGGCCGCTGCGTTTCGCGCCGGGCGGCCGGCTGTCGGCGAGCATCGACGGCGGCGCGACCGAGCCGGCGAACCGGATGAAGCTCGCGAGCGACGAGGATCGCGTCGTCGTCAGCCGCGCGGTGCTCGACGGCACGAACCGCGCGCCGCAGGGCTGGGAAATCGTCGAGGACAACGCGGCCGTCGTTGCCGCCTGCGCGCGTGCCCAGGCCGCGACCGCGGTGCTCGCGTTCCGTTCGCATGCGCAGCTCGAAGCGCTGTGCGCGGACGTGCACACGCTGCGCCGGCAGTGCGGCGGTGCGCTGAAGATCGCGGTCGTCGAGCGCGGCGAAGTGCTGCGCCAGCAGTTCGAGATGCTCGTGCTGAGCGTCGGCGCGAGCCGCGTCATCGCACGCGACCTGCCGGTATCGCGACTGCAGGGGGCCGTGCACGCACTGCGCGGCCAGCTCTATGCGCGGCCCGTCGCGGCCGACTATCGTGCGGCGCTCGCGGCCGCGCTCGGCGATTCGGTGCTCGGTTATCTGCCGGTCGGCGCGTTCTGCCTGCGGATTCGCGCGGTGCTCGATCGCGGCGCCGTGCTCGCGCTGCCGCACACGCTCGCGAAGATCGCGCTGCTGCCCGGCGTGTCGCACGTCGACGCGCTGCGCCATTGCCGCCCGCGCCGCGCGGGCGACGTCGTGACGGCCGATGCCGCGCACCTGTACGTGTTCCTGTTCGCGTGCGAACCGGCGGACGCGGAGGACGCGCTCGCGCGCATCTTCGACGTGCCGGTCGACACGCTGTCCGACCGCGTCGTGTGTCTCGGGCAGGGCAGCATCGATACCGAACTCAACGCGCTGAAGGCCGAGAACCGGCGTGCGCCGATCGCCGACTACAGCGATTTGTTCGGGACCGCGCAGCCGGCGGGCGCCAGTCGCGCCCCGCTCGCGCGCACCGGGCCCGGCGACGCGTTGCCCGACGCGAGCGAAGTGAGCGGTGCGATCGACGCGATCGATACGATCGTCGCGCTCGAGGCGATCGGTGCGACGCCGGCCGCCGCGGCCGCCGATGCTGCGGCGCCGGAACCCGTCATTCTCGCCGCGCGCAAGCGCAGCGCCATCCGCAGCGCGATGCCGCTGCGCAAGGAGGGGGTCGCATGATCGCCGAACTCGTCATCGGATTCATCGTCGGCATCGCGATCGCGGTGCCCGTGTGGATCGTCGCGCAGCATCTCGGCGTCGGCCGCGGCTTTCACGCGCCGCGCGGGATCGACCGGCGTGACGCGGTGCCGTGCGAACTCGTGCCGGTCGCGCTGCGCGGACGGCTGCTGCCCGACGCCGGGCGCGAGCGTGGCGAGCATGACGAACGTCACGGCGAGGCGGCCCGATGAAGACGATCGCGATTACGTCGACGACCGGGGGCGCGGGCCGCACGACGCTCACGGCCGCGCTCGCGGTGCTGCTGGCGCGCCGCGGCCGGCCGGTCGTCGCCGTCGAATTCGACGCGCAGAACCTGATGGGCGCGACGCTCGGCCTCGACACGCTGGCCGAGCACGGCCTCGCGCAGAGCGTGCTCGGCGGCGCCGAGCCGTGGCATGCGCACACGTGGCGCAACGCCGATGGCGTGCTGTTCGTGCCTTACGGGCAGGTCGACGCGGCCGGCGCAGCCGCATGCGATGCGCGGCTCGCGGCGGATCCGGCGTGGCTGTCGCGCGCGCTCGACGAGATCGCGTTGCCGGCCGACGGCGTCGTGCTGATCGACACCGCGCGCTATCCGTCGACGCAGGCCGAGCAGGCGATTCGCCGCGCGGACCTGACGCTCGTCGTCGTGCCGCCCGAGCCGGCCGCCTGCGCGACGACGGCCGCGCGGCTCGATGCGCTCGGGGCGGGCGGCGAACTGCACATCGTCGTGAACCGGCTGAATCCGGCGCGCGACATGCAGCGCGACGCGCTCGCGATGCTGCGTGCGGTCGCGGGGCCGGCGTCGATGCTCGAGCAGCGCATCCACGTCGATGCGGCCGTGCCCGAAGCGCTCGCGCGCGGCAGCTGGATCTTCGACGACGCACCGTATTCGCAGGCGTCGCACGACCTGAACGGCGTCGCGAACTGGGTCGATACCTGGCTGGCGGCACGCGCGGCCGTTCGCCGCGGAGCGGCGCGATGAACGCGCGCATCGCGCCGCGCCTGCGCGCATTCGGACGCCGCACGGCCGACTGGATCGCGCGCGGCATCGGCTTGCCCGCGCAACGCACGCTGGTCGACTGGCTCGTGCGGCTGTTCTTCCACGCCCCGCCGCCCGGCCGGCCCGATCACGTGCGCCGCTGGGTGCGTGTCGCGTCGCTGCGGCTCGCGCAGGAGTGGGGCGTGCTGCAGCCGCTCAGCCCGCGCGAATGGCTGTGGCGTGCGATCGTGCGGGCGCCGCGCGCGGCCGACGGCCGCCCCGCGCGCGATCCGCTCGCCTGGTTCGACAAGACCGTCGTGCCCGTCTACGTGGCCGGGCGCGCGGTCGGCCGGCGCATCAACGCGTTGCTCGAGCGTCTGCCATGGGTGCGCTGGGGCGGCTGGCTCGATGCGCGCGCGAACGGCGTCGGCCGGCGCCGCTGGCTCGCGCCGCTGCTGCTGGTGGCCGGCGCACTGCTGTGGGCCGCGGCCGGGATGTCGCCGCTGATGCCCGGCGCGCAGTTCGCGTTCTTCGCGATCGTCGCGGTGCTGGCGCTCATGCTGCGCCGCCTGCCGGGCCATCTGCCGACGCTCGCGCTCGCGTCGCTCGCGCTGCTCGCGACGGTGCGCTACGTGTGGTGGCGCACCACGCAGACGCTCGATTTCCGCAGCCCCGTCGAGGCCATCGCGGGCTACCTGCTGTACGGCGCGGAAGCCTATACGTGGATGATCCTGCTGCTCGGCTTCGTGCAGACCGCGTGGCCGCTCGACCGGCCGATCGTGCCGCTGCCCGACGATCCCGACACCTGGCCGACCGTCGACATCTACATCCCGACCTACAACGAGCCGCTGTCGGTCGTGAAGCCGACGGTATTCGCCGCGCAGAGCATCGACTGGCCGAGCGCGAAGCTGCGCGTGTACCTGCTCGACGACGGCCGGCGCCCCGAGTTCGCGGCGTTCGCGGCCGAGGCCGGCATCGACTACCTGACGCGCGACGACAACCGCCACGCGAAGGCCGGCAACATCAACCGCGCGCTGCCGAAGACGCACGGCGAATACATCGCGATCTTCGACTGCGATCACGTGCCGACGCGCTCGTTCCTGCAGACGACGATGGGCGTGTTCCTGCGCGACCCGAAGTGCGCGCTGGTGCAGACGCCGCACCATTTCTTCTCGCCCGATCCGTTCGAGCGCAACCTCGGCACGTTCCGCGAGATCCCGAACGAGGGCAACCTGTTCTACGGCCTGGTGCAGTCGGGCAACGACCTGTGGAACGCGACGTTCTTCTGCGGCTCGTGCGCGGTGCTCAAGCGCAGCGCGCTGGAAGAGGTGGGCGGCGTCGCGGTCGAGACCGTGACCGAGGATGCGCACACGGCGCTCAAGCTGCACCGGCGCGGCTATACGTCGGCGTACCTGCCGACCGTGCAGGCGGCCGGCCTCGCGACCGAAAGCCTCGCGGGCCACGTGAAGCAGCGCACGCGCTGGGCGCGCGGGATGGCGCAGATCTTCCGCATCGACAATCCGTTCCTCGGGCGCGGGCTCGGCCTGATCCAGCGGATCTGCTACGGCAACGCGATGCTGCATTTCTTCTACGGGATTCCGCGGCTCGTGTTTCTGACGATCCCGCTCGCGTACCTGTTCTTCCACCTGTACTTCATCAACGCGTCGTCGCTGGCGCTCGCGAGCTACGTGATCCCGTACCTGGTGCTCGCGAACGTCGCGAACTCGCGGATGCAGGGGCGCTACCGCCATTCGTTCTGGGCCGAGGTCTACGAGTCGGTGCTCGCGTGGTACATCGCGCTGCCGACCACCGTCGCGTTCTTCAGCCCGAAGCACGGCAAGTTCAACGTGACCGACAAGGGCGGCAAGATCGACGAAGGCTACGTCGACTGGTCGACGTCGAAGCCGTATCTCGTGCTGTTCGGGCTGAACGTGCTCGCAATCCTCGCCGGCATCTGGCGGCTCGTGGTCGACCAGGGCGACGAGGCGTCGACGATCCTGATCACGCTCGGCTGGACCGTGTACAACCTCGCGATGCTCGGCGCCGCGCTCGCCGTCGCGCGCGAGACCAAACAGGTGCGCGTCACGCACCGGATCGCGATGCGCGTGCCGGCCACGCTGCTGCTCGCCGACGGCTCGACGGCCGCATGCTTCACGAGCGACTACTCGACGGGCGGCCTCGGTCTCGAAGCGGTGCCGGGGCTCCCGGTCGCCGTCGGCGACACGCTGACGGTGTGCGTGACGCGCGGCGACCGGCCGTTCCCGTTCCCGGTGCGCGTGAGCCGCGTGACGCCGACCCATGTCGGCGTGAGCTTCGAGGAACTGACGCTCGAACAGGAGCGCCAGCTCGTGCAATGCACGTTCGGGCGCGCGGACGCGTGGCTCGACTGGCACGAAGGCCAGCGCGTCGACACGCCGCTCCGCGGGCTGAAGGAAGTGCTGCGCATCGGCCTGGACGGCTATGTACGGATGTGGAAGGGTGCGGCGCGCGGCCTGCAGGCCATGCTGGCGCCGAAACTCGATCGGGCGCGCGACTGACGCGGCGCTCATCATGGAGTGGGTTAGATGACGTTCTGGAATCTGTATTTCATCCTGAAGTTCGCGCTGTTCGCGACCGGGCACCTGCAGCCGTTCTGGCTCGCGAACCTCGCGTTCGCGGTGGCGCTCGCGATGAGCGCGCCGATCCGGCGGCGTGCGTGGCGCATCGTCCGGCAGGTCGTCGCGATCGCGATCGCGGTGCCGCTGCTCGCGCGCGAGCTGCATGCGCCGCCGCTTGCCCGTCTCGCCGAGGCCGCGCGGGAAGTCAGCACGTTCCGTCTCGACTACTGGATGGAGCTGCTGCCGCGCCTGCTGCCGCCCGTGCTGGTGCTGACGGTGGCCGGCGTGCTGATCGTCTACTTCATCGTCAACCGCTGGCTGCGCGTCGCGACCTTCGTGCTGGCCGTGCTGGTCGTGATGCCGCTGTGGCAGGCCGGCAGCGGGCTGATGGCGCGTGTCGTCGCGCCGCTTCCGCAGCAGGCGAACGCGGCGGGCACGACGCTCGCCGGCCAGCCCGAGGACCACAACGCCGCGCTCGCGACGTTCCGCACGCAGGAGTCGCAGCGACAGGTCGCGTTCGGCCACCTCGGCAGCGATCCGGCCACACAGTTCGACGTGATCGTGCTGCACATCTGCTCGCTGTCGTGGGACGACCTCGATGCCGCGAAGGCGCGCAACCATCCGATGCTGAGCCATTTCGACTACCTGTTCTCGAACTTCAGCACGGCCGCGAGCTACAGCGGCCCGGCGGCGATCCGCGTGCTGCGCGCGAGCTGCGGGCAGGAAGCGCACGCCGACCTGTACAAACCCGCGCCGCAGCAGTGCCACCTGTTCTCGCAACTGGCGAGCGCCGGTTACTCGGTGCAGTCGCTGCTGAACCACGACGGCCACTTCGACAATTTCCTGCAGGTGATCCACGACAACATCGGCGTGGCCGACGCGCCGATGATCTCGAACGCGGCCGCGCCCGTTGCGATGCACGCGTTCGACGGCTCGGCGATCAAGGACGACTACACGACGCTCGCGAACTGGTATGCGCAGCGCGCGTCGGTGCAAGGCCCGGTCGCGCTGTACTACAACACGATCAGCCTGCACGACGGCAACCGGATCGTCGGCAGTTCGCTGACGAGCATCGACTCGTATCCGCAGCGCGTGACGAAGATGATGAACGACTTCGACCGCCTCGCCGACCTGATCGCGCAATCCGGCCGCCGTGCGGTGATCGTGTTCGTGCCCGAGCACGGCGCCGCGCTGCGCGGCGACAAGTACCAGGTCGCGGGCCTGCGCGAGATCCCGACGCCGCGCATCGTGCACGGGCCGGTGGGCGTGCGGCTCGTCGGCTTTGCCGGCAATCACGGCGCGACGACCGTGATCGACCAGCCGACCAGCTTCCTCGCGCTCGCGCAACTGCTGTCGAACCTCGTGTCGAACAGCCCGTTCAAGCCGGGCACGACGCTCGCGCAATACGCGGCCGACCTGCCGCGCACGCGGATGGTCGGCGAGAACGAGGGCACGGTGACGATGCAGACGGCCGAGGGTTACTCGGTGAAAACTCCGGATGGCGTATGGATCGACGAACAGTAATGCTGCACGGTGACGGCGACGACGATCGCCTGTCGCAACCGAACGACGTGCTCGGCCTCGCGCGGCATCTGCCCGCGCTCGATCCCGGGCGCTATGTCGACGAGCAGGCGCGCCGTGCGTTCATCGAGTCGCTCGACCGCTGGCCGACACTGGCGAAGCTGATGGGATTGAAACCGTCGACGTAAGACGGACGGGACGACGGCCGGCATGCGTGCCGGCCGTCGGTTGCCTGCGGGCGATCCTGCCTATTGGGCCTGTTGCGCCTGTTGCGCCTTGCGTTCCGGCTGGCGCGTCCATTCGTTTTCTTCGCCCGGCACCTTGCCGAAGGTCTGGTCGGCCCACGCGGCGCGGGCCGCGTCGATCTTCGCGCGCGTGCTCGACACGAAATTCCATTCGATGAAACGCTCGCCCGGCAGGTGCGCACCGCCGAGCAGCATCACGCGTGCGCCGCTTGCGCTGGCGAGCGCCACGGTCGCACCGGGTTCGAGCACGGCCATCGTCGCGGGGGCGAGCGGCGTGCCGTCGATGGCGAGGTCGCCGTCGACCAGGTACACGCCGCGTTCCTCATGTTCGGCATCGAGCGCGAGCGTGCCGCCTGCCGCGAATTCCGCATACGCGTAGAGCGTCGGCGAGAACACGGCGACCGGCGACGCGAGCCCGAACGCGGTACCCGCGATCACGCGCACGGTCGTGCCGTCACGTGTGAACGACGGCAGCGTGTCGGCCGGATGATGGACGAACGCGGGCGTGGTGTCTTCATGCTCGACCGGCAGCGCGACCCAGGTCTGGATCCCGTGCACCGGCTGCTCGCGCGGCCGGTCTTCGTCGGGCGAGCGCTCCGAATGCACGATGCCGCGGCCGGCCGTCATCCAGTTCACGTCGCCCGGCACGATCTTCTGCCGGAAGCCGAGGCTGTCGTGATGCATCAGCGAGCCGTCGAACAGGTAGGTGACGGTCGCGAGGCCGATGTGCGGATGCGGCAGCACGTCGATGCCGCGGCCGGCCGGCAGCACGGCCGGCCCCATCTCGTCGAAGAAGATGAACGGGCCGACGAGGCGCGCGGCGCGCGCGGGCAGCACGCGGCGCACGACGAGGTTGCCGATGTCGCTTTCGCGCGGCGTGAGCAGGGTCTTGATCGAGGCGGACATGGTGGGGATTCTCGTGGTCGATACGGGGCGCGTCAGGCGATCGCCGTGTCGATGGTGATCGGATGCGAGAGGATCTTGTGCACCGGGCATGCGTTCGCGATCTGCAGCAGGCGTTCGCGCTGTTCGCCGGACAGGTCGCCGTCGAGCGTGATGCGGCGCACGATCGTGCTGCCCGCGCTGCCCGATTCGTGCGCGAGCTTCACGTGCACTTCGGCGAGCGGCCAGCCCTTGCGTTGCGCATACATCTTCAGCGTGATCGCGGTGCATGCGCCGAGGCTCGACAGCAGCAGCGCGACGGGCGTCGGCGCGGTGTCGCCGCCGCCGAGCGGCGTGGGCTCGTCGGCGCGCCACTGGTGGACGCCGTCGGTGAAGTGGACGAGGTAATCGACGGCGCCGATGCTTGCTTCGACGGACAGTTCGCTCATTGCGGTTCCATAAGGAGAAAAGGGGGAGGCGGCGGCTTGGCCGGGCTTCAGGGTTCGAGCAGGCGCTGCAGGCGCAGCTCCTCGAAATCGAGTTCCGATTCGATCCGGTGCAGCACCGTGTCGTCGACCTTGCCGTCGCGATGCAGGTCGAGCAGCGCGCGGCGCGACACGCCGACGAGATCGAGTTCGACGCGCAGCATGCGTGCCCGCACGTTGGCCGGTTCGGTGCCATGACGATGCGCGCGTTCGTTGAAGGTCACGCGGTTCCGGTATTCGGCGAGCAGGCGGTCGAGCGAAGGGCGTTCGAGGCTCGACCCGCGCTGTTCGAGCGCGTCGAGTTCGGCGAGCGCCGCGCCGAACGTGTGCGCGCGCACGGCGTGTTCGGACATCGTGTGCCGCGCGGCCGGGCGCAGCTTCAGTACGCGGATCAGCGGCGCGAGCGTGCCGCCCTGCACGACGAGCGTCGCGATGATCAGCAGGAACGTGCTGAACAGGATCAGGTCGCGGCCGGGGAAGGTGGCCGGCAGTGCGATCGCGGCCGCGAGGCTCACGACACCGCGCATGCCCGACCAGCCGAGCACGACGGCTTCGCGCCACGACCACGGAGCGTGGCCCGCGCGCGGCGCGCGCAGGCGGCCCGGCAGCCACATCGCGACGAACACCCACACGAGGCGCGCGCCGATCGCGGCGGCGGTGGCGGGCAGCGCGACGCGCAGGCCGGCCATCAGCACCGCGCCTTCGTGGTTCACGCGTGCGAGGATCGCGTGCAGCGCGAGGCCGATCAGGATGAACACGAGCGCGTCGAGCACGAACACGATCGCTTCCCAGGTCGCCTTCGCCTTGATCCGCATGTCGGCGTCGAACACGCGATGCTGGCGCACGCCGAGCACGAGGCCGCAGGTCACCACCGACAGCACGCCCGAGCCGTCGACGGCTTCCGCGATCCCGTAGCTGCCCCACGCCATCGCGAAGGTCACGACGATGCCGAGCATCGGGTCGCGCAGGCGCGGCAGCACCCAGCACATCGCATGGCCGCACGCGAGGCCGACCGCGATGCCGATCAGCGTCAGCGAGAAGAACAGGCCGGTGGCGCTGGCGGCCGTGATCGATACCGCCAGCGCGGCCGACACGGCCATCTGGTACAGCAGCAGACCCGACGCATCGTTGACGAGGCTCTCGCCTTCGAGCACCGCGACGAGCCGCGCGGGCAGCGGGTGGCGCTGCAGGATCGCCTTCGCGGCAACCGCGTCGGGCGGCGACACGATCGCGCCGAGCGTGAAGCAGGCGGCCCACGGCAGCGCCGGGTTCACGGCATGCACGGCGAGCGCGACCGCGACGGTGGTGAACACCACCGCGCCGAGCGCGAGCGACGCGATCGATGCGAGCTCCTGCCGGAATTCCTTCCACGCGGTGTAGAACCCGCTCGACATCAGCAGCGGCGGCAGCACGGCCACGAGCAGCAGCGCCGGGTCCATGTCGGGCACACGCTTGCCGGCGACCGCGACCACGCAGCCGCCGAGCAGCAGCACGACGGCCGGCGGAATCGAGATGCGTTCGGCGAGCCACGTGAGCGCGCCCGCGCCGCAGATCAACAGCAGCAGGTAATGAAACAGTTCGACGTTGGTCATGAGCCTGGCGTCACGACGGCTTGCGGTCGTTGGCGGCGCCGCCCGGCAGCGTACCGAACATGTGCTGGCTGCATTGTGCGTCGCGCCATGCGGTATTGAGCCGGTGGCCGGACAGCATCCGGCGCGCGAGCGGGAGGATCTGCTCGCCGGCCAGCATGCCGAGCAGGCCGAGGAGCGCGATGATCGGCGGCGCCGGCGAATTCACGCCGAGCGCGCCGTAGATGACGCCGGCGAGGATGCCGGCGAACAGCGACAGAAAATACGGTTTCATGATGAAAACCTCTCGTGATAGGCTGATCGGGCGCGAAGGCGGTGCCTTCAATGTGCTGGAAGCGTATCGGGTTTACGTGCGGAAAAAAAGGGCGGACAGCCCTCGGAGACCCCCTCTTTCGGAATTCGATCGATTCCATTTCTTGGATGTTCGAGCCGCGACTTTTCCGATTAAATGGCTGCAACCGGAACACGCCAATCCGGAGCAACGCACAGCCGGCTCCTCCGCCATCCCGGTCGAGGCAAGCCTTGAACGTTTCCAGACCAAAGGATGATTCGCGCCATGAGCAACCCCAAGCTTGAAGTTCTCACTCCCCAAAATAGCCAGATCATCTTCATCGACCAGCAGCCGCAGATGGCGTTCGGCGTGCAGTCGATCGATCGCCAGACGCTGAAGAACAACGTCGTCGGGCTCGCCAAGGCCGCGAAGGCATTCAACATCCCCACCACGATCACGACGGTCGAGAGCGACAGCTTCTCGGGTTACACCTACCCCGAACTGCTCGACGTGTTCCCGAACCAGAAGACGCTCGAACGCACGTCGATGAACTCGTGGGACGACCAGAAGGTGCGCGACGCGCTGGCCGCGAACGGCCGCAAGAAGGTGGTCGTGTCGGGCCTGTGGGCGGAGGTCTGCAACACGACGTTCGCGCTCTGCGCGATGCTCGAAGGCGACTACGAGATCTACATGGTGGCTGACGCGTCGGGCGGCACGTCGAAGGACGCGCACGACTACGCGATGCAGCGGATGATCCAGGCCGGCGTCGTGCCGGTCACCTGGCAGCAGGTCGCGCTCGAATGGCAGCGCGACTGGGCGCGCCGCGACACCTACGACGCGGTGATGGCGATCGCGAAGGAACACTCGGGCGCGTACGGGATGGGTGTCGACTACGCGTACACGATGGTCCACAAGGCCGCCCAGCGCACCGCGACGCCGCACGAGTCGATTCCGGCCGTGCCGGCGAAGTAACCGGCCGCATGCTGCCGCCCGGTCAGACGGGCGGCAGCGCCCACGGCGCGTGCGACAGGTGTTCGACGAGAAAGTCGAGCAACGCCGTCACGCGCGCGGCGCGCAGCATGCCGGGCGGCGTGACGAGGTTGACGTTGATATCGGGAATTTTCCAGTCATGCATCACTTCCTCGAGCGCGCCGCTTTGCAACTCGTTCCACACCAGGAACGACGGCTGCAGCGCGAGGCCCTGGCCGGCGATCAGCGCGGGGCAGAGCACGTCGGCGTTGTTCGCGCGAATGCGCCCGCGCACCGGCACGCCGAATTCCTCGCCCGACGTCTTGTGGCGGAAGCGCCAGTATTCGGGTGTCGGAATGTTCGTGTAGGTCAGGCATACGTGCTGGTCGAGTTCGCTCGGATGAGTCGGCCGGCCGTGCCGGTCGAGATACGCGGGCGACGCGACGAGCGGCCGGCGCACCGCGCACAGGCGGCGCGCACGCAGCGACGAATCGTTCAGTTCGGCGATCCGGATCGCGACGTCGAAGCCGCCGGACACGATGTCGACGAAGTGATCGGTCAGCACGAGGTCGACGTCGACGCGCGGATAGCGTTCGAGAAACGCGGGCAACAGCGGCGCGAGATTGCACAGGCCGTAGGACATCGGCGCGTTCACGCGCACGAGGCCGTGCGGTTCGAGCGCATGCGCGGAGGCTTCGCCTTCGATCAGCTCGGCATCGGCGAGCAGCCGGATCGCGCGATCGCGCAGCAGCTCGCCGGTCGGCGTGAGCGACAGCTTGCGCGACGTGCGGTACAGCAGCATCGCGCCGAGGCGCTTTTCCAGGCGGGCGATCGCTTTCGACACGGTCGGTTGCGATACGCCGAGCAGGTCGGCAGCCTTGGCGAACGAACCGGTCTCGGCGACGCGCGCGAAGATGGCCCAGGCTTCGAGATCGGGAAGATGTTGCATGGCTGGAAGGCGTGGCGGGCAAGCGAAGCGGGTGGGGCGGCAGCGGATCGCGCCGCGTGCGCATGGCGCCCGTGCGGGCGGAAATGCGGGTCATTCTAATCCAGTCGTGAGGAGCGTATGGAATCGTATGTCGTTTCATTGGGTGCCGGCATGCTGGTCGGCGTCATGTACAGCGTGGTCAAGGTGCGCTCGCCCGCACCGCCGCTGATTGCCCTGGTCGGGCTGGCCGGCATGCTGGCCGGCGTCGCGGCCGTCGCACCGGTCCGTCACTGGCTCGGTTTCTGACTGGATCGAGGACACATTGATGAACGCACCCGCCACTCAACCGGATCTGATCCTTCACAACGGAAGGTTCACGACCCTCGACCGCGCGAACCCCGGCGCGAGCGCCGTCGCAATCAAGGACGGCCGCTTCGTCGCGGTCGGCCACGACGCGGACGTGATGCCGCTCGCGGGCCGCGCGACGAAGGTCGTCGATCTCGGGGGCCGCGGCGCGCTGCCGGGCCTGATCGACAACCACTGCCACGTGATTCGCGGCGGCCTGAACTACAACATGGAACTGCGTTGGGACGGCGTGCCGTCGCTCGCGCTTGCAATGGACATGCTCAAGCGGCAGGTGGCGATCACGCCCGCGCCGCAATGGGTGCGCGTGGTCGGCGGCTTCACCGAGCACCAGTTCGCCGAGAAGCGCCTGCCGACGATCGACGAA
>NZ_JBQEPY010000028.1:0-105653 GCF_052045915.1 Burkholderia sp. 22088
TACTGGTTGTACACGTCCCACAGGCCGTCGACGATCATCGTGTCGACCAGCTTCGCATCGCCCATCCGGAAGCCGTCACGCGAGCCCGGCAGCACGTGCGGCGACGCGCTCATGTTCTCTTGGCCGCCCGCGATCACGATGTCCGCGTCGCCCGCGACGATCGCGTTTGCTGCCAGCATCACGGCCTTCAGGCCCGAGCCGCACACCTTGTTGATCGTCATCCCCGGCACGGCCGTCGGCAGCCCGGCCTTGATCAGCGACTGCCGCGCCGGGTTCTGGCCCGAGCCGGCCGTCAGCACCTGGCCCATGATCACTTCGCTCACCTGCTCGGGCTTCACGCCCGCGCGCTCCAGCACTGCGCGGATCACCGTCGCGCCCAGTTCGGGTGCTGCAATCTTCGCAAGCGAACCGCCGAATTTGCCGACCGCGGTCCGCGCGGCCGATACGATCACTACGTCCGTCATGTCCAGTTCCTGCATTGAAATCAGTTCGTCGTTCCGACGCCGGTGCGAGCCGGTCTCGGCCGGCGAACGCGCTCCCCGTGCCATCCGGCGCGGTAGCGGTCGCATGCCTCCGTACGGCGAACCGCCCCCGTTCGCACGGGCGGCACACCCCCACGGCTCGCCGGGCACCGGCGCGTTGCGGCAAACCGGACGTGAGCCGGGCACCGCGCGGCACACGCGGCGTCCGGCACCATCCGGCGCCGATCAATCGTGTCGCGCCCGTGCGCGACACATGCTTGCGCGGCTAAGCGATCACGCAGCCGATTCGCGGGCGGCCGCGGCGTCCTTGCGCGCGGCGGCGGCCGTTTGCTTCGCACCACGCGTTGCCGTTTCGGTGACCGCGTCGAAACCGCTCTGGGCGGCTTCGATCGCCTGCCCCGTCGCTGCGCGTACGGAGTCGGCCGCGGCGGTCGCCGCGGACAGCGCCGAGTTCAGCGCGGCCACCACCGGCGCCGAGCCGGCCGGCGCGTGCTTCGACAGCTCGCCCAGCACGTCCTTCAGGCGCTTGTCGTTCTGTTCGTATTGGGCTTGCGCGACCTTTGCCCATTCGGACTGCGTCGACACCGCGATGTCGAACAGGTGGCGGCCGTAGGACACGGCCTTGCCGGCCGCTTCCTGCGGCACGGCGATCTGCTGCGCGAAGCCCACGGCCGGATTGCTGCTGTTGAACGCGTTCTTCAGCTTGTCTTCGTATTCCTCGAGCGCCGTCCGGGCCGCTTGCAGGTTGAGTTCGACGACAGCCTCGAAACCTTGGATAGCCGGACGGGCGATCGCAAACCACGCGGCGATACCGGACTGATAATCGGCATTGAGTTTTTCGGGGGCAAATACGGACATCGGGCACGCTCCTGTTGGCAATGCGAGAGACGACGTAAGGAAAATCGGAAGCCGGTTCGACAGCAGACTTCCTTATTGACAACCCGTCACTTGTTTGAGTACGGGAAGTTGAAGGAGCCCATTCTAGATCGATTAATTGTCAATTAAATGGCATTAATACTAGGTGTAAACCCTTATCTTAATTCCGGGCGACCGCTGGAACCCGTGATGCGCCGACATCGCAGACGAGACGACGCTTCACTCTGTCCCGCAATGCATTTCTACCTTTTTACAGGATAGCCGATCATGACGTCGCGCAACATTTACCAATTCATTATTCCGTTTATTAGAAAACCAACGCACATTGAAAATGGAGCGGTCGCTTATGTAATCGTTTTTTGCGGATTTATTATGAAATCGTTTTCGGGATTATTAATGACAAAATCAATGATCGGACGAATTGCGGGTCGCAATAAAAAAACGGCCGCATGATGCGGCCGCGTGCTGGTCAGGCAGGCAGGGAAGATCAGCCGGCCAGTTCGCGATGCAGCGCGAGGAACTCCTGCGCGAGCTTGTGCCCGGGCTCCAGATGGATCACCGGCCTGGACTGCTGATGCGACTCGCGGATCTTCACCGAGGCCGACAGCCTCGACGCGAGCACCGGCAGCCCTTCTTCGACGAGTTCGTCGACGAGCCGCTGCGGCAGGCTCGCTCGCGGCTGGAACTGGTTGATCACGATCCCTTCCACCTCGAGCGCCGCGTTGTGGTCCTGCTGGATCTCCTTCACGTTCTCGAGCAGCGTGTACAGCGCGCGACGTGAAAAATCGTCGCAGTCGAACGGAATCAGGCAGCGCTCGACCGCGATCAGCGCCGAGCGCGTATAGAAATTCAGCGCGGGCGGCGTGTCGATGTACACGGCGTCGTAGGCATCGAGCTCGTTCAGCGCGTCGCGCAGCTTGTAGATCTTGTAACGCGATTCGAGCTTGCCGTGCAGCGTGTCGAGATCCGGATGCGCGGGCATCACGTCGAGCCCTTCGAACGGGGTCGGATGGACGAACGACGCGACGTCGACCGGACGGAAGTTGAAGGTCAGCGCGGTTTCGAAGAAATCGGCGACACCCGGCTGCGCGTCGGCCGCGGCGTCGCCGAGCAGGTAGCGCGTGGAGTTCGCCTGTGCGTCGAGGTCGATGACGAGCGTGCGCAGCCCCTCGCTCGCACTGATCGCCGCCAGGTTGCAGACGATCGTCGACTTGCCCACGCCGCCCTTCTGGTTGAATACGACCCGCCGCATGGTGCCCCCTCGATCGAACGTCGAAAAGACCAGCTTAGCCGGTCAATAATGGCGACCGCGTGACGCAGGTCGAATTGCGTGCGATTTGTATACGGCACGCATCAGGTGCGCGGCAGCGCCCCCGACACGTACCGGCTGCCGGGCACGCACCACCGCCACGGGAAGTCCATGCCGACGCGAATGCCGATGCGCGGCCCGCCCGCCAGGTTCGCGGGCGGCGGCGTGCCGTCGTCGACGATCGCGAACCCTTCGCGCCCAGCGACGAGGTCGACGCCATCCTGCGCACCGCCGATGCCCATCGCCTGCGTCAGCCGCGCCGGCCCGCGGCACAGGTCGCGATCGCGCGTCTGCGGCGGCCGTGCCGCGCGCATCCGTTCGATCCCGTGCACCGGCTCGAGCGCACGGATCAGCACGCCCGTTCCCGTGCCGTCCGGGCCGCACACGCAGTTGCAGCACCAGTGCATGCCGTACGTGAAATAGACGTACAGGTGCCCCGGCGGCCCGAACATCGTCGCGTTGCGCGGCGTCTTGCCGCGATAGGTATGCGCGGCCGGGTCGATCGCGCCGGCATAGGCTTCCACTTCGACGATCCGCCCTGCCCGGCCGTCCGCGGCCGCGAGGATCTTGTTGAGCAGTTGCGGCGCGACGTCGGTGGCCACGCGGTCGAAGAACGCGCGGGGCAGCACGGCGCCCGGCCACGCAGGCGCGGGTTCACCGCGCCGCATCCCGCCTCTCCGGTTGAAGACCGGAACCGGCCTTCGCGTGCAGACGCAGTTGACGGTAGGCATCGACCAGATCGTCGAGGCCGAACGCGAGACTTCTCCCGCTGGGATTGGGCAGCACCCAGACACCTGCCCCCTGCATGCGGGCCGGCTGCAATCCCCACCCGACCTCACGCTGGCCGGAAAGCGCCGAGTACGCCGCCTTGCCGAGAAAGGCAACGAAGCGCGGCCGATAACGCGCCACCTTTTGCTCGAACCCCGCGGCCGCAGCCATGAATTCCGCGCGCGAAAGCTGATCGGCACTTGCTGTCGGCCGCTTCACCACCGCCGTCAGGCCGCAGCCATGGCCGAGTATCGCGCGATCGTCCTGCGGCGAAATTTCCGCCGGCGTGAAGCCCGCGAAATGGATCACGCGCCAGAAGCGGTTGCTCCTCCCGGCGAAGTGATGCCCGGTCTCGGCCGCGGTCAGGCCGGGGTTGATCCCGCAGAACAGCACGTCGAGATGCTCCGCGATGAGGTCGGGAAGTTCGTCAGCCACGATTTGCCTGGCGTGCAAGGAACATCGACGTAAACGAAAGAAGGCCCGAAGACCCGGGCCAAGCAACCGGCTTGACTCGGACATTCGGGCCCATCGTGACGCAGGATACCGTCGTGCCGATCAGAACGGGATATCGTCGTCCATTTCGTCGAAGCCGCCGCCTGCCGGTGCGCTCGGACGGCTTTGCGCGCCGCCGCCAGCACCGCCACGCGCCGCGCCGCCGGCACGACCGCCGCCGCCACCGCCGCGTTCCATCTGTTCGCCGCGACCACCGCCGCCACCACCACCGTAGCCGCCGCCGTAACCGCCTTCGTCACCACCGCCACCGCCGCCGCCCGCACCGCCGCGGCCGCCGAGCATCTGCATCTGGTCGGCGACGATTTCGGTCGAGTAACGATCCTGGCCGTCCTGGCCCTGCCACTTGCGCGTGCGGATGCGGCCTTCGATATAGACCGACGAACCCTTCTTCAGGTATTCGCTGACGATTTCCGCCAGACGGCCGAAGAACGCGACGCGATGCCACTCGGTCATTTCCTTGAAATCGCCGCTTGCCTTGTCCTTGTAGCGGTCGGTCGTCGCGAGACGGATGTTCGCAACCGCGTCGCCGCTCGGCAGGTAACGGACTTCAGGATCGGCGCCGAGATTGCCGACGAGGATGACCTTGTTGACGGATGCCATGTGTTTCTCCAGTAAATTCGATGCCGGGCCGCCCGCTCACGCTGCCGGTGCGGCCCGCCGGGCAAGCCGGCGAACGCCGCCGGTGCCTGCCCGAAGTAAGTTCAGGCCTTGCGCGGCGGCGCTTTCATGCTGGCCGCGATTATAAGCCACGCGGCAACGAGCCCCGAGCACGTGTAGAACACCGTGTTGGCGCCCCCGTGCTTCAGCAGCCAGCCGCCCACGATGCCGCCGAGCGCGAGCCCGATCGACTGCGTGGTGTTGTAGACACCCGTGGCCGCACCCTTGCGCGAACCGGGCGCGAGCTTCGACACGAGCGACGGCTGCGACGCTTCCAGGATGTTGAAACCGAGAAAGTAGATGAACAGAATCGCCGCCACAATCAGGATGGTATGCGGCGCGCTGCCCAGCAGCAATTGACCGATCAGGATAGCCAGAATGCCGCCGAGCAGCACCGGCTTCATCTTGCCCCGTTTTTCCGCGACGATGATCGCCGGAACCATCATCACGAACGCGAGCCCCATCACCGGCAGGTAGACCTTCCAGTGCGCGGCGACCGGCAGGCCGCCGTCGACGAGCAGGCGCGGCACGACGAGGAACAGCGCCGTCTGCGTCGCGTGCAGCACCAGCACGCCGAAGTTCAGGCGCAGCAGCTCGACGTTGTGCAGCACCTCGGCGAACGGCGCGGGCACGTGCACGGGCTTCGCCGCATCGGGCACGATCCACAGCACGACGCCGATCGCGAGGATCGACAGTACGCCGACGATCGCGAACAGCCCGCTCATCCCGACCCAGTGGAATACGATCGGCGCACCGACGATCGCGACCGCGAACGACACGCCGATCGAGCCGCCGACCATCGCCATCGCCTTCGTGCGGTTCTGCTCGGAGGTCAGGTCGGCGATGAACGCGAGCACCGCGGACGAAACCGCGCCCATCCCCTGGATCACGCGGCCGACGATGATCCACGTGATGTCGTGCGCGAACGCGGCGACGAAGCTGCCGATCGCGAAGATCACGAGGCCCGTGGCGATCACCGGCTTGCGGCCGAACTTGTCCGACGCCCAGCCGTAGAAGATGTAGAACAGCGACTGCGTGACGCCGTAGGCCCCGAGCGCGATGCCGACGAGCAGCACGTTGTCGCCGCCCGGGATGGTTTTCGCGTAGACCGAGAACACCGGCATGATCATGAACAGGCCGAGCATGCGCAGCGCGAAGATCGCCGCGAGCGACGTGGTCGCGCGCAATTCGGGCGCAGTCATGCGGGAAGACGTGGCAGACGGATTGGACATCGGGAATGTATTTCGAATGATCGGGATGACCGCCCGACACCGGGCGGCGGAAGATCAGGACCAGCGGCCCGGGAGGCTTGGCGGGCGACACGTCGGGGCAGGACTCAGGCAGCCCGCGGGCCACCCGGAACCGCGCGGCGCGGCCGCTTTCCCGGCGCAGGCGCCGCCTTGCTGCCACCTGCGGCCAAGGCCGGGGGCCCCAAACGACGGCCTCGAAAAGCCGTTATAGTAGCAGGTTTGGTTCCCTCCATTTTCGCCAGGTTCATGGAACAGATCCGTATCCGTGGGGCACGTACCCACAACCTGAAAAACGTCAATCTCGACCTGCCGCGCCACAAGCTGATCGTGATTACCGGGTTGTCCGGGTCGGGCAAGTCGTCGCTCGCGTTCGACACCCTTTATGCCGAGGGCCAGCGCCGCTACGTCGAAAGCCTGTCCGCGTATGCCCGCCAGTTCCTGCAGCTGATGGAGAAACCCGACGTCGACCTGATCGAGGGTCTGTCGCCCGCGATCTCGATCGAGCAGAAGGCGACGTCCCACAACCCGCGTTCGACCGTCGGCACGGTCACGGAAATCCACGACTACCTGCGACTTTTGTACGCACGTGTCGGTACGCCGTACTGCCCCGATCACGACATCCCGCTGGAAGCGCAGAGCGTGTCGCAGATGGTCGACGCGGCGCTCGCGCTGCCCGAGGACACCAAGCTGATGATCCTCGCGCCCGTCATCGCGAACCGCAAGGGCGAGCACGCGGAGCTGTTCGAGGACATGCAGGCGCAGGGTTTCGTGCGCTTTCGCGTGCGCTCGGGCGGCGGCGCCGCGAACGAAGGCGTCGCGAAGATCTACGAGGTCGAGTCGCTGCCGAAGCTGAAGAAGAACGACAAGCACACGATCGACGTCGTCGTCGATCGTCTCAAGGTGCGGCCGGACATGAAGCAGCGCCTCGCCGAATCGTTCGAGACGGCGCTGCGCCTCGCCGACGGCCGCGCGATCGCGCTGGAAATGGATACCGACCACGAGCACCTGTTCAGCTCGAAATTCGCGTGCCCGATCTGCTCGTACTCGCTGCAGGAGCTCGAGCCGCGCCTGTTCTCGTTCAACAACCCGATGGGCGCGTGCCCGGAATGCGACGGCCTCGGCCAGATCACGTTCTTCGACCCGAAGCGGGTCGTCGCGCACCCGTCGCTGTCGCTCGCGGCCGGTGCCGTGAAGGGCTGGGACCGCCGCAACCAGTTCTACTTCCAGATGCTGCAGAGTCTCGCGGCCTTCTACGAATTCGACATCGACGCCGCGTTCGAGGACCTGCCGGAAAAGATCCGGAAGGTGCTGCTGTTCGGCTCGGGCAAGCAGACGATCCCGTTCTCGTACATCAACGAGCGCGGCCGCACGACGATCCGCGAGCACGTGTTCGAAGGGATCATCCCGAACCTCGAGCGCCGCTACCGCGAGACCGATTCGGTCGCGGTGCGCGAAGAGCTGTCGAAGTACCAGAACAACCAGCCGTGCCCGTCGTGCGAAGGCACGCGCCTGCGCCGCGAGGCGCGCCACGTGCGCATCGGCACCGGCGACCACGCGCGCGGCATCTATGAAATCAGCGGCTGGCCGCTGCGCGACGCGCTCGGCTATTTCGACGGGCTGACGCTCGAAGGCGCGAAGCGCGAGATCGCCGACAAGGTGATCAAGGAAATCGTCGCGCGCCTGACGTTCCTGAACAACGTCGGCCTCGACTACCTGTCGCTCGAGCGCAGCGCCGAGACCCTGTCGGGCGGCGAGGCGCAGCGCATCCGGCTCGCGTCGCAGATCGGCTCGGGCCTGACGGGCGTGATGTACGTGCTCGACGAGCCGTCGATCGGCCTGCACCAGCGCGACAACGACCGCCTGATCGCGACGCTCAAGCACCTGCGCGACCTCGGCAACTCGGTGATCGTCGTCGAGCACGACGAGGACATGATCCGCACGGCCGACTACGTCGTCGACATGGGCCCGGGCGCCGGCGAGCACGGCGGCGTGATCGTGGCCGAAGGCACGCCGAAGCAGGTGCAGTCGAACCCGCAGTCGCTCACCGGCCAGTACCTGGTCGGCAAGCGCACGATCGAGTATCCGGACGAGCGGCTCGCGCCCGATCCCGAGCGGATGCTGCGCATCGTCGACGCGCACGGCAACAACCTGAAGCACGTCGATCTCGAGCTGCCGGTCGGCCTGCTGACCTGCATCACCGGCGTGTCGGGCTCCGGCAAGTCGACGCTGATCAACGACACGCTGTATCACGCGGTCGCGCGCCACCTGTACGGCTCGTCGGCCGAACCGGCGCCGCACGAGGCGATCGAGGGCCTCGAGCACTTCGACAAGGTGATCAACGTCGACCAGTCGCCGATCGGCCGCACGCCGCGCTCGAACCCGGCCACCTATACGGGCCTGTTCACGCCGATCCGCGAGCTGTTCTCGGGCGTGCCGACCTCGAAGGAACGCGGCTACGATCCGGGCCGCTTCTCGTTCAACGTGAAGGGCGGCCGCTGCGAGTCGTGCCAGGGCGACGGCGTGCTGAAGGTCGAGATGCACTTCCTGCCGGACGTCTACGTGCCGTGCGACGTGTGCCACGGCAAGCGCTACAACCGCGAAACGCTCGAAGTGCAGTACAAGGGCAAGAACATCAGCGAAGTGCTCGACATGACCGTCGAGCACGCGTATGCGTTCTTCAATGCGGTGCCGGTCATTGCGCGCAAGCTGAAGACGCTGCTCGACGTCGGCCTCGGCTACATCCGCCTCGGCCAGTCGGCCACGACGCTGTCGGGCGGCGAGGCGCAGCGCGTGAAGCTGTCGCTCGAACTCTCCAAGCGCGACACCGGCCGCACGCTGTACATCCTCGACGAGCCGACCACCGGCCTGCACTTCCACGACATCGCGCTGCTGCTGGAAGTGATCCACCGGCTGCGCGACCAGGGCAACACGGTCGTGATCATCGAGCACAACCTCGACGTGATCAAGACGGCCGACTGGGTGATCGACCTCGGCCCCGAAGGCGGCGCCGGCGGCGGCCAGATCATCGCGCAGGGCACGCCCGAGCAGGTCGCGAAGACGAAAGCGAGCTTTACCGGCAAGTACCTCGCGCCGCTGCTCAAGCGCCCGACCCGCAAGGTCGCGGCGGGCTGACGCTTCGCGCCGCCCTGTCCCTCCCGCGCGCGGCCGCCCGGCCGCGCGCGCCTGCGCGCACCGCGCAACCGGCCTCCTCTCGTTTTCCCTTCTGCGTTTACACCATGCGCCAAACGGCCCCGTTGCGGCCCATAATGGCGGCTATACTTTACGGTCGTAAGGTTCACCGTACGCACCAATCCGGTGCGGCGCCGGGCGAACACGGCTCTGCCGCGCATTCCGCGGCATGACACACGAACGACAGGAATCCACGATGGAGAAGCAACCAGACTCGTCTCGCGATACGCAGAATCGCGAACCGCACCTGCGCAGCGTGCGGCTGACGAGCGACTTCAGCCTGCCGAAGCTGTCGGCACTCGAGATCGGCAGCTATGCGGTTGCGATCCTCGCGATGTGGCTCGTGATCGAGCTCAAGTTGCTTGGCGGGCTGCTGGCCGGCCTGCTCGTCTACCAGCTGATCCACACGATCGCCCCCGTGATCGAACGTCACACCACGAGCATGCGCGCGCGCTGGGTCGCCGTCGTGCTGCTGGCCATCGCGATCGTCGGCGCGCTGACGGGCCTGACGATCGGCATCATCGAGCACTTCGAACGCACGGTGCCGAACCTGCAAAGCCTGCTCGACCAGCTGATGCAGATCGTCGAGCAGACCCGCGCGCGCACGCCGGCCTGGATCGCGAACCTGCTGCCCGTCGACGTCGAGCAGATGAAGACGAAGGCCGCCGTGCTGATGCACTCGCACATGGACCAGCTTCAGCAAAGCGGCAAGAGCGTCGCGCGCGGGTTCGGCCACGTGCTGTTCGGGATGATCATCGGCGCGATGATCGCGATCGGCGTCGAGCACGGCAAGGTGCGCCGGCCGCTGTCCACCGCGCTCGTCACGCGCGTGTCGCGCTTCGCCGACGCATTCCGCCGGATCGTGTTCGCGCAGATCAAGATCTCGGCGATCAACGCGGTGTTCACCGGCATCTACCTGCTCGTCGCGCTGCCGATCTTCCACCAGCGGCTGCCGCTGTCGAAAACGCTCGTGCTCGTCACGTTCATCGTCGGCCTGCTGCCCGTGATCGGCAACCTGATCTCGAACACGCTGATCGTCGCCGTGTCGCTGTCGGTCAGCATGGGCACCGCGATCGCGTCGCTTGCGTTCCTCGTGGTCATCCACAAGCTCGAATACTTCCTGAACGCGAAGATCATCGGCGGCCAGATCGAGTCGCGCGCGTGGGAGCTGCTGCTCGCGATGCTGATCATGGAAGCCGCGTTCGGGCTGCCCGGCGTGATCGCCGCGCCGATCTTCTACGCGTACCTGAAGCGCGAGTTGTACCTGCTGCGGCTGATCTGAAGCAGCCTGCGCGCTCGAGCAACAAAAAACGCCGCACCCCGTAAAGGGTGCGGCGTTTTTGCTTGTCCGGGCCTGCGCCGGCGAATCAGCGGAACACGACCGTCTTCGTCCCGTTCAGCACGATCCGGTGCTCGACGTGCCACTTCACTGCGCGCGCAAGCGTCACGCACTCGACGTCGCGGCCGATCGCGGTCAGCTGGTCGGGCGTCATGCTGTGGTCGACCCGCTCGACTTCCTGCTCGATGATCGGGCCTTCGTCGAGATCGGTCGTCACGTAGTGCGCGGTCGCACCGATCAGCTTCACGCCGCGATCGAACGCCTGGTAATAAGGCTTCGCCCCCTTGAAGCTCGGCAGGAACGAATGGTGGATGTTGATCGCGCGCCCGGCGAGCTGTTCGCACATGTTCGGCGACAGGATCTGCATGTAGCGCGCGAGCACGACGAGATCGGCCTGGTGCTCGTCGATCACTTCCAGCACGCGCGCTTCCTGCGCGGCCTTCGCGGCATCGGACGAGCCGCCGATCAGCGGAAAGTGATGGAACGGGATGTTGTAGCTCGCGGCGAGCTGGTAGAACTCCTTGTGGTTCGACACGATCGCCGGGATCTCGATCGGCAGCTGGCCGGTGCGATAGCGGAACAGCAGGTCGTTCAGGCAGTGGCCGATCTTCGACACCATGATCACGACGCGCGGCTTCACGGCCGCGTCATGCAGCTCCCAGCGCATCGAGAACTGCTCGGCGAGCGGCGCGAATTCCTTGCGAAGCGTGTCGAGCGCCGTCGCGGCATCCGCGCCGCCGCCGTCCTGCTCGAAGTGCACGCGCATGAAGAATTCGCTGGTGCGGCTGTCGCCGAACTGCGCCGAATCGAGGATGTTGTTGCTGCGCTCGAACAGGAAGCCCGAGACCGCATGGACGATGCCGTGCCGGTCCGGGCACGACAGTTTCAAGATAAAGCTGTGATCGGTCGGCATGACCGCTACTCCCTTCGTTTCCGTATTCGTCAAATTGCCCGTTCGCGCCGCCGGACTGCGTGCGCGGCACGCGTCACGCGGCCGGTGCGAACAGGGCGTCGATGCCCGCCGCGTCGGCCGCCGGGATCCAGCGGTGACGCAGCAGCGTGTCGAGCGTCGCGAGGCTCGCATCCATCGTCGCGCGGCCGGCGCGCAGCCAGCCGATCACCTCGGGCACGCCGGCCAGCAGGTGCTCGGCCACTTCGCCGTCCTGGTTGCGCGGCGCGAAGTCGCGCGGCAGCGGCAGGTCGTACACGAAGATCAGTTCGGACTGCGTGCCTTCCGGCAGCGAACACAGCACCTGCACCGCACGGCCCGCGATCGCGCGCGCGGCCAGTTCGGCGGGAATGCCGGCTTCTTCCCAGCATTCCTTCGCGAGCGTCTCGTGAACGCCCAGGCCCCAGCCGATCCCGCCCGCAACGACGTTGTCGAGCATGCCGGGGTCGGTTGCCTTGGTCTCGCTGCGGCGGCCGAGCCACATCTGCGGGGCGGCCGCGGCGGGCGGCTCGCCCGGCGCAACCGCATATTCTACGATGCCGTTCAGATGCACCGCGTAAGTCTGCGTGCCGAAAAAGCGCGACGCGGCGCGCTCGATGTACGCGAGCGGCGGATCGTCGAAGCGGTTGCGGATCGCGTAGATCTCGTCGCGCCAGCCGGGAATCGCGCCTTCGGCCGCGAGCGCGCCGATGGCGCTCGCCAGCGCCATGCTGCGTGCGTCGACCGAGTCGTAGCGCGCCGACAGCACGACGCGCTCGTCGGTCAGCTCGAACACGTCGGGCCAGCGGGCGAGCATCGCGACATCCTGGCGGCGCACCCAGCCGACCGCCTGGCCGGCCATCTCGAAACGCAGGTGCGCGGCCGGATCGAAACGGCGCGCGGCCGCAATGCACGGAAACGTCATCGTCGTCAGTCCTTCAGCGCCACGCGGATGCCGATCGCGATGAACGTCGCGCCGGCGATCCGGTCGAGCCACACGCCGGCCTTCGGGCGGCGCTTCAGCCACGCGCCGATCATGCCCGCGCCGACGCCGAACAGCGAGAAAACCACGGCCGTCTGCAGCATGAACAGCGCGCCGAGTTCGAACATCTGCAGCGTCACGCCCTGCCCGCCGTGCGGATCGACGAACTGCGGCAGGAACACGACGAAGAACAGCGTGACCTTCGGGTTCATCAGGTTGCCGATCACGCTCTGCCGGAAGATCGTGCCGAGCGGCTGCGGCGGGCGCTCGTGCGCGTTCGCGAGGCCCTGGCTGCGCAGCGCCTTGATGCCGATCCACACGAGGTACGCGGCGCCCGCGAGCTTCAGGATCTCGAACGCGACCGGCGACGAACGCAGCACGGCCGCGACGCCGAGCGCCGCGAGCGTCGTGTGGAACAGGATCCCGGCGGTGAAGCCGAGCGCGGCGACGAAACCGGCCGCGCGGCCCTGCGAGATGCCGCGTGCGAGCACCTGCAGGTTGTCGGGACCCGGCGCGAACGTAATCGCGATCGACGTGGCGAGAAACAGCATGAAGTTGGGCATCGAGACCTCGCTGTGTGTGACGTGGAATCAGGCGTGCCGGCGCTCAGTGGCCGGCGAATTCGGTGACGGTATAAACCGGCAATCCCGCGTTGCGCAGCAGCGCCGAGCCGCCGAGATCGGGCAGGTCGATGATCGCCGCGCCTTCGACGACCTCCGCGCCGAGCCGCTGCAGCAGGTTGCGCCCCGCCATCATCGTGCCGCCGGTCGCGATCAGGTCGTCCATGATGATCACGCGGTCGCCGGGGCGGCACGCGTCTTCATGGATCTCGACCGTCGCGCTGCCGTATTCGAGGTCGTACGATTCCGAGCGCGTCTTGTACGGCAGCTTGCCGACCTTGCGGATCGGCACGAAGCCGACGCTCAGCTCGTACGCGACGATCGGCGCGATGATGAAGCCGCGCGCGTCGAGGCCCGCGACGTAGTCGAGCTTCGCATCGACATAACGCTCGACGAACAGGTCGACGAGGATGCGCAACGCCTTCGGGCTCTGCAGCAGCGTCGTAATGTCGCGGAACATCACGCCCGGCTGCGGCCAGTCGGGCACCGTGCGGATCTGGCTGTGGATGAAGGCGACCGGATCGAGCGGTGCGCCCGACGACGAATGCGGCATGAAACTCTCCGAAAAAAACGGTGCGCGAAGATCGGGCACCGTTTCGAATAAATACGGGTCAGGTTATCAATCCATGCGCGGCTCAGGCTGCCGCGGCCGGCGGATCGCGCCGATGGCGCGACAGCCGCTCCTCCGCGAGCGCGAGTGCCTCGGGCAGCCCGCGCAGCACGACGATGTCGCTCGCGCGCAGCTTGGTCTGCGGATCGGGTTCGACGCCGCGGATGCCGTGCCGGCGGATCGCCGTAACTTCGAGCCCGAGTACATACAGCCCGAGTTCTTCCAGCGAACGCCCGACCGCGTCCGCGCGCGCATCGACCGGCACCGATTGTAGCCGCACCTGCTCGTGGTCGTCGTCGTCCGCATCGTCCGCGCCGCGGAAATAGCCGCGCAGCAGGCTGTAGCGCTCGTCGCGCATTTCCTCGACGCGCCGCACGACCTTGCGCATCGGCACGCCCACCAGCACCAGCGTGTGCGACGCGAGCATCAGGCTGCCCTCGACGATCTCCGGAATCACCTCGGTCGCGCCGGCCGCGAGCAGCTTCTCGAGATCGGCATCGTCGACGGTGCGCACGATCGCGGGCAGCGTCGGCTCGAGTTCGTGTACGTGGTGAAGCACGCGCAGCGCGGACGGCGTGTTCGCATAGGTGATCGCCACCGCCGCCGCGCGATGGATACCGGCCGCGAGCAGCGACTCGCGGCGCGCCGCGTCGCCGAACACGACCGATTCGCCGGCCGTCGCGGCCGCGCTCACGCGATCAGGGTCGAGGTCGAGCGCGACGTACGAAATGCCTTCCTGTTCGAGCATCCGCGCCAGGTTCTGGCCCGCGCGGCCATAGCCGCAGATGATCACGTGGCCGCGCTGCTTGAGGCTTTGCGTCGCGATCCGCGTCATCTGCAGCGACTGCTGCATCCATTCCGTAGACGAAAGCCGCATCACGATCCGGTCGGCGTTCTGGATCAGGAACGGCGCGGCGAGCATCGACAGCAGCATCGACGCGAGGATCGCCTGCAGCAGCGTCGAATCGACGAGATGCCGGTCGAGGATCAGGTTCAGCAGCACGAAGCCGAATTCCCCGGCCTGCGCGAGCCCGATGCCGGTGCGCATCGCGACACCCGGCGTCGCGCCGAACAGCCGTGCGAGCCCGGCGATCATCGTCCCCTTGAACAGGATCTGCCCGACGAAGAAACCGAGCACGAGGAACGGGTGCTCCCAGATCACGCGCGGATCGAGCAGCATCCCCGTCGTCACGAAGAACAGGCCGAGCAGCACGTCGCGGAACGGCTTGATGTCCTCTTCCACCTGATGGCGGAACGGCGTCTCGGAAATGAGCATCCCCGCGATGAACGCGCCGAGCGCGAGCGACAGGCCGAAGCGGTCGGTGATGAACGCGGCGCCGAGCGTGACGAGCAGCAGGTTCAGCACGAACAGCTCCTGCGAGCGGCGCCGCGCGACGACGTTGAGCCAGCGCGTCATGAAACGCTGGCCGATGACCAGCAGCAGCGTGAGCGCGATCACGATCTTGACGGCCGCGAAGCCGAGCGTGAGCGCGAGGTCCTTCGACGATTCGGCGCCGAACGCGGCGATCACGATCAGCAGCGGCACCACCGCGAGATCCTGGAACAGCAGCACGCCGAAGATGTTGCGGCCGTGTTCGGTCTCGATCTCGAGCCGCTCGGCGAGCATTTTCGACACGATCGCCGTCGACGACATCGCGAGCGCGCCGCCGAGCGCGATGCTGCCCTGCCACGTGATGTGTACCCAGTGCTCGAACAGCATGCCGAGCACGAGCGCGAGCACAAGTGTCGCGACGACCTGCAGCAGCCCGAGCCCGAACACGAGCCGCTGCATCGCCCTCAGCTTCGCCAGCGAGAACTCGAGGCCGATCGAAAACATCAGGAACACCACGCCGAATTCCGCGAGATGCTCCGCGCGCTCGAGGTCGGCCGCGATGCCGAAGGCGTGCGGGCCGACCAGGATGCCGACGGTCAGGTAGCCGAGCATCGGCGGCAGGTTCAGCGAGCGGAATACGACGACGCCCACCACCGATGCCAGCAGCAGCAGGAGCGTCATTTCGAGCGGGGAAATCACGGGCAAAGCGTCCTCGTTCGTCGGGGCCACGGGAAAGCGGGCGCGGCAGGGTGGCGGTGGACAGGCGACATCGGACGAGTCCGAAGGCCCGGCGCGGCGAACAAACGCCTTTGCTATACTCCGCGCATGATAGCGAAAATCAATGATGATCGGGCGCTCGCGCTCGCCCGCGACGTGCTCGACATCGAGGCGGACGCCGTGCGCGCGCTGCGCGACCAGCTCGACGGCGGCTTCGTCCAGGCCGTCGCGCTGCTGCTCGGCTGCCGCGGCCGCGTGGTGGTGTCCGGTATCGGCAAATCGGGGCATATCGCCCGCAAGATCGCGGCCACGCTGGCCAGCACCGGCACGCCGGCCTTCTTCGTCCACCCCGCCGAGGCCAGCCACGGCGACCTCGGGATGGTCACCTCCGACGACGTCTTCATCGGCATCTCCTATTCCGGCGAATCGGAAGAACTCGTCGCGATCCTGCCGCTCGTGAAGCGGATCGGCGCGAAACTGATCGCGATCACGGGCCGCGCGGGATCGAGCCTCGGCACGCTCGCCGACGTGAACCTGAACGCCGCGGTCTCGAAAGAGGCCTGCCCGCTGAACCTCGCGCCCACCGCGAGCACGACCGCCGCGCTCGCGCTCGGCGACGCGCTCGCCGTTGCGGTGCTCGACGCGCGCGGTTTCGGTTCGGAAGATTTCGCGCGCTCGCACCCGGGCGGCGCGCTCGGCCGGCGCCTGCTCACCTACGTGCGCGACGTGATGCGCTCGGGTGACGACGTCCCGTCCGTCGGGCTCGACGCGACGCTGTCGGACGCGCTGTTCCAGATCACCGCGAAGCGCCTCGGCATGACCGCCGTGGTCGATGCCGACGGCAAGGTCGCCGGCATCTTCACCGACGGCGACCTGCGCCGCGTGCTCGCGCGCGACGGCGACTTCCGCACGTTGTCGATCACCGACGTGATGACGCGCGACCCGCGCACGATCGCACCGGATCACCTGGCGGTCGAGGCCGTGGAACTGATGGAGCGCCACCGGATCAACCAGATGCTGGTGGTCGATGCCGACGGCGTGCTGATCGGCGCGCTGAACATGCACGACCTGTTTTCGAAGAAGGTGATCTGATGAGCGCAGCGCTGACTGCGGCCGAACGCGCGAGCCGCGTGAAGCTGATGATTTTCGACGTCGACGGCGTGCTGACCGACGGCGGCCTGCTGTTTACGGCGGCCGGCGACACGATGAAGTCGTTCAATTCCCTCGACGGCCACGGCGTGAAGCTGCTCGGCGAAGCCGGCATCGCAACCGCGATCATCACGGGCCGCCGCTCGGAAATCGTCGCGGCACGCGCGAAGGAAATGAAGATCGCGCACCTGTTCCAGGGCGTCGAGAACAAGCTTGCCGTGTTCGCCGATCTCATCGCATCGCTCGGCCTCGCCGCCGACCAATGCGGCTACATGGGCGACGACTGGCCCGATCTGCCCGTGATGCTGCGCTGCGGCTTCGCGACTGCCCCCGCGAATGCGCACCCCGAGGTGATCGCCCGCGCGCACTGGGTGGCCGAGGCCCGCGGCGGCCAGGGCGCCGTACGCGAAGTCTGCGACGCGATCCTGCGCGCGCAGCGCCGCTACGACGCGCTGCTCGCGGCCGCCTGCGGAGCCTGACGGATGAACACGCATTTCCGCTGGACCCAGCTGCTGCCGCTCGTCGCGGTCGCCGCGCTCGCGGGCATCACCTGGTGGCTGCTGCAGGCCACGCTGCCGCCGCCCGGCGAGGGCACCGCGCAGCCGAAGCGCCATACGCCCGACTATTTCGCGGACAACTTCTCGGTCACCGAGCTCGACCAGTCCGGCACGACCCAGTACCGGCTGACGGCCGCGAAGCTGATCCACTACGAAGACACCGAAAACAGCGACCTGACCGATCCGGCCATGCGCGCGTTCCAGCCCGGCAAGCCGGTCGTGACGACCACCGCGAAGCGCGGCATCGTCAACGGCGACGTGTCGATCGTCGACTTGTACGACGACGCGCGCATCCTGCGCGCGGCCGGCGGCGGCGATCCGCAGATGCAGGCCGATTCCCAGCATTTCCGGATCTTCGTCAATGACGATGTGATCCAGACCGAAAAGCCGGTTAAACTTCAGCGCGGCCTGTCGCTCGTCAACGCGACCGACGGCATGAAGTACAACAACGTCACCCGGGTCATCGAGCTTTACGGCAACGTGCGCGGCACGATCGCCGCGGCGGACACGTCCGGCGGCTCGAAAGGTCAACCCAAGTGACGCATCCCTCACGTGACTGCATGAACGAACCGTTCCCTCGACAGAATTCCGGCGGCGCTGCGCGCGCCGTCCGCGCCGCGCTTGCCGCGGCGCTCGTGGCGCTCCCGCTGGCCGGGCTGGCGCCGCTCGCCCATGCCGAGAAGGCCGACCAGAACAAGCCGATCAACGTCGAGGCCGACAACCTGACCTATGACGACCTGAAGCAGGTCACGGTCGCGACCGGCAACGTCGTGATCACGAAGGGCACGATCATCATCAAGGGCGATCGCGTCGAAGTGCGCCAGGACCCGGAAGGCTATCAGTACGCCACCTCGTTCGGCAGCGGCAAGAAGCACGCGACGTTCCGCCAGAAGCGCGAAGGCCTCGACGAGTACATCGACGGCGACGCCGAGCGCATCGACTACGACGGCAAGCAGGACCTGACCACGCTGACCACCGCCGCGACCGTGCGCCGCCTGCAGGGCACGTCGACCGTCGCCGATACCGTGCATGGCAGCGTGATCACGTACGACGGCCAGCGCGACTTCTACACCGCGAAGGGCGGCAAGGACGTCGCCGCGCCGGGCAACCCGAACGGCCGCGTGCGCGCGATGCTGTCGCCGAAGAACGGCGGCCCCGCGCCGCTGAACGGCGCGCCGGCGAAGCTGTCGCCGTCGACCACGATCCAGGGGGCGCCGGGCCAATGAACGCACTACCGAACCGCCAGCCGGCCGGCACCACGAGCTCGCTCGTGGTCCGCAACCTGAAGAAGCGCTACGGCTCGCGCACGGTCGTCAAGGACGTGTCGCTCGACGTGAAGAGCGGCGAAGTCGTCGGCCTGCTCGGCCCGAACGGTGCCGGCAAGACCACGTCGTTCTACATGATCGTCGGCCTCGTGCCGCTCGACGCGGGCGAGATCTCGCTGAACGGCAGCTCGATCAGCCTGCTGCCGATCCACAAGCGCGCATCGCTCGGCCTGTCGTACCTGCCGCAGGAAGCGTCGGTGTTCCGCAAGCTGACCGTCGAGGAAAACATCCGCGCGGTGCTCGAGTTGCAGCACGGCGAAGACGGCAAGCGGCTGTCGAAGGACGCGATCGCGTCGCGCACCGAAGCGCTGCTCGACGAGCTGCAGATCGGCCACCTGCGCGAGAACCCCGCGCTGTCGCTGTCGGGCGGCGAGCGGCGCCGGGTCGAAATCGCGCGCGCGCTCGCGACCAACCCGAACTTCATCCTGCTCGACGAACCGTTCGCCGGCGTCGACCCGATCGCGGTGCTCGAGATCCAGAAGATCGTCAAGTTCCTGAAGCAGCGCAACATCGGCGTGCTGATTACCGATCACAACGTCCGCGAAACGCTCGGCATCTGCGACCACGCATACATCATCAGCGACGGTTCGGTGCTCGCCGCCGGTGCGCCGAGCGAAATCATCGAAAACGAAAGCGTGCGCCGCGTGTACCTCGGCGAACACTTCCGGATGTAACTCCCCTTCGTGGCTGGCTGCACCCCGCCCGGCATCGCCGCGCGGGGCCGCGTCCTGCTTTGCAACCACGCCCGCGGCCGTGCCCGCGGCCGGGCGGCGCGCCGCGCGTAATCGCGGATGGCTCAACGCGCCTGGGTCGTGGCAAACTGCCGGTATGACTCCCTCCTTGCCATGAAAGCCAGCCTTCAACTCCGCCTGTCGCAACATCTGGCGCTGACGCCCCAGCTACAGCAGTCGATCCGGCTCCTGCAGTTGTCGACGCTCGAATTGCAGCAGGAAGTCGCGATGGCCGTCGCGCAGAACCCGCTGCTCGAGAACGACGACGAATGGATAGCGAGCCCGCTGCGTGTCGCAGCGGACGGATCGTTAATCGCGCAGACGCCTCCCGCCCAGAACACCGAGCCCGCTGCGACAAACAGCAGCAGTTCGTCGAGCGAGCGCGCCGAGCGCGACGAACCGGCCGGCGCGGACGAATACGACGGTTACGCGTCCGGCGACGGCAACGACGGCCCGCAGTGGAATCTCGACGAATTCGGCCGCGCGAGCGGCGCATCCGACGACGACGACCTCCCGCCGCTGCAGGTGCAGGAAGCGGCGACGTCGCTGCGCGACCACCTGTCCGCGCAGTTGCGCGTCACGCAGGCCAGCCCGCGCGATCGCGCGCTCGTGATGTTCCTGATCGAATCGCTCGACGACGACGGCTACCTGACCGCCACGCTCGACGAAGTGCTCGCCGACCTGCCGCCCGAGCTGGAAATCGACTGCGACGAACTGAACGCGGCGCTCGCGCTGCTGCACAGCTTCGACCCGGCCGGGGTCGGCGCCCGCTCGGCATCCGAATGCCTGAAGCTGCAGTTGCTGCGCCTCGATCCGTCCCCGACACGCACGCTCGCACTCGAGATCGTGTCGCAGCATCTCGAACTGCTCGCCGCCCGCGACTTCACGCGGCTGCGCAAGCATCTGAAGGCGAGCGACGACGCGCTGCGCGACGCGCACACGCTGATCCGCTCGCTGGAGCCGTTCCCCGGCGCCGCATACGGCAAGGCCGAGGCCGACTACGTCGTGCCCGACATCATCGTGAAGAAGGCCGGCCAGGGATGGCTCGCGGAGCTCAATCCGGAGGTCGTGCCGCGCCTGCGGATCAACAACCTCTACGCGAACATCCTGCGCAACAGCCGCGGCGATCCGTCGGCCGGCTCGCTCAAGCAGCAGCTCCAGGAAGCACGCTGGCTGATCAAGAACATCCAGCAGCGATTCGACACGATCCTGCGTGTCGCGCAGGCGATTGTCGAGCGTCAAAAGAACTTCTTTGCGCACGGTGAAATTGCCATGCGCCCCTTGGTTTTGCGGGAAATAGCTGATACGCTGGGCCTACACGAGTCGACTGTCAGCCGTGTGACAACCGGGAAGTACATGCTGACCCCGTTCGGGACGCTTGAATTTAAGTACTTCTTCGGATCTCACGTTTCGACCGACACCGGTGGCGCCGCCTCGTCGACCGCCATCCGAGCCCTCATCAAGCAACTGATAGGAGCTGAAGACCCAAAATCGCCACTTTCGGACAGCCGCATTGCCGAGCTGCTGGCAGAACAGGGGTTCGTGGTCGCGCGCCGCACGGTTGCGAAGTATCGCGAAGCCCTCAAGATCCCGGCAGTGAATCTGCGCAAGTCTCTTTAAGCCTGCTGCCTGCCCGGCGGCAGGCGTGTTCCGGCCACCGCGCACACGGGGAACAGGCCGGGCGACCTGTCCGCGATACGCCGCCTCGTGCGGCACGGGCAAGTCGACCGGAGCGCCGCCTCGATGCGGCCGGGTGGTCACTCGCTTGGAGAAGCACTATGAACCTGAAGATCAGTGGACATCATCTCGAAGTCACGCCTGCAATTCGCGAATACGTGATCACCAAGCTGGACCGGGTGCTACGGCATAGCGATCAGGTGATCGATGGCACTGTGATCCTCTCGGTCGACAATCACAAGGAAAAGGACAAGCAGCAGCGCGCGGAAATCAATCTGCACCTGAAGGGCAAGGACATCTTCGTCGAAAGCGCGAACGGTAACCTGTATGCGGCGATCGACCTGCTGATCGACAAGCTGGACCGTCAGGTCGTCAAGCACATGGAGCGCCTGCAAACGCACGCGCACGACCCGATCAAGCTTCAACCGTCGATCGACCAGATCGAACTGCCGCCGCAGTAACCTTCACCGCAACACACACGTCGCCCGGCTCGCCGGGCGTTTTTTTTGCGACTCCTCGCGGTGGTGCAACCGGTCCGTCCACGCTGCGCCACGCACGCAGCTGTGCTCTATAATGTTCCGGTTATCGCCGGGGGGCGCTGGATGCGGTAGCTGCCTTGCAGATTGCCGATGCAGAACGCCTTGATATCGCCGAACATGGATGATCAGTCTGCCGCCGCAAGGAGACCCCAGGCCGCCCAATCGCCTGCCAACATGAATCGCCTAGCCAAAATCCTGCCCATAGAGAACGTCGTCATCGACCTCTCAGTCACCAGCAAGAAACGCGTGTTCGAACAAGCCGGGCTGATGTTCGAGAATCAGAACGGCATCGCCCGCAGCACCGTCACGGACAACCTGTTCGCGCGCGAGCGCCTCGGCTCGACCGGGCTCGGCGAAGGCGTCGCGATTCCGCACGGGCGCATCAAGGGTCTCAAGCACCCGCTCGCCGCGTTCGTCCGGCTCGCCGATGCGATCCCGTTCGAAGCCCCGGACGGCCAGCCGGTCGGCCTCCTGATCTTCCTGCTCGTGCCCGAGCAAGCCACCCAGCAACACCTCGAGATCCTGTCGGAAATCGCGCAACTGCTGTCCGATCGCGACGCGCGCGAGCGTCTGCACAACGAAACGGACATCGCCGAGTTGCATCGCCTGCTCACTCAGTGGCAACCTTGAGTTGATCCGGGCGGATTATTTTCCCGTACGATGCGGCACACGCCGCCGTCCAGGGCCGCCCGGCGCCGGCCCGGCATGGCGACGTCCGTCGCCGCGCGCATGCACCGGCCCATTGGAGTGACGGAGCAGTCATGGATACGTCCAGCATCAACGCCCAGAGCATCTTCGACGACAACGCGGCCACGCTGAAACTGAGCTGGCTGACGGGGCATGAAGGCTGGGAACGCGGCTTTTCGGCCGACACCGTCGGCAATGCAACCTCGAGCGCCGACCTCGTCGGCCACCTGAACCTGATCCACCCGAACCGGATCCAGGTGCTCGGCGAAGCCGAAATCGACTACTACCAGCGGCAGACCGACGAAGACCGCTCGCGCCACATGGCCGAGCTGATCGCTCTCGAACCGCCGTTCCTCGTCGTCGCGGGCGGCGCCGCCGCCCCGCCCGAACTCGTGCTGCGTTGTACACGCTCGTCGACCCCGCTGTTCACGACGCCGATGTCGGCCGCCGCGGTGATCGACAGCCTGCGACTCTACATGTCGCGGATCCTCGCGCCGCGCGCGACGCTGCACGGCGTGTTCATCGACATCCTCGGGATGGGCGTGCTGCTGACCGGCGATTCGGGCCTCGGCAAGAGCGAACTCGGCCTCGAGCTGATCAGCCGCGGCCACGGCCTCGTCGCCGACGACGCGGTCGATTTCGTCCGACTTGGCCCCGATTTCGTCGAAGGGCGCTGCCCGCCGCTGCTGCAGAACCTGCTCGAAGTGCGCGGCCTCGGCCTGCTCGACATCAAGACGATCTTCGGTGAAACCGCCGTGCGGCGGAAAATGAAGTTGAAGCTGATCGTCCAGCTCGTGCGGCGCCCCGACGGCGAATTCCAGCGCCTGCCGCTCGAAAGCCAGACCGTCGACGTGCTCGGCTTGCCGATCAGCAAGGTCACGATCCAGGTTGCGGCCGGCCGCAACCTCGCGGTGCTCGTCGAGGCGGCCGTCCGGAACACGATCCTGCAGTTGCGCGGAATCGACACGTTGCGCGATTTCATGGATCGGCAACGACTCGCGATGCAAGATCCCGACAGTCAATTCCCCGGCAAACTGGTGTAACCCGCACGCGCCGGCCACGCAACGCCGACGCGTCGAGCCGGTGCTATGATGAAACGTCAGGATTTTCTGCTTCCCATGCGCATCGTCCTCATCACCGGCATCTCCGGCTCAGGCAAGTCCGTCGCGCTGAACGCGCTCGAAGACGCAGGCTATTACTGCGTCGACAACCTGCCGCCGCACGTGCTCCCCGAACTTGCCCGCTACCTCGCGGAGGATGGCCAGCACCGGCTCGCGGTCGCGATCGACGCGCGCTCGAGCGCATCGCTCGACGAAATGCCCGGCCTGATTCGCGAGCTGTCGCGCGAGCACGACGTGCGCGTGCTGTTCCTCAACGCGAGCACCCAGTCGCTGATCCAGCGTTTCTCCGAAACGCGCCGCCGTCATCCGCTGTCCGGCTCGCTGTCGCACGATGCGGACGTCGGCCTGCTGTCGTCGCTCGAGGAAGCGATCGAGCGCGAACGCCACCTCGTCGCGCCGCTCGCCGAATTCGGCCACCAGATCGACACGAGCACGCTGCGTGCGAACGCGCTGCGTACGTGGGTCAAGCGCTTCATCGAGCAGAAGAACAACGACCTGATGGTGATGTTCGAATCATTCGGTTTCAAGCGCGGCGTGCCGCTCGACGCCGACCTGATGTTCGACGTGCGCGCGCTGCCGAACCCGTACTACGACCACGAGTTGCGCCCGCTCACCGGGCTCGACCAACCGGTCATCGCCTTTCTCGACGCACTGCCGATCGTCCACCAGATGATCGACGACATCCATGCGTTCCTGATGAAATGGCTGCCGCACTTCCGCGATGACAACCGCAGCTACCTGACCGTCGCCATCGGCTGCACGGGCGGGCAGCATCGTTCGGTGTTCATCGCGGAAACGCTTGCCGCGCGCCTTGCGCGCGAGGCGAACGTGATCGTGCGGCATCGTGACGCGCCAGTGGATGTCGACGCGTCGTCGCGGCTCGTCTCCGAGGTCGACCGACCCTAGCGACGCACGCCCCAACGCCCGCGCGCCATGTCCTCCCTATCGACCACCCTGATCGACCTGCCGCTGTTTCCGCTGCACACGGTGCTGTTTCCGGGGGGGCTGCTCCCGCTCAAGGTGTTCGAGGCGCGCTATCTCGACATGTCCCGCGCGTGCCTGCGCGACAACGCGCCGTTCGGCGTGTGCCTGCTGAAGAGCGGGCCCGAAGTCGCGCAGGACGGCGCCGTGTCGGTGCCCGAGACCATCGGCTGCATGGCGCGCATCACCGAGTGCGATACCGGCGAATTCGGCATGCTTTATCTGCAGGCCGTCGGCACGCAGCGTTTCGAGCTGCTGTCGTATCGCGTGGAAGGCAACGGGCTGCTGGTCGGCATCGCTGAGCCGCTGCCCGACGACATCCCGCTCGAAGGCGAGCAGGCGCTCGCTCAATTCGGCTCGTGCGCCGAGGTGCTCGAGCGCATCATCAACGCGCTGAAGAAGTCCGATCCGGAGAAAATGCCGTTCGGCGAACCGTTCCGCCTCGACGATCCGAGCTGGGTGTCGAACCGCCTCGCGGAACTGCTGCCGCTCGACCTGCGCGCGCGGCAGAAGCTGATGGAGTTTCCGGACGTCGGCGCGCGCATCGATGCCGTGCACCACGTGCTCGACCGGCACGGCTGGCTGTAACTACCGCGGCCGATTCCGTCGCGCGTCGCACCCGCCGGAAGACCTTTCCCGCAAGCGGTATCCCGGCGCCTTCCCGAACGCAGCCCGCGCCGCGCCCTTCCCGTTCGTTACAACAGCGGCCCGCTCAGCGCATCGAGCAGCTTGCGCACGGGCGCCGGCACGCCGTACGCGTCGAGCCGGCTCAGCGGGACCCACGCGGTATCCGCATCCCGCGCCCCCGAAGGCAGGCCGCCACCGTCGGCCATATCGCTCAGCCGAGGCTCGATCTCGAGCCGGAAATGCGTAAACGTGTGCGTGAGCGGCGCGAGCGGCACCGTGCCGCCACCGCCGAAACCGCGCGCGAGTTCCGCGAGCGCGGCGTCGCCGTCCGCTTGCGGCAGGCTCCACAGCCCGCCCCAGATGCCGGTCGGCGGCCGGCGCTCGAGCAGCACGGCGTCACCGTCGCGCAGCACGAGCATCCAGGTCTTGCGTGTCGGCACCGCCTTCTTCGGCCGCGCGGCCGGCAGCTCGCGCTGGCGGCCCGTCGATTGCGCAACACAATCGCCCGCGAACGGGCACCGCGCGCAATCGGGCTTGCCGCGCACGCACAGCGTCGCGCCGAGATCCATCAGCCCCTGCGTATACGCGCTCACGTCGGCCGCATTCGCGGCGTCGGGCAACAGCGATTCGGCGAGCGCCCACATGTCGTTCTCGACACGCTTCTCGCCCGGAAAGCCCTCGACGCCGAAAACCCGCGCAAGTACGCGCTTCACGTTGCCGTCGAGGATCGTCGCGCGCGCGCCGTACGCGAACGACGCAATCGCCGCGGCCGTCGAACGGCCGATGCCCGGCAGTTCGGCCAACGCGTCGGGCGTCGCCGGAAACGCGCCGCCGTGCTCGGCGACGACGGCCTGCGCGCAGCGGTGCAGATTGCGCGCGCGCGAGTAGTAACCGAGCCCCGCCCACAGCGCCATCACGTCGTCGGTCGGCGCGGCCGCGAGCGCGGCGACGTCCGGGTAGCGTTCGAGAAAGCGCGTGTAATACGGGATGACGGTCGATACCTGCGTCTGCTGCAGCATGATTTCCGACAGCCAGATCCGGTACGGATCTCGCGTGTTCTGCCACGGCAGGTCGTGGCGGCCATGCTCGCGCTGCCATGCGACCAGGCGCGTGGCGAACGTGCGATGCAGCGGCGTGACGGGGAACGGAGCGGGGGCGATGCGGGGCGGCTTCAAGTTATCTGATCGGGGAATAAGGTTTCAACGCTGAGGTTTCAACGCTGGCAGGTCGGGCAAAAATAAGTCGACCGTTGGCCCTGCACGATCTGGCGAATCGGTGTGCCGCATACACGGCAGGGTTGGCCGGCACGGTCGTAGACGAAGCAGTCGAGCTGGAAATAGCCGCTTTCGCCGTTGCTGCCGACAAAATCGCGCAACGTGCTGCCGCCACGCTCGATCGCGTCGGCGAGCGTCGCGCGCACCGCGTCGGCCAGCCGCTCGTAGCGCGGCAGCGAGACCTTGCCGGCGGCCGTCGTCGGCCGGATGCCCGCGCGAAACAGGCTCTCCGACGCATAGATGTTGCCGACGCCGACGACCATGTCGCCCGCGAGCAGCGCCTGCTTGACCGAAACGGTGCGGCCGCGCGTGCGCGCGTGCAGCAGCGCGCCGGTAAACGCCGGCGAGAACGGCTCGACGCCGAGGCTCGCGAGCAGCGGATGTGCATGCACGTCGCCTGCTTCGCGCGGGTGCCACAGCACCGCGCCGAAGCGGCGCGGATCGCGGAACCGCAGCACGAATTCGTCGAAGATCCAGTCGATGTGGTCATGCTTGGCGGCGACCGGCACGCCGTCGGCGGGCAGCACGCGCAGCGTGCCCGTCATGCCGAGATGGACGATGAACCAGCCTGCGTCGACCTCGAACAGCAGGTACTTGCCGCGACGCTCGACGGCGAGCACCTCGCGCGCGCGCAACTGCTCGGCGAGCCCTGCCGGCACGGGCCAGCGCAACATCTCGGTACGGACGTCGACTCGCTCGACGCGGCGGCCTGCGACAAAGGGCTCGATGCCCCGGCGCGTGACTTCGACTTCTGGCAACTCTGGCATGTTTTACGGGTCTGAGGCTGGATTCACGATCGTGCGTGTATTGTAGCGAGCGCGTTACAATCGGTTGAAACATCGAACGGATTTCCATGACCCTGCCCTCGAAGCTGCTTCTGAAGCGCCCCGCCGCCGTGCGCGGCGCGCGTGCCTTCCCGGTCCGCCGTGCGCTCGGCGCCGCGCTGTTCGCCGCCTGGACCCTCACCGCCTTCCCGGCTCACGCGCAGGATCCGGCATCGGACGACGCGGAACCGCAGGGCGCGTTCGAGCACGTGATGCCGGACGAGCAGAAGAATCTCCCCGGCGTTCCGCTGACGAGCCAGATCGTCTACCAGGTGCTCGCCGCCGAGGTCGCGCTCCAGCGCAACCAGCCCGCGCCGGCCTACCAGACCTACCTCGCGCTTGCCCGCGACACGCGCGATCCGCGCATGGCCCAGCGCGCGACCGAGATCGCGCTCGGTGCGCAGAGCCCGGCCGACGCGCTGTCCGCCGCGAACCTGTGGCGCCAGTACGCACCGGAATCGAACCGGGCGTCGCAAGTCGACGCCGCGCTGCTGGTGCTCGCCGGCAAGCCGGCCGACGCGCAGCCGATGCTCGCGCGCGAGCTGGCCCGGGCGACCGGCGAGACGCGCGGCCCGGCGATCCTCGCGCTGCAGGCGCTGCTCGTGCGCGGCCCCGACCGCGTCGGCGGCCTCGCGGTGCTGAAGGACATGCTGAAGAACGACCTGAACCGGCCCGAGGCTCAGCTCGCGATCGCGCGCCAGCAGCTTGCGGTCGACGACAAGGACGGCGCCGCGCAATCGCTGAAGCAGGCGCTGCAGATCCGCCCCGACTACCTGCCGGCGGCCCTGATGCTGTCGCAGATGGGGCCTGCGGAACGCGCGGCGGGCATCGCGTCGTTCGAGAAGTATGTTCAGCAGAATCCGAAGTCGCGCGATGCGCGGCTCGCGCTGTCGCAGCTCTATCTCGCCGACGATCGCCTCGACGACGCGCAGAAGCAGTTCGAGACGATGCGCAAGCTCGACTCGAAGGATCCGACGCCGCTGATGGCGCTCGCGCTGATCAAGATCCAGCAGAAGAAGCTCGACGAAGCCACCGCCTACCTGAAGCAGTACGTACAGCTCGGCGACAAGCAGCCGAACCTCGACGTCGGCCAGGGTTACATCTACCTCGCGCAGATCGCGATCGACCAGAACAACGACGCGCTGGCGTCGCAATGGCTCGACAAGGTCGATCAGACGAGCCAGCACTATCTCCCCGCGCAGATCACGCGCGCGCAACTGCTGCAGAAACAGGGCAAGACCGACGAGGCGCGCAAGGTGCTCGACGACCTGCCGATCACGGATCCGCGCGATGCCGCCGTGGTCGCTCGCACCGACGCGTCGATCCTGTTCACCGCGAAGCGCTACCCGGAAGCCGAGGCCCGGCTCGGGCAGGCGGTCCAGGACTTCCCGGACGATCCCGACCTGCGCTACGACTACGCGATGGCGGCCGAAAAAACCGGCCATTACACGACGATGGAAAAGCAGCTGCGCGAGCTGATCCGCACGCAGCCCGACAATCCGCAGGCGTACAACGCGCTCGGCTATTCGCTCGCCGACCGCAACCAGCGACTGCCCGAAGCCAGCAAGCTGATCGACAAGGCGATGACGCTCGCGCCGAACGACGCCTACATCATGGACAGTCTCGGCTGGGTGAAGTACCGGATGGGCGATACGGCCGGCGCGGCGAAGGTGCTGCGGCGCGCGTACGAACTGCAGCCGAACGCCGAAATCGGCGCGCATCTCGGCGAAGTGCTGTGGAAGAGCGGCGCGCAGGACGACGCGCGTTCCGCGTGGCGTGACGCGCAGAAGCTCGAGCCGGACAACGACACGCTCGTGCAGACGCTGAAACGCCTCCAGATCAACGGCCTCTGATGCAGATGTTCCCGACGATTTCCCTGTCCTCCCGCGCGCAGCGCACGCTGGCCGCAGCCGGCGCGGCGCTCGCGCTCGCCGGCTGCGCGAGCACGCCGCCGTCGGCCGGCGTGCCGACGGGCGCGCCGCTGCAGACCGCCGCAGCGCACGCTTACCATGGCCGCTTCGCGGTGCAGTACGACGACCGTCTCGGCAAGCAGCAGAACGTGTACGGCAACTTCGACTGGCAGGAGCACGGCGACGACGTGTCGCTCGAGCTGCGCAGCCCGCTCGGCCAGACGCTCGCGGTCGTGAAATCGACGCCGCAGGCGGCATCGCTCGAATTGCCGAACCGTCCGACGCAATATGCGCCGGACGTCGGCGACCTGATGCAGAAAACGCTCGGCTTCGAACTGCCGCTCGCGGGCCTGCGCTACTGGCTGCTGCCCACGGCCGCGCCCGCGACCCCTGCGGAAACGGTACGCGACCCGGCCGACGGCACGCGCGTCAAGCAGATCCGCCAGGATGGCTGGACGATCGACTACCTTGCCTACGCGGATGCCCCGGCCACGGGCGTCAAACGCGTCAACCTCGTGCGCGCGACCCCGCCGCTCGACATCAAGCTCGTGCTCGACCAGTGAGCACCGGCCCAGCCCAGACATACGCATGACCGATTCGACCCGCTCGCTGCGCAATTGCCTTGCGCCCGCGAAACTCAACCTGTTCCTGCACATCACCGGCCGCCGCCCGAACGGCTATCACGATCTGCAGAGCGTGTTCCAGTTGCTGAATTGGGGCGACACGCTGCATTTCACGCTGCGCGACGACGGTCGCGTCGCGCGCGTCACCGACGTGCCCGGCGTGCCCGAGGAAAGCGACCTCGTCGTGCGCGCAGCCAACCTGCTGAAAGCACATACGGGCACCGCGCACGGCGTCGACATCGAGATCGACAAGTGCCTGCCGATGGGGGCCGGCCTTGGCGGCGGCAGCTCCGACGCCGCAACGACGCTGCTCGCACTGAACCGCCTGTGGCGACTCGACCTGCCTCGCGCCGAGCTTCAGTCGCTCGCGGTCAAACTCGGCGCAGACGTCCCGTTTTTTATTTTTGGAAAAAATGCGTTCGCAGAGGGTATCGGAGAAGAATTAGCTGAGGTACAATTGCCGACTCGCTGGTTCTTGGTTGTGACGCCAAGCGTTCATGTCCCGACCGCTGAAATATTTTCAGATGAGTTGTTGACAAGAGATACGAAGCCCGTCACAATTGCTGACTTTCTTGCACAGCAAACCAGCGATGCGGGATGGCCAGACAGTTTCGGCCGGAACGACATGCAGGAAGTTGTAACAAGGAAGTACGCGGAAGTTGCGCAGGCGGTTAAATGGTTGTATGATTTGACCCCCGCGAGGATGACCGGCTCCGGAGCAAGCGTGTTTGCAGCGTTTCACAGCAAGCACGAGGCAGAAGCGGCGAAAGCCAAGCTGCCCGCCAGTTGGAATGGTGCAGTTGCCGAGAGTCTGGACGAGCATCCGCTCTTCGCTTTCGCGTCATGAAGTTTTACTTTGCCGAACGGCCTACACGAGTTCGGTAAAGCAGTCAGTTAAGTGTAGGGGAGTCGCCAAGTTGGTCAAGGCACCGGATTTTGATTCCGGCATGCGAGGGTTCGAGTCCTTCCTCCCCTGCCAAAAAATTTTCCCGCATTTCCCGCCCAAGCCTGAAGCAGGTGCACGATGAGCAGCCACAGCCATGATGGCCTGATGGTCTTTACTGGCAACGCGAATCCCGCGCTCGCCCAGGAAGTCGTCAATATCCTTGGTATCCCCCTCGGCAAAGCAATGGTCAGCCGTTTCTCCGACGGCGAGATCCAGGTCGAGATCCAGGAAAACGTGCGCGGCAAGGACGTCTTCGTCCTGCAATCCACGTGCGCACCGACGAACGACAACCTGATGGAACTGATGATCATGGTCGATGCGCTCAAGCGCGCATCCGCCGGCCGGATCACTGCAGCCATCCCCTACTTCGGCTACGCCCGTCAGGATCGCCGCCCGCGTTCGGCGCGCGTTGCGATCTCGGCGAAGGTCGTCGCGAACATGCTGGAAATCGCCGGCGTCGAGCGGATCATCACGATGGATCTGCACGCCGACCAGATTCAAGGCTTCTTCGACATCCCGGTCGACAACATCTACGCAACGCCGATCCTGCTGGGTGACCTGCGCAAGCAGAACTACCCGGATCTGCTCGTCGTGTCGCCGGACGTCGGCGGCGTGGTGCGTGCCCGGGCACTCGCGAAGCAGCTCAACTGCGATCTCGCGATCATCGACAAGCGTCGCCCGAAGGCGAACGTCTCCGAAGTGATGAACATCATCGGTGAAGTCGAAGGCCGCACCTGCGTGATCATGGACGACATGGTCGATACGGCAGGCACGCTCTGCAAGGCCGCGCAAGTGCTGAAGGAGCGCGGCGCGAAACAGGTTTTCGCCTACGCGACGCACCCGGTGCTGTCGGGTGGCGCGGGTGATCGCATCGCCGCGTCGGCACTCGACGAGCTGGTGGTCACCGACACGATCCCGCTGTCCGCCGAATCGCTCGGCTGCTCGAAGATCCGTGCACTGACGAGCGCGAGCCTGCTGGCCGAAACGTTCTCGCGGATCCGCCGCGGCGATTCGGTGATGTCGCTGTTCGCGGAATCCTGATCGCGAATCGACTGAACAAAGTATGCGCAGAAAGCGAAGCGGCAACGCTTCGCTTTTTGCACAATCGGACGGGATAGACGAAACCCCGTCCGCTTCATCGGGGGCCGACATTTGACGGCCCCGTTTTACTGCCTGGTCGCGGGCAGCCATTGGAGAATCATATGAAAGTCGTCGCTTTCGAGCGCCAACAGCAAGGTACGGGTGCGAGCCGCCGCCTGCGCAACGCCGGTAAGACCACGGGTATCGTTTACGGTGGCGAAGCAGCCCCGCAAAAGATCGAACTCGATCACAACGCCCTGTGGCACGCCCTGAAGAAGGAAGCTTTCCACTCGTCGATCCTCGACCTCGAAGTGGCTGGCCAGTCGCAACAGGTTCTGCTGCGCGACGTGCAATACCACCCGTTCAAGCAACTGGTGCTGCACGTGGACTTCCAGCGCGTTGACGCGAAGAAGAAGCTGCACACGAAGGCTCCGCTGCACTTCCTGAACGCTGAAATCAGCCCGGCCGTGAAGCTGTCGAGCGCGGTCGTTTCGCACGTCGCGACGGAAATCGAAATCGAGTGCCTGCCGGCTGACCTGCCGGAGTTCCTCGAAGTCGACCTGTCGAAGATCGAAGCCGGTCAATCGCTGCACGCGAAGGACATCGCACTGCCGAAGGGCGTCGCGCTGGTCGCGCACGTCGACGCGGAAAACCCGGTTGTCGCATCGGCGACGGTCCCGGCTGGTGCCGTGTCGGACGCAGCCGAAGGCGAAACGCCGGCTGCCTAAGCGGCCGCCTACGCGCCCCATCGATCCGTTTCACGAAACGGTCGACGCAACCCGCCGCGGCTTGCCCGGCGGGTTTTTCTTTTTCTGCGCCCAGGCGGCGGCTGCCGCCTTCGAAACGTCATGATCAAATTGATCGTCGGCCTCGGCAATCCCGGGGCGGAATACACTGCGACGCGCCACAACGCCGGCTTCTGGCTGATCGACCAGCTCGCCCGCGAAGCAGGCGCGACGCTACGCGACGAACGCCGCTTCCATGGCTTCTACGCGAAAGCGCGCCTGCACGGTGAGGAAGTCCACCTGCTCGAGCCGCAAACCTACATGAACCGCTCCGGCCAGTCGGTCGTCGCGCTCGCGCAGTTCTTCAAGATCCTGCCCGACCAGATCCTCGTCGCACACGACGAGCTCGACCTGCCGCCCGGCACCGTGAAGCTGAAGCTCGGCGGCGGCAGCGGCGGCCACAACGGCCTGAAGGACATCACCGCACACCTGTCGTCGCAACAGTACTGGCGGCTGCGGATCGGCATCGGCCATCCGCGCGACCTGATTCCGGAAAGCGCCCGCGCCGGCGCGAAGCCCGATGTCGCGAACTTCGTGCTGAAGCCGCCGCGTCGCGAGGAACAGGACGTGATCGACGCGTCGATCGAGCGCGCACTCGCCGTGATGCCGATGGTCGTCAAGGGCGAACTCGACCGCGCGACGATGCAACTGCATCGCAACTGACCGCAGCGCCCCGCGACGATCCATCGCGCCGCCCGGCGTCGCCGGGCGGCGCCGCCCGCCCCATCCTGCGCATACTTGCGGTAATCTGGTCGCTTTGCCCGACAGGAGCCAAGCGGTGAGCCGTTACTGGAGCGACGTCGTTCAGCAACTCGTGCCTTACGTGCCGGGCGAGCAGCCCGCGCTCGCACACCCGGTCAAGCTGAACACCAACGAGAATCCCTATCCGCCGTCGCCGCGCATCGTCGCGGCGATCGCACGCGAACTCGGCGCGACCGGCGACACGCTGCGCCGCTATCCGGACCCGGTTGCACGCGCGCTGCGCGAGACGGTCGCGGCCCATCACCGCATCCAGCCCGAGCAGGTGTTCGTCGGCAACGGCTCGGACGAGGTGCTCGCGCACACATTCCAGGCGCTGCTCAAGCACGACCGGCCGCTGCGCTTCCCCGACATCACGTACAGCTTCTATCCGACCTATGCACGCCTGTACGGCGTCGAGACGACGGTCGTGCCGCTCGCGGATGACTTCTCGATCCGCGTCGACGACTATCTCGACGACGCCGGCGGCGTGCTGTTTCCGAACCCGAACGCGCCGACCGGGCGCGCGCTGCCGCTCGCGGATGTCGAGCGGATCGCGGCCGCGAATCCGTCGTCGGTCGTCGTGATCGACGAAGCCTATGTCGACTTCGGCGCGCAGTCCGCGATTGCGCTGATCGACCGCTACCCGAACCTGCTCGTCGTGCACACGACGTCGAAGGCGCGCGCGCTCGCGGGCATGCGCGTCGGTTTCGCATTCGGCGATGCCGCGCTGATCGACGCGCTGAACCGCGTGAAGGACAGCTTCAACTCGTACCCGCTCGACCGGCTCGCGCAAGTCGCCGCGCAGGCGGCATACGAAGACACCGATTATTTCAGCGCAACCTGCCGGCGCGTGATCGACAGCCGGACGCGGCTCACGCACGCGCTCGACACGCTCGGCTTCGACGTCGTGCCGTCGGCCGCGAATTTCGTGTTCGCACGCCATCCCGCGCACGACGCGGGCGCCATCGCGGCCAAACTGAAGGAACGGGAAATATTCGTGCGGCACTTCGGGCTGCCGCGAATCGACCAGCACCTGCGCATCACCGTCGGCGCCGATGCCGAATGCGATGCGCTCGTCGCGGCGTTGCGCGAGCTGCTGGCCTGACATGAAGGCCGGCGCCAGGCGGCGCCGGTCCGGATGCGTAACGCGCGTGCCGAAGAACCCAGGCGCGCGCGTCACCGCGGGGTCACGACGCGTCGTCGCCTTTCACGGCGATCAACGCGTGGTACTTCTCCATCAATTGCGCGTGCGATTCGTCATGCTGCGGATCGCGCGGAATGCATTCGACCGGACACACCTGCTGGCACTGCGGTTCGTCGAAATGGCCGACGCACTCGGTGCACTTGTTCGGGTCGATCACGTAGATGTCCGGGCCCATCGAAATCGCGCCGTTCGGGCACTCGGGCTCGCACACGTCGCAATTGATGCACTCGTCGGTAATCATCAAAGCCATACTGATCTCACTTCTTCAGGCCGGCGGCCGGCTTCGCGACGAAACCGGCCGGCGCCGCGTCACGCGGCAGGGCCTCCCATCGCCGTCACTTTCTCGGTCAGCCACTTCTCGACGGACGGGAACACGAACTTGCTGACATCACCGCCCAACTGCGCGATTTCACGCACGATCGTGCCCGAGATGAACTGGTACTGGTCGGACGGCGTCATGAACATCGTCTCGACGTCGGGCAACAGATAGCGGTTCATCCCCGCCATCTGGAACTCATATTCGAAATCGGACACGGCACGCAGGCCGCGCACGATCACGCGTGCGTTGTTGGTGCGGACGAAGTCCTTCAGGAGGCCGGTGAAACTCATCACCTTCACGTTCGGGTAATGGCCGAGTACCTCGTTAGCAATCGTCAGACGTTCTTCCAGCGAGAAGAACGGCTTTTTCGCGCGGCTGTCGGCCACACCGACCACCAGCGTATCAAAAATGCTCGACGCACGCCGCACGAGGTCTTCGTGCCCGCGCGTCAGCGGATCGAACGTACCGGGATACACGGCGACTACCATGTCGCTCCTCCTGTCATCACGCAAACGGGATGGCAGCGGTGCCATGCGCACGCGACTGCCGAGATGGGCATGCGTCGCCTTTGCAGCGCGCCGCCTCGTATGGAACGCGCATTATTCATCATTTTCGCGCCGCAGCAAATGATAGTGAACCGCACCGGCCTTGCCGTGCTTCACCACCTCCCAGCCCGCGAGCGCATCATGCGCGGCCGGGTCGAGTTCCGCCCCCGTTTCGACGTACAGCGCGCCGCCCGCCGCGACGAGCGGCGCCGCCAGCGCGACCGCGCGATCGAGCACAGCCGGTTCGCCGAACGGCGGATCGAGAAACACGACGTCGAACGCGCCCGGCGTGAGCCCGGCCGCGAGCCGCAACGCGTCCGCCTCCGCGACCTCGACCGCACGCGCGCCGAGCTTGTCCTTGATCGCACGCAGCTGCTGCGCGGCGCGCGGGTGGCGCTCGACCATCACGACGCTCGCCGCGCCGCGCGACGCGGCCTCGAAACCGAGCGCGCCCGTGCCCGCGAACAGGTCGAGGCAACGCCGGCCTTCGAGATCCTGGCCGAGCCAGTTGAACAGCGTTTCGCGCACGCGATCGGGCGTCGGCCGCAGGCCGTCGAGATCGAGCACCGCGAGCGGCGTGCGTTTCCAGTCGCCGCCGATGATGCGGATCGTGTGCGGCTTGCCGCGGCTGGAGGGGGCCGCCGGGCGGCCGGAAGAGGAACGGGACATACGGAATATCGACGACGGAGGGACCGGGCGCGCGCAGGGGCGCACCGCCAAACAGGCGCACGTTACCACAGCGGCGGCGCGCACTGACGCGAGCGCCACGCCGCACTGATAAAATGCACGGTTTCGGCCGCCGTGCGCCGCGCCCGCGCGAACGCAGGACGGCCCGTCCGGTGCCCCGCTTCCGGCGGCGGCCCGCCCTCTTCCCGACGTCAGACCATGTTCAGCTTCTTCAAACGATTCAAGAAAACGCAGGAGCCCGATCCGGCGGAATCGCAATCGGCCGACGCGCAGCAAACGGACGAACCGTCCGATGCGCCCGCGGTCGAGGCCCCGCCTGCGGCCGAAGTGCCGCAAGCGCCCGCGCAACCGGCCGCGCCGGCCGTCGTGATGACGGTCACGCCGACCAACGACGGGCGCGACGAAGTCGTCGAGACGGTCGAAATCGTTCCGCCGCCGCTGCAGGACGCCACCGCGAAGAAATCGTGGCTCGCCCGCCTGAAAACGGGGCTCGCCAAGACGGGCTCGAGCATCACCGGCGTCTTCGTCAACACGAAGATCGACGAGGATCTGTACGAGGAGCTCGAAACCGCGCTGCTGATGTCCGACGCGGGCGTCGACGCGACCGAGTACCTGCTCGGCGCGCTACGCGAAAAGGTGCGCGCGGGCCGCCTGACCGACCCGCAGCAGGTGAAGGCCGCGCTGCACGACCTGCTCGTCGAGTTGCTGACGCCGCTCGAGAAGTCGCTGATGCTCGGCCGCGCGCAACCGCTCGTGATGATGATTACCGGCGTGAACGGTGCGGGCAAGACGACCAGCATCGGCAAGCTCGCAAAGCATCTGCAGAGCTTCGACCAGTCGGTGCTGCTGGCCGCGGGCGACACGTTCCGCGCGGCCGCGCGCGAACAGCTGGCGGTCTGGGGCGAGCGCAACAACGTGACGGTCGTGCAGCAGGAAAGCGGCGATCCGGCCGCGGTGATCTTCGACGCGGTCAGCGCCGCGCGCGCGCGCAAGATCGACGTGATGATGGCCGACACGGCCGGCCGCCTGCCGACGCAGCTCCACCTGATGGAAGAGCTGAAGAAGGTGAAGCGCGTGATCTCGAAGGCGCACGACGGCGCGCCGCACGAAGTGCTGCTGGTGATCGACGCGAACACCGGCCAGAACGCGCTCACGCAGGTCAAGGCATTCGACGACGCGCTCGGCCTCACCGGCCTCATCGTCACGAAGCTCGACGGCACCGCGAAGGGCGGGATTCTCGCCGCGATCGCGCGGCAGCGCCCGGTGCCGGTCTACTTCATCGGCGTCGGCGAGAAGGTCGAGGATCTGCAGCCGTTCAGCGCGGTCGAATTCGCGGACGCGCTGCTCGGCTGAACACCGCCGGCACGCATCGCACGGGGCGCCTTCGGGCGCCCTTTTTCATGCGCGCCCGGTCATGCATGCCGGGCGCACCGCGCTCATTCGGCGTCGGGCTGCGCGCCGGGCTCGGCGGCCTTGAACGCATCGAGCGTCGACGCGTGGTCGACGATCCGCTGGATCGTCGGATAGCGCGTCGTGTCGATCGAGAAGCGGTTCGCGTTGAACACCTGCGGCACGAGGCACACGTCGGCGAGTGTCGGCGTGTCGCCGAAACACAGCTTGCCGGTGCGCGGATCGCTCGCGAGACGGGTCTCGAGCGATTCGAAGCCCGCCTCGATCCAGTGCCGGTACCACGCGTTCTTCGCCTCTTCGGGCACCTTCAGCGTGTGCTTCAGGTACTTCAGCACGCGCAGGTTGTTGAGCGGATGGATTTCGCACGCGATCTGCAGCGCGACCGCACGCACATAGGCGCGATCGACCGGCTGCTTCGGCAGCAGCGCCGGTTCCGGATGGGTTTCCTCGAGATATTCGATGATCGCGAGCGACTGCTGCAGCGTCGCGTCGCCGTCGGTCAGCGTCGGCACGACCGCGTCCGGATTCAGCGCGCGGTACGCGTCCTTCAGTTGCTCGCCGCCGTCACGCAGCATGTGCACGGGAACATAGTCGAACGGCAGCTGCTTCAGGTTCAGGGCGATCCGCACGCGGTACGACGCGGAACTGCGGAAATAGCTGTAAAGCTTCATGGGATGTCTCTCGTAGTCGTATTCGGCCGGCAACGGCACGGGCGCGGCGCAGCCGGCGCGCGCACCGCCGGGAAGCAGAGTGTAGCGCGCCGCGATGCGCCCCCCTTGCTTGCGTCGTCCGCGCCCGTGCGATACTCGGGCATTCCTCACCGCTCACAGCGCGGCCCGATGCCGGCCGCCCGCCCCACGCCCCGATGACCGCTTCCCACGATCCCGCCGCCGTTCCGTTCCCGTGCGCCCGCTTCATCAAGGAAATCGGCCGCGGCCCGAACGGCGCACGCGCGCTGTCCGCCGAGGACACGTTCGAGCTCTATCGCGCGATGCTCGACGCGCGCGTGTCGGATGTCGAACTCGGCGCGATCCTGATCGCCTATCGGCTGAAGGGCGAATCCGCCGACGAGCTGGCCGCGATGCTCGCCGCCGCGCAGGCGTCGTTCGAGCCCGTGCACGTACAGGACGCGGCGTTCCGTCCCGTCGCGATCCCGAGCTACAACGGCGCGCGCAAGCAGCCGAACCTCGTGCCGCTGCTCGCACTGCTGCTCGCGCGCGAAGGCGTGCCGGTACTCGTGCATGGTGTCGAGCAGGATCCGGGCCGCGTGACGAGCGCCGAGATCTTCTCGGCGCTGTCGCTTGCGCCGTCGGCGTCGCACGATGCGATCGAGGACACGCTTGCCGAGCGCCGCGTCGCGTTCGCGTCGATCGAGGTGCTGGCGCCGCGCATCGCGCGCCTGCTGTCGATGCGCCGCGTGCTCGGTGTGCGCAATTCGACGCACACGCTCGTGAAGATCCTGCAGCCGTTCGCACCGGCCGGCCTGCGGCTCGTCAACTACACGCACCCGCCGTACCGCGACAGCCTCGCGCAGCTGTTCCGCGACCATCCCGACGCCGCGCTCGGCGGCGCGCTGCTCGCGCGCGGCACCGAGGGCGAAGCCGTTGCCGACACGCGGCGCCAGGTGCAGGTCGACTGGTTGCACGACGGCGTGTGCGACACGCTGATCGAGGCCGAGCGCTCGTCGACCGAAGCGCCCCCCGTCGCCCTGCCCGAATCGCGCGATGCGGCCACGACGGCCGCGTGGACGGACGCCGTATTGCGCGGCGAGGTGCCGGTGCCCGACACCGTCGCCCGCCAGGTCGCGACGATCGTGCAGATCACCCGCATCGCGCGCTGACGGCACGCCCGCGAACCGGCCCCGCGCGCCGGGCATTTGACACGCGGGCGCATCCTGGCATAGAGTTGCCGTCATGCGTTCCTTTCCGAACACCCTCCGAATTACCTCCGGCCGCCTAGCGCGGCCGCTATCGCTACGACTAGCCTAAGGCTGTCGTAGCGCCGTGTGCTGTCCGCACGGTCCCTCCCAGCAGTTCCTCGCAGTACCCCTCTCGCAGTTTTTACAACCCGAAGTCGTCAGCATTCGTCCGTCTATCCGTCGGCCGATTCGCGAAGATCGTCCGCATCCGCAGCGCGCTCACGTGCCGCGGAGCGAGGCAGCGCCAACCGTCGCCCATGCCGCCCGTCTTCGCTCGCGACTTGAGACCCGAGGTCCAGAAGATGCAGCGCAATCCGCAAGACAAGTACCGTCCGTTCGAGCCCGTCCGCCTCAATGGCCGCAAATGGCCGTCGCGCACCATCGAGCGCGCGCCCGTCTGGATGAGCACCGACCTGCGCGACGGCAACCAGTCGCTGATCGAGCCGATGAGCATCGAGCAGAAGCTCGAATTCTTCGAGATGCTGGTCGCGATCGGGTTCAAGGAGATCGAGGTCGGTTTTCCGTCGGCGTCGCAAACCGACTTCGATTTCGTCCGCAAGCTGATCGACGACAAGCGGATTCCCGATGACGTGACGATCGAAGTGCTCGTGCAGGCGCGCGAAGACCTGATCGCTCGCACGTTCGACGCGCTCGAAGGCGTGCCGCGCGCGATCGTGCACCTGTACAACGCGGTCTGCCCGTCGTTCCGCCGCATCGTGTTCGGGATGTCGAAGGCCGACGTGAAGGCGCTCGCGGTCGACGGCACGCGCATCATCAAGGAGCACGCTGCCGCGCGCCCCGACACGCAGTGGACCTTCCAGTACTCGCCGGAAACCTTCAGCATGACCGAGCTGACGTTCGCACGCGAGATCTGCGACGCGGTCGCGCAAACCTGGCGCCCGACCCGCGACCACAAGATGATCGTCAACCTGCCGGCCACCGTCGAAGCCGCGAGCCCGAACGTGTTCGCCGACCAGATCGAATGGATGGACCGCAACCTCGCGTATCGCGACAGCATCGTGCTGTCCGTGCATCCGCACAACGACCGCGGCACGGCGGTCGCGGCGGCCGAGCTCGCGCTGCTCTCGGGCGCCGACCGCATCGAGGGTTGCCTGTTCGGCAACGGCGAGCGTACCGGCAACGTCGATCTCGTCACGCTCGCGCTGAATCTCTACACGCAGGGCATCGATCCGGGCCTCGATTTCTCCGACATCGACGCGGTGCGCCGCGTCGTCGAACGCTGCAACCAGATTCCCGTGCATCCGCGCCACCCGTACGCAGGCGACCTCGTGTTCACCGCGTTCTCCGGTTCGCACCAGGACGCGATCCGCAAGGGCTTCGCGCAGCAGCGCCCCGACGCGCCGTGGGAAGTGCCGTACCTGCCGATCGACCCGGCCGACCTCGGCCGCAGCTACGACGCGGTGATCCGCGTCAACAGCCAGTCCGGCAAGGGCGGCGCGACGTTCCTGCTCGAACGCGGGATGGGCTTCACGCCGACGCGGCGCGTGCAGATCGAATTCAGCCACGCGGTGCAGACGCTTGCCGACGCGTCGGGAGAGGAAGTGACGGGCGACGCGATCTGCGCGCTGTTCGCGCGCGAATTCTTCGACACCGACGGCCCGGCCGCGCGCCATGGCAACGGCGCGCGCTGGCGGAACCGCGAGATCGCGACGGCGCCCGCGGCGGATATCGCACCCGACGATGCCGTGCGACGTTTGGCCGCGGCATTCGCGGCCGCCGCCGGCGTCGCGATCGACATTGCTTCGTGCGAACACGCGCGCACGACGGACGGGCGGATCGCGGTATCGGTGGGTTGCCGGGTCGGCGATGCGCCGCTGCGGCACGGCGTCGGCCTGCACGCCGATGCGGCGGGCGCCGCGCTCGATGCGCTCGTCAGCGCGATCAACCGCTCGGCCTGGCACTGCGCGGATCGCCGCGCGGCGGCCTGACGGCCGGTTCCGTTTCAGGGTTCAAACGTCAGCGAGCGGTGCGTGACCGCTCGTGCGCCGCGCGATCCGCGCCGCACGAGGCAGCAAAAAGCGGCCCAGAAGGCCGCTTCGATCGGGACATGAAAACGGGCGCCACGCGCGCTCATGTCTCGGTCGCGCACCGCGTCGCCTGCCACGCGAACAGGCTCCAGCGGCCCTGTTCATGGGTGTGGACGGAGGTATACGCAATCGGGAAGACCAGGCCGCCGTTGTTCGTTTCCATCTCGATCAACGCACGCCCGGTGACGACGCAGGTTTCATCGCCGACGGGCAGCACGTCCTGCGACTGGATTTCGATCTGGCGATAGCGGCGGCGGCCGGCGACGATGGCGTCGATGAACTGCTGCTTGGTTTCGCGTTTGCCGTTGGTGTGCACGAAGAACACCTTGTCCGACAAAAGCGCGCCGAGCGCCTCGCCGTCGCCGTCCACCATCGCCCGGAACCGATCGCGCTCGAGCGCGCGGATCGCATCGATCACCTTCGCCATCGCCTGACTCCTCGGCAACGCGCACGCCGTGCGCGGGCGTGCGGATCAGAAGTTGTACTGCACGTAGAACTGGTGGAAATTTATACCAGGATTCGGCTCTTTGATACCCGCGTTAGACACATGTTCAAAACGGTAGCCGACCTGATACTGTTGCCGTTGGCCGAACTGCACGCCCACCCCCGCGGTCGGCGAGAACTGGAACGCGGTTCCCAGCGAGAAATGATCCGAGATCGTCGGGTGCGTCAGCAACCGGACGCCGCCGCCAGCCTCGATGAACGGGCGAATCTCCCCGGCGCTCTTGATGAAGCGGAACAACGGCGTCACGCCGAATTCGCCGATGCTGCCGTGAACGTTGCCGCCCGTGTGCCAGTAGCCGGCGTGCCCTTCCACGACGAACGCGAAGTGCCAACCGCCCATTTCCCACCAGTTCCAGCCCGGATCCCACACCACGCCGAGATCGCCCTTGTCGACCCCGTGGCGATCCGAAAAACCGCCGCCCGCCTGAATCCCCCATCGATCCGCGAATGCCGCACCCGATCCTCCCAGAAGGGACGCCGCCAGCATCGCGTGCAGGACAAGCCGGCTGCGGGGCCGGCGATTCTTCTTATTGTTCATCTGACACTCCAACTTTGTGGGTTGAATGGAACCTGCCGCTTCGGCCGGCTCGAGCGAAGTGAATGGTATGGTAAAGGACTTTTCGGATCGGCATCACGAAGCGAAATGGCTTCCTTCCAAAACAACAAAAATTGAAATCGTCTACTGATTACCATCTGAAACAACGGCTTACGGAACTTCGCGTCGCCTCCCCTGTCGCAAAATAGACTATCGACTCGACTAACTCGATAGAAAAACGGGAACTCCGATGCCCACGCTTGCTCTAAGGAATTAGCACTCAGCTTGCGGGAGTGCTAAGATGCCCCACGGAATCTCATTCGAGACCGGGGGTTTGTCCCTGATTCCAAAGGAGTTTTTAGTGAGCAACGCCCTGACCCTCCCGAACACCCTGAGCCCGGCGCCGGCCAAGGCCGAATCGGCAGGCTCGCTGGCGCTCGCAGCTCAATCGATGTTGCCGGGCCAGCTTGGCAACATCGACGCGTATATCCAGGCCGTCAATCGCATTCCGCTGCTGACGGCAGAAGAGGAACGCCAGTACGCGACCGAATTCCGCGAAAGCAACAATCTCGACTCGGCACGCCGCCTCGTGCTGTCGCACCTGCGGCTCGTCGTGTCGATCGCGCGCAACTATCTCGGGTACGGCCTGCCGCACGGCGACCTGATCCAGGAAGGCAACATCGGCCTGATGAAGGCCGTGAAGCGCTTCGATCCGGCCCAGAACGTTCGTCTCGTGTCGTACGCGATCCACTGGATCAAGGCCGAGATCCACGAGTACATCCTGCGCAACTGGCGCATGGTGAAGGTCGCGACGACGAAGGCGCAGCGCAAGCTGTTCTTCAACCTGCGCAGCCACAAGAAGAGCATGCAGGCGATGACGCCCGAGGAAATCGACGGCCTCGCACAAGAGCTCAACGTCAAGCGCGAAGACGTGACCGAAATGGAAACGCGCCTGTCGGGCGGCGATATCGCGCTCGAAGGGCAGGTCGAAGACGGCGAGGAGTCGTACGCACCGATCGCCTACCTGGCCGACTCGCACAACGAACCGACCGCCGTGCTCGCCGCGCGTCAGCGCGACTCGCTGCAGACGGACGGCATCGCGCAGGCACTCGACGCGCTCGACGCGCGCAGCCGCCGCATCATCGAGGCACGCTGGCTGCATGTCGACGACGACGGCTCGGGCGGCTCGACGCTGCACGATCTCGCCGCCGAGTTCGGCGTGTCGGCGGAACGCATCCGCCAGATCGAGGCGAGCGCGATGAAGAAGATGCGCACCGCCCTCGCCGAATACGCATAAATACCGGCGATTCGGAAAGCTTCATCGAAAACCGCTGCCTGACCGGCAGCGGTTTTTTTTCGCCCGACTTTTTCACCGGTTTTTAGCCGGTTTATCCCTCGCCACTCCGCCCGCTTCTTCGCTCATTTCTCCGTCGATCAATTGACCTGTTTAATCAGGTATTGGACGGTTTGCGGGCCCCTTCCGCATAACCTTGATCTGCCTCAAGTTTCGGCCCGTGTTTCGCGACGGTCTGCCGCAGCGCAGCACTCGGCATCGGAAAGCAGTCCTTTTAAAATTGGCATGTCAGGCGCAAAAGGATTAAAACAGCTTCACGGCCGTCATAAATCCGACGTAAAGTCGCCCCCAATCCGACGTAAATCGATTCAGGATAATCGCCTTGATCTCGATCAATAAAGAGCCTGCGCCGCCTCCCCCGCGGCCGGCCGGCACGATCGGCTGGCGTGCGCGCATCGCCGCATGGGCACGCGGCCCGACCCTCGCCCGCGACATCAGCCTGGTGCTGATCGTCAAGCTGATCCTCCTGATGTCGCTCAAATACGCATTCTTCAATCATCCGCAGGCCGAGCACATGTCGCTTCCGCCTGCCGCCGTCGCCGAGAAGCTGCTCTCGGTGCCGGCGCCTGCACCCACCGAGGGAGACCACCATGATAAGTAGCGAAGTCGTCGATCTGTCGCGTCTGCAGTTCGGCATCACGGCGCTCTACCACTTCCTGTTCGTGCCGCTGACGCTCGGCCTGTCCTGGCTGCTCGTCATCATGGAAGCCGTCTACGTGATGACCGGCAAACAGGTCTACAAGGACATGACCCAGTTCTGGGGCAAGCTGTTCGGGATCAACTTCGCGATGGGCGTGACGACCGGCATCACGCTCGAATTCCAGTTCGGCACGAACTGGTCGTACTACTCGCACTATGTCGGCGACATCTTCGGCGTGCCGCTCGCGGTCGAAGGCCTGATGGCGTTCTTCCTCGAATCGACGTTCGTCGGCCTGTTCTTCTTCGGCTGGAACCGCCTGTCGAAGGTCAAGCACCTGATGGTCACGTTCCTCGTCGCGCTGGGCTCGAACCTGTCCGCGCTGTGGATCCTCGTCGCGAACGGCTGGATGAACAACCCGGTCGGCGCCGAGTTCAACTACCAGACGATGCGCATGGAGCTGACGAACCTGTTCGACGTGCTGTTCAACCCGGTCGCGCAGGTGAAGTTCGTGCACACCGTGTCGGCCGGCTACGTGACGGCCGCGATGTTCGTGCTCGGCATCTCGTCGTGGTACCTGCTGAAGAAGCGCGACACCGACTTCGCGCTGCGCTCGTTCGCGGTCGCGGCCGGCTTCGGTCTCGCGTCGACGCTTTGCGTGATCGTGCTCGGCGACGAGTCGGGCTATACGACCGGCGAAGTGCAGAAGATGAAGCTCGCCGCGATCGAATCGGAATGGGAAACCCAGCCGGCGCCGGCCTCGTTCACGCTGATCGGCATCCCGAACCAGAAGGAAGAGCGCACCGACTACGCGATCAAGATCCCGTACGCGCTCGGCCTGATCGCGACGCGCTCGATCGACGAGCCGGTGATCGGCCTGCGCGAACTCGCGAAGCGCAGCGAGGAGCACATCCAGAGCGGGATGGTGGCGTACGGCGCCTTGCAGAAGATCAAGGAAGGCGACACGAGCGATGCGACCCGCGCACTGTTCGACCAGCACAAGCAGTATCTCGGCTACGGGTTGATGCTCAAGCAGTTCACGCCGAACGTGGTCGATGCGACGCCGGAGCAGATCAAGGCCGCCGCGAAGAAGACGATCCCGCCGGTCGCGCCCGTGTTCTTCTCGTTCCGGATCATGGTGTTCCTCGGCTTCCTGTTCCTCGCGACCTTCGTCGCCGCGTTCTGGCTCTGCGCGCGCCGGCAGCTGCTGCAGGACAACCGCCGCTGGTTCCTGCGTTATGCGGTGTGGGCGATCCCGCTGCCGTGGCTCGCCGCGGAATTCGGCTGGGTCGTCGCCGAGCTCGGCCGCCAGCCGTGGACGATCGCGGGCATCCTGCCGACGCATCTGTCCGCGTCCAGCCTGACGTCGACGGACCTGTACCTGAGCCTCGCCGGTTTCATCGCGTTCTACACCGCGCTGTTCGTCATCGAGATCAAGCTGATGTTCAAGTACGCGCGCCTCGGCCCGTCGTCGCTGCACACCGGCCGCTATCACCACGAACTCGCGGCCGCCAGCGAGCGCGCCACGGCCTGAGCACGCACCCGAAACGGAACAAGGAATCGCTATGGACTATGCAACTCTCAAGCTGATCTGGTGGCTGCTCGTCGGCGTGCTGCTGATCGGCTTCGCCGTCACCGACGGCTTCGACATGGGCGCGACCGCGCTGCTGCCGTTCCTCGGCAAGACCGACGAGGAACGCCGCATCATCGTCAACACCGTCGGTGCGACGTGGGAAGGCAACCAGGTGTGGCTGATCACGGCCGGCGGCGCGATGTTCGCGGCCTGGCCGCTCGTCTACGCGGCGTCGTTCTCCGGCTTCTACTTCGCGATGCTGCTCGTGCTGTTCGCGTTGTTCTTCCGGCCGGTGGGCTTCGACTACCGCAGCAAGCGCCCTGACCCGCGCTGGCGCGCGGGCTGGGACTGGGGCCTGTTCGTCGGCGGTTTCGTGCCGGCGCTCGTGTTCGGCGTCGCGTTCGGCAACCTGCTGCAAGGCGTGCCGTTCAAGTTCGACAGCGACCTGCGCGTGACCTACTACGGCGGCTTCTGGGCGTTGCTGAACCCGTTCGCGCTGCTGTGCGGGCTCGTCAGCCTCACGATGCTCGTCGCGCACGGCGCGGCCTTCATCAAGATGAAGACGGAAGGCGTGATCGCACGCCGCGCGTCGGTCGCGCTGCGCGTGGCGTCGTTCCTCGCGGTCGTGCTGTTCGTGCTGGCCGGCGTGCTGATCGCGTCGACCATCGGCGGCTTCCACATCACGCACGCCGCGCCGACCGATACGGTCGCGAACCCGCTGCTCAAGGACGTCGCCGCGGGCTCGGGCCTGTGGCTCGCGAACTACGGCGAATTCCCGTGGATGATCGCGGCGCCCGTCGTCGGGATCGCGGGCGGCCTGCTGGCGATGCTGCTCGCCGGCTCGAAGCAGGAGAAGACGGCCTTCTTCTGCACGGGGCTGATGATCGTCGGCGTGATCCTGACCGCCGGCTTCTCGATGTTCCCGTTCATCATGCCGTCGTCGCTCGACCCGAGGAGCAGCCTGACCGTGTGGGATTCGACGTCGAGCCACATGACGCTGCAGGTGATGCTGTTCGCGGTGATCGTGTTCCTGCCGCTCATCCTGCTCTACACGAGCTGGGTGTATCGCGTGATGCGCGGCAAGGTCACGCGCGAGGTGCTCGAAGAGAACACGCATTCGATGTATTGAACCCGGCCGGGGCGCGCAGGCGCCCCGCCGCCCCCGTTTCGCAAGGAGTCGGATCATGTGGTATTTCAGCTGGATTCTCGGTATCGGCGTCGCGCTGTCGTTCGGCATCGTGAATGCGATGTGGCTCGAAGCGCGGCAGAAAACGCAGGAAGCACGCGTAACCCGCAACTGACGCGTTCGGCCGATCGGCCGGCCGCCGCCCGGAAGGAACCTCGCCTCGCGCGAGGTTTTTTTTCGCTCCGACACGCCGGGCAGGCCGGACACGCCGATGCCAATTTAGCGCCAGATTGATACCACTTGAATACCAATAAAAGGTTTCATAAGATCTTTGGACACGGCCGCTGACAGGCCGAATCCATCTGGGTGGGGGAGACATGCGAATCCCGTATGCGGCGCGCGCGTGCGCGCCGTCTCGCCGTCGCCGCGCGGCGGCCGGTTGCGCTTCGTCCGCGACCTGCGCCGACGTCGTGCGCGCCGGTCACGCGCGCGCCTTTGTCACCGGGCGCGTCGCCACCGCGTCAGGGTCAGCATCATCCGCAGCCGTGGCCGCCATCGTGCCCGGCCGATGAGGACACGCACCCGCCCGCGCCGATCCGACCGGCACGCCTGCCCGCCGCCCGTTCCGTAACGCACGCGTCCGCGTGCCGACTACGCGCAGGGCAGCCGCATCGCCCGCGCACATTGTTGTCCCCGCAGCTCCGTTGAAAGACCCGCCCGCAGCGACGTCGTCCCGTGACGCCGCTACGCCCCCTTTTTTCTCAGGAGTCCGCATGAGCCGAACCTTGTCCACCCTGTTTGCCGGCGTGCTGATCGCTGCACTGCCACCGGTCGCGCTTGGCGCGCTGCCCGCGTCGAGTGCGGCGGTCGCGGCGGCCGGTGCCGTCCGTCCCCCCGTGCCGCCGGCCGATCTCGCGGCACGGCTGTCGAACGGCCTCGCGCTGCGCGTCGCCGTCGACAACAATCACGCGGCCTCGGCCGGCGTGCCGTGCGCCGACCTCGGCGCCGACGGCGCGGCCTGCGCGACGGGCCGCCTGATCCTGCAGAACCGCGGCCACCAGGTGATCGCCGACGGCGGCTGGAAGCTCTACCTGCACAGCATCCGCCGCCTGCTGCGAATCGATCGCCCCGGCTTCGCGCTGCGGCGGCTCACCGGCGACCTCTACGAACTGACACCGCAACCCGGCTCGGTGCGGCTGGCACCGGGCGAACGCATCGAACTGCCGTTCGTCGCCGAATACTGGCTGCTGCGCTACAGCGACGTGATCCCGCGCCCGTACGTGGTCGTCGAGGGCGCGCCGCCCGCCGTGCTCCGCTACGACGACACCGACGACGAGCTGCGCTACGTCGAATCGCTGCCGGCCGACGCGCAGAACAACTCGACGGGCAACGCGCCGCCCGTGGCCGCACGGCCCGACCCGAGCCGCGCGCTGCCGAGCGTGAAGCGCGAGCAGCCGCTGCCCGGCACGCTCGAGCTGCGCGGTGTCGAGCTCGCCCTGCCCGATCTGCCGGACGCGCAGGTCGCGGCGCTGCGCGAACGCGCGACGACGCTCGGGCTCGACGGCGCGCGCGTGCCGGTGCGGGGCGCCGTCGCGCCGCGCCGGCTGCCGGCCGACATCGCGACGCCGGGCGGCTACCGGCTCGCGATCGGGCCGCGCGGCGTGCTGATCGAGGGCTACGATCGCGCCGGCCTCTACTACGGCGTGCAGACGCTCTACTCGCTCGCACCGGCCGGCGGCGGCCCGATCCCGGCGATGCTCGTCGAGGATGCGCCGCGCTTCACGCATCGCGGGATGCACGTCGATCTCGCACGCAACTTCAAGCACCCGGCGACGCTGCGCCGCCTGATCGACCAGATGAGCGCGTACAAGCTCAATCGCCTGCACCTGCACCTGTCGGACGACGAGGGCTGGCGCATCGAGATTCCCGGCCTGCCCGAACTGACCGGGATCGGCTCGCGCCGCTGCCACGACCCGAGCGAGACGCGCTGCCTGCTGCCGCAGCTCGGCTCCGGCCCGGACAACCGCTCGGGCGGCGGCTACCTGACCCGCGACGACTACGTGGCGCTCGTGCGCTACGCGGCCGCGCATTTCGTCGAGATCGTCCCCGAGATCGACATGCCCGCGCATGCGCGCGCGGCCGTCGTGACGATGGAGGCACGTTACCGGCGGCTGCATGCGGCCGGGCGCGAGCAGGAAGCGAACGCATACCGGCTGCTCGATCCGCAGGACACGTCGAACCTGACGACGGTGCAGTTCTACGACCGCCGCAGCGACCTGAACCCGTGCGTGCCGGGCGCGCTCAATTTCGCATCGAAGGTGATCCGCGAGATCGCGGCAATGCATGCGGATGCGCAGGCGCCACTGCACATCTGGCATTACGGCGGCGACGAGGCGAAGAACATCTTCCTCGGCGCGGGCTTCCAGCCGCTGAACGGCACCGATCCGAACAAGGGGCGTATCGATCTCGCCGCGCAGGACAAGCCGTGGGCGCGTTCGCCCGCATGCACGGCGTTGCTCCAGCGCGGCGAGATCAAGTCGATCGACGAACTGCCGACGCGTTTCGCGCAGCAGGTGAGCGCGGCGGTCGGCGCGAACGGGATCGACACGATGGCCGCGTGGCAGGACGGCATCAAGCATGCGAACGGGCCGCAGGACTTCAGCACGCGCCACGTGATGGTGTCGCTGTGGGACACGATCTTCTGGGGGGCGTCGGACAGCGCGCGCGACCTGAGCGGCAAGGGCTATCTGACGGTGCTCGCGCTGCCCGACTACCTGTACTTCGACTTCCCGTACACGCTCAACCCGCGCGAGCGCGGCTACTACTGGGGCTCGCACGCGACGGACGAGTACAAGGTGTTCTCGCTCGCACCGGAGAACCTGCCGCAGAACGCCGAAGTGATGGGCGACCGTGACGGCAACCCGTTCGAGGTCACGGGAACAGGCCCGGCGCCGCGCATCGAAGGCATGCAGGGGCAGGCATGGGGCGAGGTGATGCGCAACGACACCTTCCTCGAATACATGGCCTATCCGCGGCTGCTCGCGCTCGCCGAGCGCGCCTGGCACCGCGCCGACTGGGAGCTGCCGTATGCGGCCGGCGTGCGCTTCAAGCGCGGCGACACGCATCACGTCGACACGGCCGCGCTGCAGCGCGACTGGGCCGGTTTCGCGACGCTGCTCACGCAACGCGAATTGCCGAAGCTCGACCGGGCCGGTGTCGGCTACCGGAAGCCGACCTTCACGCTGACGAATCCGTGATCGGCTGAACGCCCGGGCGACGCGCGATGCAAACACGTGCATCGCGCCATCGCCCGCACCAAGAAAAACGGCTTGCGACGCAAGGATCGCAAGCCGTTTTCGTTTTGCCGGCCGGGCCGAATCCGCGTCGCGGATCGGGCCGGCCCGATCACATCAGGCAGGCTGCGCGGCCGCTCCGCTGCCCGACGGCGGCAGGCGCGCGCCGAGCTGTTCGGCATAACGTGCCGCCGCATTGCCGCAGACGATGTGGAACGTGTCGAGCGACACCCACGCGACGTCGAGCGCACCGAGACGATCGCGATCGACCGCCGACGGATCGCGCACGACCACACGCAGGCGCGTGGTCGCGACCGCGTCGAGCGACACGACGTTGGTCGCGCCGCCGAACACCGCGAGCCAGCGCGCCGGCTCCGGATCGAGCGGACCGGCGGCCGCCCCCGTGACGGGCTGCGCCGCGGCGGCCGTCGCCGTCGACGCGGCACCGGTCTCGCCGCTGCCGATCGCGGCACGCATTTCGTCGGCAATGATGTCCGCCTCGGGCCCGATGATCACCTGCACGCTGTTGCCGCCGCGCTTGAGCACGCCGCGCGCGCCGATCGACTTCAGTTCCGGCTCCGAGATCTTCTCCGGATCGACGACGGTCAGGCGCAGGCGCGTCGTGCATGCGTCGACGACCGACAGGTTGCCGGCCCCGCCGAGCGCGGCAATGTAGCGCTGCGCGCGCGGCGCGGCCGCAGCGGCGCCCGCCGCCGGCGCGACGAAGCCGCCCGATGCGTACGATTCCGCGGCCGCGTCGGCCGATGCCGGCTCACGGCCCGGCGTGGCCATGTTGAACTTGCGGATGAAGAAGCGGAACAGCCCGTAATACGCGGCGCCGTACGCGATGCCGAGCGGGATCGCGATCCAGCCCTTCGTCGACAACCCGTAGTTCAGCACGTAGTCGATCGCGCCGGCCGAGAACGTGAAACCGAGCTTCACGCCGAGGATCTGGCAGATCGCGAGCGACAGCCCCGTCAGCACCGCGTGGATCACGTACAGCACCGGTGCGAGGAACATGAAGCTGAATTCGATCGGCTCGGTCACGCCGGTCAGGAACGACGTGAGCGCCATCGAGAACAGCAGGCCGCCGACCATCGCGCGGCGCTCCTTCGGTGCCTCGTGCAGCATCGCGAGACACGCGGCCGGCAGGCCGAACATCATGATCGGGAAGAAGCCGGCCATGAAGGTGCCCGCGGTCGGGTCGCCCGCGAAGAAGCGGTGCAGGTCGCCGTGCACGATCTCGCCGCCGGCGGGCGGCGTGAAGTTGCCGAACACGAACCACGCAAGCGAGTTGATGATGTGGTGCAGGCCCGTGACGAGCAGCAGGCGGTTCAGGAAGCCGAACACGAACGCACCGATCGCGCCCGCCGTCGTCAGCCACTGGCCGGCCGCGTCGATCGCATGCTGGACCGGCTGCCACACGTACCCGAACGCGATGCCGAGTACCACGCACACCAGCCCCGTGATGATCGGCACGAACCGCTTGCCGCCGAAGAACGCAAGGTAGTCCGGCAGCTTGATGTCCTTGTAGCGGTTGTACAGCAGGCCCGCGACGACACCCGCGATGATCCCGGACAGCACGCCCATGTTCAGCTTGGGATCGATGTCCTTCATGATCGCGGTTTCGATCAGGTAGCCGATCGCGCCCGCGAGTGCCGCCACGCCGTTGTTGTCCTTCGCGAAACCGACCGCCACGCCGATCGCGAACAGCAGCGGCAGGTTGTCGAAGATCGCGCCGCCGGCGTCGGCGATCATCTTGATGTTGAACACGTCCGGCTGGCCGAGTCGCAGCAGGATGCCGGCGACCGGCAATACCGCGATCGGCAGCATCAGCGCCCGGCCCAGGCCCTGTATTTTCAGAAACGGATTCCCGTTCATTCAGTCCTCCAATCCTTGTCTCGTCGTTAAGCGTCGTTAATCGTCGTTGAGCTGATTGCCTTCGTCGTAATACGGGTCGCGAACCTGCCGTCGACGCTCAGTCGAGCGGCCAGACCTCGCGACTTGCTGCCCTTACCGCCTGTGCCGAGTCGAGCGCGAGCAGATCCTGCGCGCGCTGACGGCACAACTGGTAATCGAGACGGCGCACACGCGCCTTGATGCCCGGCACCGATACGGGGTCGACCGACAGCTCGGTCACGCCGAGACCCACCAGGATCGGCACCGCGAGCGGATCGCCGCCGAGCGCGCCGCACACGCCGACCCACTTGCCGTGCTTCGCGGCGCCGCGCACCGCGATGTCGATCAGGCGCAGCACGGCCGGATGCAGGCCGTCGGACTGCGCGGCCAGATCGGCCTGGCAGCGGTCCATCGCGAGCGTGTACTGCGTCAGGTCGTTGGTGCCGATCGACAGGAAATCCGCGTGCTGCGCGAGCTGGTCGGCCAGCAGCGCGGCCGACGGCACCTCGATCATCACGCCGACCTCGACCGGCTCGGTGCGGCCCTGGGCGCGCGCGAATTCGTCGATGCGCTTTTTCAGGCGCACGAGCTCGCCCGCGTCGGTCACCATCGGCAGCAGGATGCGCACCGCGCCGAACGGCTTCACCGCGAGCAGGCCCTGCAACTGATCGTCGAGCAGGTCGGGGCGCACCTGCGCGAGACGGATGCCGCGCAGGCCGAGCGCCGGGTTCGGTTCGGGCGGCAGCGTGAGGTAATCGACTTCCTTGTCGGCGCCGACGTCGAGCGTGCGGATGATCGCCGTGCGGCCCTGCAGCGCGTCGACGATCGACTGGTAGCTCTGCTGGTGCTCGACGACCGTCGGCGCGGCCTGGCGATGGATGAACATCAGCTCGGTACGCAGCAGGCCGACCGCGTCGGCGCCGTTGTCGACCGCGGTGTTCGCGTCGTCGAGCGTCGCGATGTTCGCGGCGACCTCGATCGCGCGCCCGTCGACGGTGGCGGCCGCAGCCCCCGCCAGTTTCCGGTTCGCCTCGCGCACGCCGTCCAGGCGCTGGCGCTCGTGCCGCGCGCGCTCGACGTCGAGCGCGGTCGGGGCATGTTCGAGCCGGCCCGCGCTCGCATCGACGACGACCTGCGTGCCGTCCGGGATCGCGTACAGCGCATCGCCGACCGCCACCAGCGCCGGAATGCCGAGCTGGCGCGCGATGATCGCCGCGTGCGACGTCGCGCCGCCGCGCGCCATCACGAGCGCGGTCACGCGCCGGCGATCGAGCGACGACAGGTCGGACGGCGTGAATTCCTCGGCCGCGAGCACCGCTTCGTCGGGCAGCGCACGCGCGGCACCGTTCGCATGACCGAGCGCGCGCAGCACGCGCTTCTCGATGTCGCGCAGATCGGCCGCGCGTTCGGCGAGCAGCGCGTCGTCGAGCTTCGACAGCGTGTCGATCTGCGTGCGGATCGTCGCGCGCCATGCAAAGCCCGCGCTCTTGCCGAGACTGATCAGGTCGCGCGCCGCGTCGATCAGCGTCGGGTCTTCCAGCAGCACGCGGTGCACCGCGAAGATGCCCGCTTCACCGACCGCGCCGCGCGCCGATGCGTTGCGCACCGTTTCGTCGAGTTCGGCGTCGACGGCCTTCAGCGCCTGGTCGAGCTGGCGGCTTTCCGACGCGGGTGTGCCGGCGGCCTGCTCGGGCGGCACGATCTCCGCATCGTCGAGGCGCACCAGCGTGCCGACCGCGATGCCGGGTGCCGCGCACACGCCCGCGAGCGTGTTCGGGTCGATTGGCGCGCCGACGTTGCGCGCAACCGTCTGCGGCGCGGGCGACCTCAGCCGTGCCGGCTTTTCCTCGACTTCGCCGTGTGCTTCGCGCAGCAGCTCGTGCTCGACCGCATCGACGGCCTGCTGCGCGTGCGCGCCACGGCCGACCAGTTCGACCGTCGCACCTTCACCCGCACCGAGGCCGAGCAGACCGACGACGCTCGCGATCGACGCCTTGCGGCCGTCGAACAGCACGTCGACGGTCGCGTCGAACCCGCGCACGGCTTCGCGCGCCCGCGCGGCCGGCCGTGCGTGCAGGCCACCCGGCTGGGCCAGCACGATTTCACGGCGCACTTCGTGATGCGCCGCTGCGCCGGTTTGTGCCGCCTGCGCAGCCGCTTCGCCCTTGCCGCGCAGCGCGAGCAGCGGCGTCTTGCCGGCCGTCGCGAAGCCGCTGGCACGATCGACGACCTCGAACGCATCCGAGTTCGCGATCGCGATTACCGACACGAGCGAATGCGCGCTGCGCGCCACCGCGTCCTGGTCGAACTCGATCAGCAGCGCGCCCGCCTCGACACGCTCGCCGGCCTCGACGTGCGCGGTGAAGCCCTGCCCGTTCAGCTCGACGGTGTCGATGCCGATGTGCAGCAGCACTTCCGCGCCTTGCGGCGTCGTGATCGTCACCGCGTGGCCGGTGCGCGCGAGATGCGACACGACGCCCGCGCACGGCGCGACGAGCTGGCCCGCGAGCGGGTCGATGCCGATGCCGTCGCCGAACATCCCGCCGGAGAACACCGGATCGGGCACGTCGGCCAGCGCGACGATCGGCCCGGTCAAGGGACTGAGCAGGACGATCTGATCATGGGTGGAACTCTTCAACTGGGACTCCTCGGCGCGTCTCATCGGCTGTCTCGGCTATCAGTGCGTTTCGGTGACTTTGTTCAGGTGGCGCGGCGTGTCGGGGTTGCGGCCGCGCGCGACGGCGAGATCCGCCGCCATCACGTAGAACGAAAGAATGGCGGCGATCGGGTCGAGCGCCGAATGGGCGGACTGCGCGAGCGGCAAGGTCGCGCCGGGCGTGCCGGCGGGCGCCGCGAGCAGCACCGCGGCGCCGCGTGCGCGCATGTCTTGCGCGAGCTGCAGCAGGCCGGCCTGCTCGGGCCCCGGCGGGGCGAACACGAGCAGCGGATAGTCGCGGTCGATCAGCTCCATCGGGCCGTGACGGACTTCGGCGCTCGAGAACGCCTCGGCCTGGATACCGGAGGTTTCCTTCAGCTTCAGCGCGGCTTCCTGCGCGATCGCGAGGCCCAGGCCGCGGCCGATCACGATCATCCGCTCGACACCCGCCAGCGCGGCGACGGCCTGCGACCAGTCGAGCCGGCCGGCCTGCGCGAGCACGTCGGGCAGGCCGCGCAATGCGGTCATCAGCGCGGCGTCGCGCTGCCAGTACGCGACGATCTGCGCGGACAGCGACAGCATCGCGATATAGCTCTTCGTCGCGGCGACCGACAATTCGGGGCCGGCGAGCAGCGGCAGCTGGTGCTCGCACGCGTCGGCGAGCGGCGACGGCAGCACGTTCACGGCGGCGACGGTGCGCGCGCCGGCTTCGCGCAGCGCGGCCATCGTGTTGACGAGATCGGGGCTCTTGCCCGACTGGGAGAAGGCGATCGCGAGCTGGTCCTGCACCTTCAGCGGCGCCTGCTGCAGCGTGGCGACCGACATCGGCAGCGACGCGACCGGCACGCCGAGGCGGCTCATCGTCAGGCTCGCGAAATAGCTCGCGGCGTGATCCGAGCTGCCGCGCGCGACCGTCAGCGCGACGGCCGGCGGGTGATCGAGCAATTGGCCGGCGAGCGCTTCGACGCGCGTGGTGTCGGCGATCTGCGCGGCGACGACCTGGGCGGACTCGCGCGCTTCCTTAAGCATATTCGACAATCGATTCTCCTTCGACGTAGGTCGCGGTGAGGTTCAGGTCGCGATCGAACACCGCGAGGTCGGCCCATGCGCCGCGCTCGAGGCGGCCGCGATCGGCGATGCCGAGGTAGTCGGCCGCATAACGCGACATCCGGTTCGACACATCGGCGATCGGCAGGCCGAGCGACACGAGGTTGCGCAGCGCCTGGTCCATCGTCAGCGTGCTGCCGGCGAGCGTGCCGTCGGCGAGACGCACGCCGCCGAGGCACTTCGTCACGTGCTGGCTGCCGAGCCGGTATTCGCCGTCGGGCATGCCCGTCGCGGACGTGCTGTCGGTCACGACGTACAGGCGCGGGATCGCGCGCAGCGCCGCACGAATCGCGCCCGGGTGCACGTGCAGCAGATCGGGAATGATTTCCGCGTATTCGGCGTGAGCAAGCGCCGCGCCCACCAGGCCGGGGTTGCGGTGATGCAGCGGCGACATCGCGTTGAACAGGTGCGTGAAGCCGCACGCGCCGTGCTTCAGCGCGGCCACCGCGTCGTCGTAGGTCGCGAGCGAATGGCCGAGCTGCACGCGCACGCCGCGCGCGGCCATCTCGCCGATGATCTCGATGTGGCCGGCGATTTCCGGCGCGAGCGTGACGACGCGGATCGGCGCGATCGACAGGTACTTCAGCACTTCGTCGAGCACGGCCGAGACGGCCGCGTCGGGCTGCGCGCCGAGCTTGCCGGGGTTGATGTACGGGCCTTCGAGGTGCACGCCGAGCACGCGCGCGCCGCCCGGCGTGCGGGTACGCGCGACGCTGCCGAGATTGCCGACGACTTTCATCAGTTCGTCGCGCGGCGCGGTCATCGTCGTCGCGAGCAGGCTCGTCGTGCCGAATTGCGCGTGCGTGCGGGCGATCGTCTCGATCGCGTCGCCGCCTTCCATCACGTCGGCGCCGCCGCCGCCGTGCACGTGCAGGTCGATGAAGCCGGGCAGGATGTAAGGCGCGTCGTTCTTCGCGGGATCGACGGGCGTGCCGTCGAGTGTCGTGATGCGGCCGTTCTCGCTATCGAGCGAACCGTGAATCCAGCCGTCGGGGGTAAGGATGTTTCCAGTCAGCATGACGTTCTCTTGATGATCTGGTGACGCGGGTATCCGCGTCGTGATTTGCAATTCCGTGTCGTTGCTTCACGGCTGTCGCGCGCGGGCGAGTCTCGCGCGTCAGCGTTTCAGTTCGGCGACGAAGTCGTAGTAATCGTCGCGGCAATACGTTTCGCTCACTTCGATCGCGCGCTGGTCGGCACCGTAGCCGATCCGCGTGATCACCAGCAGCGCCGAGCCCGGCTTCACCGCCATCCATTTGGCGATCGCGTGGGTCGCGTTCGCCGCGCGAAAGTGCTGCAGCGCGCGCACGACGGTCATCCCGCGCGCGTCGAGGTACTCGTACAGCGACGCACCGAGCGCCTGCGGATCGGGCACCACCGCGGCCGGCAGCGTCGAGTGCTCGACCGCCATCACGATGCCGTCCGCGCGGCGCAGCCGTTCGAGCCGCGCCACCGTCGCGCCGGGGGCGAGGCCGAGATGCGTGATCTCGTCGCGGCTCGCGGCGCGCAGCGTGCGCGACAGCCACACCGAATCGGGCACGAAGCCGCGCTGCTTCATCTTCGCGGTGAAGCCGACGAGACGCGACAGCGGATCGGCGACGCGCGGCGTGATGAAGCTGCCCGCCCCGCGCGCCCGCTTGATCAGCCCCTGCTCGACCAGCAGCGCGAGTGCGCGACGGGCCGTGATCCGCGATACGCCGACCGACACCGACAGCAGCCGCTCCGACGGCAGCGCCTCGCCGGCCCGCCACGCGCCGGCGTGGATCGCGCTCGCCAGGTTGCGGGCGAGCTGCAGATAGAGCGGCGTATCGCTGAGGGGATCGGGCGCCAGTTCGGACCAGCCGGTTTCCATGTGCCTCCGGGTGTCGGACGACGACCTCGGGCCGTCGAAAGTGAGGGCATTATATAACCACCATAATACCAGTCAACGAACTGGTATTAGCGACGCGGAAATCGCCGAAAGCCTTGCCCGGCAAGCGTTTTAGTTGCGAGAAAGCCTTTGTTTACAACGCGATGCGGGATAGGGATTTACCCGGATTGGTATGCAAGGGGACAGTTCAAGCGCCGGGTTTGCCGGGTTTGGAGGGATGGAAACGATACCGGAATAGAACCAGTTTGGCCGACTGGTATGCATCGGCGTCGGGGTGCCGATACGACGGGGACACGTGGACCGGCCGGCACCGGAAAGGCCGCGGGCACACACCCTGAAATCGCGGACGGGACGAACGTTTACCGCAGCCGACTCTCGCGCGGTCGTCCGCCGGCTCGAGATCCGCATCCGGCACGACCGTGATGCCCGAAGGCCCTGCCCTACTCGGCCGTCCTTTTCCACGAGCGGAACAGATCCAGCAGCGCACGGCATGGCGTCGACGTCGCTCCGCCCCGTCGCCACACCGCGCCGACGTCCATCGTCGGCACGGTCACGCTGAGATTGCGGCGGCTGATCCGGTTTCCTTCCAGGGACCAGGGCCGGTACACGAGGTCCGAGAGGATGGTCACCCCGTGCCCGAGCGCGACGAGGCTTCTCACGGCCTCGATAGATTTGCTCTGCATCCAGACGTTCGGCGTGATCCCGTAGCTTCCCCAGTACTTGCCGACGGTTCGCAGGTGCTCGTCCATGTCCAGCAGCAGATAGTTCTCGCGCGCGACGTCTTCGAGGGTGACGCGACGGGCGTCCTGCAGCGGATGATCCGGATGGGTCCACAACCGGCGCGGCGAACGAAGAATCGTCTCGTATTTCAGGTCGCCGACTTCCGCGGTGTTCGACACCAGCAGCAGCGCAATATCGAGGCGATCGTCGGCCAGCATCTCCTCGATTGCTTCGCGTTCGTTTTCGACGATGCTCACGCCCAGGTTGCCGAACCGCCGCGAAATGGCGGACATCAGCGACGGCATCAGATACGCCGAGATGGTTTCGGTCATCCCGATACGGACATGCCCCGAGATCTGCTCGGGGTCCTCCTGCGCGGCGGAAACGGCGCGGTCGATGGACATCGTCGCGTGCTGCACATGACGCAGGAATCGCTCGCCGGCCGGTGTCAGACGGACGCCTTTCGCATGACGCAGCAGCAGCGTGACGCCGACCGAATCCTCGAGTTTCCTCAATGCGATCGTCATCGACGATTGAGACACCGAACAGAGATTGGCCGACTTCGAAATTTGCCCCGTATCGGCAACGGAGACGAAGTATTCGATCTGGCGCAGGGTGATGTGCGTGTTCACGGGAAAGGATCCGGGAAGTGCGGGCAGCGCAGGATCGGCGTTGCCCCGAAGGGGCGGACGGTACATCGGATCGACGGCCGAGGTATTGATTCAATATATATCGGACCATCGAAAGGATGAATTTGTCATGGCTGCCTCCGCTTCCTAGCATAGTCGCAAACATGACGTGGACGATGCGAACCGATGGAGACGCAGGAAAAGAAAGGCTATTGCACGTTGTGCCGGTCGCGCTGCGGCACGATCAACGTCGTGCGCGGCGACACGATGATCAAGGTCCGCCCCGACGACACGCATCCGACCGGCCACGCGATGTGCATGAAGGGAAAGGCCGCGCCCGAACTCGTACATCACCCGAATCGGGTGTTGCATCCCATGCGGCGCACGCGCCCGAAGGATGCCGCCGATCCCGGCTGGCAACGCATCGGCTGGGATGAAGCGCTCTCCGAGATCGCGGAACGTCTTGCTCATTTCAAACGGGAAAACGGGGCCGAGTCGGTCGCGTTTGGCGTCACCACGCCAAGCGGAACGCCGATGAGCGACAGCATCGACTGGGTCGAGCGATTCGTCTGGTCATTCGGGAGCCCGAACATTTGCTATGCGACCGAGATCTGCAACTGGCACAAGGACAGCGCGCATGCCTTTACGTTCGGCTGCGGCATTCCAGCCGCGGATTACCGGAATGCCGAGCTCATCGTGCTGTGGGGAAACAATCCCGCCAACACCTGGCTGGCGCAGGCCGACGCCATCGCGAAGGGCCGCCGCAACGGGGCCAGGCTGATCGTCGTCGATCCGCGGCCGACCGCACTCGCACGCGAGGCCGATCTGTGGCTGCGCGTGAATCCCGGGACGGATGGCGCGCTCGCGATGGCGATCGCACGGCAGATGATCGCAACCGGCAACGTCGACGATGCGTTCGTCCGGGAATGGACGAACGGCCCATTGCTCGTGCGTGCCGACACCGGGCGGTTTCTGCGCGAGCGCGACATCGACGGCGATGCGCCGGGCAACCGGTACATGCTCTGGAACGCGACGCTCGACCGGCTGGAACCGGCCGGAGAGGAAACCGCGACCCGACCTTCCGATCTGTCGATGGCCGGCGTCCGCCATGTGGCGATCCGGGATTCGGCCGGGCACGGCATGCACGTGGCATGCACACCGGCCTTCGACCTCTATTCGGCAGCGCTCGCCCCCTTTACGCCGGAACATGCGGCGGCGATCACCGGGGTCGACGCAGCCGACATCGTCGAAGCCGCCCGAATGCTGCGGCCGCATCAGGCAATCGCCTATCACGCGTGGTCGGGCGTCGGCATGCACACCAACGCCACCCAGACCGAGCGCGCGATTGCGACGCTGTATGCGTTGACGGGTGCGTTCGACACGCGCGGCTCGAATCGGGAATGGACGAAGCAGCCGGCCAACCCGGTCAGCAGCTACGCGATGCTGAACCCGCAGCAACGCGCAAAAGCGCTCGGCCTCGCGGATCGGCCGCTCGGCCCGCCGTCGCAAGGCTGGGTCACGGCGCGCGACGTCTATCGCGCCATCCTCGACGGCGAGCCCTACCGCGTCCGTGCGCTGGTCGCGTTCGGTACGAACATGGTGCTGTCCCAGGCGGATGGCGGCGTCGCGCACGACGCGCTCTGCGCGCTCGACTTTCATGTTCACTGCGATCTCTTCGAAACACCGTCGTCACGCTATGCGGACATCCTGCTGCCCGTGAACACACCGTGGGAACGGGAAGGCCTGCGTCTCGGCTTCGAGATTGACGAGCGCGCGGTCGAACTCGTGCAGCTCAGGCAGCGCATGGTGCCGCCGAGAGGAGAGAGCCGCGCGGACTACGACATCGTCTTCGACCTCGCCGTGCGACTCGGCATGCAGGACACATTCTTCGGCGGCAGCATCGAGGCGGGATGGAATCACGTGCTCGAACCGCTCGGGCTGGACGTTGCGTCGCTGCGCGCCCATCCGGAAGGCATCGTCAGACCGTTGCCTCAAAGCGAGCGGCAGTACGCGGCGGCGACACCCGACGGCGTGCGCGGTTTCAACACGGAGACGCGGCGTGTCGAACTGTACTCCGAGAAACTGCATCGTCACGGCTACCCGCCCGTTCCACGGTACGTACCGCCGCAGCACGGCGAAGATGCGCGGGCGGACAATCGCCGTCGCTTCCCGTGTACGTTGACCTCGACGAAGAACGGGTACTACTGCCACAGCCAGCATCGCGGCCTGCCAAGCCTGCGTCGCCGCGCGCCGTACCCGGTAGCGGAACTCAATGACGAACGCGCGGCGGAACACGGCATCGTCGACGGCGACTGGTGCCTGATCGAAACGACGAACGGCTCGGCACGCTTCAAGGCACGCGTCGTCCCGGAACTCGCCCGCGACGTGATCGTGGCCGAATACGGCTGGTGGCAAGCCTGCGACGAGGTCGGCCAGGATGCGCTCCCGGTGGACGGGCACGACAACAGCAATTTCAACCGCCTCGTCTCGGCGACGAAACTCGATCCGGTCAGCGGATCGTCGCCGCTGCGTTCCGTGCGTTGCCGCATCAGGCTCGACCCGTCGGTCGATCCGTCGCGCCGGTCGTGGAAAGGCCTGCGGGATTTTGTCGTATCCGCCATGCGCGACGAAGCGAGCGGCGTGCGAACCGTCACGTTTCGCGCCGCGGACGGCGGCGCACTGCCGGACTATCTGCCCGGCCAGCACGTGAGCTTGCATGTCCCGTCGCTCGGCGACGGCGGGACGACGCGCGCCTATTCGCTGACGGGCGCCGCCCGCGAAGACGATCGCCGCACGTATTCCATCTCGGTACGCCACCAGAAAGGCCGGACCCGCGACGGCACGGCGTTCGAAGGCGCGATGTCGTCGTACATCCACGGCACGCTCAAGGTCGGCGACCCCGTGTTGCTCGGTGCGCCCGGCGGGACGTTCGTCGTGCCGCCGGCATCGCGGCAGCCGGTCGTGATGTTCGCCGGCGGCATCGGCATCACGCCCTTCATCTCGTACCTGGAATCGATCCGGGACCAGGCGGACCGCGCGCCGGAGTCGAGACTCTTCTATGCGAACCTGAACAGCACGACCCACGCGTTCCGCGAACGCATCGAGACATTGAAGCGGCAGCTGCCGACGCTCGAGGTCGTCAACTGCTACAACCAGCCGCACGACGAAACGCCGGGACACGACTATCAGATGCTCGGCTACCTGTCGGCCGACGTGGTCGACGACGACCTGATCCGGCGGCGCGCGCGTTTTTTTCTGTGCGGCCCCGAACCGATGATGCAGGCGATTGCGTCGGGACTGATCGAGCGCGGCGTACCGCCGTTCGACATCTTCAAGGAGGCGTTCAGGTCGCCGTCCAGGCCGACGCCCGACCCGTCGAAGCAATACGCGGTGCAGTTCGCGCGATCGCGTCGCACGGCCACCTGGACAGCTCGCGACGGCAGCCTGCTGTCGTTCGCGGAACGTCTCGGCATCGCATTGCCGAGCGGTTGCCGGGTCGGGCAATGCGAGAGCTGCGCGGTCAAGGTCATGTCGGGCGAAGTCACGCATTTGAGCGGGCATGGACCGGACGAACCGGACATGTGCCTCGCCTGCCAGGCCATTCCGGCCACCGACGTCAGCATCGACGCATAACCCCCGTTCGAGGAAAGGTTCACCATGAAATTTTTCGACGCCGTCGCGACACGCGACGCACTGGATTTCGAATCGCTGGTCGCACGCCTGCGACAGGCGTTCATCGACGGCTGCCACGTCCCGCTTCGCCATGCGCACACACTCCATGCCGACGGCGAAGACGAGGGCACGGTGCTCATCATGCCCGCGTGGGAAGACAACGGCTACCTGGGCATCAAGACAGTCAACATCTTCCCGGGCAATGCGAGACACGGCCTGCCCGGACTGCACTCGACCTACGTGCTCTATGACGGGCGGACAGGCCATCCGCTTGCGCAGCTGGACGGAAACGAAATCACGTCGCGCCGCACCGCGGCTGCGTCCGCGCTGGCCGCGACCTATCTGGCCCGCCCGGATGCGTCGCGCCTCGTGCTGATGGGGGCCGGCCGGGTCGGCAGCCTGGTTCCGCCCGCCTATCGCAGCCAGTTGCCGATCTCGGTCGTCGAGGTCTGGGACAGGGATCGCGACGCGGTTGCACGACTGGTCGACGGGCTGACCCGGCTCGGTTTCGATGCCTCACCCGTCACGAACCTCGAGGCAAGCATCCGTCGCGCGGACGTCGTCACCTGCGCGACGCTTGCGACGGAACCGATTGTCCGCGGCGCGTGGCTCGCACCGGGGTCGCACCTGGACCTGATCGGCAGCTTTACGCCGCGCATGCGCGAAGCCGACGACGATTGCTTCCGGCAGGCGGAGATTTATGTCGATACGGACGAGGCACCGCAGAAATCCGGCGACCTTCTGGGTCCGCTCGCGCGCAACGTCATTGCGCCCGACCGCCTGAACCGGACACTGACGGCGCTGTGCCGGGGCGAAGCACAGGGGCGGACGAACGACAGCCAGCGCACCGTGTTCAAGGCGGTCGGCACTGCGCTGGAGGATCTGGCCGCGGCCGTTCAAATAGTTGAAAAGACAAACTGAAACCGTGACGGGCAAGGAGATCGAAATGAAAGAGCTGATGGACGTGCAGGACTGCGACACGCCGGCGGTCGACCGTGAACGCATGCTGGAGCGGATGGCCGCGGGCATGGCACGCTGGTCGGAAAAGTGGTTCCCGGACGCCTATATCTTCGCCGCGCTCGCCGTGGTGATCGTGGCGGTGGGCGCACTGGCAGCCGGTGCGCCGGTCACGCGGGTCGGCATTGCGTTCGGCGATGGCTTCTGGAGTCTTATCCCGTTCACGATGCAGATGGCGATCGTCGCCATCTCGGGCTATGTCGTCGCGGTGTCGCCGCCCGCATCGAGGCTGATCGATGCGCTCGCGCGCCTGCCGTCGTCCGGGCGCGCGTCGGTAACGTTCGTTGCGCTCGTCAGTATCGTCGCATCGCTGTTCAACTGGGCGATCAGCCTGATCTTCAGCGGCCTTCTGGTCCGTGCGCTGGCCCGCCGCACCGATCTGCGCATGGATTACCGGGCAGCGGGCGCGGCGGCCTATCTCGGGATGGGTGCGACGTGGGCGCTGGGCTTGAGTTCATCCGCCTCGCAATTGCAGGCAAATCCGGACAGCCTGCCCAAGGCGCTGCTGGCCATCTCCGGCGTCATTCCCTTCACCGAGACGATCTTTCTCCCGCAGTCGATGCTGATGGCCGCCGTGTTGACCGGCGCGTCGCTGCTGATCGCGTATCTGTCCGCGCCCAACGACGCACGGGCGAAAACCGCGGCGGAGCTGGGCATTCATCTCGACGAAAGCCATGCCACGCTCGCACGTCCGACCCGCCCGGGGGACTGGCTCGAGTACAGTCCGCTCGTCACCATTGCCATCGTGGCGATCGGCGCGATCTGGGCCTGGCACGAGTTCACGACGAAGAATCCGCTGATCGCGATCTCGAATCTGAACACGTACAACTTTCTGTTCCTGCTGCTGGGCATGCTGCTGAACTGGCGGCCGAGACGATTCCTCAATGCCGTCGCGCGTTCGGTGCCGTCTGTTGCGGGTGTGCTGATCCAGTTTCCGCTGTACGGCGGGATCGCCTACATCCTGACAAAAGCCGCGGCGCCCGCCGGACTGCCGCTCTCCGATCACCTCGCCCATTTCTTCGTTGCGATGTCGTCGCATGCGTCGTTTCCCGCAGTGATGGGCGTGTATTCGGCCGTGCTCGGGTTCTTCGTGCCGTCCGGCGGCGGCAAGTGGATCATCGAGGCGCCGTACGTCATCGAGGCGGCGAAACTGCTGCAGGTTCATCTGGGCTGGGCCGTGACGGTCTACAACGCTGCCGAGGCGTTGCCGAACCTGATCAACCCGTTCTGGATGCTGCCGCTACTCGGGGTGCTCGGGTTGCGTGCCCGCGACATTGTCGGTTTCACGTTCACGCAACTGGCGGTTCACCTGCCGCTCGTGATCTTCATGCTCTGGGCACTCGCGGGCACACTCGCCTACCATCCGCCCGTCATGCCGTAACGCGCGACGCGCTCACGGCATCACGACGATCGATCGGCTTCACGCCCGTCGTGCCGCGCGCGGTGCACCATGGCATCAGTGGAACTCGCGGCTCGACGTGCGCAGGCCGCCGAGCAGCGGCGTCAGATCCTCGAAATGCTGCGCGACGAGGTGCCTCACGTCGCTCGCGACCTGCCACACGCCGGACACGGCGAGCAGCCGCGAATCGAGGGTTTCGCGGCGCTGCCGCGCGAGCAGCTCGGGCCGGACGATCAGGTTCACGCAGCCGGTTTCGTCCTCGAGCGTCATGAACATCACGCCTTTCGCGGTGCCCGGCATCTGCCGCGCGGTCACGAGCCCGCACGCGCGCGCGAGCCGGCCGTCGGGGCGGTCGTGCAATTCGGCCGCGGACGACAGCCGCCGCGCGCGCAGCTCGGGCCGCAGCAGCGCGACCGGGTGGCGGTTCAGCGTGAGGCCGGTGGTGTGATAGTCGGCGAGGATATCGTCGGCTTCCGACGGCGCGCCGAGTGCCGGCTTCTCCGCTTCGTCGATCGGGGCGGTCGCGAGCAGGTCGCGCTCGGGTGCTGCGGCAACCGCTTGCCACAGCGCATCGCGGCGGTGGCCGGCGAGGGTCGCGAGCGCGTTCGCGGCGGCGAGCGCCTCGAGATCGCGGCGCTCGAGCTGCGCGCGACGGGCGAGGGTGTCGACGTTGTCGAAGGGGCCCGCCGCGCGTGCGGCTTCGATCCTGCGGACAGCGGCTTCTCCCAGACCGCTCACGAGCGACAGCCCGAGCCGGACGGCCGGCTGTCCGTGCGGAGGCGGCTGGCCGGGCAGCGCTTCGAGCGATGCCTCCCAGCCGCTTTGCGTGACGTCGATCGGCAGGACCTGCACGCCGTGACGCTTCGCGTCCTGCACGAGTTGCGACGGCGGATAGAAACCCATCGGCTGGCTGTTCAGCAATGCGGCGAGGAAGATCGCCGGTTCGTGGCATTTGAGCCAGCTGCTGGCGTAGGCGAGCTTCGCGAAGCTCGCCGCGTGGCTCTCGGGGAAACCGTAATCGCCGAAGCCCTTGATCTGCTCGAAGATCTGTTCGGCGAACTCGGGCGGGTAATCGCGCTCGCGCATCCCGTCGACGATCTTGCCGTGATATTGCTCCAGATTGCCCTTGCGCTTCCACGCGGCCATCGCGCGACGCAACTGGTCGGCCTCACCGGCCGTGAAGCCGGCCGCGATCATCGCGATCTGCATCACCTGTTCCTGGAAGATCGGCACGCCGTACGTCCGTTCGAGCGCGGGCTTCAGGTCCTCCTTTGGATAACTGACCTTTTCGATGCCCTGGCGTCGTTTCAGATAAGGGTGCACTGCCCCGCCCTGGATCGGCCCCGGCCGCACGATCGCCACCTCGATCACCAGGTCGTAATAAGTGCGCGGCCGCAGGCGCGGCAGCATCGACATCTGCGCGCGCGATTCGATCTGGAACACGCCGACCGTGTCGGCGCGGCAGATCATGTCGTAAGTTGCGTCGTCATCCTTCGGAATGTGCTTCAACGTGAACGGCTTGCCGTCTGCCTTCGGCGGGCCTCGCCATGCGGTGCGCATGTCGAACGCGCGATGCAGCGCCGACAGCATGCCGAGCGCGAGCACGTCGACCTTCATCAGCCCGAGCGCTTCGAGATCGTCCTTGTCCCACTGGATCACGCGCCGCCCGTCCATCGCCGCGTTCTCGACCGGCACGAGCCGCGTGAGCTTGCCGCGGCTGATCACGAAGCCGCCCGAGTGCTGCGACAGATGGCGCGGGAAGTTCAGCAGCCGCGCGGCGAGCCGGGCCCACGCCTGGATGAGCGGCGTCTCGGGATCGAGCCCGGTCGTCGAGAATTGCTGCAGCAGGTCGCGACTGCCGTCGAACCAGCGATGCGCTTTCGCGACGCGATCGACCAGCACCGGATCGACACCGAGCGCCTTGCCGGTCTCGCGCAGCACGCCACGCGGGCGATAGGTCGATACGGCGGCCGCCAGTGCGGCGCGATCGTGCCCGTACTTCTCGTAGATATGCTGGATCACTTCTTCCCGGCGCTGATGCTCGAAATCGACGTCGATATCGGGCGGCTCGCCGCGCTCCGCGCTGATGAAGCGCTCGAACAGCATCGTGCTCTGATCGGGATCGACCTCGGTAATGCCGAGGCAATAGCAGACCACCGAGTTCGCCGCCGAGCCGCGCCCCTGGCACAGGATGTTCTGACTGCGCGCGAATTTGACGATGTCGTAGACGGTCAGGAAGAACGGCTCGTATTTCAGTTTCGCGATCAGGGCGAGTTCATACCGGATCTGCCTGGCTACTTTCTCCGGCACACCATTCCAGTAACGCCGGGCCACACCCGCCCAGGTCTCCTGCTTCAGGTAGCTCGTCGGCGTATGCCCGCGCGGGACGAGTTCGAGCGGGTATTCATACTTCAGGTCATCGAGGGAGAAATTGCAGCCGTCGAGCATCGCGCACGTTTCCGCGATCTCTTCCGGCGAAAACAGCTTCCCGATCCGCCCGCGCGCACGCAGATGCTGCTCCGCATTCGGCGCGAGCGCATAACCGCATTCCGCGACAGGCATCCCGACACGAATCGCCGTCATCACGTCCTGCAGCTCCTTGCACGAGCGCCGGTGCATCGTCACGTCGCCGAGTGCGACGATGCGCACGCCGCGCCGCTCGCCCGCCGCACGAATCTCCTCGCGCTGCGCACCGTCCAGCGCGCGCTGCAACTGCACGAGCCCGAGCCGTGCACGCTCGCCGAACGTCGCGCGAAACCACGCGACCTGTGCATCGAGCACGTCCGCACGCACCGGGTACGCGGGCACGAGAATCGCGAAGCAGTCGGGCATGCCGCGCAGGTGTGCGAATGCCTCGGGCGGCCTCGACAGCATGTGCGACGTCAGCGTGTAAGTCCCCTTCGGCGCTTCCATCCGCCGCCACGAAATCAGCTCGGACAGGTTGCCGTAGCCTTCCCGATTCTGCGCGAGCAGCACGAGCCCGAACGCGCCGGGGCCCGGATCGTGGCCCGGTGCGACTTCATCCGGTGTGACTTCGAAGTACGAACCGATGACGAGCGGCAACCCTTTCGCCTTCGCCGCGACGTGCATGCGCGGTGCGCCGGCGAGCGAGCATTCGTCGGTGATCGCGATCCCGCGATAGCCGAGTTCCGCCGCACGCTCGACCAGTTCTTCCGCATGCGACGCGCCATGCAGGAACGAAAAGTTCGAACGGCAGAACAACTCCGCGTAATCGGGCAGCCAGCTGAATTCCGCAACCATGACCGTTCACCCGAACAGGCCGTGCAGGAACCAGCGCGGCTCGGCCTCGCTCGCTGCCCGCTCCTTGAACACCCAGTAGCACGCACCGGTTTCGTCCTGCGCGACGTGGTAATCGCGTGCGGCGAGCTGGCCATCGAACCACCCGGCCTCGATCCGTTCCACCGACGACATCATCCTGAGCGGCGTATGAAATACCGGCCGCTCCCCCCGCATCAGCAGCGGCAGCGGCTCGTCCAGCAACCACGCGGGCCTCGGCGGCACGGCCGGCGGCCCGCAGGCCGGCTTGCCGGCCTGCGCATCGATCGGCAGCCAGCGGTTCGCGGCCTCGGGCCGGTGATCGGCGACGGGTGCCGCGCGCAGCACGTTCTCCGCGCCGAGCCGTGCGACCAGCAGCTCGAACAGCCGCGCGCGCGTCTCTTTCGTGCCGCCCGGCTCGGGGAAAAGATCGTCGGCCGGCGGCGCGACCGATTCGACGCGCGTGGCCTTCAGACGCACCGCAATCACCGCGGCCGGCAACTCGACGCGCGCGAGCCGCTCGCCGAGCAGCCGCATGAAGTGCGTCTCGTCGCGCACGGGTGCGGCGAACGCGAGTTCGAGCGGCGTCGGCGGCACGGCCTGGCGGCCGCGCTCGTGTTCGAGATCGAACGTCATCGCGGCCAGCGACAGCTGCCGCGCGGCCAGCCAGCCGCACAGCTGCACGACGAGCCGCCGCGCGGCGAACAGCACGGCTTCCGCGTATTCGACGCGCTCCGGCAATTCGAGCCGCACGTCGAACACGGGCGGCACTGCCATCCACGCCAGCGGCTCGACCGCATCGCCGTACGCGCGATCGAGCGCGGCCAGCAACGCGGGACCGCAGCGGCGCTGCAGCCCCGCGCGCGGCAGGTTGCGCAGGTCGGCGAGCGTGCGGCAGCCGAGGCCGTCGAACCAGCCCGCATACGGACGCGCATCGGGCAGCAGCACGCACGGCAGCCTGTCGAGCGAACGCACGAGCGACACCTGGCCGGCGACGCGGCGCCGGATGCGTGCACGGGCCGACACGCGCGCGAGCAGCCACGCGCCCCGCCCGGTCGGCGCGGCGGACAAGCGCGCCGCATAGCCGAGCGCCGCGAGCGTCGCGCGCACCTGTCGGCACAGCGACGGCAAGCCGCCGAACAGGCGCAGGCTCGGGCCGACGTCGACGATCAGCGTGGCTTCGTCGTCGAGCGCAACGCACGGCGAAAAGCGCAGCAACGCGAGCGCGACCGCGCGCAGCGCATCGGCCTCGCGCGCGGGGTCGCGTTCGACGAGCCGCGTGTGCGGCGCGAGCGTGAGCACGCCGCCGCGCTTCATGCCCGCGCGCACGCCCTGCCGGCGCGCGGGCGCATCGGCGATCAGCACGACGCCCTGCTCGAGCACCGCGCAGCCTGCTTCGTCCACTTCGTCCGCTTCGTCTACGCGTTGTGCCGCGCCGTCAGACGGCGGCGGGGCGCACACGTCGAGCGGCAGGCGCGGCAGATGGATGCCGAGCAAGACGCGCATAGCGGCTCTCCACGATGGGCGACGGCAGGTCGAGCACGAGCGGCTCGCCGCGTGCGGGGCCGCGACGCTTGACGATGTCGAGCGACACGCCGCCCGGCACCGGATACAGCGCGACACGCAGCACGGCCGGCGACGGTTGCCGCGCGGCCGACAGCGGACGCAGCATCACGAACAGCGTGTCGCCCGTGCGCGCGGCCGCGAGATGCAGGCGCCGCAGCGCATCGGGCCGCGCATCCTGCCAGAGCAGCAGCGCGCCGCAGCACCCCGTCTTGAGCGCCTGCTCGGCGGCCCACAGCGCATCGGTGCGGCTGCCGGCACGCAGCCACAGCAGCGCGTCGGACGGTACGCCGAGGCTGGCGAGCGCGGTTGCATGCGGCGATTGAGGCGGCGCGACGAGCGCAAGCGGACGGCGCGCGCTGACGGTGCGTGCGAGCGCGGGCGCGAGCAGCCGCATCTCGCCGCAGCCCGGCTGCGCGGCCAGCAGTTCGACGAGCCTGCCGACCGGCCAGCCGCCGCCCGGCAGCTCGGCCGACAGCGGGGCGAAGCCGGTATCGATCGTGCGCGGGCCGCCGCGCGCGAGCTGGGAACCGCGCCACAGGGACGGATGAAGGGATTCGGGAGAAATGGAGGATGCGAGCATGACGCCACCCACAACTGTATGGATATACAGTATATGGCAATGCGCTCGCATCGCACAGCACCGGCGCGAAACCGGTTTTCGTCAGAGGAAAAACGACGGGAAAGCCGGCGCGGTCGTCATGTTACGCCGCACCGGAGCGGGCATGGCCGGATCGTACCGCCCGAACGCGCGCCACCGCCAACCGGGCCGAATTGCCGACCCGCTGCGCCACCCCAATTCGTCGAGCCGATTTTGTCGACCCGACCCGACTCGCCGGGCCGGCACGCCAACCCTCACGCGAACCGGCACGATGCAACACCCCGCGCCGCGCCGGCCCGCCAGCCGCCCGTCAGCCGAGCAGCAGCGCGTCGTCGTCGAGCTGCTCGTGACGCACCTTCTCGAACATCTGCAGCAGGTCCGGCACGTCGAGCCCCTTGCGCGCGTCGCCCGACACGTCGAGCACGACCTGCCCCTGGTGCAGCATCACCGTGCGGTCGCCGTAGTCGAGCGCCTGCCGCATGCTGTGCGTGACCATCATCGTCGTCAGCTTGCTCTCGGCGACGATGCGCGCGGTCAGCTCCAGCACGAACGCGGCCGTCTTCGGGTCGAGCGCGGCCGTGTGCTCGTCGAGCAGCAGGATCCGCGACGGCCGCAGCGACGCCATCAACAGGCTCACCGCCTGCCGCTGGCCGCCCGACAGCAGCCCGATCCGGTCGGTCAACCGGTTTTCCAGCCCGAGGTTCAGCAGCCGCAGCTTGTCGCGGAACAGCTCGCGCGACGGCCGGTCGAGCGCCGCGCGAAAGCCGCGCCGCGCGCCGCGCGCCATCGCGAGCGCCATGTTTTCCTCGATCGTCAGCGCCTCGCAGGTGCCGGCCATCGGATCCTGGAACACGCGCGCGACGAGGTGCGCGCGATCCCACGCGGCCTTGCGCGTGACGTCCGTGCCGTCGATCGAGATGCGTCCCGCATCGACGGCCTGGTCGCCGCTGATCGCATTGAGGAAGGTCGATTTGCCGGCGCCGTTCGAGCCGATCACCGCGACGAACTGGCCGTCGGGAATCTCGAGCGACAGCCCGCGCAGCGCGCGCGTCTCGATCGGCGTGCCGGGATTGAACGTCAGTTTCAGGTCTTGTGCGGACAGCATGTCAGGCCCCTCCGTTCTTGCGCGCGAACAGCTTCTTGCGCGTTGCCGGCAGCACCAGCGCGATCGTGACGAGCGCGGCCGTCACGAGGTTCAGGTCCTGCGCCTTCAGCCCGATGAATTCGCTGTTCAGCGCAAGCGCGATGAAGAAGCGGTAGACGATCGCGCCGAGCACGACGGCGAGCGTCGTCAGCACGAGCCGGCGCGCCGGCAGCAGCGTCTCGCCGATGATCACCGCGGCCAGCCCGATCACGATCGTCCCGATCCCCATCGAGATGTCCGCGCCGCCCTGCGTCTGCGCGAACAACGCACCGGCGAGCGCGACGAGCGCGTTCGACAGCGCCATCCCGGCGAGCGTCGCGCGGCCGGTCGCGATGCCCTGCGCGCGCGCCATCCGCGGGTTCGCGCCGGTCGCGCGCATCGCGAGGCCGAGTTGCGACGAGAAGAACCAGTCGAGGCCGAGCTTCGCGACCACGACGACGATCGCGAGCAGCGCGGGGCGCAGCACGTAATCGGGCATCCAGTCGGGCTGCAGCACGGTGAAGACGGTCGGCTCGGTGATGAGCGGCACGTTCGGCCGGCCCATGATCCGCAGGTTCACCGAATAGAGCGCGATCATCATCAGGATGCTGGCGAGCAGGTCCATGATCTTCAGGCGCACGTTGAGCCAGCCGGTGATGAAGCCGGCCGCCGCGCCCGCGACGATCGCGATGCAGGTCGAGCTGAACGGGTCGTAGCCGGCGGAGATCAGCGTCGCGGCGACGGCGCCGCCGAGCGGAAAGCTGCCGTCGACGGTAAGGTCGGGGAAGTTGAGGATGCGAAACGAGATCAGCACCCCGAGGGCGACGAGGCTGAAGATCAGGCCGATCTCCAGGGCGCCCAGAAACGAGAACAGAGACATGATGGGGAAATCCTGTTGCTTCCCGGCCGGACGTGTACGGCCGGGCGAAGCGAACGGGCGGCCCCGGGTGGGAGCCGCCCGTCCGGCGGTGTCGTTCAGGCCCGGATCGGGCCTGCAGGCGCGGCGGTCGGGCCGCGGCTTACTTGATGACCGTCTTCGCGTCCTTGAGCAGATCCGGCGCGAGCGTCACGCCCTGCTTCGCGGCCGCGCCCGTGTTCGCGAACAGCTCGAGGTTGCTGCTCGTTTCCGACGCGATCGCGCCCGGCTTCTCGCCCTTCAGGATGCGCGCGACGACCTTGCCCGTCTGGCGGCCGAGGTCGCCGTAGTTGATGCCGAGCGCCGCGATGCCGCCGCGCTTCACGCTGTCGGTGTCGCCGGCGACGAGCGGGATCTTCGCTTCGTTCGCGACCTTCACGAGCGCTTCGTACGCGGACACGACGTTGTTGTCGGTGTTCGTGTAGATCACGTCGACCTTGCCGATCAGGCTTTTCGCCGCCGGGCCGATGTCGACGGTGCGCGGCGCGGCCGCTTCCTTCAGCGTCATCCCCTGCTTCGCGAGGATTTCCTTCAGCTCCTTCACGACGACGACCGAATTCGCCTCGCCCGGGTTGTAGACCATGCCGACCGTCTTCGCGTTGGGCACGACGCGCTTGATCAGCGCGACCTGGCGATCGAGCGGCAGCTTGTCGGACACGCCCGTCACGTTGGTGCCCGACGGGCCCCAGCCCTTCACGAGCTGCGCGGCGACCGGATCGGTCACGCCCGAATAGACGACCGGCACGCTCTTCGTCGATGCAACCACCGCCTGCGCGGCCGGCGTCGCGATCGCGACGATCACGTCGGGCTGGTCGCCGACGAACTTGCGCGCAATCTGCGCGGCCGTGCCCGTGTTGCCCTGCGCGCTCTGGTATTCCCACTTGAGCTTGTCGTCGCCGTAACCTTCCGCCTTCAGTTCGGCGCGCACGCCGTCGCGGATCGCATCGAGCGCCGGGTGGTCGACGATCGACAGCACCTTGACGGTCTGTGCGTGCGCGGCACCGGCCAGCGCGAGCGCGGCCACGCCGGCCGTGATCGAACGGATCGCGAAAGTCTTGAAACGCTTCATGGGTGTGTCTCCCCCGTATTGTGTCGGTTCTGGATGATGGATTCCCGCCGCCGTCATGCGGGCGTCGCCACGCGTGCGATGCGGTGGCGGCCGGCCCGTGCGCGCCCCGGGAAGGCGCGCAGCGGCGAACGCACGAGGATACCATTTCCGCAGACCACCGCCTGACTCCGAGCTTTCTTGAAGAGGCCGGGCCGCGGCGCCCACCGGGGCGCCGCCACCGCGCGCGAAGCCCGGCCGGCGGCGGTTTCGGCCGGCCCCGGCGCAACGCGTCAGCCGTGCTCGCGGCTTTACGTTATGCTGTCGGCCGACCCAGTCCACGCCATCGGAGGCGACATGAAACGGGGGATCCGAGCCATCGCATTCGCGGCTGTCGCGCTGGCGTTGCCGGGGGCGGCGTTCGCGCTGACCGACGGCAGCGCGCAATACGACGACTGCATGCTCAATGCGCTGCGCGAGAGCCGCAACGGTGCGGCGGCCCAGTTGATCCAGCGCTCGTGCGACGCGCTGTACCGCAACAACGCGATGCTGCTGCCGCGCGAGCGGCGCTTTCACGAGTGCGTCGTGCAGTCGCTGCCGGGCGTGCGCGACAACTATGCGATCCAGCAGATCATGTCGATCTGCTCGCGGCGCGGCGAGATGTGAGACGGCGCCGAACGCGGCATCCCGCGGCCCCCGACCGGCCGCGCCAATGAAAAAGGGCCTGCGCGATGCAGGCCCTTTCGTTCAGCGGTCCGGCCGGTGTGCGGCGTTCAGAACGACGCGACCATCGAGCCCTTGAACTGCTTCTTGATGAATTCCCGCACTTCCTGCGACTGGTACGCCTTGACCAGCTTCTTCACCCACGGCTGGTCCTTGTCCTTCGCGCGCACGGCGATCAGGTTCGCGTACGGGCTCGTCAGCGATTCGAGCGCGATCGCGTCCTTGGTCGGCTGCAGGTTCGCGGCGAGCGCGTAGTTCGTGTTGATCACGGCCGCGTCGACGTCCGACAGCACGCGCGGCAGTTGCGCGGCGTCGAGTTCGGAGATCTTCAGCTTCTTCGGGTTCTCGGCGATGTCGAGCACCGTCGCGTTGTTGCCGCCCGTGCCGGCGCCCGCCTTCAGCTTGATCACGCCTTGCGTCTGCAGCAGCAGCAGCGCGCGGTTCTCGTTCGACGGATCGTTCGGCACCGCGAGCTTCGCGCCTTGCGGCAGGTCCTTCAGCGTCTTGAACTTCTTCGAGTACACGCCGATCGGCGAGATGTAGGTCAGGCCCGCGCTGACGATCTTGTAGCCGCGCTGCTTCACCTGGCTGTCGAGGTAGGGCTGGTGCTGGAAGCTGTTCGCGTCGAGGTCGCCCGAATCGAGCGCCGCGTTCGGCTGCACGTAGTCGTTGAACTCGATGACCTTCACGTTCAGGCCTTCCTTCTCCTTCGCGACCTTCTGCACGAGCTGCCACACTTCCGCATCCGGGCCGGCCACCGTGCCGACCTTGATCACCTTGTCTTCGGCATGCGCGCCTGCCGACAGCGTCAGCGCTGCGCCGGTGGCCAGCACGGAAAATACCTTCAGGAGACTGCGACGCTTCATCTGTTTCTCGCTTTCTTGCTTACTGGAAATGGGGCGCGATACGGGTATGCCCCGACTCGCAGGAAGGGGCAAATGGTGTCACAGGATCGGCGGGAAGTGAAATACATCCCGCTCATATGGGTATGCACCGCAGCGGTGCCGGCGAAGGCTGCGCGACTCGGCCGTTAGTTGCGTTTGATCGACATGCGCGTCAGCCGGTGTGCGTCACGCCGCCGTCGCATGGTCGGCCGCCTTCGTGCCGAATGCAGGTTCGCGCGTCTGCCCGCCGGCCCGGCGCGGCGACAGGCCGTCAGCATCGACGACCCGGAACGCGCCGACCGCATCGCGCAGCCGCGCGGCCTGTTCCTGCAGCGACGCGGCGGCCGCCGCCGCTTCCTCGACGAGCGCCGCGTTCTGCTGCGTCACCTGATCCATCTGCGTGACCGCGCGCCCGACCTGCGTGATGCCGCTCGCCTGCTCCTCGGACGCGGCCGCGATCTCGCCCATGATGTCGGTCACGCGCGCAACGGCCTGGAGGATCTCGCCCATCGTCGTGCCGGCCTGGCCGACCAGCGTCGAGCCGTTGCGCACGCGCTCGACCGAGTCGACGATCAGCTCGCGGATCTCCTTCGCGGCCGTCGCGCTGCGCTGCGCGAGCGAGCGCACTTCGCCCGCGACCACCGCGAAGCCGCGGCCCTGCTCGCCCGCGCGGGCCGCTTCGACCGCCGCGTTCAGCGCGAGGATGTTGGTCTGGAACGCGATGCCCTCGATCACGCCGATGATGTCGGCGATCTTGCGCGAGCTGTCGTCGATCTCGCCCATCGTGCCGATCACGCGGTTCACGACGTCGCTCCCCGTGCGCGCGATCTCCGATGCGTTGTTCGCGAGCCCGCTCGCCTGTCGCGCGTTGTCGGCGTTCTGCTTCACCGTCGCGGTCAGCTGCTCCATGCTCGCGGCGGTTTCCTCCAGCGACGCGGCCTGCTCCTCGGTGCGCTGCGACAGGTCGTCGTTGCCGGCCGAGATCTGGCGGCTCGCCGACGCGATCGATCCGGCCGACTGGCGAATCCCGCCGATCGTCGCCTGCAGGCGGGCCTGCATGTCGTGCATCGCGGCCATCATGCTCGTACGGTCGCCCGCGCGCACGGGCACCGGCTGCGTCAGGTCGCCCTGCGCGATGCGCGCCGCGAGCGCGGCCGCTTCGTCGGGCTCGCCGCCGAGGCTGCCGCGCACGTTGCGGATGATCACCAGCATCGCCGCGCTGATCACGAAGCCGATCACGAACACGACCGCGAGGTGGCCGAGCAGCGTCCGGTAATAGATGGTGTCGATGTCCTTCAGGAAGACGCCGCTCGAGATGTTCCAGTCCCACGGCGTGAAGCGCGTGACGTAGCTGATCTTCGGCGCGGCGGTTTCGCTGTGCGGCAGGCGCCCGCGGTACTCGGCGAAGCCGCTGCCGGTTTCCTTCGCGGCGTTCAGGATCGTGACGAACAGCGGCTTGCCGTCCGGGTCGAGATAGTCGCCGACCTGCGTGCCGACCAGCTTCGGCAGCGTCGGATGCATCAGCACGACCGGCTTCGAATCCATCACGAACACGTAGCCCGAATCGCCATAGCGCATCGCGGCCAGGCTCGCGAGCGCGTCGCGCTTCGCGTCGGCCTCGGGCAGCGTGCCGCCCTGCGCAAGTGCGTGATACGCCTTCACGATGCCGGCCGCCGAGTCGACGAGATTCACGATGCCTGCCTTGCGTTCGGCGAGCATCGTCGCGCGCGTCTCGTATGCGCTCCATGCGCCGACGCCCAGGAGACCGATCCATACCAGCGCAAGCGCGAGCCACAGCTTGCGGTTCAAACTCATTCTGCTCATCTGCGTGCCTTTGTCGATGTCGATGCGCACGCTGCGCGCGAACGGCCCGCCCCGCGCAAACGCTTGCCTTTTTATTTACGGCACCGAGGCTTACAACTTGAATACGCGCGGGTGCGGCGAACCGCCGGTCGGTCGGCCGCCCGCAGCGCGACAGCCCGCATCCGCTGTGCTAAAAAGACCGGCTGGCCGGCACACGAGGAGCCGGCACCATTCCGGGGGCCATCCATGTACGTCATCGACATCCACTACACCGCATCGCTCGAACACATCGACGATGCGCTCGAACGCCATCGCGCATTCCTGCAGCCGCAGTTCGACAAGGGCATCTTCATCGCGGCCGGGCCGAAGGTGCCGCGCGAAGGCGGCGTGATCCTCGCGGCCCGCATCGATCGCGACGAGCTGGACGCGATCCTGAAGACCGATCCGTTCGTCACCGAGGGGCTCGCCACGTATCGCGTGACGGAATTCCGGATCACGCGTGCCGCATCCGGCTTCAACGTACCCGCGCTGCCGTAACGCGACATGCGACGCGTGCGCGATGCACGCGCGCCGACACGCCGCCCGACGGGCGGCGCATGCCAACAACGAGGAGAGAACCAGGGTGACGGCGCGTGGCGGCCGTCACGCGCAACGCCGGGCCAGGCGCCCGGCGGCGGCCGGTCAGTCGACCAGCAGCTTCAGGTCGTGGACCCACGGGCCGGGGCCCTGGCCGTCACGCACGAACAGGCGCAGCTTGCCGTCGCGGTCGAACACGTAGCTCGCGGCGGTGTGATCCATCGTGTAGCTGCCGGGCGTCTTGCCGGGCACCTTCGCGTAGTACACGCGGAAATCCTTCGTGACCTTCTTCAGCGCGGCTTCGTCGGCCGGCCGCAGGCCGATGAACGACGGATCGAACGCGGGCACGTACTGGCCGAGCAGCGCCGGCGTGTCACGCTCCGGGTCGACGGTGACGAACAGCACCTGCACGCGTTTCGCGGCATCGGGCCCGAGCTGCTTCAACGCTTCGGACAGCTCGGCCATCGTCGTCGGGCACACGTCCGGGCAGTGCGTATAGCCGAAGAACATCACGACGGCCTTGCCCTTGAAATCGCCGAGCGTGCGCACCTTGCCGGCCGTATCGGGCAGCGAGAAGTCGCTGCCGAACTGCGTGTTGCCGGTGATGTCGAGATTCTGGAATTTCGGCGCGTTGTCGCATCCGGCGAGCAGCAGCGCTGCCGTGAATGCGCATGCGAGCATCCAGCCTTGGCGCGCGCGGCGCCCGAACCGTGATTGGAGCATTGCGTTCAAACCGTGCGGTTACACGCCGAGCAGCGGGCGTGCATAGTGATCGACGAGCAGCGCGGCAAACAGCAGCGACAGGTAGACGATCGAGTAGCGGAAGGCCTTGCGGGCGAGTTCGTCCGAATAGTCGCGATGGATCTTCCACGCATACGCGAGGAACACCGCGCCGAGCAGCACCGCGCTCGTCAGGTAAACGGCCCCGCTCATCCCGGAGATGAACGGCATCAGCGTGACCGCGAACAGGATCACCGTGTACAGCAGGATATGCAGCCGCGTGAACTTCTCGCCGTGCGTGACGGGCAGCATCGGCAGCCCCGCGTTCTCGTAATCCTTGCGGCGATACAGCGCGAGCACCCAGAAATGCGGCGGCGTCCACACGAAAATGATCAGCACGAGGATCCACGCGTCGCCCGGCACCGCGCCGGTGACCGCGGCCCACCCGAGCGCCGGCGGCATCGCGCCCGACGCACCGCCGATCACGATGTTCTGCGGCGTCATCGGCTTGAGCAGCAGCGTGTAGATCACCGCATAACCGACGAAGGTGGCAATCGTCAGCCACATCGTCAGCGGGTTCGTGAACGTATAGAGCGTCCATGCGCCGACGCTGCCGAGCACGGCCGAGAACAGCAGGATCTGCGGCGTCGTGATCTCGCCGCGCGCGGACGGGCGCCACGCGGTACGGCGCATCATCGCGTCGATCTTCTGTTCGACGAGGCAGTTGATCGCGAACGCCGCGCCGGCCAGCAGCCAGATGCCGACCGTACCGCCGATCAGCACGTGCCACGGCACCATGCCCGGCGTCGCGAGGAACATGCCGATCACCGCGCAGAACACCGCGAGCTGCGTGACACGCGGCTTCGTCAGCGCCATGTACTGGGAAAAGCGGCTACCGGGCGATTGGGAGAGGGTGCTTTGCATGGGGGCGGTCACGCCGGGGCGGCGTCGCGCGCAGGCTGCGCGACACGGCCGGGGCGGCTTGAAAGGATGCGAAAGTTTAACATGACGACGAGCAGCAGCAGGATCGCGGCCCCGCCGTTGTGCGCGACGGCGACCGGCAGCGGCCACTGCAGCACGATGTTGGTCAGGCCCGTCACGAACTGCAGCAGGACGACCAGCAGCACACCGTTCGCCGGCCGCCGCAGCGATTCGAAGCGGCGCATCTTCAGCGCGAACGCGACCAGATACGCGACCACGACGAACGCGAACGTGCGGTGCGTCCAGTGGATCGCGACCAGCGCGTCCTGCGTGATCGCGTCGCCGTCCTTCGTCATTCCGAGCGCGCGCCACAGGTGGAAGCCGTGCTGGAAGTCCATCGGCGGAATCCACTGGCCGTTGCAGGTCGGGAAGTCGGTGCATGCGAGCACCGCGTAGTTGGTGCTCACCCAGCCGCCGAGCGCGATCTGCACGACCAGCAGCACGAGCGCCGCGAGCGCGGCCGCGCGATAGCGGCCGGCTTCCGGATCGTACGACGGCAGCGGCGTCTGCCGCGCCGCAAGCCACCCGAGCGTGCCGAGCAGCGTGAGGCCGAGCAGCAGGTGGATCGTGACGATCACCGGCTGCAGCTTCATGGTGACCGTCCACGCGCCGAACGCGCCCTGCACGAGGATCAGCAGCAGCAGGCTCGTCGGCCACCACGGCGACACGTGCAGCGGGCGGCGGCGCAGCCTTGCAGACCACGCGATCACGACCTGCGCGATGATCAGCACGCCGATCGCCATCGCGAAATAGCGGTGGATCATCTCGATCCACGCCTTGGTCATGCTGACGGGGCCCGTCGGCATCGCCTGGTGCGCGGCCGTGATCGCGGCGTGCGCGATGAACGGCGACGACGTGCCGTAGCAGCCGGGCCAGTCAGGGCAGCCGAGCCCCGAGTCGGTCAGCCGCGTGAAGCCGCCGAACATCACGAGGTCGAGCGTCAGGAAGGTGGTGATCCACACCAGCTTGCGAAACTTGTTGTCGTCGGCCTTCACCCACACGTACGACAGCGGCAGCAGCGCGATGCACAGGCCGATCAGGCCGAGTTGCAGTAGATACGACATCGGTTCTTTGCCTCTCGTCTTGCCTTAGCCGATGCTCGACCACTTCAGCAGCTTCGTCACGTCCGACTTGATCTTGCTGGGGTTCGGATCCTTCGGGAAACGCATCATCAGGTTGCCGTTCGGGTCGACCATGTAGAGGTGGTCGCTGTCCTTCGTGCCGGCATCGGCCGGCAGCCATGCTGCCACCGCGGCCGGATCGGCGACGAGCCGGCGCGTGTCGGGATAGGCATCCAGCACCTTCTGCGGCATCGCGCCCGCATCGCTGCGCAGCCACACCATCGTGATCCGGTGCCGCTCGCCCGCCTGCGTCACGCGGATCTGGCGCATGAAATAGAGCTTCTGCGCGCATGCGTCGTCACACGCGCTGCGGTCGGTCATCACGAACAGCCACACGCCGCGCAGCGACGACAGCGGCACGGTCTTGCCGGTTTCGTCGGTCACCTGCAGATCCGCGGGGATCGGCCGCTGCGGCTCGATCAGCGTGCCGTAGTTCGTCGAGCCGCCCTTCGGCTTGATCACGTAATAGGTGAAGTACGACGCGATCATCGGCGCCGCGCACACGAGACCCAGCAGCACGAGCATCCAGCGGCCGCGCTTGCGGGCCGCCGGCGACATCGGCGCAGCGGCCGAACCCTGACGGGAAGATTGCATGGACAAATCAGACCTCTCGAAACGAACCCGCGGCGCCGGCGCCGCGTCCTGGCATGGCGCTCACGCGCCGGCCGACTTCTTCGCCGCACGCCGCGCGGCGTACAGGCCGAAGCCGAGCGCGGCCGCCGCCATCGCCCACCACTGAAACATGTAACCGTAATTGCGCTCGACGCCGGTCGTCGCCGCCGGCCAGTCGCGCACGAGCTTGTCGCCGTCGTCGCTCGTCTGCTGGATCACGAACGGCTGCAGCGGCAGCCCGGTTTCCTTCGCATATGCGGCGACGTCCAGGTTCTGCCGGATCTTCTGGTGCGCCGCCGACCCGCCTTCGCCGAGCTCGAACGCACGCGACGCGTCGGCGCGCGCGATGCCCACGATCTCGACGTCGCCCGCGGGCGTCGCGAACGGCTCGATCGCCGTGCGATCGGCGATATTGCGCGGCAGCCAGCCGCGGTTCACGAGCACGACGCCGCCGCCCGTGAGTTTAAACGGCATCACGACGTAAAAACCCGGCTGGTCGTTATACGGCCGATTGTCGAGGAACACCGCCTGTTCAGGCAGGAAACGGCCCTTCGCCCGCACGCGGTGAAACTCGATCGACGCGAGCGGCATCGGCTGCGCGCCGACGTCGACGGGCGCCGCCTGCTCGTAGCGCTCGATGCTCGCCTGCAGCGCTTCCTTCTGGTGCGCGCGGTCGCGCTGCCAGAAACCGAGACGGATCGTGACCGCGACGACGACGAGAATCAGCAGCGCAGGCAGCCAGCGAATCTTCATCATGCAGCCCGCCCGGCGTGTGCCGGAACGCGAAGTGCGATAATTATCCTCTTCCTTCCGAATTGCCGCCGTCCGGTTCGTGTCATGCACATACTCGTTCCCATCGCCTTCGTCCTCATCATTGCCAGCATGGGCTCGGCGCTCTACTTCATGATGCACGACCGCGGCCACACGAAACGCATGGTCTGGTCGCTCGCCACCCGCGTCGGGCTGTCGGTCTCGCTGTTCCTGCTCATCCTGATCGCGAACTGGATGGGCTGGATCCATTCGACCGGCCTGCCGATCGGGCGTTGATGCCGTTGCCGTGGTCGCCGCTGTGACATTTCGCCGCATGGCCGCGCCACCAAGCAAAAGCGCCGCCTGACTGAGTCGCGGCGGCGCCAGGGTGGTGTCGCTCGCAGCCTCGCTGCCGCGCCCACGACACCAATGAAAACGGCCCGCGCATTGCTGCGCGGGCCGTTTTTCCATTTACAGCCAGTAGACGACGACGTACAGGCCGAGCCAGACGACGTCGACGAAGTGCCAGTACCACGCGGCGCCTTCGAATGCAAAGTGGTGATCGGGCTTGAAGTGGCCGCGGATCATCCGCACCAGCACCACCGCGAGCATCGTGCCGCCGAGGAACACGTGGAAGCCGTGGAAGCCCGTCAGCAGGAAGAACGTCGAACCGTACACGCCCGAGTTCAGCGTCAGGTTCAGTTCGTTGTACGCGTGGTAGTACTCGAAGCCCTGCAGGAACAGGAAGCAGATACCGAACACGAGCGTCGCGGCCAGCCATGCGATCGCCTTCTTGCGATGGTCGTCACGCAGCGCGTGGTGCGAGATCGTCAGCGTCACGCCCGACGACAGCAGGAACGCGGTGTTCAGCGTCGGGATCGGCCACGGCCCCATCGTCTTGAAGTGACCGGCGAGTGCTGCCGGGCCTTCGTTCGGCCACACGGCGGAGAAATCCGGCCAGATCAGCTTGTAGTCGAGGCTGCCGAGCTGGTGCAGCGCGATTTCACGTGCATAGAACAGCGCGCCGAAGAACGCGCCGAAGAACATGACTTCCGAGAAGATGAACCAGCTCATGCTCCAGCGGTACGACTTGTCGACGTTCTTGCCGTAATGACCGCCTTCCGACTCGGCGATCGCGTCGCCGAACCAGTGATACAGCGTGAAGAGCAACCACAGCAGGCCGAGCAGTGCCGTAAACGGCGCCCAGTCGTGACCGTTGATCCACAGCGCCGCCGATCCGAGCATGACCAGCAGGCCGATGGCCGCACTGATCGGATGGTGCGACGGATGCGGCACGAAATAGTACGGGGTCTGGTTTTGACCGCTCATGCTTGATTCTCCACTTCTGTCCAATTTGTGTACCGGAAACCGCTCCGGCTTTATTTCTTGCGCGGCGTGACCGCCACCGCTCTTTCCTGCACGCGGCGCCGTGGCACCGCGCACTGCATTCTTTCGTGGCCGCGCGCCTCAGCCCACGACGGCACGCACGATCAGGATCAGCACGCCGATGAACACACCGGCCGCCAGCAACGCGACAATCAGCACGTGCAGCGGATTCAGCTGCGTCGCGTCGGCCTCCAGGTCGCGCCGCTTGCGCACCCCGAAGAACGACCACAGCACGGCCTTCAGCGCCTGACCGAACGACCCGCCCCGCTTGACCTCCGTCATCGCCCCGCCTCCGTCGTCATGCGTCCGGCTTCGCCGCGCCCTGCGCCGCGGTCTTGCCCGGCGCCGGCGCCGGCGTGGCCGGCGTATTCAGCTCGAAGAACGTGTACGACAGCGTGATCGTCTTCACGTCCTTCGGCAGTTTCGGATCGATCACGAACACCACCGGCATCTTGCGCGATTCGTTCGCGGCCAGCGTCTGCTGCGTAAAGCAAAAGCACTCGATCTTCTTGAAGAACTCCGTCGCCTGCTTCGGCGCGTAGCTCGGAATCGCCTGTGCAACGACCGGCCTGCCCTGCCCGTTCGTCACGTCGTACACGATCGTCGTCAGCTCACCCGGATGCACGTCGAGGCTGTTGTGCTCCGGCTTGAAACCGAGCGGGCCGCGCGCATTCGCGTCGAACTCGACCGACACCGTGCGGCTGGTGTCGACCTGCGAATTCTTCACCTCGCGCTCGCTCACATCGCGCTGCACCAGGTTGTTGATGCCGGTGATCTGGCAGATCGCCCGGTACATCGGGATCAGCGCGAAGCCGAAACCGAACATCAGCCCGGCCACGACGAAGAGCTTCACCAGCATCGAACGATTGAACGCGCGATCGACGGCGCCCTCTTCCGGCTTCGACATACGACAACTTCCTCGCTACTGCGTCTGTTGCTGCATCAGTGAGTGGACAGCCACCACTGCTTGATCACGACACCCACAAAAAAAACGGCGGCGATGACGAGCAGGATGAGGCCGAGCCGCTTGTTGCCCGCGCGGATCTGCTCGGGCGTTCGTCTTTGTTGTGGATTCCGGTTCATCTGAAACTTCGCTGACATTTCAATTCCGCGCCCGCCGCGCCTGCCTGCGCGGCAGGCAACGGCGGAGCGCAGGGTGAAACTTATTCGACGTGCGGCGGTTGCTCGAACGTATGGAAGGGAGCCGGGCTCGGCACCGTCCACTCGAGGCCCGTCGCGCCGTCCCACGGCTTGTCCGACGCCTTTTCCAGCTCGCCGCCGCCACGGTAGGCCGGCAGCGCGACCGCGAACAGGAAGTACACCTGCGCGAGGCCGAAGCCGAATGCGCCGATCGTCGCGACCTGGTTGAAGTCCGTGAACTGCGCCGGGTAGTCCGCATAACGACGCGGCATGCCGGCGAGACCGACGAAGTGCATCGGGAAGAACGTCAGGTTGAAGAAGATCATCGACGACCAGAAGTGGATCTTGCCGCGCGTCTCGTTGTACATCCAGCCCGTCCACTTCGGCGCCCAGTAGTACCAGCCCGAGAACAGCGCGAACAGCGAGCCGGCCACCAGCACGTAGTGGAAGTGCGCCACCACGAAGTAGGTGCCGTGATACTGGATGTCGAGCGGCGCCATCGCGAGCATCAGGCCCGTGAGACCGCCGAACGTGAACACGAACAGGAAGCCGATCGCGAACAGCATCGGGGTTTCGAAGGTCATCGAGCCGCGCCACATCGTCGCGAGCCAGTTGAACACCTTCACGCCCGTCGGCACCGCGATCAGCATCGTCGCGTACATGAAGAACAGCTGGCCGGTGACCGGCATGCCCGTTGCGAACATGTGGTGCGCCCAGACCATGAACGACAGGATCGCGATCGAAGCCGTCGCGTACACCATCGAGCTATAGCCGAACAGCGTCTTGCGTGCGAACGCCGGGATCACCTGCGACACGATCCCGAACGCCGGCAGAATCATGATGTACACCTCGGGGTGGCCGAAGAACCAGAAGATGTGCTGGTACATCACCGGGTCGCCGCCGCCTGCCGCGTTGAAGAACGACGTGCCGAAGTGACGGTCGAACAGCACCATCGTGATCGCGCCCGCCAGAACCGGCATCACCGCGATCAGCAGGTACGCCGTGATCAGCCACGTCCATGCGAACATCGGCATCTTCATCAGCGTCATGCCCGGTGCGCGCATGTTCAGGATCGTCACGACGATGTTGATCCCGCCCATGATCGACGACGCACCCATGATGTGCACCGCGAAGATCGCGAAGTCCATGCCCGGGCCCATCTGCGTCGACAGCGGCGCGTAGAGCGTCCAGCCGGCGGCCGTCGCGCCGCCCGGCGCGAAGAACGAACCGACCAGCAGCACGGCAGCGACCGGCAGCAGCCAGAAGCTGAAGTTGTTCATCCGCGCGAACGCCATGTCGGATGCGCCGATCTGCAGCGGAATCATCCAGTTCGCGAAGCCGACGAACGCCGGCATGATCGCGCCGAACACCATGATCAGGCCGTGCATCGTCGTGAGTTCGTTGAAGAACTCCGGACGCATGATCTGCAGGCCCGGCTCGAACAGCTCGGCCCGGATGCCGAGGGCCATCACGCCGCCCGACAGGAACATGATGAACGAGAACAGCAGGTACAGCGTACCGATGTCCTTGTGGTTGGTGGCGAACAGCCAGCGCCGCCAGCCGTGCGGCATTTCGTGCGCGTGGTCGTCGTGCGCGTGGTCCGCGGCTACGTCGTGCCCGATGCTAGACATGAGAATCTCCTAATGCGAATACGTCGACTAACTCAGCGACACGTCAAGCCGCCGGCCCGATCTCGACACGCCGGGCTTCCTTCGCGTCCGCCCCGCCCGTGATCGTTTCCGGCTTTTTGAGAATAATGTGGTCTTCCGCCACGCCTGCTGCCTTCAGCGCGTCGCGCACGGCTTGCGCGCGATGCTTCGCCAGTTCGGCGTTCGCGTCGGCCGAGCCCGTCTTGTCGGTGAAGCCCGACAGCGCGAGCTTCGCGTCCGGATGTGCCTTCGCATAGTCGGCCGCGGCGGCGATCGCCGCTTTCGCGTCGGCCGGCAGCACGCTCTTGCCCGTCTCGAAGTAGATCGTCGACAGTGCGGCCGATGCCGACGCTGCCGCCGGCTGTTCGGCTGCGCCCGACGCGGCTTGCGCCGGCGCCGAAGCCGCTTCGGCCGGTGCTGCAGCGCCTGCGGTGTCTTCCGGCATCTTGCCGTTACGCGCGTCGGCCACTTGCTTCGGCTGCAGCAGGTCGTTCTTGTGGTTGCCCCACGAGTTGCGTTCGTACGTGATGACCGAAGCGATGTCGAGATCCGACAGCGACGCCCACGACGGCATCGCGCCCTTGCCGTGCAGCACGCGCTCGACATGGCCGGCGATCGGGCCGTTCACGATCGGGCTGCCGTCCATGGCCGGGAATGCGCCGAGGCCCTTGCCGCTCACCTGGTGGCAGGCCGCGCAGTTCGCCTTGTAGACTTCCTCGCCGTGCGCGACGAGTTCAGCCATCGTGTAGACCTTGTTCGGATCGACTGCGGCGCCGGCCAGCTTGGCCTTCTGCGCGGTGACCCACTTCGCGTAGTCTTCGTCCGACAGGACTTCGACGACGACCGGCATGTACGCATGTTCCTTGCCGCACAGCTCGGTACAGAAACCGCGGAACGTACCGACCTTGTCGGCCTTGAACCACGTGTCGCGCACGAAGCCGGGGATCGCATCCTGCTTCACGCCGAACGCGGGCACGTACCACGAGTGGACGACGTCGTTCGCGGTCGTGATGATGCGGATCTTCTTGTTGACCGGCACGACGAGCGGGTTGTCGACTTCCTGCAGGTAGGTGTCGGTGATCGGCTTCTTGCCCATCACTTCGTCACGCGGGGTGCTGAGCGTCGACAGGAAGCCGATGCCCTCGCCCGGGCCCTTCACGTAGTCGTAGCCCCACTTCCACTGGTAGCCGGTGACCTTGATCGTGAGATCGGCGTTGGTCGTGTCCTTCATCGCGACGACGGCCTTCGTCGCCGGCAGCGCCATCAGCACGACGATGACGAACGGCACGATCGTCCAGATGATCTCGACGGTCGTGCTTTCATGGAAATTGGCGGCCTTGTGGCCCTTGGATTTGCGGTGCGCGAAGATCGAATAGAACATCACGCCGAACACGCCGACGAAGATCACCGTACACAGGATCAGCATCATCGTGTGGAGATCGTAGAGCTCCTCGGCGATTTTCGTGACCGGCGGCTGAAAGTTGATCTCGTTGACGCGGGGGCCGCCCGGGCTATCACCGACCGCCAGGGCGGCACCGGCAAAGAGCAATCCGCTGCATGCCAGCACGCCCGTGAGGGCTCGCTTGATTGTTTTCATAGCATCCTTACCCAAAATTTCCATTCAAACCCTCCCCCGTCGCAAGCCTCCGGCCCGTTTCCGGCCAGTGCCCGCGCCTCGTCAGCCGCAGCGCCTGAGCGATGCGCGCAGTTCGTCCGCGAACTGCGCACGCTTGTACTGCGCGAGATGCTGCCCGATTACGACGGTCTGCCCGCGCGATACCAGCCGAATCGGATCGCGTGGCGTCGCACCCGGCTCGACCCGCACCCAGCGCGGGTTGAATTCGATCTGCGTGAGCCGCTCCGCATCCATCCGCTCGATCACGAGCCGGTGCGGATACAGCCTGATGCGCTCGTAATCGACCGCATGGCGAGCATAGATCGCAAATGCGACACCCACCGCCAGCAACTCGATTCCGGTGAAGGGCATGACGAGCCAGGCCCCCCGCCACATCAGCAATGTCGCGATCACCAGCGAGAAGCCCGCGAGCGACGCGTAAAACAGCACGAACTGGCGCGGCGACGCCGAACAGTTGCGTTTCATCAGCCAGTCTTCGAGGACCGGCTCGCCGTTCGTCGTCTCCGCCAAAACCCTCGCTGCTTCCATCGCCGCCTCACGCGAATGGCATGCGATGCATGCCTGCATCGGACTCGTCGCCCCGTATTGCGGGGACCCCGGGACGACAAGCTGACGCATTATAGGCGGGTTCAATGGCATCCACAAGCAAGCGGCTATCGCCCCGCAAGCCAAGCGCGACAAGCTTTCCGGCCATTTCAGGCGCCAATTCGACCCCGCTTTGCGCCGCTAATTTCAGACATAACAAAACCCCTCTTTACCGCTCTACCGATTCTTCGGACGCCCCTTTCCGATGTCCTCGATGCGCACGATCCCGTGCCCCTCGGCGGTCGTGCGCGGCACGGCCTTCCACGCGTGGCCGTAGATCACTTCGAACGTCAGGGCGATCGTGCCGTCCGCACGCCGGCGCGCCTCCAGCGCGTCGCCGAGCGCCGCGCGAAAGCGCCGGGTCGCGCGCTGCGGCGCCTCGCGCTCGAACGGATAGGCGCCCCAGCGGCGCACATCGGCCAGCAGGGAGTCGGGGGTCTTGTAGGTGACGGTCAGCACTTCCTGATCCATCACGGGAATCTCGAAGCCGCTCTCGACGAGCATGTCGCCGAGGTCGTGCATGTCGACGAAATCGATCACGCGCGCGGCGGGCGGCGCAATGCCGAGCGCCGCTTCCGCATCCGCGCAGGCCGCGCGCAGTTCGCGCAGCGTGTCGGGGCCGAGCGTGCTGAACATCAGCAGCCCGTTCACGCGCAGCACGCGCTGCCATTCGGGCAGCACCGTGTCCGGACGCGAATGCCAGTGGAGCGCGAGATTCGACCAGATCAGGTCGAACGCGCCGCCCGGGAACGGCAGCGCGGCGAAGTCGGCCTGGGCGACGCGGGGGCCGCGCTGGCCCAGCGCACGGCCGAGCGAGGCCGGCAGCCAGCGGCGCCAGCTCGTCTGCTCGACCTCGCGCTGACCGGCTCGCGCGAGCATCGCGCCGGACAGGTCGACGCCGAATACGGGTGCCTCCGGAAAGCGCGCGCGCAGCGCCGGCAGGTCGTCCCCCGGGCCGCAGCCCGCGTCCAGCACGGCCGCGGGGCTTACCTTGATGTATTCGAGGCGCTCGTTCATCCGCTGCGCGATCTCGCGCGGCAGGAACGCGACCGCGTCGAACGTGGCGGCGCGGCGGTCGAAGATCCGCCGCAGGCGCCTTGCGTCATTGGCCGGACGGCCGGTTGAAGTCGAAGCTGGGGACATGTCGGGCACACTGGCGAAGAGCCCGAAGTATACTCGCTCGCCCCGCGGGCTTCATTGAGGCGGGGTGTCAGGAGTGTTGCGATGATCCGCAGTTCCGCCCGGCGCACGATGCGCGTCGCTTTGTCGCAGGTTCGCGCGCTGGCCGCGCGCGTCGCCGCGGTCGCGCTGCCGAATCGCTGCGCACTGTGCGGCAATTTGTCACACACGATGATTTGCGTCGCCTGCGACGCCGCGTACTGGAACGAAGCGCGGCTGCGCTGCGGCGTCTGCGCGATACCGCTGGGCATCGGGCAACCGCGTTCGCACCGGTCCCGCGGCGCTCGCGCCGGCAGTGCGGACGCGTACCGTTGCGACGCGTGCCGTGCGGCACCGCCGCCGTTCGATGCGACGCTCGCGCTGGCGGATTACCGCGCACCGCTCGACGGGCTCGCGCGCGGCCTGAAGTTTCACCGGCAACTCGCGCTCGGCACCGAATTCGCGGCACGGCTCGCGCGGCTGATCGACGATACGCCCGGCGCCCGCGGCTTCGACCTGGTGGCGCCGGTGCCGCTGTCGCACCGGCGGCTCGTCGCGCGCGGCTACAACCAGGCGTGGGCGATCGCGCGCCCGCTCGCGCGTCGGCTCGGGGTGCGCGCGGATGCGGCGCTGCTCGCACGCGTCGCCGACACCGCGCCGCAGTCGCGGCTCGACCGGCACGCACGGCGCGACAACGTGATCGCGGCATTCGCGGTGGCGGGCGGCGTCGCCGGCCGCCACGTTGCGCTCGTCGACGACGTGATGACGTCCGGCGCGACGCTCGCGGCCGCCGCGCACGCACTGAAGGCGGCGGGCGCCGCACGCGTGACGAATCTGGTTGCGCTGCGCACCGCCAGGGATTAATTAGATAGAGAGGCCGACCGACCGGACACGGCGGCGGCCGTCACGAACCGGCCGGCCGGGAACGCGCGCGTAGCGCCGCCCCGGCCGGCCCAGCCAAACCGAAACATGTTCAACGTCGTCCTCGTCGCCCCCGAAATCCCGCCGAACACCGGCAACGTGATCCGCCTGTGCGCCAACACGGGCGCGCGCCTGCACCTGATCGAGCCGCTCGGCTTCCCGCTCGACGACGCGCGGATGCGCCGTGCGGGCCTCGACTATCACGAGTATGCGCAGATGCGCGTACACCGCGACTGGGACGCGTTCATCGCGGCGGAAACGCCCGATCCGGCGCGAATGTTCGCGTTCACGACACGCGGCTCGGGCCGCTTCCACGATCATGCATTCCTGCCCGGCGACTGGTTCGTGTTCGGCTCGGAGACGCGCGGCCTGCCCGCCGAGCTGCTCGAGCGCTTCCCGAACGAACAGCGCGTGCGCCTGCCGATGCGGCCGGACAACCGCAGCCTGAACCTGTCGAACACGGTCGCGGTGGTCGTGTTCGAGGCGTGGCGCCAGGCCGGGTTCGAAGGCGGCGCATGACGCCGGGACGGCGCCTCCCGCCCCGCGGAAGGCGTCACGTCCGCGCGAGCCGCGCACGGTACAGGTCGTAGATGTCGGGGGAAAAGCACGCGAACACCACGCGCGCGAGGTTCGGCGCCTGCGGCAGCATTTCGGCGACGGTGCCCACGGCGATGTCGACGGCTTCTTCGGCCGGATAGCGATAGATTCCGCAGCTGATCGCCGGGAACGCGATCGACGTCGCCGCGACCTCCTCGGCCAGCTCGATCGCGCGGCGGTAGCACGACGCGAGCAGGTCGGCCTCGCCGCGCCCGCCGCCATGCCACACGGGCCCGACTGCATGGATCACGTAGCGCGCCGGCAGCCCGTGACCGCGCGTGAGCCTGGCGTCGCCCGTGTCGCAGCCGCCGAGCGTGCGGCACTCGGCGAGCAGGCCGGGGCCGGCCGCGCGGTGGATCGCGCCGTCGACGCCGCCCCCGCCGAGCAGCGAGCCGTTCGCGGCGTTGACGATCGCGTCGACATCGAGCGTCGTGATGTCGACGACCTGCGCGTCGAGCGTGGTGGAATGGATCTGCAGCATGACAACCTCCCGGAGCGCCGGAGACTGTTCAAGCGTAGCGCGCTTTGACGCCGCGCGCCCACGGCGAACACGGCACCGGGCTGCGCCCGGCCGCGCTACTCGGCGCGCGCGTCGCGCCGCAGCAGGCCGCTGACGGCGTCGCGCGGCGCGATGCCGTCGAACAGCACGCCGCACACGGCTTCGGTGATCGGCATTTCGATCGACTGCGCCCGCGCGATGGCCAGCACGGCCTGCGCACAGCGCACGCCTTCGGCCACGTGGCCGAGCGCGCCGAGGATATCGTTCAGCGTGCGGCCGGCCGCCAGTTGCAGGCCGACCGTGCGGTTGCGCGACAGGTCGCCCGTTGCGGTGAGGATCAGGTCGCCGAGGCCGGTCAGGCCCGTGAAGGTTTCCGCACGGCCGCCGAGCGCGACGCCCAGCCGCGACATTTCGGCGAGGCCGCGCGTGATCAGCGCGGCACGCGCGTTCAGCCCGAGGCCGAGGCCGTCGGCGATACCGGTCGCGATCGCGAGCACGTTCTTCACCGCGCCGCCGACCTCGACGCCGACCACGTCGTCACCCGTATAGATCCGCATCGCGCCGTGATGAAACGCGGCGAGCGTGCGCTCGCGGCATTCGGCGGACGTACTCGCCACCGTCAGCGCGACGGGCAGCGACTGCCCGACCTCGCGTGCGAAGCTCGGCCCCGACAGCACGCCGTTGCTGTGCTGTTCGGGCAGCTCGGCCGCGATCACCTGGTGCGGCAGCAGATGCGTGTCGGCCTCGAAGCCCTTGCAGACCCAGACGATGTGCGCGGGCACGCAGCCCGCGGCGCGCATCGCGTGACACAGCGTGCGCAGCCCGGCCACCGGCGCGGCGATCACGCACAGAGCGTCGTCCGCGGCGCCGTGCGCGAGCGCGGCGCCGAGATCGGCGTCGTAGCGCAACGCGTCAGGCAGCGCGATGCCGTCCAGATAGCGGGAATTTTCGTGCCGGGCCTGCAGCCCGGCGATGAGCGCGGCATCGCGCGCCCACAGAAGCGTATCGTGCCGCGCGGCCAGATGGCCCGCGAGCGCGGTGCCCCAGGCACCGGCGCCGAGAACGGCTACTTTCATACCCAGCACCGGTCCTCCGAGTAAAACGTCAGTTCAGCGTCGTGCCGTTCGGCGCGCCTGCTGCGGCGCCGGCCTGCTGCTGAAGCTGCGCGAGACGCTGTTCGTACAGCGCCTGGAAGTTGATTTCCGCCAGGTGGATCGGCGGGAAGCCCGCGCGCGTGATCGCGTCGGCGATGTTCGAACGCAGGTACGGGAACAGGATCGTCGGGCACGCGATGCCGACGAGCGGGTCGAGCTGTTCGTCCGGAATGTTGCGGATGTCGAAAATGCCGGCCTGCTTCGCTTCGATCAGGAACGCGACCTTGTCCTTCACCTTCGCGGTAACGGTGCCCGACACGACGACTTCGAACACGCTTTCCGCGAGGCGGTCGGCCTTCACGTCGACTTCGACTTCAACCGACGGCATGTCCTGCTCGAGGAAGATCGCCGGCGAATTCGGCTGCTCGAGCGACATATCCTTCAGGTAGACGCGCTGGATGTTGAAGAACGGTTGGTTTTCGACGTCGGACATGGTGTTTCCCTAAAAGTGGTGACGGGGCGGCCCGGCTTCGCGCCGGCCGCCACGGATGAATCCTGCGCGCCCAAGCCGCGGCGCGGCCGGCGGCCATTCTGCCCTAATCAGGCCGCTTGCAGAAGCGGAACGAGCCCGCCTTCGCGGTCGAGCTTCGACAGATCGTCGTAGCCGCCGACGTGCGTGTCGCCGATATAGATCTGCGGCACCGTGCGGCGCCCCGTGCGCGACATCATTTCGTCGCGGCGGGCCGGATCGCGGTCGATCAGCACCTTCTCGATCTGCTCGACGCCGCGCAGCTTCAGCAGGCGCTCGGCCTGGATGCAATACGGACACACCTGCGTGCTGTACATCAAAACCTTGTTCACTTCGCCACTCCTTGTTTGACGACCGGCATCCCGGCCTGCTGCCAGGCAGCCACGCCGCCCTCGAGCACGTGCACCTCGGCGTAGCCCGCCGCCTCGACCTCGCGCGCCGCCTTCTGCGACTGCTGGCCGTTCTGGCAGACGAGCAGCACCGGCGTGCTCTTGTTCTTCGCGACCTGCGCGATCTTCGCGCCGATCTCGCCCGCCGCGACCTGACGGGCCGACGGCAGGTGGCCGGCCGCGAAATCGGACGCGGCGCGCACGTCGATCACGACCGCGTTGCGGCGGTTGATGAGTTGCGTCGCCTCCGCGGCCGACAGGCCGCCGCGACCGCGGCGCAGCGCGGGCCAGGCCAGCAGGCCGCCGGATACCACCAGGATCGCGATAAGGGCCAGGTTGGTGTAATCGGTAAAGAACGTCACGGAATTCCGCCGGAAAAAGAGAAATCGGATGAGGACAATCCCGCCATTATAAAATAACCGTCTTGCGCGATGGCGGGCCCCGGTCGGGTCCCGTACGACGCGCCCCGCTTCCCTATCACTACCGACCGCAAGATCCATGTACAAACTCGTTCTCATCCGCCACGGCGAATCGACGTGGAACAAGGAAAACCGCTTCACCGGCTGGGTCGACGTCGACCTGACCGAACAGGGTCGCAACGAGGCCTACCAGGCCGGCGAATTGCTCAAGGAGGCCGGCTACACGTTCGACATCGCGTACACGTCGGTACTCAAGCGCGCGATCCGCACGCTGTGGCACGTGCAGGACAAGATGGACCTGATGTACCTGCCGGTCGTCCACTCGTGGCGCCTGAACGAGCGCCACTACGGCGCGCTGTCGGGCCTGAACAAGGCGGAAACGGCCGCGAAGTTCGGCGACGACCAGGTGCTCGTGTGGCGCCGCAGCTACGACACGCCGCCGCCCGCGCTCGAGCCGACCGACGAACGCGCGCCGTTCAACGACCCGCGCTACGCGAAGGTGCCGCGTGAGCAGCTGCCGCTCACCGAGTGCCTGAAGGACACGGTCGCGCGCGTGCTGCCGCTGTGGAACGAGTCGATCGCCCCGGCGGTCCGCGCCGGCAAGCAAGTGCTGATCGCCGCGCACGGCAACTCGCTGCGCGCGCTGATCAAGTACCTCGACGGCATCTCGGACAGCGACATCGTCGGCCTGAACATCCCGAACGGCGTGCCGCTCGTGTATGAACTCGACGAGAACCTGAAGCCGATCAAGCACTATTACCTCGGCGACCAGGACGCGATCGCGCAGGCGCAGGCCGCCGTCGCGAAGCAGGGCAAGGCGGGCTGACGCCCGTCGGCCGGATGAGCCGGCCAGGCCGGGCGGGCCGCGTCCGGCGCGGCATGCCCGGCCCCGCCCCTTGCCGGCGCACCGCGCGAACCTTCGCGCCCCCGGCGCTGTCGAATCCGCTTTCGAACCCGCGGCGCGCCCGGCGGTGCCCGGCCGGGCCGCCTTCCGGGCCCGCCGCGACGCCCGCTGCGACGCAATTCGCGCCGTTCCACTGAGTCTTCGGACGAACAGTTATACTTGTCCGCTACATCCCCGCTACCGCCACGCGCTTCCCGACCGCACCAGATCTCTATGCGAATGAAATTGAAGAACATCGGCCTGATTGCCGCGGGCCTCGCCACGGGCGTGTTCGCCACGCTGCAGGTTTCCGCATCGGCCGAGCAGACCGCCACGGCGCCGCTTCCCCTCGACCAGCTCCGCCTGTTCGCGGAAGTCTTCGGACAGATCAAGCGCGAGTACGTCGAACCGGTCGACGACAAGAAGCTGCTGACGGCCGCGATCAAGGGCATGGTGTCGAGCCTCGACCCGCACTCGTCGTTCCTCGACAAGACCGACTATGACGAGCTGCAGGAGCAGACGAAGGGCCGCTTCGCGGGTCTCGGCATCGAGATCTCGCAGGAAGACGGCCTCGTCAAGGTGATCTCGCCGATCGAAGATACGCCCGCGTTCCGCGCCGGCATCCGTCCGGGCGACCTGATCACGCGCATCAACGACAAGCCGGTGCGCGGCATGACGCTCGACAAGGCCGTGAAGCAGATGCGCGGCGAGCCGGGCACCAAGGTCACGCTGACGATCTTCCGCAAGAGCGACGACCGCACGTTCCCGGTCACCGTCACGCGCGCGATCATCAAGGTCCAGAGCGTGAAGATGAAGATCCTCGATCCGGGCTATGCGTATGTCCGCATCACGAGCTTCCAGGAGCGCACGACGCCCGATCTCGCACAGAAGCTGCAGGACATCGCACGCCAGCAGCCGAACCTGAAGGGCCTCGTCCTCGACCTGCGCAACAACGGCGGCGGCCTGCTGCAGAGCGCGGTCGGCGTGGCCGGCGCGTTCCTGCCGCCCGACTCCGTCGTCGTGTCGACCAACGGCCAGATCCCCGATTCGAAGCAGGTCTACCGCGATACGTACGACAACTATCGCCTGCCGTCCTTCGACGGCGATCCGCTGAAGAACCTGCCGCCGGTCTTCAAGACGGTGCCGATGATCGTGCTGACGAACGCCTATTCGGCGTCCGCGTCGGAAATCGTCGCCGGCGCGCTGCAGGATTCGAAGCGCGCGCAGATCATGGGCAAGACGACGTTCGGCAAGGGTTCGGTGCAGACGGTCCGCCCGATGACGGCCGACACCGCGCTGCGCCTGACCACCGCGTACTACTACACGCCGAGCGGCCGTTCGATCCAGAACAAGGGCATCACGCCGGACGTGCCGGTCGATCAGTACGCGGACGGCGATCCGGACGACGTGCTCGTGACGCGCGAGGTCGACTACACGAACCACCTCGCGAACACGCAGGATCCGAACGAGAAGAAGGAACAGGAAGAGCGCGAGCAGCGCCGGATGGATCAACTGCGCGTCCTCGAAGAGCAGAACGACAAGAAGACGCCGGAACAGCGCCAGAAGGATCGCGATCGCAAGCCGATCGAGTTCGGCAGCGCCGACGACTTCATGATGCAGCAGGCGCTCAACAAGCTCGAAGGCAAGCCGGTTCAGGAATCGAAGTCGCTGCTCGCCGAAAGCACGAAGGGCACGGCCGGCAAGGCCGCCACGGCCCCGAAGGCATCGGGCGCAAGCGCGAAGCCGGCTTCCGCACCGAAGCCCGCGTCGGCGCCGAAGTAAGCGCCGGCCGGCATCCGACGGGCCATCGCGGGAAGACCGCGATGGCCCGTTTTTCATGCGCGCCTAAAATAACGACACGTCCGCCGCTTCGCCCACGACTCCCCCCCATGAACGACGATCAACTCCTTCGCTACTCCCGCCACATCCTCGTCGACGAAATCGGCATCGAGGCGCAGCAGCGCTTTCTCGATGCGCATGCGATCGTCGTCGGCGCGGGCGGCCTCGGCTCGCCCGCCGCAATGTACCTCGCGGCATCGGGCGTCGGCACGATCACGCTCGTCGACGCCGATACGGTCGATCTCACGAACCTGCAGCGGCAGATCCTGCACGTGACGGCCTCGGTCGGCCGCAGCAAGGTCGAATCGGGGCGCGACACGCTCGCGCAACTGAACCCCGAGGTGAAGGTGCACGCGGTCGCCGCGCGCGTCGACGACGCATGGCTCGACGCGCACGTGCCGAGCGCGACCGTCGTGCTCGACTGCACCGACAACTTCGCGACGCGGCACGCGATCAACCGCGCGTGCGTCGCGCACGGCGTGCCGCTCGTGTCGGGCGCCGCGCTGCGCTTCGACGGCCAGATCAGCACGTTCGATTTCCGCGACCCGGCCGCGCCCTGCTATGCGTGCGTGTTTCCGGAAGACCAGCCGTTCGAGGAAGTCGCGTGCGCGACGATGGGCGTGTTCGCGCCGACGGTCGGGATCATCGGCGCGATGCAGGCCGCCGAGGCGCTGCGCGTGATCGGCGACATCGGCAAGACGCTCAACGGGCGGCTGATGATGCTCGATTCGCTGCGGATGGAATGGACGACGATGAAAATCGCGCGCCAGGCCGACTGCCCCGTGTGCGGGGGCCGGCACTGACGCGCGACGGGCATGCGCCAGGCGGCGCATGCTTGGTGACACTTCGCTACTTTTTGAGCGGCAACGTGGCGCCTATGCGGCCGCATCCGCGCGCGGCTCGGCGACCGACAGGCGCTGCAGCGCCGCCTGCACTTCCTCCGGCTCGAACGCCGCGAGCACGTCGGCCGTCGGCTTTTCGAGCGCCTTCAGGTGTGCGCGCAGGATCTCCTGCTTCACGACGAGCAGCTGGCTCGGGTGCATCGAGAACTCGGTGAGCCCCATCCCGAGCAGCAGGCGCGTAAGCGCCGGGTCGCCCGCCATCTCCCCGCACACCGACACGGATACCCCCGCGCGCTTCGCTTCACGCAACGTATAGGCGATCAGGTGCAGCACGGCCGGGTGCAGCGGGTCGTACAGGTGCGCGACCGCGTTGTCGGCACGGTCGATCGCGAGCGTGTACTGGATCAGGTCGTTCGTGCCGATCGACAGGAAATCGAACCGCTTCAGGAACAGCGGCAGCGCGATCGCCGCGGCCGGAATCTCGATCATCGCGCCGATGCGCACGTTCGGATCGTACGCGAGCCCCGCGTCGTCGAGCTGGCGCTTCGCCTCGCGAATCAGGTCGAGCGTCTGGTCGATCTCCTGCGCGTGCGCGAGCATCGGAATCAGGATCTTCACCTGGCCGAACGCGGACGCACGCAGGATCGCACGCAACTGCGTGAGGAACATCTGCGGCTCGGACAGGCTCCAGCGGATCGCGCGCAGGCCGAGCGCGGGGTTCGGCGCCGTCTCGTAGCCCTCGTCGAGCGCCTCGAGCGGCTTGTCCGCGCCGACGTCGATCGTGCGGATCGTCACCGGCATGCCCTTCATCCACTCGACGGCCCGCTTGTAGGCGGCGAACTGCTCCTCCTCTTCCGGCATCTCCTTCTGGTGCATGAACAGGAACTCGGAACGGAACAGCCCGACGCCGACCGCGCCGGCCTCGACGGCCGCCTTCGCGTCGTCGGGCAGCTCGATGTTCGCGTACAGATCGATCTTGGTGCCGCACAACGTTTGCGTCGGCGAGAACTTCAGACGCTGCAGCTTGCGTTGCTCCAGCAGCTTCTCGGACTGCCGGTACGAATACTCCTCGAGGACGATCGGCGCCGGATCGACGATCACGATGCCCTGGTCGCCGTCGACGATGATCAGGTCGTCCTGGCGGATCAGCGCGCTCGCGTGCTGCACGCCGACCGCGGCCGGAATGCCGAGGCTGCGCGCGACGATCGCCGTGTGCGACGTGCGCCCGCCGAGGTCGGTGACGAACGCCTGGAACGACTGCGACTTGAACTGCATCATGTCGGCCGGCGCGATGTCGTGCGCGACGACGATCATCTCGTTCGTGCCGTTCGCGGCCGCGCGGTCGAGCGCCTGCGACGCGGACGGTGCGCCGGCGAGCGCCTTCAGCACGCGCTCGACCACCTGCTCGATGTCGGCCTTGCGCTCGCGCAGGTATTCGTCCTCGATGTCGTCGAAGTGACGCGTGAGCAGCTCGAGCTGCTCGGTCAGCGCCCACTCAACGTTGTAGCGGCGCGTGCGGATCAGGTCGATGGTTTCCTGCACGAGCATCTCGTCGCTCAGGATCATCGCGTGGACGTCGATGAATGCACCGACCTCGCTCGGGGTGTCGTCGGTCAGGTCGGCGCGCAGCGCCTCGAGTTCGTGATGCACGACATCGAGCGCCGTGCGGAAGCGCTCGACCTCGGCATCGATCTGGTTTGCGTCGATCAGGTAATGGGCGACGTCGAGCGCCGCCGGCGCGATCAGGTACGCTCGCCCGATCGCGATACCTCGTGAGACGGGAATGCCATGCAGCGTGAAGGACACGCGCACCTCCTCTGTACAAGTAAAGCCGCGGCACACTGCTGCGATGCGCTTATGACCCCGGTTAGCGATTATAAATTCCGCGACTCCCCGCTGACTGCATGCACCGCAGCATTGCGCATTCCGCATCAATGCTTCCGACGAAAAAAATGCCGCGGAATCCGCGGCATTCTGACTGGAAACGGCAACGATCCCGTGCGCGGCGCGCGCGGATCACTGGCCTTCGCCGAACTTGTCCGCGATCAGTTTCAGCAGTGCGTCCATCGCTTCCCGCTCGTCGGGCCCTTCGGTCTCGATCGTCACGGTGCTGCCGATGCCCGCCGCCAGCATCATCACGCCCATGATGCTCTTCGCGTTGATCTTGCGCCCGTTGCGCGTCATCCAGACTTCCGACTGGAAGTTACCGGCCAGTTGCGTAAGCTTGGCCGATGCGCGCGCATGGAGCCCCAATTTGTTGACGATGGTGGTTTCTTGTTGAAGCATGATTCTCGGTCGGGTCGGTCGGGACCGCCGGCGGCGCGCGCCGGCGGTGCTGTCTAAAACGGAAAACGGGAAATCAGTGCGACTCGGTGCGCGGTTGCGGTTCCGGCGGAATCGGCGCGCATTGGCCGCAGCCGGTTTCCGTCGGCGGCGGCGGCGTGCCGGCCGACACCTCGTGGACGCCCTTCGCCCCGCCGGACAGCGCCTTGTCGACGAGCTTGTCGAGCGGCACGGTGCGGTAGCAGACGGCCCGCACGAGCATCGGCAGGTTCACGCCCGCCAGCACGCGCACGTTGTCGAGCTTCGCGAGCTGGCCGGCGATGTTCGCCGGCGTCGCGCCGTACATGTCGGTCAGCACGACCACGCCGTTCTCTTCGCGGAGCCGCGCGAGCTCCGCGTGCGCGAACGCCATCACCTGGGCCGGATCGCTGTCCGCCATCACGTCGATACAGCCGATGCGGGCGGGCACGCCGCCATAGATGTGCGCGATGCAGTCCCGCAGCGCGGTGGCGAGCGGGGCGTGCGCGATGATCAGGATCCCGGCCATGTCAGATCGCTCCCGGCCGCCCCTGGCGGGCCGATACCCCGCGGCGGGGCAATGAGCGTAGCGAGTGTGGGAAACGTTTCATGGTCAGCCTTGCAACAGTTTCGGCCCGACCGCCGGGCCTTTGGTGCGCGATCGCGGCACCGGGCAAGCGGGCATTGTAGCAGGCCGGTCGAGCTGCTCCGGCGACGGGGGACCTGCGCGGCCGCCGCCGGGGTTGCGCGGGAGACGGCCTACGCGGCCGCACGCTCCAGCGCGTCGATGAACATCGCGGCGACGTCGAAGCCCGTCTGCTCCATGATCTCGCGGAAGCACGTCGGGCTCGTGACGTTCACCTCGGTCAGCCAGTCGCCGATCGCATCGAGGCCGACCAGCAACAGCCCGCGCGCCGCGAGCACGGGCCCGAGCGTGTCGGCGATCTCGCGATCGCGCGCGGTCAGCGGCTGCGCGACCCCGAGCCCGCCCGCCGCGAGATTGCCGCGCACCTCGCTGCCCTGCGGAATCCGCGCGAGCGAATACGGCACCGGCTCGCCCGCGATCAGCAGGATGCGTTTGTCGCCGGCCTTGATCTCGGGAATGAACTTCTGGATCATCAGCGAGCGCGTGCCGTCATGGCCGAGCATCTCGATGATCGCACCGAGGTTCATGCCGTCGGCCTTCACGCGGAACACGCCCATCCCGCCCATCCCGTCGAGCGGCTTCACGATCACGTCGCCGTGCTCGGCGTGGAAGGCGCGCAGGCGCGCCGCATCGCGCGTGACGAGCGTCGGCGCGACGAATTGCGGAAACTCGCCGATCGCGAGCTTTTCCGAGTGATCGCGAATCGACTGCGGCTTGTTGAATACGCGCGCGCCCGCCCGTTCGGCAAGCTCGAGCATCCACGTGGCCGTTACGTATTCCATGTCGAACGGCGGATCCTTGCGCATCAGCACCGCGCCAAACGACGTCAGCGCACGCGACTCGTGAGCGGCCGCCTCGTACCACGGTTCGCGGTGCAGGTCGGCCGTGTCGCCGACGATCGTCACGCGCTGCACGTCCGCCTCGACACCGCTCCCCGTCCATGCGAGCTGGTGCGGCTGGCACGCGTACACCGCATGCCCGCGCCGCGCGGCCTCGGCCATCATCGCGTAGGTCGAATCCTTGTAGATCTTGAAGCGCTCGAGCGGGTCGGCGATAAAGAGAATGTCCATGAGGTCCTGTACTTGGCGAAGGTCCGTTATACCTGGATGGCTTCGGGGTCGGTCTTTTCCAGTTCGATCGACGACGCGATCAGCGACAGCCGCGCGACGACGCCGTACATGTAGAAACGGTTCGGCGGCGCGGCACCCGGCTTCGCGCCGGCATCCGGCAGCGCGGTGTGCTCGAAGCCGAGCGGCACGTAGTGCATGCCGGGCGCGTTCAGGTTCTGGTCGCGCTCGCGGCCGGCGTGCGTGCGGTAGAAGCCGCCGACCACGTAGCGGTCGATCATGTATACAACGGGCTCGGCCACTTCGTCGCCGACGCGCTCGAACGTATACACGCCTTCCTGCACGATCACGTCGCGCACCGCGAGGCCGGCCTTCGACTCGGCCATCTGCGCGCGCTCGGCCTTCGACATCCGGCCGATCTCGGCCGCGTCGTGCACGGTCATCACGCCGCGCCCCGCCGTGCCCGCGTCGGCCTTCACGACGACGTACGGCTTTTCGCTGATCCCGTATTCGCGGTACTTGCGCGCGATCTTCTTCAGCACGCCGTCGATCGCGTCGGCGAGCGCCTGCTCGCCTTCATGCGCCTGCCAGTCGACACCTTCCACGTGCGCGAAATACGGATTCACCATCCACGGATCGACGCCGACCATCTTCGCGAACTTCTTCGCGACGTCGTCGTAGCACGAGAAGTGCGTCGACTTGCGGCGCACGGCCCAGCCCGCGTGCAGCGGCGGCAGCAGGTACTGCTCGTGCAGGTTTTCCAGCACGGCCGGGATGCCGGCCGACAGGTCGTTGTTCAGCAGGATCGAGCACGGGTCGAAATTCTTCAGGCCGAGGCGGCGCTGCGAACGCTCGAGCGGTTCGAGCACGATCTTCTGGCCGTCGGCCAGCGTGATCGGCGTCATGTCGGTGATGCTCGGGTCGAGCGAGCCGAAGCGCACGTTCAGGCCGGCCTGGCGCATGATCGTCGCGAGGCGCGCGACGTTTTCGAGGTAGAACGCGTTGCGGGTCGGCAGCTCGGGAATCACGAGCAGGTTCTTCGCGTCCGGGCAGATCTTCTCGATCGCGGCCATCGCGGCCTGCACGGCGAGCGGCAGCACTTCGGACGGCAGGTTGTTGAACGCGCCGGGAAACAGGTTCGCGTCGACGGGCGCCAGCTTGAAGCCGGCATTGCGCAGGTCCACCGAACAATAGAACGGCGGGGTGTGTTCCTGCCATTCGAGCCTGAACCAGCGTTCGATCGCAGGCGTCGCGTCGAGGATCTTCTGCTCGAGTTCGAGCAGCGGACCGTTCAACGCCGTAACGAGGTGGGGAACCATGAATCACTCGCGAGCGGGAGAATGAAGATTGTAGAGCAATTGCCTTGCCCATTTGGGGATTGTTCCCGGCTTCACAAGGATATGCAGGAAGTTTTCGGCTATTGACCCGATAGAGTGAAGGGTTATCCGCTACGTCAGTGCGTGACAGGAGAAAAAAAGCCCGCCGGGTAGGCGGGCCGAAGTCGCTGCGCTCATTCGGGGCGGGCGCCGTCGTCGCGGCGGCCCGCCGTTGATTCGTGTGACTTATTCCACGTGCTCGCCGTGCAGGATCACGTCGAGACCTTCGCGCTCTTCCTCTTCGGTCACGCGCAGGCCCATCGTCAGGTCGATCAGCTTCAGCAGCACGAAGCTCAGCACGCCGCTGTAGACCAGCGTGATCAGCACGCCCTTCGCCTGCAGCAGCAGGCTGCCGTCGGCGCCGCCGATGTCCTTGACCGCGAACACACCCGTCAGCAGCGCGCCGAGAATCCCGCCGATGCCGTGCACGCCGAACGCGTCGAGCGAATCGTCGTAGCCGAGCTTCGACTTGAGCCAGGTCGCCGACCAGAAGCAGACGACGCCGGCGGCGATGCCGATCACCAGTGCACCCGCCACGCCGACGAAACCGGCAGCCGGCGTGATCGCCACGAGACCCGCGACCGCACCCGACACGATGCCGAGCACCGACGGCTTGCCCTTCGCGATCCACTCGGCAAACATCCAGCCGAGCGCCGCGCAGGCGGTCGCCACTTGCGTGGTCAGCATCGCGAAGCCGGCACGGCCGTCAGCGGCGACCGCGGAGCCCGCGTTGAAGCCGAACCAGCCGACCCACAGCATCGAGCCGCCGATCATCGTCAGCACGAGGTTGTGCGGCGCCATCGATTCGCGGCCGTAGCCGACGCGCTTGCCGAGCACGAGGCACGACACGAGGCCCGCGATACCGGCGTTGATGTGCACCACCGTGCCGCCCGCGAAGTCGAGCACGCCGTCGGCCGACAGCCAGCCGGTCGGCTCCCACACCATGTGCGCGACCGGCACGTAGACGATCAGCGACCAGAGCGTCATGAACACGAGCATCGCCGAGAACTTCATGCGATCGGCGAACGCGCCGCAGATCAGCGCCGGCGTGATGATCGCGAACGTCATCTGGTAGACGAAGTAGACCGATTCCGGAATCGTCGTCGCGAGATGGCTGACGGTCAGCGTCGTCGCCTTGTCGCCCTTGATGTAGTTCATGCCGTGCAGGAATGCGCGCGACAGGCCGCCGATGAAGCCGTTGCCTGGCGTGAACGCGAGGCTGTAGCCGACCACCGTCCACAGCACCGTGATCACCGCGGTGATCGCGAAGCTCTGCATCACGGTCGCGAGCACGTTCTTCTTGCGGACCATGCCCGCGTAGAACAGCGCGAGGCCCGGGATCGTCATGAACAGCACGAGCGCGGTCGACGTCAGCATCCACGCGGTGTCGCCCGCGCTGATCTTCGACGAATCGACCGAGAACGGTGCGGTCGGCGCAGCCGGTGCGGCCGGCGCGGACGCGGCGGCGGCGGCCGATGCGTCGGCGGCGCCCGAAGCCGGTGCGGCGGCAGCGGCCGGTGCAGATGCATCGGTTGCAGCCGGTGCCGAAGCGGCCGGCGCGGCGGCAGCCGAGGCGTCGGAAGCCGTTGCGGCGGGCGCGGACGCAGCGGCGGCGGACGCCGCGTCGTCGGCGAGCGCGGAGCCGACGCCTGCCGCGATCAGCGAGCCGGCCATCAGCAGGGACATCAGAAGTTTGCGCATCTTGGGTTTCCTCTTGTCGCTTGTCTTGTCTGTTCTGTTACAGCGCGTCTGCGCCCGTCTCCCCGGTGCGAATCCGGATCACCTGTTCGATCGCCGTGACGAAGATCTTGCCGTCGCCGATCTTGCCGGTGCGCGCGGCCCGCTCGATCGCCTCGACCGCCTGGTCGACGAGATCGTCGGACACCGCTGCCTCGATCTTCATCTTCGGCAGGAAATCGACCACGTATTCGGCGCCGCGATACAGCTCGGTGTGCCCCTTCTGGCGGCCGAACCCTTTTACCTCGGTCACCGTGATTCCCGAGACGCCAAGCGCCGACAGCGCCTCGCGCGTCTCATCGAGCTTGAACGGCTTGATGATTGCGGTAATGAGTTTCATGAAGTCCTCTCGCTGAGTTGTCCCGTCGAATTGGTTGGAATGTTGTAACGGACTCTCCTCAGCAACTCGCATGCCATGTCGATTCGAGCACCGTTTCAAAGGGCTTCATCAAGGGGTCGCATCCCGCGATGTAAGGTGCGCAAGCCCGGCCGAATGGCCAACGCGGGCCGCTTTGCTGGCGCGGCGAAAGGAACGTTGCTAGAGTGCACGCACGTCCCGGGTCACCGGGCCATTCACCCATGCCGGCGCCATGCCCGGAATTCGCGCCCCCGGCGCACCATTTCCGGTCATGCGTGCATCATGGGCACGTACGCAACTGAAGATGCACATTTTTTGTGCAAGGAAGGGGAATCACATGAAGCAACCCAGCGACGTTTTCAACGATCTGCAGTCGCGCGTCAGCGATCTGCTGAAAAACTCGCCGGCCAAGGACGTCGAGCGCAACGTGAAGGCCATGCTGTCGCAAGGCTTTTCGAAACTCGACCTCGTCACGCGCGAGGAATTCGACACGCAGGCGCAAGTGCTCGCCCGCACCCGCGTGCGCCTCGAGGAACTCGAAAAGCGCGTCGCCGAACTCGAGCAGAAGCTCGCCGCGCCGCAAGCCTGACGCCCCACCCGGCCTCAAGGTCCGGGCGCGGGCCGCCTCGTGCGGCC